>OZ245871.1:0-720000 GCA_965229195.1 Candidatus Obscuribacterales bacterium | reverse complement strand
CAAGTGCGGGATCATCGCAGTATTGGTTATGTGGTAATTCTGGGTTCATGGCTGGGATTCCTGGAAAAGAAAGGCATGCGAAGCATGGAGGGCCGTTGACTCTAAATAGAGCGAATTAATCTATTAGTTAGGTACTTTTAGACATAATCCTCGGCTATGCCAGACTAAGCCTAATCCCTGGGATTGTCAAGAGGTTTTTAATCTTCCCCTCAGAGTTAATCTAAGCTGGTCTCGGGCTTTTGCCCTCAGCCATCCGTTAACCTAGGGCAAGGCCGCCTGTCGCGGTTTCTTTGTATTTTTGGTTCATATCAAGGCCGGTCTGCTTCATCACTTCAAGAGAGCGGTCAAGGCTGATCAGATGAGTGCCGTCACAGGCCAGGGCAAGCTCGGCTGCATTGAGGGCTTTGACTGCGCCCATGGCGTTACGTTCGATGCAAGGTACCTGCACTAGGCCCTTAATTGGGTCACAGGTCATACCGAGATGGTGTTCTATGCCGATTTCAGCCGCCTGCTCAATCTGGTCGGCGCTGCCGCCGAGCATGGCGACGGCTCCCGCGGCGGCCATGGCGCAAGAGGTGCCAACCTCACCCTGACAGCCGACTTCGGCACCAGATATGGAGGCGTGGACTTTGACTAGAGCACCCACGACTGATGCTACTATCAGTCCGTTTTGAAGGGTCTCATGGCTAAGTTTGTGAGATTCTTGAAGAGTTCTGAAAACGGCCGGGATCAATCCGGAAGAGCCGTTTGTCGGTGCCGTTACCACTCGGCCGCCGGCGGCATTTTCTTCGTTCACGGCAATGGCATAAACCGAGGGTTTGAGGCCAGCTGGCGAAGAGTAAACCGTCACTTTTGTCCCGGCTAGCATTTGCTCGTGCAGCGCCTTTGCTCTGCGTTTGACGTTGAGGCCACCGGGCAAAATTCCTTCGGTGGAAAGGCCACGCTCTACACATGAATCGAAAACTGCCAGAATTTTGCTCAATTCTTCTCTTAATTTGTGCTCGGACAATCCGCACACTTTCTGGTTTTCAACCACAATTTGCCACGGTGCCATTTTATGTTTATTGCACTGGTCTACAAATTCTTTTCCCGAATTATAGGGATAAGGCAGGTCATAAATAGTAGTGCTAGAACCAGCAGGCTGGCGCTCCCATGTAATTGCATCAACCGGTTCGACGAAGCCGCCGCCCACTGAAAGTATGATTAGCTCTTTGATTGTGTTCTCGCCTTCTTTGAGCAAGAACCGCATAGTGTTTGGATGCGGCAATGGTTTGCCGTCCATTGTCCAGGCTGCCCAGACTAAATCTTCATCTGGTTGAAAGCGCACTTTGACTTTGTCGCCAAATTCAGCAAAAGGCAAAATTGGATTTTTTTTCAACTTTTCAGTGGCCGACCAGATTTCATCTGGCATAGATTCTTTGGGGCTGTAGCCCCAAAGCCCGCCGCAAACGGCCCCATCGGTTTGGTGGCCAGAGCCAGTAGCCGAAAGGCTGCCATAAAGTTCAACTTTAATCGTGTATTGATGAGCGCTTTTCGCTGGTAACTTGACCAGCAATTCGGAGACAATCTTACGAAACTCGAGGGCAGCCACCATGGGCCCGACAGTGTGGGAGCTGGACGGTCCAACACCAATCTTGAACATATCAAGGGGGCTGATGTGATCGGCACGTACTGGATTCATTGCTTACACTCGAATGTTAGTATGACCGCCGATTCTACAACGTTTTATCTAGCGATCATGTGCTATATATCAAGGCTAAAATTCTTAAAACGAGAGCTTTATGTTGACTCTAACTAAACCCGGGATCGACGACTACGCTGAGTCGAAAACTGAGCCTACGAGCGCACTTTTGGCCGAGCTTGTGCGTGATACCCATGAGAATATGGATTATCCGCAGATGTTGACAGGACGGCTTGAGGGAAGATTTCTCAAGTTGATGGTACAGATTGCCGCGGCTAAGTCTGTTTTAGAAATTGGTATGTTTACCGGTTATTCCGCTCTTTCAATGGCTGAGGGTTTGGCCAAAGGCGGTAAGGTAACTACTCTTGAGATTGATGAAAAGTGTATTGCCTTTGCCAAGAGATATTTTGAGCGTAGCGAACACGGCTCTAAAATTGAGGTGATTCAAGGTCCTGCACTCGATTCGCTGGCGAATTTATCTGGACCTTTTGACTTTGTCTTTATCGACGCCGACAAGCCGAATTACAAAAATTACTATGAGGCGGTCTTGCCCAAACTCAAGGTTGGCGGGGTCATACTCGTCGACAATGTGCTTTGGAGCGGAACTGTCCTAGAGCCAAGCAAGGCCGATCAATCTGGCCAAGCAATTATCGAATTCAATGATTATATTGCCACAGACGATCGCGTTGATCGTGTATTGCTAACACTGCGTGACGGTGTTTTCATGCTGCGTAAACGCTAAAAAAGGAGAGAAGGAAGAATGACGGCTAAAGTGGAAACTTTCACACGCACACCAGTGCTCGAGACTCTGAAAAAAGAGAACATCGGTAAGCGTGTCAGGCTCTGCGGTTGGGTGCGCACGCGGCGTGACTCTAAAGGTGGATTTTCATTCTTAGCCATTAATGATGGTTCGACCTTTGATAATGTTCAAGTCTTGGCTGAAAACAAGCTAGAAAATTACGAGAGCGATGTTCTCAAGTTAGGCATCGGCAGCTCCGTTGAGATTATCGGCGAAGTTGTTGAATCACCTGGCAAAGAGCAAAGCACTGAAATTAAAGCTGAATCGGTGAAAGTTTTTGGTTTCGCTGATCCGGCTACTTATCCACTGCAGAAAAAGGGAACCTCTTATGAGTTTCTGCGCACAATCGCTCACTTGCGCCCGCGCACTAACACCTTTGGTGCCGTGGCTCGTGTGCGCAACGAGATTTGTACTTCTATCCACAAGTTTTTCCAAGATCGTAAATTCGTATACGTTCACACGCCAATTATCACTGGCAGTGACTGCGAAGGCGCTGGTCAGATGTTCAAGGTCACTACTCTAGATCTCGATCACGTTCCACGCAAAGACGATGGTAGTGTTGATTATGAACAAGACTTTTTCGGTAAACCGACGAGCTTGACTGTTAGCGGTCAACTCGAAGGCGAAATTTATGCCACTGCCTTGAGCAACATTTATACTTTCGGCCCAACTTTTAGAGCAGAGAATTCCAATACTTCCAGGCACCTGTCTGAGTTCTGGATGGTAGAGCCTGAGATGGCATTCTGCGACTTAGAAGGGAATATGAACTGTGCTGAGGAGTTTCTCAAAACCATCTTTAACGATGTACTCACTAACTGCGGAACAGACATGAAGTTCTTCAACGAGCGCATCGATAAAACAACAATCGAGACTCTCACACATATCGTCAATAGCGATTTCGCTAGGGTTACCTATACTGAAGCCGTTGATATTCTGCTCAAGAGTGGAGAGAGTTTTGAGTTTCCTGTCTCGTGGGGAATCGACTTGCAGTCAGAGCATGAGCGCTATTTAGCCGAGAAGAAATTCAAGAAACCAGTAATTGTTTCTGATTATCCGAAGGGAATTAAAGCCTTCTATATGCGCATGAATGAAGATAACAAAACCGTGCGGGCAATGGATGTGTTGGTACCAAAAGTCGGCGAAATCATTGGTGGTAGCCAGAGAGAAGAACGCTTAGATGTTCTCGAACAGCGCATGCTTGATAGCGGCTTGCACCCTGAAGAGTACTGGTGGTACCTCGATTTGCGTCGCTTTGGCACAGTACCCCATGCTGGATTTGGTCTGGGTCTTGAGCGCACAGTGCAGTTCGTCACCGGTATGGCTAACATTCGAGATGTTATTCCTTTCCCTCGTGCACCAAAAACTGCTGACTTCTAAAGCGAGCTAACCCATGAAATTTCAAGTAACTCCATCGATTATGGCTTGGGTGGCTGCCGCTTGCCTTGCTAGCAGCTATGCAGCGCCTGCCCTCGGTCAAACAGCGACTGCTGAAAGTAAACCAGTAATTGGAATAAACCTTGATTTGAATACTGAGGGTAGCAAGTACTCTATTTCAGCGCGTTATTTAGATGCTATCGCCAAAGCCGGTGGCATAGCTTTGCTTGTACCGCCCATGAGTGCTGCCGAGCTGGGTCAGGTGCTGCCAAACATAGATGGCATGTTGATGATTGGTGGTGATGATTACCCGCCTTCGTCATACGGTCAGAAGACGGAAGCGAAAACTTCTATCATGGCACCGGCTCGCTCTCAATTTGACATGCTTGTGGTGCGCTCAGTGTTGGCTCAGCCGCCCATGCCATACCTGGGCATTTGCGCTGGCTCGCAGGTCTTGAATATTGGCTCAGGTGGGGAATTGATTCAAGATATTCCAACAGCTAAGCCAGAGTCGAAAGTTGCTCATTCAGGCAAGAACGGTTGGCAGGGAAATGCTGCTGGCAGTCACGTTGTTACTTTGAGAAGCGCTAGTAAGTTGGCGACTGTATATTCGGGAAAGCTAGCCTTCTCTGTACCCACTTCGCACCACCAGTGTGTCTCGAAACTAGGGAAAGACTTGCAGGTGGCTGCCACTGCCGATGATGGCGTGACTGAGGCGATTGAGTTGCCTGGTGAACGCTTCGTGGTGGGTGTGCAATGGCACCCTGAGCGAGACTTCGAAAACAACAGTGTTTTGTTTGCTGAGTTGATTAAGCAGGCAAGGTCATATCGAGCCCTTAAGGCGAGGGCCGCAATAAAAAGCGTGGCTGCCGGAAACTAAATGTCGACAACTAAAAAAAGAAGTAACGCATTGCGCTACTTCTTTTTTTTAGAAATTTAGCCGAGGCTACTAACCTGGTGGTCCCGATGGGTTCTGTGGTGGTGGCGGAGGAGGTGGCGGCTGCGACCTCCTATTGGCGTCATTAATCGCCTGCTGAACAGCGTTCTCGTTGGCGACTGTCTGCGGGATGGTGTTGGTACCAGCGCAGGCTCTATCGGCGCAGCCGATTAGTATCGCTGTTAGTAGCGTCAACACTGAAAGAGGTGTATTTAGTTTGTTCACAATGCCCCGCTCATTCGTATGAGTTGCTGTATCAATTTGGATACCATAACTAGTAGATTAGCTGCTGTGTGGGCAAAAATCCAATCTTGGCAACGTTTTCTCCCTGGTAAAACTTGTCAATTTAGCTCGTAAGTCTTGCTGGTAGGAGCCTTAGATTTGTTGTAAAACCTTCCTCTGCTTGGTTGAAAATATGAGGTATAAATAAGCAATATTTATTTTGCCATGGTGATTGATGCAAGAGGACCACAACGAAACTGAGTTTGCATCAAGCGCTTCATCTCTGAGCCCGGCGTTTGGCGAAAAGAGTGCCATAAAAGATCCAAATCTTGGCACTGTGGTTGATAACCGTTATCAGCTATTAGAGAACGTTGGCAGCGGGGGAAGTAGCACTGTCTATCGTGCGCGCGACAGCCAATCTAATCGTATTTTGGCTCTCAAGCTGCTACACAACCACTTCGTCACCGATGAGTTGATAGTAGATCGTTTCAAGCGTGAGGCTGAAACGAGTAATCTTTTGCGCCACCCCAATGTGGTTGAGGTCGAGTCTTGGGCCATCAGCGCCAGTGGTCAGGTCTATATGACCGAAGAGTTTGTGGACGGCATTAGCTTGCAAGATGCTATTGCTGAGAGCGGCTGGTTGTCGGCTGAGCTGGCCTTAGGAATCGCGGCGCAAGTCGCTTCTGGACTGGTTGCTGCTCATGAGATGGGAGTGGTGCACTGCGATTTGAAGCCTGGCAATATCATGTTGACTCGTTCGCCAGAAGGCCTGCTTATGGTCAAAGTTCTTGATTTTGGCATCGCTAAAATCATGCCTTTGACTGGTGATACGGTGCTGCGTCTAACTCAAAGTGGAAACCTGCAAGGGAGCTTGCTTTACATGAGTCCAGAGCAATGTCTTGATGAAGACCTTGATGGGCGCTCTGATGTATATTCGCTGGCTTGTGTGATCTATGAAGCGTTGACTGGTAAATCACCACTTTGCGCGCGCACTGCATTTGAAACTATGAACCGTCACCTTACCGCCATGCCAGCTCCCCTTGCCACTGTGCGGGCCGATTTGCGCTGGCCTGATAAACTGGATGCGACTTTAGCTCGCGCTTACGCCAAAAAGCCGAAAGATCGCTATCAGTCTATGGCTGAATTTCAAACTGCTTTAAAAAAAGTAGTTGACCTTCCCATTGAAATCGAGTGGCCTGAGCGTTGGACAGCGAGGTCTGAGCGTATTGAGGTCGATCTTAAGGTAAGTGAGAGCGTTCCTGCGGTAATACTTTCGCAAGACATAAGTTCTTTGACAATCCCACCTGCCATTCCTAAATTACTAGAGCCTATGCAGGCAATTGAAATTCTAGTAGCTGATATTGATGCGATTCCAAAGCAGTTGGGATACGCAGTTATTCTTTTGATGATTGCTGCATCTCTGGGTTTGATTGGTCTTACGGCAACTCAGCCTGGTAGCACTTATAGCCCGGTGTGGTTTTTTCTCATCGGATCTGTTTTTGTATTATTGTCTTCGTTATTTTGGTACGGATATCTAGACTCCCAAAAGATCGGGTTGTTTAAGAGCGTTAGTCTTAGTAAAGCTCCAGCTTTTGTTAGGAAGTTGCAGCCGCAGCCAATCAGTATTTTAGGCTTAACTAAGCTCCAGGCGAACTTTTACTCTGCCACCATAGAGGTTGCCGATGCTGATGGTAAGCTCGTGTCTGAGAAGGTGATCGTGCATAGTATCACCTTTGGCCATGTTTGGCCTGAATTCGAAACTACGAGAGTGGCCGAGTCAACGAGGGGGACAAAAGCTTTGCCAGCGGCGCCAGGTGAACCTCTGCCTAAACTGCAATACCCGCTAGCTGGCTATCTATTCTGTGACGGTCGTGGCGACAAAATCGCAATATCCATACTGCGTGATGTTGGTTGGATCTGTCGTGATTGAAGCAAAAATTGTGAGACTCAGTCTTGCTTCTGTTTTTTTTTCTTTTTTTTGCTATTTCGTCGCCGCAAGCTCGGTAAGAGCCCACATGCCGTTTTGATTGAAGAACCAGCTGTCTTCTTCGTAGCCAGATTGGTAGCAAGTTGCTTCGTAGGTTTGATTGCGAATGGTTGATTTGTACTCAAATGGTTTATCACTTGGTGGCAATTCGTTGACCAGGCAATATTCAAGAAACTCGGCAAGCAGTGTGGCTCCGTCTTCATCACTGAGATCAAGTTCGAGTGAGACGTCTGGTAGACCTAGACCGTGCATACCGCAAGAGAAAATTTGACCTTCGCCGCCAATCCGTTGCACATAGGCTTCGATGTAGGCAGCTAGACCCTGTTCTTCGCTCAGTTCGGCCCAAGCTTCTGCTGTGTGGGTAAGACCGGCGGTGGCAATGTAGACGCACTCACCTTTTAGTTCAGTGAGCAGAATCGACACTGTTTTTAGCATGTCTGAAGCTAGTTCAATTTGATCTTCAGCGGCACTTGCAACTTCGGCGTTTGGTCCTGAGATATAGAGCAAGTGGGTGTGATTTTTGATAGCTTCTGTGTGTGTGCCGCTAAGGCGACCAACGCCGCATGAAAGCAAGGTTTCAGAAAGATCGCTGTCGCGATCCTTGATGTCGATATCGTAGATCACGGCCTGACTTTCTTTGTTGATCAGAGTGATACCATTGCTCGAATTTTGTGACTCCACCTTAGTCAAAAGATCTAAGATCTCTTCAGTGCTTTGATAGTTAAGGGGGATTATAACCAGCAATTCTTGGGTGATGTCTGCCAGGTCTTCACCTAACGAACTCAAGTCAAAACCACTGGCTGTGAGAGGCAGTGATTGCTCTGATACTTCACCGATGGCATCAAGGGTGGTTTTGAACTGTTCTAGTCTCTTCTCAAATTCTGGCCCACCATCAAGGTTTGGCAGCCTCTCTTCTAGTAAAACAATTTCTTCTAGGGCTTGATCAAATTTACCGAGTGCCACCAAAACTTCTACTTTTGAAAAATAGGCATCAGGAATTGGATACTCTTTTATTGAACTGTCGAATATTGTCAGAGCCTGCCTTAAGTCACCGTTGTGGGCTGCTGCTAGGCCCTGCTGCAGCATATCTTTAGCTCTTTCTTTTGCAAGTTCTGGTTGCGGCGAAGGCTTAGACATGGTGAACTCCGTAGTTTTTGGAAAGAAATATCGAGGAAAGAGTTGGCAAATTTAGACACTTTAAGCAAAGCGTTTCATGTCTTTATCTGGATGTTGGAAGAACAATACTGCCATTGAGCCAGTCAGTGTGAAGAAAATCAAGATAAAGAAAGCAGAGTTGAAGTTGTGGGTTATGTAAGAAAGTTTGCCCGTGAGATAAGGGGCAAGTACGCCAGCAAAGCCAAGGTAGCAGTCCATTAAACCCAGGCTAGTTGCTGCTTTGTCTTTGGCTAAGTCGCAGTTGATGGCATAGAATGCTGCGTTGGGCATGAGGCCAAAACCAAGGCCAAGAGAGTACATTACCAGGGCTGTTTCTAAACTTGGATTGAACATCAACGGGATGAAACAGAGCCCCGATAGGAGCTGACAGACCCACATCATATGACTGCGAGCAACCCGCATACTGCCTGTTTTCTTCCAGAGATAGTCTGAGAGAAATCCTGCAGAAAAGAGCATTACAGCGGCAGTGAGCCAGGGGGCAACCAGAAGCTCGCCCACGTGTTTCAGGTGCAGGTGATAAGTCTGCTCCATGTAACCTGGCAGCCAGGTGACTGAGAAGAAGAGCAAGTAACCAAAGCCAAAGAAGGCGAAGTTGTTGGCAATCAGCGATGGATTGGTGAAAAGAAATTTCCAGGTGGTTTTTCCAAGCGAGATATCGTGAGCTTTCATTTCAGCCATTTTTCGCTCACGGTTCAGCGGTTGGCCTTCGCGAATGATTTTTAGCTCAGCGTCGTTGACGAATTTTGAATGTTCCGGATAGTCGCGGTAAATGAACCACCAAATCACGGCCCAGACTATGCCAGCGCTGCCGAGAATGGCAAACATTGCCTTCCAGCCAAAGCTGGCAATTAAGCTGGTGATTAGAGGGGCGCCGATGACGCCGGCCATAGGCACGGCGCAGAGGCCCATAGCAGTTGACCTAGCTCGTTCAGTCGAGGGCAGCCAATCGGCCACAACTCTTGTCAGGGCAGGGAAGTGGGGTCCTTCGGTAATGCCCAGCATGACTCTCACGGTGAAGAAAATTGGATAGCTAGAGCAAATGCCCATCAAGGCTGTGCAGGCTGACCACAAGACGGCCGCTCCCGACCAAACGCTGCGAGCGCCCCATTTGTCAACAAGGATTCCGCCACCCAGAGTCATTAAGGCGTATCCGACGGCAAAGGCCGCGGCAATGGCGCCAAATTGTTCGTTGTTAAAACCAAATTCAGCCTTGATCGGTCCGATGGCATAGGCCATGGCTGAGCGGTCCAGGTAGTTTATGAGGGTAATGAGAAAGCCAAAACCTATAATTACCCAGCGATAATTGCTTGCTTTCGCCAGCGTTGCAATGGGCGTGGGCGGCACAGCATTCTCTGAAGCTCTCATGACTTTTCCTGGGGCAAAATGGGAATCTATAGTTTAACGGCCTAGCTTAATATAAAATCTCGGAAAAATTCTTTCCGATCTTTGAACTTTTTGCTGGCTCGGTACGTATATAGTCTCGTATCGCTATTTAATAGTTATCGGAGCGTTGTTATGACTTTAAATCTAAAGAGATCCAGATTACTCAGCATTGCCGTTGCCTTCGTGGCGCCTCTGGCTCTTGGCAGTCTTCCTGCGCAAGCTCAAGAAGGCAGTCCTTCAATGGAGATGCCTCCTCCGATGGCCATGCCAGCACCCGTCGCACCGGGTGAAGAGGGGCCACCACCCGGTCCAATGAATTTCGCCATGGCATTGCCAGCCGGTGCTTCTATGGAGGCCATGCCAGATGCTGGCATGATGGACATGGGGGCTCGTTTTCTTAAGGGCGACGTGGCCGTTACTGATGACCAGTACGAGAAGCTATATCAGCTGCGAGGCGACTTTATGGATAAGTTCGCACCTAAGATGCTTGAAGTTATGACGCTGAAACGCCATCTCAAGGACGTTTTAACTAGTGCCGATATTGACAGCTCTAAGGCCAATGATTTGAAGAAACAGATGGCCTCAGCTGTTCAAGATCTTGCCAATATGAAAATCGATAACGAAATAGCGACGATGAAGGTCTATACCCCCGAGCAACGCAAGCATTTGCGCTTAGCAATGATGAAGTGTCCGGGCATGAGCGGTTGGGGCCATCGCATGCCAGGTGCAGGAGGTATGGGCTGCTCTGCAGGCGGAATGCGCGGCCATGGCGGCTCTATGGGGGGTCATCACAAATCAATGGGTGAACATAAGCACGGCGGCTGGAAAGACAAAGGCGGTCCTGAGAGCGCTCACTAATTTGGTGCTCGGGGGTAAACAAGCTTAACTTAGGGATGACATAGCTCCGTTTATGGGAATATCCCTTAGTTGAGAGCGGGTATTCGTGCCCGCGTGGCAAGAGAGTACAATTTTAACGAGATTAAAATGTAGATAGTCATAGAAATGAGACTGACCTGATGGATAGTAAAAAAATCTCTCTTGCCTCCTTGTTTGCCATCTCAGTGGCTACTCTTTGTTGCCCGCTGGCTTTTGCTCTAGATGCTACTGGTGAGAATGTCGAAGAAGCTGTGCGTAAGGCTCAAGTTATAAAAAAAGACTATCCGGTGCATGCAGTAATCTCTGGTCGTGAAGCGACTATTCTCACGCGACGCCATCCCAAGGCCACCGATGATGACCTGCGAATCGATTCAGTTTTGATTACTAAGTCTGTGCTTGATAGATTCGATTCTATTGGGACAGTCAAAGTGCTTTTTCGCGATGAAGATTCGAGCAGTGGTAAAAGTGTCGAAGTCACAGCTGGTGACATTAAAACCTATGCTAATGGGTCAATCGATCCCAGAAAGTTTCTAGCCACTATCGCTGTCACCAAAGTTGGTGGCGATGATGAAGCAATTAACAATAAGTTGTCGGCCGAAGAGCGAAAATTGTCTGTCTCACCTGGTCCATACGAAGAGCAGCGCTTGCTATTGATGGATCGAATCAATTCATTAAGGCGCAAGGGAACAGGTGTAGCACCTTTTGAAGTGATGTTCGCTCAAATAGAGATTCAGGCTAAAAGCGGCCAGTCTGCCTTAATTAAAGACTCGGTGCAAAAGTTAGGTGAAAAATTAGCTGAGCAAGAAGACTTGGTTCGACAGGCTAGTCGCACGGGGTCTGGCCGCGGCATTACGGTTGTTTCTTCCAGCAAGACTTTCAATCAGGCCTCTAGTCAGAACTCCGATCGGCCACAGTCCGTTGCTAGCTCAGCAAGCTCTGACCCGATGGAAGCTCATAATCAGGCTCTAATCACCAAGATAAAGAGTGAGTTGATGCAGCATCGTGGTGACCCGTCCTTTGGAGTCTATTATTTGCGCAAGTTAGGTGATATCGTCGCTGAAAAAGCAAAGGGTGGAAACCCTAGCCGCATCAATTCTTTGCTCTCTAGTTTGGCCGACGAAATGGAGCATCAGCCGGATGATAGGCCCACTTTCAGAGGTGGGGGAGGACGTGGTCCAGGGCCAAATCAGCAAGGGCCTCAGGGGCCCAATCAGGGTTTTACGCCCGGTGGAGGACTAAATTAGTTTTTGGTGCGCCTGTGACAGTTACTTCAGGTATGTCAGCAAATGAGTCAAGATCACGATTCTGTTGACCATGAGCTTGGCAAACAAGAGTTTGGCAAATCAACAGATTTGCCTACTGTGACAGACTTCGGGGCCGGCTATCGCACTTGCAATTTGGCCGAAGATAATATGACCGAGGCCTTGCTTGAAGAAGAGAAGCGCTTTCAAGAGAAGCTTCGCAAAGACCCATTAATCGGCACTGTACTCGATGATAAGTATCATATTCTTGAAGTACTGGGCTTTGGTGGCATGTCCGTGGTCTACAAGGCCATGCAAGAGCCTGTAGAGCGGCTGGTTGCAGTTAAGACTGTGAAGTTTAGAGTGGATGAGAGACCAGACATTTGGCGGCGATTTGAGCGCGAAGTGAAAACCTTGAGTAAGCTTTCTCACCCTAATGTAGTCACTGTCTATGATTGCGTAATCGGTGCCGATAGCCAGCCTTATGTTGTGATGGATTATTTGAAAGGTTCTTCGCTTGACCAAGTTCTACTTGAAGGCCGCCTCTCGCTAGAGCAAACCTATAGTGTGGCAGCGCAGATTTGTCTCGGAGTGGGCCACGCTCATCGTCATGAAGTCATTCACCGTGATATCAAGCCAGCCAATATAATGTTACTAGACGATACTACCAGTGGTGCCAGTCTTGGTGCTTTGAATAGTGGCCCTAGGCAAGAGCAAGCATCTCATCGACAAGTAAAAGTAGTAGATTTCGGTCTGGCAAAGTTGGGTGAAGATTCGCGCAAGCTGACCCATTCCGGCGAGCTTTGGGGCTCTCCTCCTTATATGAGTCCAGAGCAAATCTCCGGCCGAGAATGTGACAGTCGCTCTGATATCTATTCGCTTGGCTGTGTCATCTACGAAATGCTCACAGGAAAAGACCCTTTTTGGGGAGCCAATGTTTATGAGTTGCTGCACTGCCACATGCACAATCAACCGCCAACGCTAGCCTGCGCTTGTCCTGATGGGCAATTCCCTGTGCAATTAGAAAATGTCATAGCCCGGGCAATGGCCAAAAATCCGGCGGAGAGATTCGCTACCATGATTGATTTTAAGGACGCCTTAGAGCAAGCCTGCTTGCACCCCGACCATTCCATTAAGAATTTTGCCCGGTCGCCGGATCCTGAGCGCTCTTGGAGTTTTGCCGAGCAACAGAAAGCAAGCAACGGCAATCTTCAAACAGTTCCCACCACTGCATTTGCCAGCCCCTTTGCGCCGCCCGCTGCTCACCCACCTGTTGCTAGCCAGGGTTCAGCTGACAATTCAGCAACGGCCACCCATATGCTTACCTACACTCTCACTGTCTTGATGTTAGCTGCCTGCGTATTATTTGCCGTTAATGCTGGGCGTAATCTTGAGCACACTAAGGTAAGGCGATATGTGCCCGGTTCGGTCACGACTTCGGCAACATTTGCAGGATATAGCAAAAATAGTTCTAATTCAGGTGTAAACAGCCGTCAGGCATCGTCCGCAGGTTCAGCCTCCGAGTCTGGGGCTGAAGATTTAGAAAATCGTGGGCAGTCCAGGCGTGGGCACTCAAAGGCCGCTGCACGGCATGTTTCAGCTTCTACGAGCCAGCACACTCTCGAGTCTGTAAAGAAAACAATAAAAGATTCTTCTCCTAATTCATCTATTGGCGGCGTAGATCAGTCAAAATTCGAACTGTTAAGGCGACTCAAAAGTCCCGCCTCTCAGAACTGAAAATAGTAAGTGATTAAGTCCACGTCGAAAAAGTAGCTGAATTATGAAAAAACAACAGATTGCAGCATCACTCATACTCTCTCTAACGCCGCTTCTGTGCCCTGTGTTCTTGCCCTGTGGCCTTGAACTGAGCCAACCGACTGAAGCTGCATGGTATGACAACGAAAATACTTTTCTTGATCGAGGTAAGCAGGCCTACAACCAAGGTCAGTTTGACCAGGCCATTCAGGCATTAACCGAGTCAATCAAATTAAATGGCGACAGGGCTGATTCATATTATTGGCGCGGCTTAGCGCTCTTGGCCATCAAGCAAAATGACCGCGCTCTGGCCGATCTTGATGCTGCCATTCGTCTAGCGCCAGACAGTACCAGCTGTTTTCTCAGCCGTGGTTTGCTTTATTCAAATCTGGGCCAGCTTGACAAGGCTATTGCCGATTTTGATCAGGCTCTGGCAATTGACCCCAATTTAATTGATGCCAAGACCAATCGTGACTTTGCGGCCAAAGAGCTAGAAAAACAGAAAATTGCCAAGGCTAAGCCAGTCGAGCCAGCTAATGTTGATCTTGCTCTTACTACAGTTGCCAGCAACCAGGTTGCATCAAGTCAAACTGGCAGCTCTGTGCGCCCCCATGTGGCGCGCACAACTAGTGGCTATGATGCTAAAGGCAAGCCCACTTATGGTGTTTCTACCGGCCATGCTGGTTCTTCTGTTAGCACCACCCCAGCCGTCACCAATCAAACTGTTGTTGCTACTGCTGCTGGTATCAACGATCCTAAGTGGTTAGCTTTGCAAAAAGAGCTAGAAGCTAAGGTCGCCCGCGAGAAGAAAGAAGCAGAATTGGCTGCTGCAGAGCGTTCGCGCAATGAATTGAAAGCGCGCGAGTTGGCTTTGAAAGAAAAAGAAGCCGAAGAGCGAATTGAGCGGCAGCGCAACAAACATGAAGTGGAAGAGGCTCGTCGCCTGGCCATGGCCAACAACGGCAAAGTGAAGGGCCCCGCTAAGACAACAGCTAAAGCCGATGCCGAGACCCCTGCCGAAGAATCTGCTCTTGATGTCACCAATCGTCCTGTGAGAGATAAATGGGCCCTAATTGTAGGCATCAGTAATTTTCAAGACAGCAAGCTCAATCTCAAATATCCGGCCAAGGATGCAAAAGATTTCAACGATTATTTGTTGAAGGAAGGCCACTTTGCTGCTGACCACGTCAAGTTGCTCACTAATGAACAGGCCACTCGGGCCAATATCCTCTCTGAATTGGGTGATAAATGGCTTCCTCGGGTGGCTAACCCCGATGATCTAGTCGTCATTTATATCTCTAGTCACGGTAGCGCCTCCGATATGGATATAGGTGGCGTCAACTACCTGTTGGCATACGACAGTCAGGTCGACAGTCTCTATGCTTCTGGTCTGCCTATGCAAGATTTGACGAGAATTATTAAAGGTCGCGTTCATTCTGACCGAGTCGTACTTGTTCTCGATGCCTGCCACAGTGGTGCTGCCGATCCCGGCGCTAAGGGGCTTTTCCGCCAGGGCAATGTGGACATCTCTGAAGTTGCTCAAGGTACTGGTCAACTAGTTATTTCTTCAAGCCAGCCTTCACAAGTATCGTGGGAGTCGAAGCATTATCAAAACTCTGTCTTCACCCGTTGCTTAATTGAATCGCTGAAGAGCAAAGGTGATGCCACCACCCTTGGTGAAGCTTTCAGTAATATGAAAGACAAAGTACAGCAAGAAGTCTTGACCGAGCGGGGTGTCTTGCAAACACCGGTATTGAAGTCGCGCTGGAAAGGCAACGACTTGCGCCTTGCTGCCCCAGCTGTCACTCCTCGCCCGGGATTGGCCGAAAACCCTTAGGTTGTTGTCAGTAGGCTTGAACCTTCTCTTCTATATTGGCAATGCTAGTACAATGGTGTAGTTATTTACTTATACCTATACCTAAGTGTGAAGTGCAGTGAGCAAGCTTCTCAGCGTTCCATCAAGGCAAGAAATACTTGCTGCTTGTAGTCAGGTGCCTAGTGCCGAGTTCGGCAAGCTAGACCGGGCTGATATTGTGCAGAGCAAACTCAATGTTTTGCTAGCTGCTCTGGAAGACGAAACCACCGAAAAAGCAGCTATCAAAATTTTGCATGAGCTGGCCGATGATCTGGCTAAGCAAAGCTTAGCTACCGCGCCGAAGTCTGATATTGACGGCGAGCTAGAGCAGCAGCAGCTAGTTCTAAAGAGTGTTGGTTTGCCTTCCTTGCCTGATCCAATTAGGTTGCTTCTTACTCCTGCAGTGTTCTCGCCTGAATTATGGGGACGAACCTTTGCTGAAGGTTTGCTGAAAAGTAAAGAGCAGTTCCACGGTAAGCGCATCGTTGAAGTGGGAACAGGTTCTGGCTGGATTAGTTTGCTTTTGCTTTTCGTCACAAATGTGAAAGAGGTTTTAGGACTAGATTTGAATCCGGTGGCCGTCACCATGGCCAAGCTCAATACCTGGCTCAATGGCACCACTGCTGACGGTGGCTATGTGCTCAGTATGGCTGGTGAACCTATTGTCAAAGCTTTTCAAGCTGAAGTTTCAGACCTGCTCTCGACTCCTCTATCGACTGGCCAACACTTTGACCATGTAATTGGCTGCATCCCTCAAGTTTTGCATCCAAACCCAGTCAAAGGTGAGATGAACTTTGGAACTGGTGACAGTGAAAATGCCGAAGCGCTTTCTGAAAAAGATCTTTATGACCTGAGCAACTATTGCTTTGAACAGGGAATCTTAGAGGACCGATTTGGTTTGCCTTTGATTGCTCGGGCCTTAGAGCAGGCCCAGCTCTGTCTCAATCCCGGTGGAAAAGTTACCTTAGTTTTAGGTGGTAGACCGGGGCGTCATGCCATCGAAAGTATGTTCGATCGTCGCGGCTACGAGAGCAAACTTGTTTGGATGCGTCGCATTCAACAAGCCGACGACACTGACTTAGCATCTCTGGTTGATTTAGAAGCAGAGCACGGCATTCGCTTTCACTTTTTCATGTCCCGCGATTCTGAACTGTCGGTTTCTGCGGCCACGGCTGTGAAACTATTAGCTGCGGGCCGCCAGGTCTTTCACGATCTGCTTGTTTATCAAGCCGATACCAGGTTCGAGCCTGAGGTCTTTGCCTTCGTGCGCAACTTGAATCATATGAAGCTTGAGAGTTTGCGCAAAGAACTCGATTTCTCTCGCCTCGGGCACGAAAAGATTAGTTTCTTGAGCCGTCTATCACGTTCACTGCTAGATGTGAAAACCATCCCTTATCCCCATGAACGGGGCGATTTAAGTATTCGCGCTATCGTGGCGCGTTACCTCAATGGTTTCTGCTATTACCCCATCGATGCTTCTGAATTGTTCATTGCGCCTTCGCGTGCTGAATTAGTTGACATGGTCTTGCGCATGGTAGCAAGCTCGGGTGACCGCATACTCCTATCTTCTTCGGTGGCCTCCGTCTATGAAAGAGTGGCTTGCGATAACAGTTTAGATCTTACCGTCGGCAATGATGACCTCTCAGAACTAAATGAATTAGACGATCTCGTGGCACCGAAAGTGGTGCTAATCTCTCCGCGACAGTTGCTCAACCCATCGCCGATTAATTTCAAAGCAATTTGCCAGCAAGCAAGGCAACATCCGGAGCGCTGGTATCTAATTGATGATTCGGAAAGCTTCACTATTAGCTCTCAGCTTGGCTCTAACATGACCTTGCGCTTTGCTGGCCAGGAGCCATTGCCAGAAAATCTGATACTTCTATATGGCTTGATCAAAAACACAATCAGCCGTGACCTTGAATTGAGCTTCTTAATTAACGCACCGGCTGCCTGGATGGAAGGTCTGGAGATTGGCTCAGAGTTGAGCTATTCACGTATTGCCTATCCTACTCAACTTTTGTATGAATGGCTTTTCGATGATTTGATGACTTTCCCATTCCCTGATCAAGTATTAGAGCGAAAGCTAAATGCTAACAACTCGCACGGTGACTCAAATCACAGCGAAGCCGGTCATTTGGGTAGTTCCAAGCTTTCAGTCACACCTCTAATTACCGAGCTGAGCAAAGACGCTTGCTTCGCTGCTAAACCAATTGATCTAGAAACCCCGGGTCTAATCAGGCTCGACTACGGTGAATTCGAATCACCAGTGCCAGATATTCTGGTTAAAGGCTTGCTCAAGGGTTTCTTAGATGAAGAGACTACTATTCTGCCGCAAATTGTCAGCGAGCGTGTTGCTGCTTACATGAAATGGACCCGCAAGGTAGCTATTTCAGGTAAGCGTATTGTTCTGGGCCAGGGCGTCTTCCCTCTCTTTGGCGCCATGATCAAGGCCTTATCTAAGCGTTTAGGTCGACCCTGCCTGGTGGCTGTTCCTGACGGCAGCTATGGCCCGCTCTACCCTATGCTCACCTATTATGGTGCTCGCCTAGTTGAGGTGAAAACCTCCCCTGAGCGGGCTTTCTTGATTTCACCAAAAGACATCGCTGCCTTGCCGGAGAAACCAGATTTGCTCTGGCTTACTCAGCCAAATAATCCTAGTGGCATATTCTTAGACCCAGAGCGCTTGCGCACAATCATAGAGAACTGCCACAAGCAAGGCATTTATGTGTTCTCTGATGAAATTTTCTTTTTGCTCTCCGATCATCGCCTTGGCAAGTGGACACCATCATCACTGTCGGCCGGATCTTTTGCTTCGGGGCCAAGCGCTAGCAACATATTTATGGTTGACGGCATCGCCAAAAGCTTTGCTGCTGGCGGTATGCGCTGTGGCTTTATGGTTACTCCTGATGAAGATTGGGCCCAAGAAATTGCTGCCCATGTCGCCCCACCTCCTGCTGCCATTTTGCGTGCTTGGGATGCCCTTTATTCAGCTTTCTTAGAAAAAGCGCCGCACCAAATGATGGACGTTTCTCAGGCCTTCTCCGAGGTCGAGACCTACCTGACCAGTCAGCGAAAGATTCTTTCAAGTCGGAGAGAAGAACTGATAAGCCTGCTCAAATCAAAGGGCCTTGATGACGGCTATGATACTCCCTATCGTGGTGGTCTATTTTTGCTGGCCAAGCTTGATAGTAAGCATGAGCGGTTGGCTAAGCAGTACAAGCTTTTGACTAACCCAGCTGCTTGGGGCCGTACACCAGAGATGGTGCGGATGTGTTTTTGTATCGATGATGCTGCTTTCCGTGAAACCATGGAGAGATTGAGCAAGTTTGTGAATGAGCATTAATAAGGAAATAATCCATGGAATCTAACGCTTTGCCCGATTTGTCGATGCGAGGCAAGAATTGCTTAATCACCGGTGCCACCGCTGGTATTGGTAAGGTCACAGCTATGGAATTGGCCGGTCGTGGTGCCAATATAATTATTGTTGGTCGCAACGCTGATAAGTGCGAAAGCACCCTGGCTGAAATTGAAGCTCAGACAGGCAATAGCAATCTCGACTTTCTCACTGCGGATCTTTCCGACTTTCAATCAGTGAAGACCCTAGCTAAGAATTTCACCAACAAATACAGCAAGCTCAATGTACTTATAAACAATGCTGGTGGTGTGTTCATGCGCCGCGCTGATACTAAAGATGGTCTGGAGATGACCTGGGCCCTCAATCACTTTGGCTATTTTTGGTTGACTGGTTATCTCATTGATGTGCTCAAGGCGAGCACCCCGTCTCGTATTATCAATGTCTCCTCCGATGCTCATAAGCGCTCATCATTGAGTGGGCCACCAAATATGCGCGATAAAATGCCTATTGGTTTTCTCAACTATGCCGATACCAAGCTGGCTAACATACTTTTCTCATATCATTTGGCCTATAGCATTAAGTCGACAGGAGTCACTGTCAATGCCATGCACCCCGGCATTGTCGCTACTGACTTTGGTTCTAACAATGGCATTATCGGCAAAGCAATTCAGCTGAATGCCAAAGTCTTTGGTGTCAAGCCAGAAGAAGGTGCCCGTACCGTAATTCAGCTTGCAAGCGCCCCGGAGCTTTACCAGGTAACTGGAAAATATTTCGTCAATGGCCGCGAAGTACTTTCATCGAAAGCGTCGTATGACACCAAGCTCAGCACTAAGATGTGGCAGTGGAGTGTCGATGTCTCAAGAAGATTAGGTATGGATACTAAACGCATAGAGTTTTTGCGTTAGGTAATTCCTTCTTTTAAATCATTTGTCCTTACCCATGAAGCCAACACCTTCTATCATGCCTTCAAGATCGTTTCTGTTGGCCTCAGAGAAGCTCACTTCTGTCGGCAATTTCATTTTCTTCAGACCCGGGGGAATGACAAAGTCTTTGGGGTCGTAGGCTTTTGTTGTGATTGATTTAGTCGCCACCGGAGTGCGTTGCAGGAAATCTTTGTAGCGGTGGGCGTCGAACCATTCTTTGTGCTGATACTTGTCTTCGCTAGCCGTGCTTTCAAATAGTGGTAGCTCTTTTATGCTAGGTAAGAAGAGGTAGCGGCACAAGAGCTCAGCTACCTTGCTGGGAATTTTGATGTTCTTGGCGCCGTAGACGAGCATGCCCTTTTTTGATTGATAATAGACACAGTCGTAGCCTTTGTACTTCTTTTCTCCCAGTAATTTGGCTTCGTTTGGATCTTTGGCGCTGACACAGGGATGCAACAGCATAACGCCGCTGAAACGGTTCAAATCACTTTGCCAGCAGACTTTTCTGTCCGTACGAAAACATGTAACTTTCCAATCTGGCGCTTTTGCTACCAGAATAAAATTGCCAGTGTGGTTTTTGATTCGTACAGCTTCGTCTGTGAGATAGATTGTGTTGTCTAGTTGGGTGACCACTAATTCTTTTGCTGGGGCTTTGGCTGGGGCCGCTGCTACCTGAGAGCCTGTGAGGGCCATCAAGCTATAGACCGATATCAGGCCAGTGAGAATTGCTTTGAGGCTATCTTGCATTTGTTACCTGGCTCTGAGCTCTTTTTAATGGGCACATTGTATCTACCTATTCTTCTATCGATTTGGCGAGGGCGCGCAGATGCTCGCGGAAAGTCAGGGCTGGCTCTACGGCTCGTTTCTCCAAATAGTCGTCAAACATGAGTTGACTGTGCAGGTTTTGACCATCTCTCACTAGCTGCGCTTGTTTCGATTCGGCTACATAAATTTGTTTTGCTGTGGCAAAAACATCGCTTATATGATCCTTATGCACAAAAACTGCACCATCCGAATCGATGAAGACAAAATCGTTGCTCTCAACTGTCGTGCTACCAAGCTGTGCTAGGCCAATTGAATTAGGTTCTGCTGTTTCTAGCTTAAGCGGTCCTGAAGGATGTCTACCATAGCTAAATATTGGCAAACCAATGCGCACTAATTCATCTGTGTCTCTGTGGCAGCCCCAAACAAGCATAGCTGCTATGCCATAGCATTCTGCCTCAAGGGCCGTTAAATCGCCAATGCAGGCCTGATCATTGCGACCTCTGTCGTCTATGCATAAGATGTCGCCGGGTTTCGCTTGCAGCATGGCTTCGAGAAAAATATCAACACTGCCATAGTGTTTTACTGGCAAAGCTTGACCCGCAACTTTGCTGCCTGGTATTAGCGCCGTGAGCCCTGCAGGCATTGCGCGAACGGCAAGCTTCAAGCGCACACAAGCATCGGCAATCATAGGCGTCGACAGTTGACTAAATTGCTCAGTACATTCTTTATTGTCCACTAGAAATTTCCTCTGCTAATCTTTTAGGCCGACGAAAGACTGTATCACGATGGCGTGATTAGCTTGATCATTGAACTGGTCTGAACTATTAATATACTGAAGTTGGTAGCCCACTTCTACCCGTGCTTTCTTCAGTGTTCTGATGCCGAACCCTGTGAAGAATCGGTTCTGGTCAATGCCAGCCTGTGGCCCTCCTTGTACGCTGTTCAAATTGACGAAGAGTTCGTCTTGAGCCGTTGCATAAATGCGCTTATTGAGGGGATAGTTGACCTTAATCAAGTGTCTTAGTCTCACACCGGTTCCAGCAAGTGGTTCAAATAGCCTCTCTTCAATGCGGCTGCGATTGATTAATAGACAGCGCTTGAAGTTTTTATTCATCAGTACTTGTTGCCAGATGCGGTGCTCGTTCTGCACTCCTTCGTCTGTATAGTTTGAGAGCCATAAATATCCAGCAAACAGAGAAAAATTGTCTTTTATTTTGTATTCGAGCGCTGGTCTAATCAAAAGCTGATTTAAACCTGAGACATTGTCACCAATGCGCGGAATCACTTCCAGATAGCCGTGCACCCGCTTGTACACTGTGCGGTCTAGCATTATTGGGGTCCAGAGCTGGAGGTCATGATCAGCGGCGGCATGTGCCGGTTCGGCGCACAGCATCAGCGCTATGGCGCTGAGAGCGATGGCTAGATTCGAGTAGGGTTTCCGCAAGCGTTTCACTATTATTTTGCTGTGACCAAGACGGCATCACCCAATCTTATTTCACCATTGTTTTGCGGTATGGCATTTTGACCAAACATGATTTTGCCATTTTCTTTGCGGAAGAAAGAAAGAGTTTTTAGAGGCTCATGTGAGGCTTCGGCAGTGTCTTGATCGATAGTTGTTATCTGGCAGCGGGCGCAGGGTTTGACCAGGCTAAGTTTGACATTGTCGATGGTGATCTCAGACCAGTTATCTTCGGCAAAGGGTGCACTGCCACCAATGGTGATATTGGGCCTAAAGCGATTCATGGGCAGCGGGTATTCTAGCCTTCTGTTTAATTCGGCGAGAGATTCGTCACTTATGACCAATACAGGAAAACCGTCAGCAAAACTGACAACATTGTCAGCTGAGTTCGCGTATTTTTGATCAACTATGCGCTTGAATGCTGGCTCCATACGCACTAAGCGCACCTTCTTTTCTAGATTGCGTGAGAGCAGGTCTGCGGCTTCATCACCCTGGTCGATGGCCTGGCAGGTGTCATTCCATACTTTTACGGTCATTGCTTTTGCATCGACTTGAGCTTTATCTATGCTCAGTGGAACCTCTACGCTGTCTCCCAGAGGCATAGTGAGGCGCAGAGTGTGCTCTAATATGGCCGTTTGAATTAGAGCCATGGGGGCTAATTCCCGTTGGGTAAGAAACTGACCACCCTCAGTTACTACCATCCATTCGCGGTCATATTTGAAGCCGCGATTTTCTAATTTTGCACTGTTCAAAGATATTCCAGCCAGGCTTTTGACCGGATAAATTGTCAGGGAAGTTATTGTCAGTGCAGTGCTGCTCATGGCTGCGTTTCCTCAATTGCTTGTTCTAAATAATCTTTTTCGCTGCTGTATATCACTGAGGCTGCATCTATTGTAGGGCTGATCGCCTGATTGCGAGCCATGGTTTCGCGCTCTGCGAGCTTTGCTTCTAAGGCTTGATCCGGTTTTCTGAGCTTTTCGGCTAGTTTCTCTCGTTCAGCGTTGCGCATGGTTATACCGGCATTGACCCAATGAAGATAGACCCAGCGTAGCAGAGGAAGGAGAACAAAGAGAGTGCCATAGATAGCAAGTATGTCTGCTTGCCAACTGTAGACATGTACCAGGCGATTGGCTGTGAAAGCAAGCCACCAGGTGCCAGCCAGGTTGAGTGTAGCGATGGCCAGCACTGGTCTAATCTGTTCTTTTGAAAGTTCAGAGAAGGGTATTTCATACTCTATTAAAGCTTGCGGGAGAAAGTTTTGTAGCACTATATGTGGCACTTCGGTTGGCCCAGCGCTAACTTGCAGTGAAGGAAAGAGGTAGATGATTGAGCCAGTTTCACTGACTTCTGGTCGGCCATCAAAGCGGCAAAGTACTGGCAAAACAAAATCTTCGTTGTTGTCTTTTGTGGAAATTTCGCTGAGCATAAATGGTGCTAGCTGTTCGGCTGTGACAACACCTTTATTGTTGTGAATCAGTTGGGCGATTAGTCGCCATTGCTTTTCTTCAATGTCAGCATTGGGGCTCTTATCACCAAAGAGAAAAGAAAAGCAATTGATCAAGAAATTGTCGTTTTTGATTTGCTCAACTGTGGCGCTTAGGGGCTGACCTGGCAGTCGCTTTGGTCTATCGGGCTGCCACAATATAAGATCGCGCAAAATGAGCAAATCTAGAAACGGTTGCTTTTTGTTTTTCTTTTCTGTGCCAAAAGTAGTAACGAAAATTGTCAGCATCACTGCAAAAATCACCACTGCCAGAGAAGCGAGTAGTATTAAACCGAAAGAAATTTTGACTATGAAAAAGCAAATTTCGAACACAAGTCTGCTTACTTTTTCGGCTAAAGCTCGCATACCAGTGGCAAGATATTTGTTTTGAAAGCCAGGGCTAAATTGATAGGCAACAAAGCCAAGCTTTGATACTTCGAGGTGGCCGCCTACGTCTGAGGCTACTTCATTAAGCAAACGATTGCTGTCGTTGAGTGCAAGCCCGGTCTTAGTTGCTATGTCAGCAGCGCTTACTCGGCGACCAAGCTGGTTGATGGCGCGAATTACTATTTGCTTATCGTCAGCAGGTTTGCTCAAGTTTTGGCCCTTAGTGACTGGTGGTAAGGGCTCCCAAGGCTTGAATGATGGCGATTACAGCGCACATTAGTGATTCGCCAGCTACCGCACCCGATGCCACTGGCACTACGTATAAATCGGCGCTTTTCTTTGAAGCCCAGCGCCAGATCATGGCAATTAGAGCACCTAAAAAGAAAGCAAAGGCATTGCTAAATGGCATTACCCACGAAAGTCCCAGGCCCATGGCTGATGGTACATAAGGTTTCCATTTTTTGCTAGCGAACTTATCGAGCAGGGCCAAGGCGATACCGATTAGGCCAGCAATGAGCATGCCCCAGCGCGCAGTCACCGGAACTGTTTCAATGCCTTGACTGAGAGCCAGAGCAACTGATTTCCAGATGTTTACTGATGGTGGTTCAAAGGCTTCAAGAGCGGCTTTGTTCGGCACCATTAAGTACCAGGCCGGTACCACTGCAGCTACACCAAAGAACACCCCAGCAAGCTGCGCTTGAAACTGTTTTCTGGCATTGGCGCCAAGCAAGTATCCACTTTTCAGGTCGGTGAGCAGATCGGCAGAGCTTGAGGCAATATTAGCAGTGACCGAAGCGGCCATAAGGTTGGTGACGATATTCTTTGGTGCCATTACTGCCACTGTTAGCTGAGTAATTTTGCACATAGCACTCATTGGTGTTACGTCGGTTTCACCAGTGGCACGGCAGGCGACTAAACCCAAAAAGAAGCTCATCACAATGGTCATTATTCCAACCAGAGGAGAGATTGAGAAAGCTAAATATTGCAGCGCTATGCTTGCTATAGCAAGGGGAACGATGCCCCAAACAAGCCATTTTAGAGGTACTTCAATGTCGGCAAGAGGGTCGATATTTTCGTCTGTTGTATTTGTATTTGTATTTGTCCCTTTTTTTACCTGCACTATATTTAGTGAGCGCAGAATTGTTTTCCATTCAAGGGCGAAAGCAGTGAGGCCACTGGTCACCATGATCGCTGTGCCGCTCCACAGGGCCCATTCTTTGATGATGGCTTTAGGGGCGCTGATTTCGTGGGCGTTGAGTGCTTGTGGGCCGAAGAACAAATAAAGTACGAGTGAACCAACCAACATAGAAAGTGATACACGCATGCCAACGAGCATGCCAGCTCCAAGCAAGAGTAAGCTGGGTTCCCAACCAAAGCCTGGTGTGTCTTTGAGATTGACCCCGAGGCTGCGACCGCCAAAAGGGATTAGCTCTGGTATTTTTAAATTAGCTTTGATCTGCCAGGCAAATTCTCCTTTACCAAGAAAACCCACGGCAGCTCCGGCCACCAAGGCGGCCACTAGCGAATAGGCTTGGGTCACTGCTTCTTTGCACTGACCATGCAGGCTCTTCAATGTTTCTGCCGCGGCGATGCCAGAGGGAAATGGCAGTTGTTCGACGTTGATCATCTGTCGCTTCATTGGTACAGCAAGAAACACACCCATCATGGCTGAGACAAATGTCCATGGTAGTAGGGTTGTCCATGGTTGGTGTTCGCCAGTGATTAGTAGCAGAGCACCAAAAGCAATGCCGACGGTGGCACCAGTAGAGTAGCCTGCGGCCGAAGCGGTTGACTGCATGCAGTTATTTTCTAGGATGGTCATATCAGATACTTTTGGGAAAGCTATTCTGATGCCGCGCCAAATAACAAAAGAGAGTACGCAAGCTGTGATTGCTACACCAAAGGCCCAACCGACCTTGAGCATGGTATACAAATTTGAAATCGACATCAGCATGCCGAGTGCGCCGCCCATGAGCACTGCACGCAAAGTAAACTGCGGCACAGTGTCGCCTTGATAGACCGTTCTGAGCCAGAGCTGGTCAGTGCTTTCGCCAGGAATTTCAGGTTCGAGGGTGATACTGCCGTGATCTAGGGGCGACGACTTTTCTTCCATCTTGTTTTTTCTACTTTTGTTTTGCTTTTTACTTTTCTTGTTCTTTTGCTTTTCTCAAGCCATTCTAGCTATGAGGGCTATTGAGCATGCAGAAGCCTTCGTTATCGAGGCCGCGCAGCGATGTCGCTCTGGCTACCCGAGTAATGCCGAGCTGAAAAGCGGCAGTGCGCAAATCACATTCGTTTGATTTTGCTAAGTGCTTTATTTCTTTGTACGAATCGAGCATCAAGAGCTTCAGTTCTTGATTGACACGCTCAAGCCGCCAGCGGAACTGCTGCACGTTTTGCACCCATTCAAAATAACTGACCATGACACCGCCAGAATTGGCAAAAATGTCAGGCACGATTACTTTGTCGTGTTTGATCAAATATTCGTCGGCTTCAGGAGTTGTAGGGCCGTTGGCACCTTCGATGATGAATTTGGCTTTGATCTCTTTCATGTTCTCTTTGGTAATTACATTACCGAGAGCGGCCGGAATAAGCACGTCGCAGTCGCAGCTGAAGATAGCATCGGCTGAAATTTCTTTGGTATCGGGGAAACCTTTGACACCGTTGTTTTCACGCACATAGCGCATCAAGTGTTCTACATCTAAGCCTTTGTCGTTGTAGATGCCGCCGGTCAAATCCGCCACTGCTACGACCATTCCACCCATTTGGTGAATGAACTGGGCCGCCCAAGAGCCAACATTGCCAAAACCTTGAATGGCAAATTTGGTCTTAGCAAAATCCATAGTGTAGTCGGCAAGAATTGCTTCGCAGACAAAGGCAATGCCTTGACCGGTCGCTTGTTCACGGCCTTCGCTGCCGCCTAATTCGATTGGTTTACCGGTCACCACTGCTGGTGTCCAGCCGTGATACTTAGAGTATTGATCAACAATCCAGGCCATTGTCTGTGAGTTTGTGCCCATGTCAGGGGCAGGAATGTCGAGGCCGGGGCCGATGATGTCGTGAATCTGGTCGATAAATGAGCGGGTGATGCGCTGCAGTTCAGCGTGGGAAAGTTTGGAGGGGTCGCAGTTGATACCGCCTTTGGCACCGCCATAGGGAATATTGGCTACGGCTGTTTTCCAGGTCATTAGTGAGGCTAGTGAATTGACCTCATCTGGATCCACTTCGGGGTGGTAGCGCAGTCCACCTTTCATGGGGCCGCGGCTGTTATCGTGTTGTACACGAAAACCGTTGAAGACCCCTAGTTCGCCGTTGTCTAATTCGATTACTACTTCAACTTTGACTTCGCGCCTTGGTGCCATTAAAACGGTTTCTAGCATTGAGCCAACATGCAAATGTTTAGCTGCTCGCTTGAAATAATAGTTGGTCGCTTCTGATGCCCGCATCGCTGCCTCCCATTAGGTTTCTAATAGGTTAGCACCTTGGTTTCTTGCTCAGCTCAAGACTTAATGCAAGAAATCTGCTGGTTTTGAACTTTAGATTTGGGTCTAAAAGCTGCCCATAGCTACTGGCACATAGCCTCTGAACATATAGGCGGCCTGGTGAGCGGCTTGTTCGACCGTCGTGGCTTTGCCTTTTTTCAGCGTGTCGACTTGGTTTTTGACGAATTCAATTCTTTCCACGGCTGGCATGGCTGGCACTCTTATTACTCTGACGTTTCTAGAGGCATAGCAGTGCTCTAGTATCACGCTGATTTCTTTGGTGAACTTGAGGCTTTCATTCTGACGAATTTCATTGGCTTCGAAGAATGACAAGGGCTCGATTAAAAAGGCAACGTCATACTGTGAGGCATCTAAATTACTGAAGGCCGATGGTACTGGCAGTTTGTCGTGCAAATAGTAGGCTTCACCGTCGAATAGGCCCCGGTCGAGAATGACAGTCTGGTCAAAATCGAGAATTGAGGCCTCGGCTGATTGCTGGCGTTTTAAGACTTCAGCCTGAAATTTTTGTCTGTCTACCCAGGGTAGAATGCGACCTTCTTTGATGATTTGGGTGGCAATTTCGTTGACTATTCGATATCCCAGTTGACCCAGGCCATTGACGATTGTGGTTTTACCGACCGACGGTCCGCCTGTGATCACTGCTTTCATGTTGCCAACACTCACTGTAGGGGTTTTCAGGTGCTATCAGGACTGTATGTTTTTTTTAGGCACTATACAAGGTGAGATTTCTCATATTTGTGGGAAGGCTCCCCCTTAGCCCTAATAATCTTTGCCAGAAGGGTTCGCTTTCAGTAGTTCCCTCACTGAGGGCATGGCCAATTCTGCCGCCGTTTCCCCTGCTTTTATGGCAAGTTTGACATCGCTAGTTTTGGTTGAGAGAACGGCAATGCCATTTGTGCGTGGCTGGATGATTAGCTGGGCCAAGCCTACCTGTGATCTGTCGACGCTGGCCAGCAAGATATTGATGACGCGCTTGCTAACACTGCCAATTTTGCGAAAAGTTTTGCCGTTCTCGCTCTCGAAAGGTTCATCTATATTGATGGCAATTACCGCTACTTCCTTTTCGCTTCCTAGCTCTTGGGCTAGAGCTCTGGCTTGCTCTACCGGTAAATTGGATTGTATGCCGCCGTCTACTAGCAGAGCCATGGAGGGCTCACCATCTTTTATCTTTGTATTTTCTGGGTTACTCAGGTCGAACGGCACCGGCTGGCGCAGGGCTGGTATAGCAGAGCTGGCTTGGATGGCTCTGCCTAAGTCACCAGCTCTGATGACGTAAGGCTTCGCCGTAAGCAGGTCAGAGCAAACTGCGCCGTACTTCAAGGGCAGGCTTTCGATTGCTTTGCTTTCGAGAGGCACCTGGGCATTGACGTAGTTTCTGAAGCGATTGCCGCGGTAGAGGCCGTCATAGGGATGGTAGCCCAAAAGATGGGGAATGAAAAATATGGGCACAGCCATGATGCGCACCGGAATAGGCACGGTTAGGTATGAGCGCAGGAAAGACTTTTTGAGCAGTATCTTTTCTATGTCATCGGCACTCAGGCCCGAGCAGTAAAAGCCACCGACGATAGCACCAATGCTGGTGCCAACAATGGCGTCAACTTTTACGCCATTCTTTTCCAGTACCCTCAATACACCCACATGAGCGGCACCACGGGTGCCACCACCGCCGAGGGCGAGTACTAATTTCTTCTGTTGCCGAGTTGCTACATCGGTCTGATGGGCTTCTTTGGCCTGCAATGGCGATAGTGATGCAAGACAGCTAATACAGGCCAGTACGATGCTGCAAGTAAGTCGGTATGTCATAGTCTCCAAATTGACAGAATTTGCTAAGGCAACAGTCCAAGTTTTACTTTTGTAACCGGTTTTATTACGCGATTGTCTAGTCTTCTAATATTAACGAACTTCAAGAATTGGCCAATTACTGGCCTCTCGCCGCAATCTCGGTTAGAATCAATCTTAAGTATGAGAGATTGACAACTGCTTATCATGCTATAAATAAAGGACTTTGCAAGGTCTTAAAGCGGGCTTTCGGTTTCACTGAAATTTCGTTTGAAACCTTACCGGCGCTTCATCTTTGTTGGCGCCAACCGGCAACTAGCGTTCGAAACTAGTGCCAGGATTTTTAGGGCAAGGGCATTAAAGGCAAAGAATATTAGGGGGCTCGCAACTTGGATTTTTCAGCCTGGAACACTCCGACTACATGGGTGACATTCGCCGCTTGGTTCTGCGTTTCATACGTATACCTGGCAATCGGCATTACCGGTGGCTACCATAGGCTTCTCACCCACAAGTCATACAAAGTGCCCAACTGGTTGAGATACTTCATCGTCTCTGGTGGATATTTCGCCTTGATGGGAGCTCCGATTTCATGGGTGGCCGTTCATAGACTGCACCACCAGAAGTCTGACCAACCAGGAGATCCCCACTCCCCGCGCGATGGTTTCGAACATGCTCTATATAAATGGATGTTCGATATGGAAAAGCGTCAGTCGGTTGAAGAAATCAGAAAGCAAGTTCCAGACTTGCTCGAAGACAAAGTACTTTGCATGCTCGGTACTGATCACTCGGCTAAACAAGCTCAACTTTGCCTCTGGGTCAATATTGTTGCCCGTGTAATCATACTTTTGGCTTTCGGACCTGTGGCCTTCACCGCTAATTTGATTGCCTCGGTGCTCGTTTTCTGGAGCCCACAATTCGTCAATACTTTCTGCCATTTGCCAAGCTGGGGCTACCGCAACTATGAAGTGCGCGATGATAGCCGCAACGTACCATGGGTTGGGCTTATGGCCATGGGTGAAGGCTGGCACAACAATCACCATGCTTTCCCTAAATCTGCTCGGCATGGCATTAGATGGTTTGAGTTCGATGCAACCTGGATGATGATTTCATTCTTTGAGAAGATTGGCTTGGCTACTGATGTAATCAGACCAACTCCAACCCTTTCTCCTGAAGAGATTGCCGCTGCTAAGGCAGCAAAAGCTGCTCGTGCCCCCAAAGAGACCGTTGCTGCTCCTGTATCGGCTGCCACTGCTGAGAGCGCTGAGCTCGTCAATGTGCCAACCGAGGCCGTTGAAGCTGTAAAAGAGAAAGAGCTAGTAGAAATCTAGATAGAGCAATTTCGCCCTAATCCTCAAAATCTGAGAAGCGCTTCATCCAAAATGGAGCGCTTCTTTTTTGAATAGACTAGAATTGAACTGTAGTTTTGGATTGAAGAGGTGCTGGTCTAAATGAGATTCTTATCGGTAGTTTGTGCCCTTGCTCTGGCGCTGAGTTCTTTCTTCAGCATTTTGTCAGTTGAAGCAAAAGAATGGTCAATTGACGATCGTCAACAAGCCCTGATGCAGCAGATCAATGAAGGGCAGAAAGCAAATGAGTTGACCGTAAAAGAGGCTAAGAACCTGCGCAAAGATTTGGCCAATCTTGCGAAGAAAAAAGCCAATATGAAAGCCAAGGCTGACAAAAAGAATGTACTCACCAAAGAAAATCAGACTGAGCTAGAAGGTGATCTCAATAAGATCAGTGTTGAAATTCAGAAGCTCAAATTAGAGAAGCGCGTGCAAAAGTAAGGCTGTTTCAAGTATTAGTTGTAATAGAAAGAGGGCACCATTTACGGTGCCCTCTTTCTATTACAATCAGAGTTAGATTCGCCTATTCGTATTGATGGCTTTTCGGGCTGGTAATGACACCAATGAATAGCATCATCAGGCCACCCCAGAGAGCCGGCACCCAGCCATGAATGGTTAGATAGCCAGGCATGAGGTCGGCGAGCACTTTTAAGGTTATGGCTGGGATGAGCCAGAATCCTAAAATCCATGCTGGTATGAGCACAAGCAGGGCCAGGCCGAAGGTTGTGATTGTGAGGAAAGTCGTCAGCACTATGGCTAGCGCCTCAACGATCCAACCGATGAAGGCAAAAACGAAGCCAGCGGCAAGAGCACTGACAAAGCTGCCGTGAGTGTCTATGCCTTTGATCATGGGGAATACCCAGTGAAAGGCAGCGGCAATTAAAACTAGTCTGATTAGGTAGGCTTTCATGCCTCCATCATAACCCTAATCTAGTTTTTTGGCTTCCATATTGGATCTTGGAACTTGCTTGATTTACTTGGCTCAAACCAACGAGTCATTGTCATTTTCTGTTGAGTGTAGAACTGAATACCTTCTGAGCCTTGAATGTGCAAGTCTCCGTAGAACGAAGCGTTCCACCCCGTGAAGGGGAACCAGGCCATGGGAGCGGGGACACCAACGTTTATGCCAATCATGCCAGCATTAAAGTGATGTTTGAATTCGCGGGCTGAGCGACCGGAGTTGGTGTATATCACTGCGCCGTTGCCGTAAGGGCAATCGCGACCTATGGCAAGGGCGTCTTCTAGTGAATCGACTCGCACCACCGATAATACTGGCCCAAATATCTCTTCTTTGACCACAGACATTTCTGGCTTAGCATGGTCGAGAATAGTTGGTCCTAAGAAAAAGCCGCTCGATTTTGCTGCTTCTATCTTACGGCCGTCCAGAGCCACTTTAGCTCCTTCGCTTTCACCTTTATTGATCATGCCGCGCACTTTTTCTAAATGCTCTTTTGAGACCAATGGCCCCATGTCTGGATGGGCGCTGCCTTTTCCATCGGTTGGGCCAACCTTCATCTTGGCCGATGCTTCCACTAAATGTGGTATCAAAGCTTCAGCCGCAGCACCCACTGGTAGGGCAAGGCTGCCCGCCATGCATCTCTCACCAGCGCAGCCAAAGGCTGATGCCTGAAGGGCTTGCACGGTTTGCTCCATGTCGGCGTCAGGCATAATGATGATGTGATTCTTGGCGCCACCGGCAGCCTGTACTCTCTTGCCGTTGGCTGTGCCTGTGGTGTAAATATATTTGGCAATATGGGTCGAACCGACAAAGGAGATGGCCTTAATCAGAGGGTGGGTCAGTAAGGCGTCAACGCAATCTTTGCCGCCATGAACGATATTGAATACACCATTGGGTAGACCAGCTTCGGCCAGTAGATTGGCAATCATCATGCTGGTCAATGGCACTTTTTCGGAAGGCTTGAGCACGAATGAATTGCCGCAGGTCAGGGCAATCGGGTACATCCACAGGGGTACCATAGCTGGAAAATTAAAGGGCGCAATACCAGCGCAGACGCCAATTGGGTGGCGAATGGTCTCGCAATCAACGTTGCGAGCAATGTTTTCCATGCTTTCGCCCATCATCAAGCTGGGGATACCGCAGGCAAATTCAACTACTTCTATAGCTCTTTGTACTGAAGCTTTTGACTCAGGAAGGGTCTTGCCGTGCTCACGAGTGACACATTCGGCAATCGCTTCATAGTGCTGTTCCATCAGGTTTTTGAAGCGGAACATCACCCGGGCCCGTTCTATGATTGGCACTTCCTTCCATTCGAGGAAGGCTTTGTGAGCTGCTTGTACGGCTCTGTCTACATCGGCATTGCCACCGAGTGGCGTGCGGCCAATGATTTCACCAGTCGAAGGATTGTAGATGTCTTGAAACTCGGTGGCCGTTGAATCTACCCAGTCGCCATTGACTAAGAGCTTGCACACTGTTGCAGTGCCGGTTTTTGTTGCAACCATTCCACCCTCCGATTTTTGCAAAAGCTGGTGAAGCTTCACATAATTTGCACTTTAAATAATCTGCAAAAGAATATCGGTTTGGCCTACTTTAAGCAATATGAAGAGGGCTGTAAACCTTCAATCAAAGGCTCTTTGAGAATCTTCTAATAGGCGGAGAGTCTTTAATAGCTGGCTGAAGCTTTAGCCATGGCCTGGTCGGCATAGTTCATTGCTTGGTTTGCCTGTTCGCGAGCTTGATTGGCTAAAGTCTTTGCCACTGGTGAGCTTGTGGTGCTGGCCAGGGAGCTAGCGCTCTCGGCTGCTGCTTGCGCGCTGTTGGCATAAGAGCGAGCTTCGCTGGCCGCTTGTTGTATGGCACTGCTGTTGTTTGAGCTAAGGGCCTGGTTCAATGAATTACGAGCCGAAGCGGCATAGTTTTGAGTTTGGGTTAGTTGACCCTGTACTTGCGAATTAATACCGGCAAAGTTGGCTTGAACCGATTTGGGGTCATATGTCGATGTCGGAGTCGTTCTTTGACCGCTCAGGCCTTGATTATTGCTCCCGCCGCTTTCGAAAATCTGGTTGAAATTGGTCTGGCTCATATTGTTGCCAGTTCCAGAGCCTATTCCCGAGCCGCTAGTTTGGCCAGAGCTGCCGCTAAAGCCGCTGCTGCCGCCTCCATTAAAGCTAGAGCCGGAGCCGCCGGAGCCGAAATTGCCGCCGCCACCATTGGCTGAAGTAGATTGAACATTGCCCCACTGTTGGCCAGTGGAGAAATTATTGGCATTGTTGCCAGCGCGGTTTTGATTTTGCGATTCCATCAAGCTTTGCTTGTAGGTTTTATTGTTTGTCGTGCCGTTGTTGCTGGCTCTATTGGTCGTGTCGGTCTGACCGCCGGCTCCCTTAGCTAAGGGGGTGTCTTTGGGAAAAACAATAAATTCGCCTGGGCTTTTAGACTTGCCCATCAGCTTCTCTAGAATGGTGTCCCACATGCTCGGGGTGTTCACTGGGGTATAGTTCGGGTTGGCGCCGTTGCTACCAGTGTTTCCCGTGTTTCCAGTATTGCCATAGCCGCCAGTATTGGTATTTCCACCGCTGCCGTAGTTTCCAAAATCTGATTCAGGTGGAGTGCTATAGCCGCCGGGATAATTGCCGCCGTTATAAGAACCGGTGTTAGTGTTGCCAGAACCAGGATTCTCGAAAATAGAGTTGAAGTTTTGAGCTTGCAGGGGGCAGCTTATGGCTTGCAGAATAAACAGAGAAACTACTGATATGGAAGCAGTAAGTTTCTTGACGCTGAATATTGCTCTATTTTGCTGACTCATTTTTGATCCTGTTGTACAAGATCAGCGCCTCAAGCCTTAGATTGCCTGAGTTTTCTAAGCTGATCGTCATGGGTGAGAGTCGGAACCTCTCCACCTTTCAGTGTAACACCGACTTTGTCGGCCACAAGACCCAGCTTTCGTAGAAACCACATGTCTACGCGCTTTTTCTGCAAAGTTTCTCGTAAATGTTTGATATTTGAGAGAAATTCGCCATCTTCGAATGTTCTCATGCGCTCAAATCCGCCCATGAGGCGTTTGGAGCCATGATTACAATGAAGAACTTCTACTATATTGTTAACTTGCACAGGGCCAAGAACTGCAGCCGTGAATGCCTGGCTTTGGCCATCTCGCACTTCACCTTCGTTTTGTAAGAAATCTACTTGTAGCCAGGTCCTAGCTGTGAAACGAACGCGCAGAACCACAGGTTCGCATATTAATGAATTGAAGCTATCTGGTTTAATATCGCGAATACACGCCGCTCTGGCATAGGCGTAGGCATCTTGTGCTCTAGTTGTGAAAAAACTGTAGCTATTGCGACCGGGCTCAAGGAAGCCGGTTTTATTTATTTCCCAGCGGCGATAGCAATTGGTGCCGTGATAGAGGAAAATCTCGTTTTCGGGCTGGTTATAGTCCAAATTTCCATGGCCAGCGGCGAACTCCGCAAGCGGTGGGGGAACTTCATGGTAACGTAGGCTATCCACCCGCTTCCTCTCATACTCAAGCCCTAGTTTTACTAGCCCCATCGGGGAAAGCACCTTTCATTGTGTTATTCCCTTGTTTTGGAGGTGTCTAACCGGGCTATTGTTTTGCTTCTGAGGAGTGCTCGGAGCCCTGCTAAGGTTATTCCATATGTTTTTCGCGAGCCGCTTGTATGGCGGCCGTGGCTGCTGCCAATGCCTGGCGGACTCGGTCTAGGTTTACTTCAGCACTGTCGCGGATAGTCGTGGTTAACTCAGAGCGCTTGTTGGTTAGTTCAGCAAAGAGCTTCTCACTTTGATCTTCCATGCTGTCAATGTTGTGTTCGATAGCGCTGGCGAGATCTTTGTTCGCTTGTTGTTTTAAGCTTCCCAGCTTGTTTAGGGCATGGTTGCGCTCTTCATTCAGTTCAGGTTCGGCATCTACTGTAGAAGATTCGGCTAAGCTCTTGAGAGTAAGATCGCTTTCAAGCATGCGCTTTTCTGTATCTTTGAGGTATGCGTTCACTTCTTGAGTGCGCAGAACCAAATCTTGGCTTGAGCGTCTAAATGTCTCTTCAAGTCCGCTCTTAAGCCCGCGACCAGAACTCTCTAACTCGGTCAGGCAATCTTCTACTGTGCGCTTGAGCTTTTCAGAAGAGAGATTGATACTTTCTTCTAGTTTTGCCAGTTGCGACAGCATCGCTGTATTTGATTCTGTAGCAACCTGCTTGCCCATGTCGTGAATCATGGTGCGCAGAATTTCTTTCTGCTCGTTCAGTTTTGGCAAGATTGACTCGGCAAGAAGTTCTTTAGTCTTCTGTGCTACCGCCATCTCACATACGGCTACCGTATGCGAAATTGTCTGCTCTAGATCAAGTTTGGTTGAGCGCAGCTTCTCGCAGGCTCTTTCCAGTGAGCTGTCAATTTCTTCAATCATGGAGCGCATGTTGCGCTCTAAAGATTGGGTGATTGATGCATTTTCTTCGCCCATGCGCTCACGGAAGCGCTCGAATCTTTGGGTTACTTTTTCTGTGTAGCTATCGTGGCTTTCTTTCAGCTGGTCTAGGATAGATTCGCTCAATCGTGCCAGTTCATCATTGCGGCTGGCAATCAAACTGTTTAGGCGACCTTGAACTGAACCAGTTAGCTTCTCAAGTTCGCCTTTGAATTGCTCACACTGATCGACAATGGCGGTTGACAGTTGATTTTGTTCTGACTCTAAGCGCTCTAAACCACTGGCGTCTAGGTCACTGAGTAGGCTTCTGGCACCTTCCGATTCTTTTGAAATGTTATGCTGCACATCTACTGCCAGATTTTCTAGGCGACTTCTCAGTTCACTAGAAAGATTTGTCAGATTTACTTCTGCATGTTTTTCAAGGTCTTGGCCCTCGCGCAGTAGTTCTTCAACTTGTCGGTTTAAGCGGATCTTTAGCTCTTCAGCGCGCGAACTCATCTTGTTAGCAGCTTTGGCAACTTGTTGCTCAAGCTTGCTCATCAAGGTAGCCATCTCGTTCATCATTAAACGAGCGTCTTGAGCTGGAGCCGGTCTTACGCCTGAATCAAATTCACCCAAGGCCGGTGCACTTCTATATGGCGCCGCTGTTGGTGCTGGAGTGACAAGTGGAGCAGGAGCAGGAGCAGGAGCGACAAATGGTTCCGCTGCTGGAGCTACTTCTGCCGCAGGAGCGACAAATGGTTCCGGCGCTGGAGCTACTTCTGCCGCAGGAGCGACAAATGGTTCCGGCGCTGGAGCTACTTCTGCCGCAGGAGCGACAAATGGTTCTGGCGCTGGAGCTACTTCTGCCACAGGTGCTACCGCAGCCTCAAGGGCTGAGGCCTGAACAGCCGGAGCTTCAGGAGCGGGGGCTACTTCAATAATCTGGGCTACTTCAAGAGCCGGAGCAACTTCTGCTGGTGCTTCTACTATTGATGGAGCGGCTACCTCAGCTACTTCGGCTACTGCTGGCTGCTCAAGCTGATGGTTGTACTCTGGAGCTGCAACTTCAGCTGCTGGTGCTGCAATTTCGATTTGTGGTCTGAGCGGGGATGGCTGTGGCACTGGTGCGTGGAGTGGCAGTGCAGTCGAGTCAGAACCGCCAGCTAGTTCACTGCTGCGTCGCAGTGGGCTGCTGTAATCCCGTGGTCTGACACGGGTCTGCATTACTTGCGAGTCAGTCATCGATTCTGGCATCGATTGAGACGGCATAACTTCGGGCGGTGCTGCTGGAGCTGGCTCTGGCGCTTGCTCTGGTGCTTGGTCCGTCACTGGAGATGGTGTCTCGACCGGCTCCTCAACCAATTGCGAACTTACTTCCGCAGTTGGTTCTTCTGCAGGCGAGAACAATGAAGTGGTAGGGTCCATGGTAGACCAGAAGCCTGCACTGTCGGTGGCACTGTTAAGTGCTCCAACATCTTGGGTCAAAGGTGTGACTTTACTGCTGGCTACTTCTGGAGGGGTAACTTCGCTCAATGGGGTGCCTTGGTGCCAGATCTGTTGTGCGCTGGCCTGTTCTTCAACAGTCGGTTCGCCCATTTGCAATTCTTGCGCGGGGCTGTCTTTTGAAAGCTGTTGCGTTAATCTTTCGAAGAGGCTGTTTGAGTCTGTTGTGGGCTCGGCAGGTTGAGCAAATGACGATTCAACCGCTGTTGACCACTCGGCTTCACTGGTTTGGCTCTCTGTCGCAAAGGGCTCGGCTGACATCAAGCTTGGTTCTATAAGTTCAGGCAGCGAAGATTTTTCTCCATGCCAATCGCTTGGTGAGCTAGCTCCCCATCCTTGCGAGTGCTCAGCCACAGCTTCTGGCAATGGCAGTTCCACCGGGCTAGGAATGAATGTCTCTTGCACAAATGTAGTTGGGGCTGCTTCGCTCAACGCCTCAGGTATTGCTGCTTCGAGTGGTGTCACTGGCGGTGACACTGGCTCGGCTTGTGCTAGGCTTTCTGCTTCAGTAGCAGGTTCAGTATCCGGCTTGTAATCCATCCATGAGTCTGGATCGGCAACAACCGGTGCTTCAACCACAGCCGGTGGGATAGCATCTGGGTTTGTTTCTATTGTGCCGCGGGCGGCATTGGAGAAAATATCGGCATTGAAATCAGAGTCATTGACGCTTGGCTCTGCTGGGATAGCGAAAGCATTTGGGTCGAGATCCCAGCTATCGAATTTACCCTCGGGCACAGCAGGGGCCTGTGCTTCGCCCTTAACAAATTTGTCGTAGTGCTCATCGCCAAAGTATTCTTTGAGACGTTTTTGTTTTCCTGCTTCTTGTTCTGCTTTTATGCGCTTTTCTTTTTCAAATTCATTTTCAGCGTAGTTTATCGCTGCTTCACCAGCGAAACCTTGCTGGTAGTCGTTAAAGAACTGTGCTGAAAAATCTTCTTTGGGCAGGTTGTTGTCGAGTACAGCTATGGCTGTTTCAGTAGGGGCGTCATGAGTGTCGTGCGACATCTCGTACCAAGGCGCAGCCATCTTAACTGTGGTCAATTGCTGGTCGATACGAAGATGATCGCCAGTCATAAGTATCGCAGTTAGGGCATCTGCTGACGCTGTAGCCCACGGCGGTGTGTCGTCATAGCGGCTTGCCGTCCGTGTCGGGACCGTCGGCGGTTCGGGAGCCGGCTCGGGGCCTGAAGGTACAAAGGCCGTGTTGGCTTCAAAAGCAAATTCAGATGCATCGTTGCTCAAAGAAGTTGGCTGTTGTGGATATTCTGGTGCAACCATCTCAGCCTGTGGCGGTAGTTGCAAATTTGAAAAACCAGGCTGTTGCAGAGCTGGTGCCATATCGAAGGCTGGTTGCTCTGGAATAGCTGGCGGTGCTACAGGCTGTGGCGTGTACTCCGCGATCTGTGGTTCTACTGCCGGTGCTTGAGCACTGTCGTTTGCTGGGGTTGGCTTGAAGGGATTGCTTTCGAAAGCTGCAGGAGAAGCTGCTTGTTCTGCATTGATTGCTTGCTGCGTCATGATGCCATGTTGTACAGCTAACTCGCCTAAGGCCAGTTCTTCAGCGTTTAGTGGTGCAAAGCAAGACTTCAAGATGGTTTTATTTCTATCGTCTTGACGGCCTTCGGGAGTAAAGATCATATGGCAAACCGAACCAATATCGATTACTGGCTTGCCCACTTGAGGGGTAATTTTGGCTCCGAGTTGACCCAGCAATGCAATTACTGGCTCCTCAAGAGTTGAACCTTCTACAGTCAAACTCCGTCTGCTGCCGCCTTGGGCATAGTTCGAGCCAACTTGATAGAGAGCTTTGACTTGGGTTGCCCCTAATCTTGTGATTGGTCGGCAAGCTAAATAGTTGAAGTCTTTACCGTCGAGAATGGCTTTAGTTGCCTTCTCTTGCATGAGAGCGTCTAGTACTCTGAATTCATAAGCTGAGGCCGTGACGTTGACGACCATGCATTGGCCTTCGTCTTTGCTGATTACAACACAAAGGTCTTTTACTCTGAAAGTCTCGCCCTGGTCGTCTGCTTTTTTTGAGAACGATGATAGGCCCGCTGGTGCTGCCACTTGCTCAAGGCAAAAGATCAAATAGCCTGGTTCATAGAGCATACTCTCTTGAGCAGCCCATTCTGTCGGTGAACTCGGCTTGTTCTTGTCAAAAACCCGCAGGTAGGCTTTGACATCGGGTATTCGCAAGTGGTGTTGGCGGAGCATTGAGTTCATGGCGTTATCTTGTGAAGAGTCCTGGTTGGAAGTGTGATTTCTCTAGCTGTACTGTTGAGTTTGGTCTAATCGGAAGCCCCTGCTGCATGCGCTATCTCTTTAAGTGCTGCAGCCTTTTGGTCGTTAATTAGTCGAACCAATTTGGTGGTCGATTCTTCTATTTCATTTTTTGCACTCTGGCTATCGGCAACGATTTTGGACAATGAACGCTCATAGGCACCTTTCATTTCACTATCGACTTCGGCGCCCACATTGGTTAGTGATGCCACTGCGTCTTTCATTAGTTCGCCCAGTTTGGTTTCGAAGCCATTGCGGATTGCAATCAGTTCAGAGCGAATCTCGTTAATTACCCGCGACTTAGCCTCTTCCAGCTGAGCCCTGACTAATTCGGTCTCACTCACTTTGCCGTTCATGCGGGCAACAAAGGCTTGCATATCCATCTGTACTCGCTCTTTGACGTCATCGCATTTTTTCTTTAGTGCTTCGTTACTGCTCTGAGATGCTTGTGTTAAGCGACTGGTGGCGGTGCTGGTATCATCGGTAAGTTTTTTGGAAGTATCTTGTGCCAAGTCTTCAACCTGCTCACAGACGCCTTCAAACTTGGCTTTTAGAGCACTGACGTTCGAGTCGCTGGCGGCACTAAAAACGTTGTTTACATCTTGCTCAATTGCTCTCAAGATGTCATCGATTTTAAGGTGAAGCGCTTCAGAATCGCCTTCTAATCCGCTTTCGGAAGACTTCGAATGAGATTCGAGATTATTGAATTCAGCTTGGAAATCAGCATTAAAGCGTTGCATTAAAGTCGAGAAATGGCTTTCGATGCTATTTGCTTTTTGCATGTAGTTTCGAAATAGAGCGCTGTTTGATTGCTTCTCGCTTCCGCGTGATTCCCACAAACTATGATCTAATTTTTGTTGTAGTGAATTAGAAAAGAAACTAGACTGCGATCTTAGCCTTTGGCCACTTAAATAGTGTTGAGTTTCCAGCTCCACTGCCGCACCTTCAACAACACTCGAATAGTGGTCAGCGGCACGCATGAAGTTGTCATCTAAGGTGCTTTCATGACTAATCTTGAGTTCAGTAATTGCTCGCCGCAGGTCGTCATTAAAGAGAGCCAAGCGCTCAGTTAACTGTTGCAGATGGTTCTCTGTGCTCTGGCGTTCTCTTTCAGCCGCATTGCGTAAGCGTTCAACCGCTTCTTTGGCCTGCCTTTTAATTTCTTCTTCGACAGCAGCAGCTTTTGCGGCCACTTCCATTTTTGACTGCTGTTCTGATTCTTGTCGCTCATTTACATGGGCTGATGCTTTATTTGCTAGCTTCGCTGTTGATGCTTCTTCTAGCTCATTCAGTCGCGCTGAACCAGAGTCGTAGATGTCTTGAAGCTTCTTACCTGCAAAAGTCATTAACGTCTTCCTCGATTTGTTAATCGTTTTCTAGAGACAACATGGCACTCTTGTATGCCATCACCGCTAGTGCTGCTGCCCGCCCAGATTCTTCTATGATCGGAGTCTTTAAGTTCAATTCTGATAGTTCATTGTGGAAGTTTCTCGTGATTCTCTCTAGGTCTGAACGCATTATGCGCACTTGTTTTTCCAGAGATTCTACTGAGGAGAGTCTAATGCTCTCGATGCGCTCGTTGCTACCTGCTGATGAACGAGCAAATTCTGTCTCTGTTTGTTCTACCTGACGACGGAAGGTTTTGATTACTTCGGCACCATGGGCTCGTAATCTACTATTGAGCTTGTCTATTACTTCAGGGTTAGCTGACAGGCGATTGCCCGAGACCATGAGATTGATTTTCGATTCTTGCGCCAGGGCGGCTTCGAACTTGATAAACAGTCTATCGATTTCGTCCGAAAGTTTGCCTTCCACTCGCCTTAGTGAGTTGTGCACAAGCTTCTGGTTAACTGCCATTCTTGATTTGGCAGAAAAAGCTATTCTATTAATATCGTCTTGAGCGGCGAGCAGTTTCTTCTCTACTTCGTTGCTGTAATCTTTTATAAAACGCGATTGTGACTCAAAGCTGCCTTGCTTGAAGCGGTCTTTCATGGCCAACAGCTGTGTTTGCCAGTGACTGATATGTTCGTCCAAGACCTGGCTATTGGTCATTCTTGTTTCATCAATAGTCTTAATACCGCGCATGGCTAGTGCTCGAATGTCTTTACTGGCAGCCTCAACTATTTCGCCCAGCTCTTTTTGTACGCCGTCGATTTTTTCGTCAAACTGACTGCTATATAGAGCTAGATGGCTGTCGACTTCGGCCTTTGATGATTCGATAACCGATTGAGCTGAGTCGTCAATGGTCTTAGCTTTATCGGACATGCCGTTCTCATAGGTCTGGCTTATGGTTTCGACTCGATCTTTTCCTGAACTAGCCAATTCAGTCACCCGGGCAATACGCTCACGGCTGATTTCATAGAGGTTGGCACTGGGGGCATCAATAACTGACGCCAGGTCATGCAACTGCTCTTCCATAATCTCTGTAAGGATGTCGGTTGCTTCTAGAACTTTGTCAGCAAAACGTCTGCGAATAGCTGCAGCCCCTTGCATCAAGCGGTCAACTTCGGCTGTTTCGAGGGCACTGATAGTATCGAGAGTTTCATCTCTCTTGGCTTCGAGGTCATTGCCGTGGGAATCAACAAGGTGTTCACTTTGCTGAATAACTTTGTCAAGCTGTAGCGCTAAGCTACTGTCTATACCTTCGCTGAAGGCATGAAGTTGGTCTAGGCATAGAGTGACGGTGCGCTCTAATTCGGCGCTAGCCTTTTCTAAGGCTTCAATCATCAAATTTGCAGCTGATCCAAAACTTTCAGACCGATTCGCTTGAGAACTCTCCTCAGCCATCTATTCCTCTACTTCCTGTTTTCAGTACTACTTAGTATCAGTCTAGCCAATTATGCCCCCTTTTTCAGGGCACTAAGCAACACTCTGATTTAAGTTGAGCTGATTTGTTTTTCGCTGTCCTTTTTAGCCTGGCGATCCAGTCTAGATAAGGCAGACATGGCAGCTTCATTAAGTGTTTCAGAAAGTGTCGGATGTGGGTGAATGGCTACAGCCAGATCTTCCAGGACAGCGCCCATTTCTATGGCTACAACAGCCTCTGAAATCAAATCACCAGCCCTTGGCCCGACAATACCGACACCTAAAACTAGAGTGGTATTGGGGTCGAAGAGCACTTTGGTGGTTCCGTTGGTGTCGGCAATTGTCATGGCGCGACCGGAAGCTGACCAGGGGAATTTAGCTGTGGAGAAGCTAATGTTTTTAGCCTTGGCTTCGGTTTCGGTTAAGCCGCACCAGGCTACCTCCGGCTCAGTGAAGACCACCGCTGGCACGCAGCGATTGTCATAGGCTGATGGTTTGCCGGCTAATACTTCTGCTGCCACGTAGGCCTGTCTGATTGCCCGGTGCGCCAACATTGGCTGCCCGGAAATATCACCAATTGAGAAGATACGCTTGTCTTTCGTGCGGCAGGTTTCGTCTGATAATACGAAGCCGAATTGGTCAACTTCAACTTGGGTTGCTTCGAGGCCAATGCCATCAGAGTTTGGTCTTCGGCCTACCGAGATCAATACTTTATCGGCGGTTAGTTTTTCAGGAACATCTTTGCCAGTTACTTCTATTTCGACACCGCTTTTGGTGACTGATATATTGTTTACTTTTGTGTTCAAGTGGATGGCTTTAAATTGCTCGGCCAGTTTATTGGCCAGCGGTCTGACGAGGTCGCGGTCAGCACCAGGTAGAAGACCATCGGTCATTTCTACTACGGTCACTTCGCTTCCCAGTGCTGCGTAGACGGTGCCGAGTTCTAAACCGATATAGCCGCCACCAATAACAATTAGTTTTTTGGGAATGTCGGCTAAATTGAGAGCAGAAGTACTGTCTAGTATCTTGTCGCTATTAATGTCTTCTTCGTTTTTAAAGAGTTTGGGCAATTTTACTGGTCTAGAGCCAGTGGCGAGAATGCAGTGCTTAAATTTGATGCGCATGGCGCTCTCGCCTGGGCAATCAACTCTCACACTGCGCGAATCTTGGAATGTAGCCTTGCCATGCAATATTTCTACGCCGGCACTTTTACACATTCCAACAATGCCCTGGGAAAGCTTGTCGATAACTCCAGTTTTCCAGGTTCTAAGAGCATTAATATCAATTTTTGCTGGGCCAAAACTAATACCGATTTTCTCAGCACTCTTGGACGAATGAATTACTTCAGCGGCATGGAGTAATGCTTTGGAAGGAATACAACCCATGTGTAAACAGACACCGCCAGGCTTTGGTGCCGCATCGATCAAAAGAGTTTTGATACCAAGTTCTGCTGCTCTCAATGCTGCCGTGTAACCACCAGGGCCACCGCCAATAACAGCAAGTTCAACTTCCTGAACCATCTCTCCTACGACCATATTGCCTCCTAGGCTTCTAAAACAAATTTGAAAGGGTCTTCCAATAATTTCACTACGTGCTGCACAAAGTAGGCAGCTTCAGCACCATCGGCTAAGCGATGGTCGAATGACATTGCTAAGGGCAAAATTGTTCCAATGGCAATTTGACCATCTTTGACAATAGGTTTTTGGCTGGCTCGAGCCATTCCGAGTATGGCGGCTTCAGGGAAGTTGACCATGGGCGACATACTTGTGCCACCAATCGCACCAATATTGGTCAGAGTGAAAGTACCACCCTGGAGGCGCTCTAGTTCAATTTTGCCAGCTCTGGTTTTGGCGGCAATATCGGCTAGTTCTACGGCAATGTCGTAGAAGCTCTTCTGATCGACGTTCTTAATGACAGGAACGATCAAACCGCGGTCAGTTGCTACGGCCACACCGATGTTGTAGTAGTGCTTAATTACTATTTCACCAGTGTTTTCATCCAAGCTTGAATTGAATTGAGGATAGAGCTTAAGAGCGCTAGCCAGAGCCTTGATAGTGAATACAGTTAGCGTAGGACGTACTTTGTTGTCGCCCGAACGAGCAGCAAATTCTTTCTCGTATTTAGTCACCAAACTAGAGAGTTCAGTAACGTTAGCTTCGTCGAAGTGGGTGACGTGCGGAATATGAGTCCAAGCTTGAGTCATATTCATAGCAATTTTGCGACGAATTGACTTAAGCGGCAAACGCTCGACATCGCCGAATTTTGCAAAGTCGGGATATTCGACTGGCCCTGCATTCATGCCGCCCATCCCGGTTAGAGGAGAAGCATCGGCACTTGAGCCGCCGTACTTGTCTTTCATGCTGGCTGGGGCTGCTTGTTTACTAGCGATATTGTTTGGTGCTGAGCTAGCTGCTGAGTTAGATGTAGAAGAAGGTTGAATTCTTGATTCAAGTGAGCCAGCGGCGTAGGCCATGACGTCTTCTTTTAAGACTCTCCCTGCTGGCCCCGAGGCGTTTACTTGATGGAGGTCAACGCCTAACTCACGAGCTAACCTACGAGTCGCTGGTGTAGCTGGAACCGGTCCAGTCAAGACCTTTGTTGCTGCTTGAGCCGCGGGCTGTGCTGGCGCTTGCGTTGCCGCTCCGTTGTTACCGGCAGCCACTGCTTGTTTCGCTGGAGCGGCAGCAGCTGCAGTGGGAGCCTGAGCTTGACCTTTACCAGCAATGTCATAACCAATCATGACGCAGCCAACTTTTACAGTCTGACCTTGGGCCACGTGAATTTTTGCCACCGCACCGGCATAAGGTGATGGAATTTCCACCACGGCTTTATCGGTTTCAACTTCAAAGATGATCTGGTCTTCCTTGACCATTTCGCCTTCTTTGACTTTGACTGCGATTATTTCTGCTTCGTGAATGCCTTCGCCAAGGTCAGGCAATTTAAATTCAACCGTCATTTTCCACCTTCAAATATCAAAACTAGAATTTAGAATGAGAGTGTTTCGCGACTTGCAGCCAGTACTCTTTCTGGATCTGGCAAGAAGAACCGTTCTTTTGAGAAGTAAGGAATTGGCACATCGAAGCCGGTTACTCGTTTAATTGGTGCTTCTAAATAAAGTAGAGCGGCTTCATTTATACGAGCCACAACTTCAGCGCCAAGACCACAAGTTCTAGGGCCTTCGTGCACTACTACAGCGCGACCAGTTTTCTTCACTGATTCGATAATGAGGGTGGCATCCATTGGCGAAATTGTCAGCAAGTCGATTACTTCAGCTTGCACGCCATCTTCTTCTTCTAACAGTTCAGCGGCTTCAAGAGTTGGGCGCAGGCTAGCACCGTATGAAATTAGAGTGATGTCTTTGCCTTTGCGGACAACTTGAGCTTGGCCAATAGGAAGAGTTTCCATTGCTTCTGGTACATCTTCTTTGAACAATCGATAGATTGCTTTAGGCTCGTAGTAGATCACTGGATCTGGGTCCTGAATAGCACTATGAAGCAGGGCGCGAGCATTTCTTGGACCAGAAGGAATTACAACTTTCAAACCAGGAGTATGAGCATAGATTGCTTCGCGACTCTCAGAGTGGTGCTCTAGGGCGCGAATGCCACCACCATATGGTGCGCGCATCACTACTGGAACTGTGACGCGTCCTCTGGTGCGGTTGCGGAAGCGAGAGGCATGACATTCAAGTTGGTGGAAAGCGTAGTAGTCGAAACCAGAAAATTGCATTTCGCAAACTGGTCTGAGTCCGTATATGGCCATACCAATTGCTGTCCCCATGATGCCAGATTCAGCTAGTGGAGTATCGAGCACACGTTTGTCGCCAAACTTGTGGTACAAACCTTCGGTGATGCGAAATACACCTTCGTCGGGCCCAACGTCTTCGCCCATGACGATGACTTTCTCATCTCTTTCCATTGCTTCGAAAAGGGCTAGGTTAATCGCCTTTGCCATATTCATTTGCGCCATTGGTCATTCTCCTGAAAATTGTAAGCAAATCAGCATCTCAAACAGATTGTTTTAGTGAGTGCTTGCTTTTTGCGGGCTGACACCAGAATTGGTGGAATTTTTTACTTGCTCTAAATGCTTCTTCAGCTCTTCCCTTTGCTCGTTCAAGTAAGGCGGAATATCGCTGTAGAGGTAGTCGAACATGCTGAGCGGGTTGGCTAGCTCTTCGCTTTGTGCCATCTCTTCAACTTTGACGATCGAGGCTTTGATCATGGTGTCGAGCTCTTGCTCTAGTTCTTCTAGTTGCTTTTCAGTGTAGACACCCTTTGCTACTAGATATTTCTTGAAACGGGCCAGTGGTTCGCGCTTTGTCCAGAGGGCACATTCTTCATCACTGCGATAACGTTTGGGATCATCAGCAGTGGTGTGTGGTGTAAAGCGATAGGTTAGTCCTTCAATCAAGGTTGGGCCTTCGCCGCGCTTAGCTCTTTCAACAGCTTCCATGGTGGCAACATAAACGGCTAGAACATCATTGCCGTCTACTCTGATGCCAGGCATGCCATAAGCAATTGCTCTCTGGGCTATTGTTTCATTGCGCATTTGCTTGGCAATTGGCACTGAAATGGCATATTGATTGTTGAGGCAGACGAAAACTACCGGTGCTTGATAGACCGAAGCAAAGTTCATGGCTTCGTGCGTATCGCCTTCCGATGAGGCACCGTCGCCAAAGTAGGTCATCACTATGCTGTTGTCATTGCGCAGCTTCATTGCCATTCCCAGGCCAGCTGCGTGTAGCAATTGGCTGGCGATGGGCACGCATACGGGCAAATCATTGACGCCTTCTGGTGGCATGGCGCCTTCTTCAAAACCGTTCCAATAGAGCAAAGTCGTTTCAATCGACCAGCCGCGATAGAGCAAACCAGCTAGCTCGCGGTAGGCTGGAACATGCCAGTCTGTTTTGCCAAGGTGAATGGCTGAACCCATCGAAATTGCTTCGTGGCCAGAAGACTGGGGGAAGGTACCCATGCGTCCTTGTCTTTGCATCAAGAGCATCCGCTCATCGGTGCGCCGAGCAAGCAACATGTACTTGTACATGGTCTTCAATGTTTCAGGAGCAATTTTGGGCTCGAGAGCTTTATCGAGTTTGGCGTCTTCATCCAGAATGGAGAGATACTCAATATTTGGAAGCTCGATTTTTGTTCTTGGCATAGAATCCACTCTATTGTGTAAAACTGGGGTGAAACTAGGGAAATCAGCTGTGCAGTCGTCTTTTGTAGTGTCAACTGGCATAGCGATTGGCTCTGCGCGTTAACTTCTTCTACTTGACGATCCGTTACAGACCAGGCAAAGTATGTCATATATAGACCGCAGGGGTCTATAAAGGTTTGTGGAAAATTCGCTTAATGGCGCAGTCTTACAGAAAAATTCGTTGAAGCAAATATGAATCATAAAGTCTTTGTTGAGAAAGAAGAATCGCTACCCAAGCCGCCCTGGCTCAAGGTTCGCCTGCCTACAGGAGAGCCTTACTGGCGCGTCAAGGAGCTGCTTGACCAGCATGATTTGCATACCGTTTGCGAGTCGGCCGCTTGCCCAAATCGTGGTGAGTGCTGGGCTCGCGGCACTGCTACTTTTATGATTTTGGGTAATGTTTGTACGCGAAGCTGTGGATTTTGTAATGTCATTACTGGCAAGCCAACCGAACTAGATTTAGAAGAACCAGCTCGTGTAGCCGAAGCCGTGCGCAAGCTTTCGCTCAAATATGCTGTTATTACCTCAGTCAATCGCGACGAATTGAAAGACGGTGGTGCTGCCGTTTGGGCTGAGACCATTCGGGCCGTACGTGCCCTCAACCCTGGCACTGCGATTGAAGTTCTCATTCCTGACTTCTGTTCTAATTGGCAAGCGCTAGACGTTGTGCTCGATGCTCGCCCTGATGTGCTCAATCACAATATTGAAACTGTCCCGCGGCTTTATTTAGAGGTGCGACCCCAGGGCCGCTACGATCGCTCTCTTGAAGTGTTGGCCCGCTCTAAGAACGCTGGTTTGACAACCAAGAGTGGCTTGATGATGGGCTTAGGCGAGCGCGACGAAGAAGTCTTAGAAGTAATGAAAGACTGGCGTAAGGCTGGTGTCGATTTGATTACTTTGGGCCAATACATGCAACCCACAGAAAATCATCTTGCAGTCAAGCGCTACGTCGAGCCTGAGACTTTTGCTTTCTTGCAAGAGCAAGGCATGGCCATGGGCTTCACCAACGTTTTTGCTGGCCCACTGGTGCGCAGTTCTTACCACGCAGACGAGCAAGCCAGCATGGCCTTGGTCTAATGGTCTTGGTCTAGGTCTAGTTCACATCAGCAGAAGTTATAACAGAGGTCGCCACTTGGGCTCCTTTTAGCTCGCAAAGATCAGCTGCTAGCTGCGATGCATCGCGGATTTGTCCAACTAAAACTGAAAGAGCGACTGAAACTTCTTGCAAGCACTTTTGCTCTGCGTCGCTCCATACTCTTGTTTGATCGCTTTGAATGTCGATCAATCCGGCAAATATTCCGCGCCAGCGTAGCTGCGCCAAAATTTGTGACTGAAATGCCATTTTGTCGGCAACTTCGCTGTTGCTGTAAATCGTCTTCTCAGATGATTCTTCTGGCAGTGCGAATACGCCCGTTCCGTTTTCGTTAGGGAAGCGCGAGAGAAATGCCATGACAATAGTCATCGATTCGATACTGCTAAGAGTTAGGCCACTTAGCTGTTCTTCCTTGTCAATGGAAAAGGATTCAACCGCTCGTAGTCCATCACCGACAACTAACCAGACGATGGTACGTGATGCCTGGAAAGTCTCAGTCAGACTTTTACAGGCAAATTCCAGCATGGCCTGCATGCCGCCGCCATTGCGGAGCACCAGCAAAAATTGATTGATCAGGCTCGCAGAATCCACTTTGCTCTAAATCTAGGAATCTAACTTAAGTAGATTCTTGATGCCGTAGACTGCCATGTTTGGATTTTCTTTCAAGCGCCTGCGGCAATATGCCCCTGCTACTTTGCCTTCGCCGAAAGGCAGGTACATGCGCACTAGTATTCCTTCAGCGGCAAGCTTTTGGAATACAGCATCGCTCTTGCCTTTGGCTTCAAGATTTTGGAAAATTTCGCCTGAAACTAGGGTCTTTTGGAAGCGTTTGCGCGGAACACCATGCAAGTATTGCGTTTCAAAACGATTGGTTGGCACCTTATCTGGTATCACGACTGTGTTGAAGAAATTCTCAATGCATTTGGTGTCGTGAGTGGCTACCTCAACATAAGTTCCACGCGCTAGCAGTTCCCTTGCATATTTGACCAAGAGCTCTTTCATTACTGGTTTTTGTGTATGGGCAACTGTGGCTGGTTCGTTGTAGATACCAACAACAAGTCTTGTGCGCATACGGCTATCAAAACGTTTGATGTCTTGCGCGGTTCTGAACAATCTAGTTTGCAAAACCGTACCAAGATTGCGGTAACCCGATTCGATCAACGAAAAATAAGTCTCTAGTTGAAAATCTGTCCAACGGTGGTCTTCAGCTTCAAGGGTGACATTGACATTGCGCACGCTGGCATACTCGACTACTGCTTCAATGCGGTTGTAGGCTCGGTCTAGCTCACTAGAGCGGGTCTGACCCACTTTAGGCGCAGCGGTGGAAAACATAGAAGGTTTGAACGATGCTGTCGGCTGTTGTCTTGCATCGCCGGGTAGTTTGTGCGCGGCAATTTGATCAATCAACTGCTTATAGTGCTCGACTGATTGATCGCAGTCAGCGTCAGACACTGCATCTTCGCCAAGAATGTCGAGGGTTGAACTAAATTTGTTCTCTTTATAGAGCTGTTCGGCTAGCTCTAAAGCTTCTTTGGCTGTTTCTCCAGCCAGATAAGGTTTGGCCAACATCAGAACCAGTGACACTGGTATCTTGTCGAAGATCGAAGGAGGGGCAGCGGCCACTGCCGTGTTTGCTGCTGTAGATTGGTCGCCCTGAAGCATCTTATTCTTAACCGGAGTTTGTATCGGCATATAAGTCCTGTTGGTCTTACCAAAACTGTGAACGAGTTTTCAAGCCGAATTATAGATCTCAACTATATATTTATCGCACAATTTAGGCTCTCTAAAATGTTTATCATTCGCTTTGGGGTGTTTCGCCCAAGCCGCTAAGAGCAAAGCGTAAGAGTTCAGAGCGTTGACCTTCCTCTTTAAGCAGTTCACTGACTGAACCAGGTAGGCGACTGACCGCAATTACTGCCACTTTTTGGCCGCCATCATTGCTGGTGAAATAAACAGAGCGAAGGCTTTGGCTGGTGAGGTTAACTAGCTCGATGCGACCATCTCCGGTGTAACGCACTGAGTGCTCCGTGGCCGAAGTTTTCTCAGCCTTGAACTTGCCGGACAGAGCTTTGGCGAAGGTGGCAAATTGCGAGTCGCTCAAATTAGTATCTTGGCTAATGGCGCAGACAACCACATCGGCTTTGCCGGTTCGCCCTTTAGAGCCAGCAATAATGCGCACCTGGGGATGCTTTTTGTAATTGGCCCAGATCCAATTTTTGTCTTTGGCATCGGTGGCAGTAGGCATGCCCATCGCTTTTTCAAAGAGATAGAAGTCATCGCCAAGGCCGGGCAAATTGCTCTTGGTCAAAAATTGTTCAACATTATTGCTGCCAACATAGAAGCTGCCGCCCAGGGTGTTCGCCACTGCGGTCAATGGCTTGAGGGGCTGGGTTGGTTGAATTGGCTGTGCCTGATTATATTGACTAGATTGACCCGAAAGTGAGCCAGCTGTGGCGGTTGCCCCTTTGTTGGCACTGCCAGCAGGTGTAGTTGACTGCAGAGTTTTTGTTACCGGTGCCTTGAGCGGCTTTATGGGAGCTGGAGTGCTGGTTTCGTTGTGCTTGCGTGCTGCAGCATGTTCGGCCTCAAACTTTTTCTTGCCCTGTTCCATTTTCGCCTTGGCAAGGCGGTTGCGACCAAGCTGCGAATTTAGCTGAGTATGGGCATCTTCATCACTCATTGCCACAGGCTCAATTCGAGCGACAACCAAATTTTGGGTTTCGTCACTGCTGGCATCGCCAATTTTGCAAATCACTTTGCACTCAATCATCGGCCATTCAGCGGGATCTATAGGCAGTTCGAAGGGGCGCTTGCTGTGGGCAATAGTGTTGACCTGCTGCTTACCGCTAATGGTATCAAGCCGAGTCTGCCAGCGATAAACCGTCAAGATTCCTTCTGATACTAAGCGAAAGTGCGCCTGTAGTTGAATCACTTCTCCCAGCAAACTAACGTCGCTGACATTTTCAATGGTGAGAGCCATTGAGGGATGGTAGCCCAGGGCATCATGAGACCAGTAAGTGACATAGGCGGGCACGGTCAGCTTCGGTGGCGCCTTGACTGGTCGTCTTGGGGCGTCATCATCTTCGTCATCGGGGTCTAAGTTGTAGTCACGAGCTTGACGGTTTTGGGCCTGGGCCGGCGTGGCTAAACCAAGCGACATTGAGGCTGCTGTTAGTACTGAGAAAAAACTCGCCAGTGACATCAGTGAAGCGAGGCCGGCTGCCAGAGCTTTTTTGCTTCTAGTGGCTGCTTTGGCTTTGGCGTTGGGATTCTTAGCAGCCTTCAGCTCTTTTGTAGTCTTCAGTTCTTTAGGTGTTTTCACGACCGTGACTTTGTCTAACTCTAAAGAGCGCCAGAGATACCAACTGGCTGCCGATCTAAATGGCCGCCAGCGCTCTGCACGTTCGGCAATTTCAGATGGCTTTGGTAGGTCTTCTGACTGCGCTCTATTTTTGCCGTAATAAGTTAGAGCAAAACCTTTGCGCACACCATAATCTGTTGAGGGTAGTACATCTAATCGGCCGAGGCGAAACATCAAAAGCATTTGCACAGTCCAGGGCCCAATGCCGCGCACTGCCGTTAGGCGTGCTAGTAATTCTTCATCGGAAAGGTTGTGCATCTCATCAATTTCTGGCACCACTCCCTCTAGAGTTTTTAGTGCCAGGTCTTGCAGTGCCATGGCCTTGCCGCGCGATAGGCCACAAGCGCGCAGAGCTTCTATATCGGCGGCCAATATTTGTTTGGGGCCAGGAAAAGTCGTACTCTCAAAATTACTCATTATCTTGTTGCAAATCGATTGGGCCGCCTTGCCTGTAATTTGCTGATAAACAATCGACTCAGCCAGGGCGCCGTAGCTAGATTGCATCTCGTCAATTGTAAGGGTGAAGGGCCCAACCCGCTCAATCACCTTAGCTAACTTGCGATCAGCCTGGCATAAATGGTCTCGTATAGCTTCGGCCTGATTCTTGTCAGGTGCTTTGCCGGCTGTGCGAGCGCTTCTTTTGCCGGAGCTGACTTTTGTCTTGCTATCAGCCATGAAGCGCGGGCCAACCTTTTTCGTTAGTACACGAATCGATTGAATATTTAGTCTTGTAGTTGAAATTTTCGCCAGTTTTGCGGCAGTAGGCACTTGGTGCCAACGTTATTAGAGCGGCAAAGCCCAAGTCTTTTGGCATATTGGTAGCATCGAGTAAAACATCATTGTAGAAGAGCTGACCGTTTGCTACAGCGCAGCAGCGCACTGCCAAGAACCAATCTTTTGAAAATTGCTTGAGGTTGCCATTGAAGCTATCGCGACCGATTTCTCTGGCATACTTTTCGCCATCGAGTTGCCAGAGTTTTTCGCTCAATATTTCCTGGAAGGCTAATATCTCTTCTTTCGACAATTGTGAAAGTTGCTGCACCGCTGGTGCTACCACGGCATCATCGTTGCCTTCTTCGTCCCAGTTAAGCAAATCAATAATGTCCCAAAAATCGTCCTGGCTGAGCACGTTCTCTGGCTTAGATACAGAGTCTTGCTTGGGCTTGGCCGCAGGCTTCTCTGCTTTACCATCCTCTGGCGGTGCCGCTTTAATAGAGAGGTCAACTAAGTCGGCCAAAGTATATTCTGGTCTAGTTGGCGCTGCTCTTTTCCACTTAACTCTGAGCTGCGGCATTTGGGCGCGCAACTTGGCAATACCTTCTTCTGTCACGCTGGTATTAAAGAGATAGAGTCTGACTAGGTCTTTAAGACCAACAAGCCCAGCCAACCCGGCATCGGTGAAGGCAGTGCCAGAAAGCCCGAGTAAGCGCAGTTCGCTCAGTTGGCTAATGTGCTCCACTGCCGAGTCGTCAACTTGCGTGCCATTGAGCCAAAGCTCTTTTAAGTGGGGCAGAGCAGTAAGGTGAATCAAACCATCAGATGTGACACTGGTAGCCGTTAAGCCTAAAGACTCCAAGTTTTCCAGTCTCGCCACAAATGCCAGTCCGGCATCGCCAATTGGCGTATAGGCTAACTCAAGCACTCTTAGAGAACTCAAGTGCGAAAAATGGGTAAGGCTGAGGTCGTTTATCTGGCTTCTGCTCATGTCGAGCACATGCAAAGATTCGGACGGTAAATTTTCTAGGGGCGAAAGCAGGTTGGCCGCACTGGCCGACACCTTCAACTGAATTTTGCAGCTTTCGGGGCTGGGCACAATCACATCACCGCGAGCTTCGTCGAGCCACTGCCAATTAATAGGCTGGTTTTCAGGATTAACAATCAGGCCAAGCGGGGTCGCAAACAGGTCCCACGTCTCCGGTTGGGAGAGTGGAGCTGTATAGAGCCCGCCCATTGAAAAGCGTTGGGGGAATCGCAGTAGTCTTTCAGTCATGCCGTTCATAACAATCAAACATTATCCGATTAAGGTCAATCTGTCTTCAGGTGTTATTCTTTTCCTCTGTATTGAAAGGAGTAATTTAAATGGAAGAGATCGACGCCCAGGGGCGCCAACTCCTTATTGATAGGCCCTTGTTGACCAGAGGACGGCTCTCTGTCTATCGTGAGTCTGATGGTAACGACGACTGGTTCCCAAGGCTTAATGTCAGCCTGAAAAAATCAGGGTCAGACCACACCCTTTGGCAGTGGACTACCCATTCTTTGCCTGTTGATTTTGAAGAGCCGCCACCCTACGGTGAAGACCTAATGCTTGAAAAATATTTCGAGCTAGCCGAGCCGGTGAGAACTCCCCGTGGCCTCGAAGTTGTCTTTGAGCTCGCCGCTGGTGCCACCGCTCGTGGCAAAGTAGAGCAGTTCTCGGTTTCGCTTTATCTCTATCCTGAATCGTTCGATGATAGAGGCGTACAGATTGGCGTTCTCGACTTCCGCCAAGGTCTGACAGCTGGCAGCGTGCCCATGTTTGCCCGCTTCAACTTCCCCTGGTAAGAGCAAAAAAAAAGCCCCGGTGTGAGCCGGGGCAGTTCTTATTTTTCGTCCGTAATATCTGCTGAGATATTTCTAATCGGAAAATTTGGGTCCGGTGCGACTCGAACGCACGACCAATCAGTTAAAAGCCGAGTGCTCTACCAACTGAGCTACGGACCCACGTGCAACTGGTACCAACAAGTTAGTACCTTGCAACAAGGACTCATCCTATCAGCGCTCTTATGCCTCCGTCAAGAACAAGTGACGATATTCCTAAGTTTATGAATCGCTTTACTAACGCTCGCAGTGCACTTTTTCAAATAACAGGCTGGCAGCCTATTCTTGTGCTGTTACTCGCCTTAACTATTAGAGTTGTTTACAACCTCTTCTTCTTTCAGCATCGCATCTGCGATATTGGTGACTCTTCTTACTATTTGACTGCAGGAAAGGCGCTTGCTGACTTGATTAGAGCAAGCTGGAGTGAAGCTCATCTGAGTGATTTTCTGGTGCGTCTTTGTCAGCCCACCACTGTCATACCAGGTAGCTTTCAATCCTTCTCATCTACAAATTTAAGTGATCGTCTGCTTCTCGACGGGCCAATCTTTCCTTCATATTTGGCTGGATTGTTTTTGTTAATTGGTGCTCAGGCTGGTGCCGCCGCAAATTTGGCTCTTAATGCCCATTCTCAGTTCTATGCCATTGCTAACAGTGTGGTTGATTCTTTTAGTTGCGCCTTGGTCTGCGCCTTTACAAGTTTAGCCTTCGGTCGCAAGACTGGCTTGCTCGCTGGCATTGGTCTGGCTCTTTATGCGCCTTCGATAATTAATACGCAGCAGTGCTACGGCGAACCCTTTGCTTATTTCTTGCTCTGCTGCTGGGCCTTGCTGCTTGTGCTACTGAGCCGCAGCCTCAGTTTCGGCCCCAGTACTAATACTGGCGAAAGCAAGCTCTACCTTTTGAACTGCTTTCTGCTGGCTCTGTTCAGTGGTTTGCTTATGCTGGCTAAACCAGCCTTTGTTTTTCTACCATGGCTGGGCATCGCCGTTTTTCTTGTGCCTATATATATTGGTGGACGTAAGCGTCTTGCTGGCATCAATAAAAGTAAGTTGTTACTAGCGCTTTTGACCTTCGCTCTGGGCCTGGCTCTAGCGCTGGCGCCTTGGCTAGGCTTCACTCGCAGTGTCAGTGGTCAGATGATGCTGGTGGTTAACCGTGCCCCACAATACAACCTATATATAGGTAATTATCTTGGCACCGATGGTTGGAAGACCTGGCCCACTCAAGCCAATATTCCAAACACCATGGCTGATGCCAAAGCTTTTGTCATGGATGAGTTTAAAACTGCGCCACTGGCGTTGATTGGTTTGTTCTTGCGCAAGATAGCGAGGTTAACAGTCGGTGTCTGGAATGAATTTCAATATCCTTTGGGTTTGTTCACTATCGTCGAACAGAATATCTGGCAAGGGGTGTTGCTGCTTCTCGGCTGCTTGGGATTGGCTGCCATACTAGGGAAGAAGGAACCGCCGGCCGCTGTTGTGGATTCGCAAAGCTCGCCTGCTGCGGCTTCCGTCGCAGTGGTTGGTGAAAACAATTCAGCCAAGGCTCTGGCACTTTCGTTTGCTGCCGTTATTCTCTTCCATCTTATATATGCTTGCTTCGAGCCCGTGCCGCGCTACGCCATCACTGCTATGCCGCTAGTCATGGCTTTCGCTGCTCAGGGATTGCTGACTGTCTATGGTGCTATAGCTCAGAGCAAAAGCCTTATGCAAAAGGCGTCAGTGTTGCTGCTTGTCGCTCTGGTGCTTTGTGGATTTAGTTGCCTCTATCGCTTCGTTAGTTTCGTTCCACAGCTAGTTGGGCTCTTTCCTGTTTGCTCTTTTGAGCAGATTCGCATATTTGCCGCACTGTTGTGGTGCTCGTATTTCGTTTTGATATTTGGGCTGCTGGGGCAGTGTTTGAAATTGATAGGGTCTCTTTCGAAAGCGTCGCTTTCTTCTTTGATGCTTGCTGGACTGCTTACAGCTTCTTGCACAGCAGCTTTCTTCTTGCAAGATCCAGCATTGCGCGAGTGCTCAACTGTACTTGTTCCTGGTGGTTTTTGTTACGATGCCAAATTGGGCTTGTCAGCAGTAGTAAGGCAGAGAGTGCGATATCCCGCTGCCGAATTGCAGAAAGACGGGCAAGTCTCTCCTTATAGTTTTGTTTTAGTCGATTGTGAAAGTTTTGCACCGCTACCGGTGCTAAATGTTGTTGTTAACGGAAACCTCCAATCAAGGCAACCCGCCATGATGTGGAATGAACTACTACCTGCTGAAAAGGATGTGCCTGTCATTCTTGATTTGCAAAGTCGGGCAATGTCGGTAGATAGACGGCTCTTTAGGCAGTGGTGGGCAATTCGTATTCCCACTAAGTGCTTAAAAGAGAACGCGGAGAATGAAGTAGTGTTGTCTGTTCCAGTTGGTTCGGAACAAGTGTGGATTTTTGGGGATTTTGAAGATGCAAAAAACAATACAGACCTGTTAATTCCTTCTTTGAATAAGTTTTCCTGGACGAAGGGCTTCCTTACTTTTGATCATCGAGATGCTCGCCCTTATGAAGCGGAGCCTCGCACTCCATCAACAGCGCCAGAATCGAAATCTCTTGCGCTTAAGACAGAGCAACGCTATCGCATCCGGCTTGCTTGCCCCCGCTTTAGTAAACAAGAAGTTGCTATGGAAAGTACGCCAAATGTCATTTTAAGTCGCTTAGGTGAGCTCATAGTTACCGGCTCCGACCCGCGTACGTTTAAGTTGCAGCGACCCGTTTCTGAGAGCGGGATAACTGCAAATATGCGCTTTGATTTTTCTTTTGAACTCGGCAAGTGCAAGGGACGAAAACCTGTAGAAGTTGCTCTTGCCTTTTCGGGCACTAAGGGCGGTCAACTAATTACCTGGCGCTCCCAGTGGCAGCCAGCTAGCATAGAGGCTGGTCCGGATTGGAAGAAATATACATATTCAAGTCTGTTGCCAGCGGATTTTAATCAGTGGCGCAACATCACTTGTACTGTTTCAATGTCGCCTTTTATTGCGGATCAATTGTATCTGCATCCCAAAGAAGCACAGCGTGCCCAAATGACTGTGCGGAATTTGCGTGTTGAGGTAAGCCCCAGTGGCCTTCCTTCAGGCGAGATTCGGTGGGTAGTGCATTAACAATGCTGTTTGAAGGCCGAGGAACGACTGTCTTTCTATCCGATTTTTGTTGAAGGAGAACCTCTACGGTGATTGATGGCGGTTGGATATTTGTCGATAGTAAAGACGATTTGGATAGACTCAATAGCACCTACTATTGGGGCGATGGGGCTGAAACAAGGGAGTTCTACGGCTGTCAGCAATACGAATCATATTTCCCATCTGATGTGTCTCTCGGTGGGGGTGGGCTACATTTGCATCTGCTGGTTGAACTCACTGAGCGAGAACCAGAAGACCCTAGATTTATAGAGCTTGTGTTGATTGGTTGCGACCGGATTGAGCTCGGCTTTTTGGAGCGTCCTCACTTTTTCGGACGGATGGACAATCTCAAGAGAGTTTACTTGGAAGAAGATGGTAGCGTGGCGCGCTGTTGCCGATTGATCTATCGTCTCATCAGTCGACACCTATCTCTTTATGAGCAGGCCTATTTTAAGACTGCAGACAGCATTTCTTAGAGACTTTTGCTCTGTCAATCGCAGTGCTTGTTTTCTGATATATGTAGTGGCGTCTGCATGTGCCGGGCTGCGTGTTTCGGATGGCTGGTGCTCTGTTCTCGCTACTTCCCGACGAGATCGTCCATCAGCTTGTCTGAATAGCTTTTCAATTCAAGTTTGTCTCGTTCTGATTCATTTATTTTTCCCATTTTCTTGTAGCAGTTTGCTCTCTTTTCCAAAGAGCGAATGAGAAAGAATGTTGACTCTGCTTTTGTTGAAACAGTTTTCTTTGCGAGGTTGCGAGAAATGGTCAGTACTTCTACGGCCTCGCTGTATCGTCCCAGTTGCTCTAGACAAGTACCTTTAACCATCTGCGCACCGCTGTCAGTAGGATCTGCTTTGACGGCACGTTCAGCGACAACTAAAGCTTCATTGGGTTTATTCATTCGGCTAAGTAGATTGGCTTCTTTTGCTAAATAATCAGATGCCCAGAGAGGTTTCGTTCTCACTAGAGTCTCATAGTCTTGTATCGCTTCGCTGAAGCGAGCTAGGGTCGAAAAACAGCTTGCTCTGATTTCAAGGCACTTCTGGTCATTGTCACGTTCGATTGCGATGGTGGCAAGTTCGATGGCTTTGGGATAGTTCTGCGCTAAGGCGAATGCTTTGGCGGCCAGGTAAAGTTCGCAGTCTACGGCTTCTTCCGGGTGTTTGACTTTCGCAAACAGCGGCATAGCTGCGTCGAAATTGCTATCTGTTGCCAGTATGGCGCCGAGTATCATATTTCTTCTGTCTTCATCGCCCTTGCAGCGTGGCACTTTCGCCAGTGCAGCGCTGGCTCCTTTGGTGTTTCTTGCCTCAAGTAGCTGTTCAATTTGAGCGATGGGTAGGCCGTATCTGTCTTTCTTCGGGCTGAGGAATGGCACCGTTTTGGCAATGGGCTTCTTCGTGCTTGAAATTGCAGGCGCCGCGAAAACCGGCAGCAGTGGAGTGGATACTGCGATGAGAGCAAGCACCGATGTGCTCAATTTGAAGAAAGTAGATAGTGGCATGGGGGCTTTGGGATTCCTTTTTCCTTATTCTATAAGGTTTTAGGAACTTCGCCATTTACGATTGAGGGATACGGTGCTCTTTCTGAACGAAGTAGAAGATTGGAACAAGCTGCATACGGTTATCGTATATGAGAATACTGCGTGGCTTTAAACTAGTACATCAGGACCCCGGCTGGCCTCTGGAGTCTTCTAACTGGTTTCTACGATGACATTATTACTAGTCTCCCCGTGACCTTGTCGAACGCTGTTTGCTTTCGTTCTGTGACTAGGAGTAGGAAGCAGACGGTATATGCGAGTATTAGAGGAATTGTGCTTTGAATTGGAATTTCGAGGCAGTGAAGCGAGAGTAATTCAAAGTAAATCTTGAGCACTCCAGATGATGCGTCAGAGATAGGAAACGAGTTGGAACCGAAACTGTAAACTAGAAGCAGCCATACTGAAGCCTGTACACATGACTTGATCCCGCTTCGCCAGAAAGAAAATCGTTGACCGTCTGTATCGACAACTTTCAAACTCATAATTCGCTTGCCAAAAGTTGCCTGATATTGGCTTGACTCACTTAACGAATAGTAGAGACAGGGCAAGACAACGAGAACGACTATCACAACAGGGATTGAGTATATTAGTGCATATGCTAAGAGCACGAGCAGGCCTTCTGAACCGAATTCCGTTTCTAGCCAATGAGAGGCTAGTCCTTCATATAGTGCAAATAGGCCGATCTGCAGGCAACATAGTAGGGCTGTATCTATAGCGGTCGCGGCTGTTCGGCGCCAAAACCCAGCATAGTTAAGGCCGTGCGGTGCCGGTGCGTGAATTAAGTGTCTGGGACCTGCCATGTTGCGACCTTGGCGAATTGATATCATCTTCTCTATCCTACACCTAGTCTTTGGGACTAGGTCTGTTCTGCATGATCTCAGAGAGATTATTTACGGCTTGCACCAGTTCTGGTGGCAAACCGCAGATGTCGGCTATTTGTTCATTCGTTCCGTCAATACCCTTATTGCCCTTGTATAGTCTTTCAATTAGTAGAATCTCGTTAAGTGTAGCTGAATCACCTTCGACTGTTTCGAGAGGTTTATTTGCCTTGGCTTGGCTTTCAAGCGCTTTCCAGTGCGCCAGAAGTTCTTGCTTTGAGGTTGCTTCTTTTTTTGGGGTGGATACGTCAAGCCCGTTTATTTGCGCGATTGACTGTTTTGCAATCACAAACACGCTGAATCCACCTTTAGATTCTTTGCCGTCCCACAGAATCCAGTCATTGATCTCATCGGCCATTACGGATGCAGGTAAGCCTGGGTGCACTTCTTTTATGTCTACCCCATCGCAGTCGTGGACACCATAGATTTTATTGCCGACTATCTGTGTTACTTTGAGCCAGAAGAATTCAGTTATATCGTTCTCTTTCACCGGAAATTTAACCGAGAAAGTAGCAGATTCGTTGCTGCTATTCCTTTCAAATGAGTCTTTGAAGATACTGAAAGTTCTGCGGGCCTCTGCACTGGCCTTGGCTAGTGCGGGGTCGTTCTTGCTCATGAGAGTTATTCTTGATTCGAGCGGTTCGCCTTTCTCACTAACATTAGAGAGCGGATTACAGCCCGCAATCATAAGCGTCAACGCAAGGCCCACCACTCCTGTGGATGTCGTGCGAGCGATCTTGAACAATCTACTCACGCACATACTCTCCTAGCTGGTACACATCGGTAAAACCGATTCGACGATAAACAGAGAGCCCCATCTCGGAGGAATATAGAGCAATTGGATAGGAGGAGTGCTGCCATGCGTGGTTGATGGCTGCTTCTACCAGTAGACGACCAAATCCACGGTTGCGGAAGTCTGCGAGCGTAGAAACGTTGTAGATCACCGTTATTTCACTTGTCGTGAGGTAATAAGCACAGCAGACTGGCTGGTTCTCAACGTAGCCCACAAACCAGGCTTCCGTGTGCGATGAGTTAAGTCTGCCTTTTATGAATAGCTTGAAGTGCTCTCGGATGGTGTCATTGAGCGAAAAACCTGTGCAGTATGGCTCTAGCCAGTCTATAACTTCGCCGGGTGTGCTCACTACTCTGACTGTCAATTCAGAGCACTGCTGCGAGGCAACGAGTTGTCCTGGCATAAGTGCTAATGCTGGTACTTTGCCTGCGTCTCTAAGGCCGCGAGCTAGTAATGCTTCACCGACGCGCTCGGGCTCGTTGGTGAGCACGCCCACCCGCCAAAGCATTGGCACCGCTGGGTTCTTTCTTAGGGTGCGAGCGATAATTTCGTCCAGGTTCTTGGCACTGCCATTGGTTCTGAATACACCATTGATCCAAGCAGCACTATAGCCAGACCAGAATTCTGCAGTGTCTTCATCTTCACTAAATATGGTGCCGTTGATGCCGCTTAGCAGGCGAAAGCCACTTATATAGTTGCGCTCCATTCGGCGCGCTATATCGAGATTGCTAATGTCTTGTGGCGCTATCAAAGCGTTACTTCGACTGGCGAATTAGCTCGGCCAGCGGCACGTCTAGCTGGTCGGCCACATACCTTTGACCGCTTGGTGTGAGGTGAGCCGTGTAGAAGAGTGAGTTCAGTTTGTCGTCACTATAAGTAGTGGCGACTTGTTGTGAGTCAATGAAGGGAATATCGTTCTCTTGGCATTGCTTTTTCACAATTACTACTTCAGAGCCGTGGTTGACTCCCAGCATTGGTTGGTCCATACCGGCTATCGGAGCCAGTGTAGCTCTCGATGGCAGAGCGTAAACAACAAATTTGCAATTGTGGCTGGCTGTCTCTTTTTTGAATTCTTGCAGCAGTGCTTCCATGGTGTTTGTAATTACACCAATGAAGGTTTTATTGCTAGCTTCGACTTTGGCCTGTTCTTCTAAGGCCGCCTTGCGCTTAGCAAATGCTGCTTTCTTTTCAGCCAGTTCTTGTTGCTCTTGGGCTTCTTCAGCTGCTTTTGAAAGATCTTGTTTGACTGCCACTTTTACAGCCGCAACAGGTTTAGTTGATTGCCAGTTTGGCATTTGAATTGAGCCAATTGTAGCCTTGTAGATTTGGGCGCCGACATTGGGCCAATAATCTTTTTGGGCAGAGTCTTGGCTAAATTGCTTAAAGACTTTCACTGGTGAAGTAAAGAAGCCAATAACAGCTTTGTAGACTTCATTGTTTGAACTGGCTTCAGTTTCATAGGCTGATATTAAGCCCCAGATGCGCGAGTTGGCTCTGAGCCAGGCGACACTGTTGAGGAATTTGCCCCGCGGAGATTTCATCCAGGCTTTGACTGAACCTGAGTCGATTAATAGCTTTTGATCGGGAAGTTTGAGTGCGTAAGGGCGCAAGTTACTGATAGCAGCATCGGGTGCTGACCAGTTTTCAAACATGTCTCTACTGTCGTAGCCCATCAGCACCATATCTGGTGAGTATTTAAATACCTCACGCTTCATCAGCAGAAATTCTTGTACTGTTGAATAGCCTGACACGCCAAAGTTGAGCACTTGTACGGGGCGACCAAGCATCTTGGTCAGGCGCTTCTCTAATAGCTGTCCGGCTGTGTCTTCAAGAGCTACTTGAATGCCTTCTACTTGCGAGTCACCCAGTAAAACTATGCGATAAACACCGGCTGGTTTGGCTACAGTTACTCCACTTTCACGCAAGCCATTGCCATGCAAATATGAGCGGGCATAGCCTTCTTTGCGCCAGGTAATGCTCTTGTTGGTCATGTGTACTGTGCCAATTTCGGGGTCAAGCTTGAAGAGCTCTTCTTCGCCCAGCCCGGCAAATGCCAAAGTCGCTTCAACGGCTAAGAGTGCCACCAATTGCCAGGCAACGTAGGGTAGCAGTCTCTTAAACAGAGGCTGCTTATATTCTTGCGGAACCTTCAGTTCCACTTCTTTTTCTACTTTTGTTGCTGCTAGATTGGTGGTCATTGGCTACTCTAGAACTGGAAGTTAACGACTAGAATTGGAAATATACAAAAGGAACTGCTTCAAGCGGTTTCGAGGCTACCATCAGTATGGCTGCTGCTGTGTAGGTTGCCAGCCTGAGCGGGTTCAAGAAAGTCACCTGACCTGGGGCCTGACTTGTACTTTGATCTGGTGCCTTGATGAACTTATCGATGGCAGTTTGATGATGCCGCAGATACTCGGTTAGTTGCCAGAAAATAAAGTAGGCTGCACCAATGACGAGCACGCCAGATTTGCAGAGCGGTTCAATTAGAGTGGCTGCGCCCTGGAAGCTGAAAGCTCCAGCCCAGAGGTTAAGACCGTGAGGAATGTCTGGTGAGCGGAAAATCGAGTAGGTTAGAACTACAAATACTGTATTGAACATGATGGCCAAGACAGTGCCAATTTGGCTGGCGCAGGCTTGCTTCAGTCTAGGAGCGCCTTCTAAGACTCGGCACCATTCGCGGTGCACAATCAGGCCAATACCTTGAGTAGCACCAAATAGCATGTAGTGCCAGGTGGCGCCGTGCCAGATGCCGCAGACCACCATAGTGATAAAGAGGTTGCGGTGCTGGTTCCAGATGCCGGCCCGTGAGCCACCTAAAGGAATATAGACATAGTCTCTTAGCCAGCTGCCCAGTGACATGTGCCATTTGCGCCAGAATACCGAGATATCGGTGGATAGCAAAGGGAGGTCGAAGTTAATTGGCAGTCTGATACCAAGCAATAGTGCTGAGCCGCGGCCCATGTCAGTGTAGCCCGAGAAATCGCAGTAGACCTGAATAACAAAGCCGAAGGCGGCTATCCAAGCGTCGGGGCATGATAGCGGGTCGAGAGTGGCATAGGGTTTAGCGATGATGGCGGCAATGGGGTCGGCCAGGGCTGCTTTTTTAAAGAGCCCCTGCATAAATAAGCTGGTGCCTTCAATCATAAGAGGATTGGTTAGGGGCAGCGGGTTGCGCAGTTTAGGAATGAAATCTTGGTAGCGCTTGATTGGTCCAGCAATTTGCGAAGGGAAAAATACTGCGAAGGCAGCAAATTCAAAGAATGAGCGCACGGCCTTGTCGCCTTTGTAGACATCGCTCAAGTAGTGCACGAATTCAAAAACGAAGAAGCTGATGCCCAGGGGTAAGAGCGCTTCTACCAGAGGTAATTGCAGGCCTGAGAGCTGAGCTTTATATTGAGGAATGAGTGGGGCTGCTGCGTGAATGACCGCGCTTACATTCTCGATGACGAAGTTGATGTACTTGTAGTAGCAAAGGGCGCCGACATTTAAGAGTAAGCCGAAAAGCAGCATTGCTTTGGCAAGTCTAGGATGGTCGTATTTGGCGACCAGCTTCGCCTTAGACTTCGATTTGCTTGGCTCAGTTGTTGAATCTGGCGAATTCGTAGAATCTGCGGCAGTCTTCTCTGCCACGGCTGGCTCTGGCGTGCGGCAGTTTTCTATACCTATAGATAGGGCCCAGTTGATGGCGGTCATCAAAGCAAGTAAGACGCCATATATAGGTAGCCAGCTCATATAGAAGACGTAGCTTGCCACCACAGTCAAAATCAGACGAGGTAGCCCATTGAGGCGCCAGTAGAGGAAGACCACTATGGGCAGGAAGATCAGATATTGAACGCTGCTGAAGATCATTCGGTTCCTATTTGCTGGCAAGCCAGACAACTAACAGCAAGAACCTGTGAGTATACAAGAGGATGGCCCAGGCTTACAGGTGCCTGTAAATAATCTCTTTTCAATCGCCTTCCATTAACTAGCATTAATTACGAGATGTTGACTATACAAAAGATACATTAGTACCATTTGATATATTCAGTAATTGAGTTATGGCATCCCTGTTCATCAAGGGCTTCCCGCGGGCTGGCGGTTAGCTCAGTTTATTTGTTGCCGGAGATATTCCAAATTTTTATCGGCCTGGTTTTTTCCAAGGAGAAATAAATGTCAGTTCCCTTGAATCGCGAAGAGCTTAAGAAGAAGCGTGAGAAATTCATCATCCCTGGTGTTAAGCAAATGTACGCTGACCCACCTCACTTCGTTAAAGGGAAGGGCCAATACCTCTTTGATGAAACCGGTCGCGAATATCTAGATATGTTCGCTGGTATCGTCACCGTATCAGTCGGGCACTGCCATCCAAAGGTTGTGCAGGCTACGGTTAACCAGGTTAATACCCTGCAACACACCTCTACTATATTTATGACCCAGCCTATGGTCGATCTCGGCGAGAAGCTAGCCGAAATTACCCCCGGAGACATGGGTAAGTCGTTTATCACCAATTCTGGTACTGAAGCCAACGAAGCCGCTATTCGCTTTGCCCGTTTGGCTACTGGCCGTCACGAAGTAATTGCTCTTGAGCATTCCTATCATGGTGAGTCGCACCTGGCCTCAACTTTGACTGCTAACCACAACTGGCGTCCAGATACCATGCCAGCAGCTGGCGTGGCTTATGCCGCTAATGCTTATTGCTACCGCTGCCCATTCAAAAAGTCGCCTGACAGCTGCGGCCTTGAATGTGCCCAAGATGTTGAGCGGGTAATTCAATCACAAACTAGTGGTAAGCCTGCGGTGATGATTGCTGAGCCGATTCAAGGTGTGGGCGGCGCCATTACGCCACCAGACGATTACTTCATTGAAGTGAAGAAGATTCTGGAGAAATATGGTGCTCTCTTTATTGCTGACGAAGTGCAAACTGGTGTTGGCCGCACAGGCAAGCATTGGTTTGGTATCAGCAGCTATGGCGTGCAACCAGACATTATCACCATGGCCAAAGGACTGGCTAACGGTCTGCCAATTGGGGCGGTTGTGACCACTGAAGCTGTGGCTAAGGCTTTGCAAAAACAAACTATCAATACTTTTGGTGGCAATCCAATCTCAGCAGCAACTGCTCTGGCTGTGCTTGAAACTATCGAAGAAGAGAAGTTGATGGAAAATGCCCGGGTCGTCGGCGAGTATCTGATGGCTGGTTTGAAAGATTTGCAGAAGCAATTCCCAGACCTGATTGGGGATGTGCGCGGTAAAGGCTTGATGGTAGGCATGGAATTGGCCGATAAGAATAAAGTGCCATTGACTCAAGAGACAATGCGCGTCGTCGAAATGTCTAAAGACGAAGGTGTGGTAATCGGTAAAGGTGGAATGTGGGGCAACGTCATTCGCATCAAGCCACCACTTTCAATCACTAAAGACAACGTTGATACCATGCTAAAAGTACTGAAAAAGTGCATGGAAGCCGTGGTTAAAGTTCACGCTAAAGCCTAACTAGAGCCTTACTGAATACTTAGGAGTGTAAAAGAATGTCCAGCAATAACGGCAACTCAAGAGTAGTTCGCTGCGGCTTGATTCAAACAAAAAACGAAGTGATTTCACCGGCTGGTGGCACTGACAAGAAATTGCTTGAAGAAATCAAAGACAATATGTTGAAGAAGCATATTGAATACACCAAGCAAGCGCATGATAAAGGCGTGAAAATTCTTTGCTACCAAGAAATTTTCAACGGACCATATTTCTGCGCTGAGCAACAAACTTGTTGGTATGACACCGCTGAAGAAATTCCGAACGGTCCAACCATCAAGAAGATGCAAGAGTTGGCTAAGAAATACCAGATGGTTTTGGTAGTGCCAATTTATGAGAAAGAGCAAGCGGGAGTCTATTACAACACTGCTGCTGTTATCGATGCTAACGGCGAGTATCTAGGTAAGTATCGCAAAAATCATATTCCTCACGTAGCACCAGGTTTCTGGGAGAAGTTCTACTTCAAGCCAGGTAACCTTGGCTATCCAGTATTCAAAACAGCTTATGCCACCATTGGTGTCTATATCTGTTATGACCGGCACTTCCCTGAAGGTGCTCGCGCCCTTGGCCTGAACGGTGCTGAAATTGTCTTCAACCCATCCGCTACTGTGGCTGGTTTGTCTGAATACTTGTGGAAGCTCGAGCAACCAGCTCATGCTGCTGCTAATGGTTATTTTGTTGGCGCTATCAATCGTGTCGGTACAGAAGCGCCATGGAACATTGGTGAGTTCTATGGTTCTAGTTACTTCTGCGATCCTCGTGGTCAAATTGTCGCTTGTGCCAGCCGTGATCAAGAAGAGCTTTTAGTGGCTGATCTCGATCTCGATCAAATCAGACAAGTGCGCAATACCTGGCAGTTCTTCCGTGATAGAAGACCTGAGACTTACGACACTCTCGTTAAGCTTTAAGCTGTTTCTCACAACCCCGGAAGCGTGACTTAGAAGCGTGACTTGAAAACATGATTTAGATATACATTGATCCAAATTGGAAAATACTTGAGTACTCAAGTATTTTCCAATTTATAGACCAGAGTCAAATACAAGAAACTTGAAATCTGAGGCTGAACCATGGCAGAGCATTACAAGCCAAATAAATACAAGGCCTGGGAACTTACACTGGAAGAGCGCTTTCAGGAAGTTTACCCACCGTTTTCCGAGCGAGAGGCCGTTTTAGAGGCTAATCGCTGCCTTTATTGTCACGACGCACCGTGCATGGTGGCCTGTCCTACCAGCATCGATATTCCTACTTTTATTCGCAAGATTGCCACGGGTAACACCAAGGGTTCTGCTAGAACAATTCTAGAATCTAACTTGATGGGCGCTACCTGTGCTCGGGTCTGTCCTGTTGATGTGCTTTGCGAAGGCGACTGTGTGCTCACTGCCGACCATAAGCCAATTGCCATTGGCCGCTTGCAGCGCTACGCCACTGACTATGCTAGCGAAAAAGGCATTCGCTTCTTTAAGGCTGGAGAGCCAAACGGCAAGAAAGTTGCTGTGGTTGGTGCTGGTCCTGCGGGCCTTTCTTGTGCTGGGGAGCTGGCCAAGGCTGGCTTTGAAGTGACAGTCTATGAAAAGAAAAAGTGGTCGGGTGGTCTTTCTACCTATGGCATTGTGGTTTTCCGCGAGCCAGTTGAAGTTAGCTTGGCCGAAGTAAAGATGATCGAAGAGCTCGGTGTCACTTTTAAGAACAACATTGAGATTGGCAAAGATCTGAGCTTTGAACAATTGATAAAAGAGCACGATGCTGTTTTTCTTGCCATTGGTTTAGGCAATGTACCTGAAATGGAAGTTCCTGGTGAGCAGCTCACTGGTGTGCTCGATGGTCTTGAATTTGTTGAAGAAACTAAGACCGAAAGTCTGGATTCAATCAAGCACGGGCAGCGCATCTGTGTAATCGGCGCTGGTAACACGGCTATTGACTGTGCCACTATTGCTCGTCGACTTGGTGCTGAGCGCGTGACCATGATTTATCGCCGCTCCGAAGCGGAGATGCCCGCCTATCATTTTGAGTACCAGTTTGCCTTGAAAGAAGGGGTGAGCTTTATGTTCTTGACTCAGCCGGTTGAGATATTGAGCAACGCCAAAGGTGAAGTCGATGGCCTCAAGTGCATAAGAATGGATTTGGGTAAACCGGATGCCTCTGGTCGCCGCAGCCCTGTGCCAGTACCTGACTCTGAATTTGTCGTACCTTGTGACATGGTGATTAAGGCCATCGGTCAAAACAAGCCGACTGGTGTTCTGGCTATGTTGGCACCATTTGGTGTTGAGCAAGTGAAAGGCTATCTTAAGGTCGATGAGGGCAATCGCACTTCTCACGAGAAGATATTTGCCGGTGGCGACTGTGTTCGCAGTCATGGCGAGGCATCAACTGTGATGGCTGTTCAGGACGGCAAAATTGCTGCTGCCAGTATTGCTAAGCAACTTTTGGGTGCAGCTAAACCGTTAGCTGAAGCTGTTTCTAAGAGATAAAAACTTGTTTCTTGTCTCACTCTCTGTCTAAATTTTTAGGAAGAAATTAAATGCCAGATCTATCGATTGATTTTTGCGGTATCAAGTCACCTAATCCTTTCTGGCTAGCTTCGGCTCCACCAGCCAACTCTGCCTATCAGATTCAGAAAGCATTTGAGCAAGGCTGGGGTGGTGCTGTATGGAAGACAATCGGTGCGCCCGTGCTGAACGTATGCAACCGTTATGGCACCATCGACTATAAAGGCAGCAAGATTATTGGTCTCAATAACGTTGAGCTTATCAGTGATCGACCTATAGAACTCAATCTTCGTGAGATGGCCGAGGTCAAACGCAATTTTCCTCACCATGCTGTGATTGCTTCAATAATGGTTGAATCAAAAAAAGAAGCCTGGCAAGAAATCATCAAGCGCACTGAAGAGACGGGCATAGATGGCTTTGAGCTGAACTTTGGTTGCCCCCACGGTATGTCTGAACGCGGCATGGGCTCTGCCATGGGCCAGGTGCCAGAATATACTGAAATGGTTACAGAATGGGTTATGGCTGTTGCCACCAAGCCGGTGATTGTGAAGTTAACGCCGAACGTCACTGATATCGTATTGCCTGCTAGAGCGGCTTTGAAGGGCGGTGCCTCTGCCCTTTCCCTGATCAATACTATCAATAGTGTGATGGGAGTCGATCTGGATACTTTTGAATTACAGCCAAACGTTGGCGGTAAAGGTGGCCATGGTGGCTATGCTGGCCCAGCAGTAAAACCGATTGCTTTGCATTTGTTGAGCGCGGTAGCTGCCGATCCAGAGATTCTCAAGTCACGGTTACCTATTTCTGGTATGGGTGGTGTTGAGACTTGGCGCGATGCGGTTGAATTTATGCTGCTTGGTGCCACCTCGGTTCAAGTCTGTACAGCCGTTATGCACTGGGGCTTCCGCATCGTTGAAGACATGATTGAAGGCATGTCCAACTGGATGGAAGACAAAGGCTTTGAGACTTGCGATGACTTTATTGGCAAGTCGCTGCCGCGAGTTTCGAGCTTTGGAGACTTCGATCTTGGCTTCCAGTCAGTGGCGCGTATCAATCATGATAAATGTATTCAGTGCAACCTCTGCTACATTGCCTGTAATGATGCGGCTCACCAATGTATTGACTTGAAAGAATTGAAAATCACCGACGAAGCTAAAGAGCGTTTGTGGCCAGTTGTTAGAGAAGAAGATTGTGTTGGCTGTGATCTCTGTTCACGGGTTTGTCCTGTGGATGACTGCATCACCATGGTTGAAATCGACACAGGTAGACCTCATACCACCTGGAATGAACTGGTCAAGGCCAAGCCTGAAGTACTTGAGTGGGACAAGATGGAAGCCTATCGCAAGACTGCCAATATTCACATTCACTAAGGTACGTCGCTCAATTTAATTGTGTCTATGCATTGCAATTTGGCGCTGCAATAGAATTAGGTTATGCATTAAAATAAGCTCGTGCATTAGAATACGCTTCTGCATTAGTATCTAGCTATGTCTTCGCCTAAACCGCCAATCAGTTTTGCAAGTGTTTCTGCTGCTCCTAAGCTTGGGGCCGGCTTTGCCATACTGAAACGATGCAATATCTTCCCCTGGTTTTTCCTATCCTTAACTATATTACTTGCCGTTGTCGACCCCGGCTTTGTCGCCTTAGCCGCACAATCTTCTATCTCAAAAGATGGTTCCACCATGAATAATGTCGCTAAAGATAATGTCGCTAAAGATAATGTTGCTAGAAAGAACGGTGGCCTATATTTCGCTTGTGAACGCAAGCTTGCGCTTAAAGGAAAACGAATAAAAGCTTCCGACTGGTTGGGGAAAACTAGTAAAGCTCTCTCGTACGGTGACCGGGCTGTCGATTGCGATTCCCTTTATTCTGAAGAGCAGCTGTTTGAGCGCCTTGCTGCCGAAACCAAAAGTAGTGGTCAGCCTCTTACCCTTTTCGTTCACGGCTGTTGTGTTAGCTTCTCTGAAGACTTGATTCAGGCTAGTGATATTCAAGATGCCTTGCAAGCTGCTGGTTTGAATGGTCCACTATTGGCCTACGATTGGGCCACTCCTTGTTATAACTATGCCGGGTCTTTGGCTAAATTGCCTGGTTGCCGCACCAACTTTACGGCCTTTCTTGAGCGCCTCGTCGCTAAGCTTGGTCGGGACAAAATAGTAATTGTGGCCCACAGCCTTGGTATTCACGCTGTGCAAAATTATTGTTTGCAGGCACAGAAGACGGAGCCTGAAGCTAGCCAAGTTTTTTCTGCTGTGATACTGAGTCGTCCTGATGTTGACTTCAGTTCCTTTAAAACTTCAGAAGCCGCCTTGAAGAATTTTTCTGGCAAGTTAATGCTGCTTTGTGCTAAGAACGATATCAATCTCAAGCTTTCATCTTTTATTCGCCGGGCTGGCTATAACTTTGTTGAAGACCCGAGGCCTGTGCACGACAACTATCTACGGCTGGGTCAGGCCAGTGTGGCCAGTGGTGTAGCTGAACGTTTAGCGGTCTACGATATTAGCCACCTACGCCTGCGGCACTTGATTCCATATAAACTGATAGCAGGTCTGCTTACTGGCGAAACTTCATCGTACTTAATCGAACGGGCTGATGGTGGTGTTTTGGAAGTCAAGAACAGGCTCTAGGCTGCTATAATTTCTTGACTACTTAGGCTCTTTTAATATGGATACCAAGCTCGAAAACCAAACTACCATTCAGCCGCGCCCTGCTTTGCCCAAAAGCCGCAACCGCAAGCAGTTAATTGTTGGGGCTTTATTGGTTCTTGGCTTGGCTGCCTATGTCTTGAAAGATAAGCTGCCGTTGAATCCTGGCGCTCGCGAAGCGGTTACCAAAGTTGAGAGAGCGAACAGTCAAGCGGTATTAACTGTTGAGTTAACTACCGTGGAGCCCCGTGATTTTGAGCGTAAGTTGCTGGTTAGCGGTACGGTTTGGGCTTGGGATCCAGTTCAAGTCGGCTCTGAAGTTAACGGTCTTAAGGTTCAGTCTGTTCTGGTTGACGATGGCGACCATGTTAAGCGCGGTCAGCTTTTAGCCAAGCTGAACAGCAGCATAATTGAGGCTCAGCTGGCCAAGAAGAAAGCTAATTTGCTTGGTGCAGAAGCTTCATTAGTGAAGGCCATACAGCCCTATCGAGCTGAAGACCTCACTTCTCTTCGTTATGCCTATCATCAAGCGCAGGCCAATATTGCCCAAGAAGAAGCTAATTTAGCTAGAGCCCAAGCTAATTATGCTGAAGCTGCTGAGAATGCTAAGCGTTATACCTGGCTTGTCAGTCAGGGGGCCGTTAGTGCTGAAGACGCTGATAACCGCAGTACACAGGCTAAAGTTTTTCTAGCCGAAGTGCATAACTGCGAGCAGAAAGTGAAAGCAATTAAGTTTGCCGCGCAGCAAGCTAATGATCGCTTGACCATGGGTGTGTCGGGTGGCCGCCGCGAAGATATTGAAATTTCAAAATCGCAACTGGCCGAGATTTCGGCCAATATCTCTGAGCTCAATTCGCAGTTGGCTCAAACTGCTATTGAGGCCCCTTGTGACGGTCTTGTGTTAAAGCGCAGTGTGCACATAGGCGATATTTCTAGTACCAGTAAAGTGATGTTTGATCTTGTCCGCGATGGTCGCCTTGAGCTCCGGGCTAATCTTCCAGAAGCTGACATTGGTTTGGTCAAGCCCGGTCAGGTTGTGCGCATTGGTAATATCGATGCCCATGTCCGCGAAATTAGTCCGATGATTGATCAAGATACTCGGCTGGGGATGGTGCGCATTGACTTGCCACTCAATACTCAGTTGCGGCCGGGTAATTTCGTCAAAGGTGAAATTGGTCTAGGCAAAACCAAGGTCAATTCAGTTGGCTCCTCTTCTGTGGTTTATAAAGACAATCGCGCTATTGCCTATACTCTCGATAGCAGCGGCAAGAAAGTGCAGATGCATTTTATTGAAGTGGGTGGGCGAGACGGCGACTACATCGAGGTCTTGAGTGGTCTGAATGCTGGCGATCAAGTGGTCGCTAAAGGCGCTGGTTTTATCAAAGATGGTGACGTTGTTAACGTCCTCAAGGCTAAGTAGACTGCCATGAACTTCAATCTCTCTACCTGGTCGATTAAAAATCCAGTACCGGTAGTGGTGCTATTTCTTGTTTTGAGTTTGATGGGTATTACTTCTTTTATCAAGCTTGGTATTGATGAAAGCCCCAATATCGATGTGCCCGTAGTAACAGTGGCGGTGAGCCAGCTTGGCGCTGCGCCAGCTGAACTTGAGACCCAGGTAACCAGAAAAATTGAGGACGCCATTGCTGGAATCGGTAACATCAAGCATATTGCTTCTAGTGTTACTGATGGTGCCTCCTCTACTTCAATAGAATTCAATCTTGGCACAAATACTGATAGAGCCGTCAATGATGTGCGCGATGCTATTTCTAAGATCCGCCAGGATATGCCCCAGGGTATTGAAGAGCCGATTATTCAACGCCTTGATTTTGTCGGCGGACCGTTTGTTACTTATACAATTGATTCGAAAGTATTGCCCCCAGCCGAGTTATCTTGGGTGGTCGATAATGACGTTGCTCGTGCTTTATTGTCGGTTCCTGGGGTTGGTCAGATTCAGAGAGCCGGGGGAGTTGATCGGGAGATTCGTGTCAATCTCGACCCCACTCGCCTTGAGGCACTCGGCATCACCGCTGATATGGTCAGTAGCCAGATTCGGCAATTAAATATCAACTTGCCTGGTGGTCGCGGGCAGGTGGGTGAGGGCGAGCAGTCTATTCGCCTTCTTGGTAGTGCTCTGACCGTGCCGCAACTGGCAAAGACCGATATAGTCTTGCCCAGTGGTAAGCGCGCCCGCTTAGACACTTTAGGTAAGGTTGAAGATAGCACTTCCGAAGTGCGGCAGATGGCTCTTTTGAATAATCAGCCTGTGGTGGCATTTTCAGTGGTGCGCAGCACGGGCTCTAATCTAGTCGATGTCGAGAAAGGCGTCGATGCCAAAATTAAGGACCTGGCAGAAAATCTGCCTGGTTCGCTGAAGATTGTTAAGCTGCGCAGTAATGGCCGTTATATCAAAGAGTCTTATGATGCGTCTCTCGAGTCATTGATTCTTGGTGCTCTGCTGGCCGTTTTTGTGGTTTGGGTGTTCCTGAAAGATTGGCGAGCCACAGCTATCACTGCCATTGCCATTCCGTTATCGGTAATTCCCACCTTTGCTGTGATGCAGTGGGCTGGCTTTACTCTAAACAGCATGTCGTTGCTTGGCTTGGCTCTAGTAATCGGTATTTTAGTAGATGATGCCATTGTTGAAATTGAGAATATCGTCCGTCACATACGCATGGGTAAACCAGCCTATCAGGCCTCTATCGAGGCCGCTGAAGAAATAGGTTTGGCCGTGATTGCCACTACCTTGACTATTGTTGTGGTCTTTGTGCCCGTAGCTAGTATGGGCGGAATTCCCGGACAATTCTTTAAGCAGTTTGGCCTGACAGTAACGGTCGCGGTGCTCTTTTCGCTTCTAGTCGCCCGCATGATTACGCCCATGATTGCCGCTTACGGCATGCGTAGTGTTGCTGGGCAAGAAGAAGAGCAAGCCGTTAATCAGAAGTTTATGAAGGTCTATGCTCCGGTGCTTGGTTTGGCCATGAAGCACAGACTTATTACAGTTATTTGTGCATGTTTGCTCTTCGCCGCTTCTATTGTTTTGTTCAAATCAATGCCCACATCACTGATGGCCAATGTTGATCGGGGCGAAGTTTTGCTCAATGTGGAAATGCCACCGGGCTCTGACTTGGAAGATACAAAGGCCGTTTCGGAAAAATGCACCGATATCATCGCTAAGCACAAAGAAGCAGTCAATGTGGTGGCTTTCATTGGTACTCCCACTTCGGCTAAGCGCACGTCTGGTGGCAATCAGGGCGATGTCACTAAGGCTACTATCTATATTTCATTGAAGCCCCGTACAGAGCGCTCAATCACTCAGCAGCAGTTTGAAGAATCAGTTAGAGCCGAGCTTGATAGTGTCGCTGGTGCGCGTTTGAGCTTCTCTCGCTCTGGTGGTATGGGTGGCAAGCCCATGCGTATGGTTCTGACTTCATCTGATGCGGCACAGTTAGATCGTGTGGCCGAAGAGATTAAAGACCAGATGCGCTCGGTCAAAGGTTTGTACGATGTTAGCTCCTCTGCTGGCATATTGCGTCCAGAAATTCTCGTTACTCCTGACTTTGATAAGGCCGCCAGGCAAGGGGTTTCAGTGCAGTCGATTGCGCGGACAGCTCTGATTGGTACCCTCGGCGATAGCGAGGCCAATTTGGCCAAGTTCAATCTTGACGATCGCCAGGTCAATATCAGAGTTGAGTTAGACCCGCAATATCGCAATGACCTGCGTATTATTGAAGATATGAAAGTATCTGCCAATGGCGGACGGCTGGTGCCCCTAAGCAGTGTGGCCACCGTGAAGTTTGGCAGCGGACCTTTTCAAATAGACCGCTTTGATCGTCAAAGACAGGTCACTTTAGAGTCAGGCTTAGACAGCAGTACCACTCTTGGTGAAGCAATCAAGAGTGTTCATGCTTTGCCAGCCTTCAAGACCATGCCCAAGTCAATTAACGAATTGCCTCTAGGTGATGCTGAAATTCAGAGAGATATTTTTGGTGGCTTTGCCACGGCTATAGGTTCAGCTGTGCTGCTCATTTATGCTGTTCTAGTGGTGCTCTTCGGTGGTTTCCTTCATCCCCTTACGATTATGGTCTCTCTGCCACTTTCTCTTTGTGGTGCTCTTCTTGGGCTTGTTTTCTTCCACCAGTCTATTGGTCTTTATGCTCTTATTGGTATCACTATGTTGATGGGCTTGGTCACCAAAAATGCCATTCTTTTAGTCGAGTACGGCCTGATGTCAATGAAGCATGGTATTGATCAGCGCCAGGCCATTATGCTGGCTGGTGAGACTCGCATGCAGCCAATTCTGATGACAACAATTGCCATGATTGCCGGTATGATGCCAATCGCTCTTGGTATCGGTGCTGGCTCTGAAGCTCGGGCGCCCATGGCCATATCGGTGATTGGTGGACTTGTCACCTCGACTGTGTTTACATTAATAGTGATTCCTGTGGTTTTCACCTACGTAGATGATTTTCAAAAATGGCTTAAGCGTCTGGTCTCCCGTTTTGGCGCTTCCAATGCCGAGAATTCTGATAACTTGCGCGCTCAAATTGAGAGTCAGTTTGTTGCATCTAAAAATGATTAGCCCACGCCACTTTCGCGCTTTATTTCTCATCGCAGTTCTAACTTATTCTGCCTTGGCACCGGGCATGGCTGTCTTCGCTAGTACTCCTGATCCTTTTGCGCCGCCGATAAATAATCCTAACGGTAGTCGCAGTGGCTGGATTGTGCGTCAGCGTGGCTACCAGTGGGGCGGTTGCGTTTGGTACATAACTGATCAACAGATTAAGATGAGCGGCTCATTTCTTTGCATGATCATCAATCGTAAAACCAATAAAATTACTCTTTATTCTCTCAAAAGTCGGCGCTATCGCACCTATACACTAAGAGATTGCGCCAAGCGTATCGGCATCTATCGCGCCAAGCAACAATATATATTTGCCGCTCCTAAAACCGTTGGTAAAACAGAATATTTGGGGCATCCGGCCAATGCGTTAGTACGCATTGGTAAGCGCATTTCCGATGAGAGAACTCCACGGAAGGTTGAGTTTCGTGATGACATAATTGTCAGTTCTGAAATTCGCTTTGAGCCGGAGATAAATGCCGTGCTCGAATCAGTTCTCTATTCTGTTTATCGTTATGGTCTGCCATTTAAAATGGTGCGCTCGGGCTATATCAAAGGCCGAGAGAGCCGTTCAACTCAGAGCGTTACTCTGACTGAAGTGCATTTTGCCAAGGCCAGGCCTATTCCTGATAGCGAGTTTGCTTTGCCCAAAGGGCTTAAGCCATCAGAGTCTGAAATGGATTTACTTTCAAGCGATATGGAAGCCAATCACATATAGCTGCTTATCGCCTGAGCTATTTGTATTCGTGAAAATATTTGCTGATGCCAGCCTGTAGCGACGAGCCTATGGAGGCCAGCAGTCTGTCAGACTGTTTCTGCAAGATCGCTGTTTGCTGGTACATCGTCACTACTGATTGGTGGAATAGTTTGTCGGAGGGTTTCTTTTTTAGTTCTTTGACAGCACGTTCGAAATCGCTATTGGCTTTTGCGTAGTCGTGCATGGCGAATTCGGCAAGCGATTTTTTATAGCTAATCAGACCAAGGTTATAGAGGCGTTGACGCTCATCGGTTGAGCTTTTCCAGGCCTCTTCTCCCTGGTCGTAATATTTTACTGCCGCTTCGTTCATCTTTAGTTGCATAAAGACATCGCCGAAGCGGCTTAGGCTCAGGGCTCTCAGCTCTTCAACTGTTTTGTCCCGGTTGGTTCTGCCGCTAGGACCTAATTCACGCCAGAGTTCTACCGCGTCATAGAGCGAGCTTCTGGCTAAGTCGTATTGGCCGGTGCGGTAATAACAATCGCCAATCGCGCTTAAGAGTGCTGCCTTCATACGCTTGCCGGTGTTGGCTTCAATTTGATTTTTAAAGGCTTTGAGAGTAGTGGCGGCTTGGCGAATGGCCTGGGAGTAGTCGCCAGCATAGTAATAGCTGCGGAAAAGAGACAAGGCTATTTCTTGGGTGGTTATGGCATCCGGGCCGTTCTCGTAGGAGCTAATTTCTTCGCAGTACTGGTAGATTTCGGCAGCATCGCGGAAGCGACTGGCACGGTATGCCGAATCAGCGGCGTTGAGAATTTGTTGTAAGTCAGAATTTGGATCGTCTAGTTCGTCCCGGGCTGATATGGGTGAGCCCTTTTGCTTGTGATGAATTTGGCGAACCCTAGCTCTGGCTTTATCGAGAAGATTGTCGGTGCCAAGCGCACTAGTATCGAAAACAGTTGGCGTTTCTTTCTTGTCTGCAAACTGTATGTACCAGTCTAGTGGTTGATTTTCCTTGCCCTGGTCTTGGCCATAGGCATAGAGAAAAATGAGACTGGAGGAGCAAAGTATAACTAGGCCGAGAGCGAATACGCTAATTGTTGCCGCTATTTTGTCTCTCAGGCTCAGCCTTTTGCGCTTCAGTCGATAGAGATTCCAACCTGAGCTAATGAAGCTAAGTGCTCCTCCTTGGCTGGAGGAAAAATCTTCTAGTTCGCTTTTAAGCAAGCGCATACTAGCTTGACGATCGTTTGGATCTTTGGCCAGCGCTTTAAAAATGATTGCCTCGAGGGCCTGTGGTACTTTGTTTTCAGGACATGCCAGTTTCATGCTGACGGGCATTTCGTTCATATGGCGATAAAGAATTTCAAGCATGTTGGCGCCGTTGATCGGTGGCTTGCCGGTCAAAGTCTCGTACATCAGGCAGCCCATCGAGTATATGTCTGAGCGGCCGTCGAGCTTTTCGCCTTTGCACTGCTCAGGACTCATGTAGAGCGGGCTGCCAAAGACGTCTCCGGTCTGGGTCAAGGCGGCAGCGTCTGTGCCTTCGTGAGGCATGAGCTTGGCAATACCAAAGTCGACGATTTTTGCTTGCTCTGTTTGTCGCTCTGATAAATCCTCAGTATCATCTTGAGCGCCTCGAATGTAGCTAATGGTTTGGCTTTTCTTGCGCTCAGATTCTAAAATTATGATGTTGCTTGGTTTTAGATCGCGATGGATTACGCCTTTGTTGTGGGCGTAAGAGAGGGCATCGCATATCTGTATAAATAGCCTGATTGCTCTCTCTAGTTCTAGTGGACCCGCAGTTTTGATCAGGTCTCCCAGCGACACGCCATCAAGATAATCCATGACAATATATGGTCGATTATCTTCGCTAATGCCAAAGTCAAAGATTCGCACCACATTGGGGTGGTCAATTTGGCTCACCGCTTGGGCTTCCTGGCGAAAACGATCCCTTGATTGTTCGCGACCAATCATGTGTGGGTGGAGCATTTTTAAGGCTACTTGCTTATTCATCAGCATGTGGCGTGCCTTGTAGACCACGCTCATGCCGCCTTCGCCTATCTTAGATAATATTTGAAAGTGGCCAGCTACAACTTTGCCAACGAGATTTTCATTGAGAGCCTCAATTGGCATTTCAAGATGGCTTGCTGCTTCGTTCTTGTTTTGCGAGGGCGCGTTCAGGCCTCCCTCGGGCGGGGCAAAGCTAAAAGTCTTTAGGTCGGGCTTTTTGACGTTATCGTCTTTGTCCGTGGGGGGCATTTCGATCCTGTCAGTTGTTTTGCTCAGGCCTTGATTTTATGACCTGATCTTATGACCTGATTTTAGGAAATGATCGTGGCATACTTGTGGAAGTCTTGAACAATTAATCTTACAGGGCTAATTAATGCTGGCAACCTGGCTCTATCGCAATGCTATCCGTCCTGGCCTCTTTCTTCTCGATCCCGAGGAGGCCCATGACTTGGTGGCTAACCTACTGCCGGTCTCGGCCCCACTGTTGGGCATTGGCAAAGAGATAATCTTTAGCCCCCGGGTACAAGCGGCCTTGCCAAGATTGGCAACAACTTTAGCTGGAGCTTCTCTTGCTAACCCTGTTGGTCTAGCGGCTGGTTTGGACAAAAATGCCAAGTTTGTTTCTTTGTGGCCGCAGTTTGGTTTTGGCTATGTTGAAATTGGTTCGGTTACAGCCAAACCCTCATTTGGGAACGATAAGCCGCGCTTGTTTCGCTTGCCAGAAGACCAGGCCATTATCAATCGCATGGGTTTAAATGGTGACGGTGCCCAGACCATTGCCTGGCGCTTAGCTTCAATGGGCCGCAGCCAGGTACTGGGGCCTGTCGCTCTTAATATTGCTAAGAGTAATTTGCCTGACTTGCACGGTGAATTGGCTGTCGCTGATTTGCTCGCTACGTTCAAGTGCTTTCAAGAAAGCAAGTTGGCTTATGTCACTATTAATACCAGTTGTCCAAATACCCATGATGGTGCGCTTTCTGAAATTTCTGAATTTAGAGAAATACTCAAGGCAATAAATGCAGCCAATCATCTAGCTTTCCCCTTGTTTCTCAAACTTTCTCCTGATAGCACCGATGAATTTATAGCTATGCTTTTAGCTTCTGTTCGGGAGCTCAAGATTCCTATTGCGGGCTTTGTCTGCGGTAATACCACAGTCAGTCGCGATGGTCTCAATACCTCGACACAAGATTTGGCGAAGATTGGTAGGGGTGGTTTGAGCGGCTATCCGCTTAAAGCCCGGATGTTACTGCAAGTAAGAAAGTTATATGAGCTCAAAGACGCAGAGCAGCAAATCATTGCCTGTGGTGGCATTGCTTGCGCTGCTGATGTTGTTGCTGCTTTGGTCGCTGGTGCTTCCGCCGTGCAACTCTATACCGCCCTTGTATATCATGGGCCTTTGATAGTTCTGGAGATATTGGCAGACTTAGCCTTGGCTCTAGCTCAGGTCGATGCTACGGTGAGCGATCTTATCGGCAATCAAAAGTTAGGTGAGCTTGTCAGCGCCAGGCTTCTCTAATTCCGAATCAGCAAGTTTTTTCTGATAAAACTCTTCTGCCAAGAATAAAGTTACAGTTGCTACTGGTACTGCTATTAGTGCTCCGCTGATACCTAAAAGACTGCCACCGATGATAACCGCGAGCATCACTATCAGTGGATGGAGCTCAACTTGTTTGCCCAATAGAGTTGGCACAATGAAGTTGCTTTCACACCATTGTTCGATAATAAACAAAACGATTGTAGCTCCGCCCATCCATGGTGCTTGCACAAAACTGATAATGATCGCAAAAACCGATGTAATCATGGAACCGACAAAGGGAACGAGATTGAGTAAACCGGCCAATACACCTAGTATCAGAGCTTTTTCGTTGCCGATTAAGGCGAGGCCAATACCAATAAAGCTCCCCACTGCCAGGCTGACCAATAGTTGGCCGCGCACATAACCGCCCAGTCTGTTTTCAATTGGTTTGATTAGCCCTGCCCAACGCTGACGCTGCGGGGCTGGTAGCCAACTGAGAAGAGAATTATTGATGTCTTTGGCAGCAACGACGAAATATGCTGTGAGAAAGAGAATGAAGAGTCCGTTGATTAGCACGCCGAACACAGAGCCAGTCACTTTCAAAAGTTTAGCCAATGTCGACATACTTAGCTGTTTAACGTCGTCAGCGGCGATCTGTGCATGGGTAAGGTCTGGACCCCCCATATCGCTTAGATTGTGGGCTTTTTCGAGGAGCCATGTGAAATAGCCAGGTACATTGTCGAACAGGCTAGCGGCCTGTTCTCTTAGTATCGGCACAAGGCCCGAGCCAACGCCGACATAGAGCGCGGCTACTAGCAAGTAGATAGCTGTCACCGTAACTGCTCGCGGTATCTTGCGTTCTTCCATTCGCTCAGCCAGTGGGGCCAGAGCTGCTGCTAGAGTCACTGAGGCAATTAGACAAATTATCAGGGCTTCTAGCTGGATTGCCACATAGACAGCGGCTACAGTGAGAAATATATATAGGGTTAGGCGGGCACTGCGGTCTTTAATCATATTTACCTGCCGATTTTAAGCTGACAAACTCTACGCTAGAAATCGAAACAACTTCGCCTGCTGCCACCACTATACCAATCTGTTGGCTTTCGCCATTAGACAAATAGCTGTCTAGTTCTCTCAAGTCAAAGAAAATATTGTCTCCAATGCGCTTGCCGGCTAGCTTGCTCGTCTTTGTTTCGTCTTGATAATTGCGTACGGCTAACTCTACAGTCGAAGCGCTATGATCGGCAATTGTGATTTTTAAAATCCAGCGATTTTCTTGTAAGACAGGTTGATCAATTTTGTCATTGAGCCAAAGTACTGCCTGCTTGTCACCGGCCCACAGCCGTGCTGAAGTTTTCATTAAACTGATAACAGGAGCGCTTGACTTAACTATTGATGAAGAGCTTGCGGCTAGGCTTGTACTGTCTACCAATTGCCAGGGGCTGCCTTTCAATAAGTTGACGAAATAGTCTTTGCTGCTGGCCGACCAGGGTATGTTGCTTGATGAAAACGGTTGGCTGGCGGCTTGAGAGACCGAGGCCAGGAGGCCGTGAGCTTGTTGCCACTGATAGATTTTATTGCTATCAGAAATTGGCATGGTTTCTTTCATCACCTTTAGATCGTGAGAGAGGTCGCGATCAATAAAAGGTGGTGCTAGGAATAAATTGATATTTTCAGCAGCCGCAATCAAAGGCACTCCCTGGTGGCTTTTGGGCCAATTCGTTAAGGTTATCTTGCCATCGATCGTAGCGGCGTTGATCAGTTGTCTGCGGAAATTTTCAACAATCAGGCTGCCTTCTACCGTGGGTTTCAGATTGATTGCCAGTAAGTAACTCCAGGCGAGATAAAGTAAGGTCATGGCCACGAGGCCGCACGACGTCAGGAGTTTTGCGTCTTTATCTTTGGTGTTGCCACTCTCTAGAGAAAGTATGGCAATCAATATTGAAAATGGTGCAGCCGCTAAAAAGAGATGACTATCATGGGCCGTTAATGGCAATACGGTCAAGGCGAGCCAGACCACCAGTATTAGGGCTGTGATGGTGGAGCTAGGAGGTGTGGGCGCACTGCCAATTGCGCCCGATTGAGTGCTTTGATTTAGTCTTATCTTGGCAATTTGTGACTTTAGTAGCAGCACCATCAGGGCACACAGTAGTGGTACTAGTGCCAGTGGCACTATCTTGCTGACAGTGACAACCGTTTCGTTTACAGGAAAAAATAGCAACAATAGTGTCTTTTTATCGATAGCCCCTAAATAGTGAGGGTGTAGAAAGAAACTGAAGACTGCTATAAGCCAGTACAAGCCACTGCAGCTAATGGCATCAGCTACGGCATTCTTTCTAGCGGCGAAACGGTTGCGACCTGGGTGCAAGGCCAGTAAAGTAATTACTAGCGGTAGTGACAGTGATTGCGCACTTAGTAACAGTGCCAGAGCACCAGAAATGAGAGAGAGTGGAAAATATTGTTTTTCTTCTATTAGTCTGTAGCGCAGAAACAAGAAGACGCTAAGCAGATAGAAGAGACTAGCGCTTAACTCAATTCGGCCCGATACTATCGCCACTGATTGGGCGTGCAGGGGATAGACTGAAAAGAGCATGCCCGCCCAGATGGCGCTGAGCGCGCCATTGCGATTGCCAAGGCGACCAGTCAACTCTAAGGTGATCAAACCGACAACGATGGCACAACTGGCCGTCAATAGTATATTGCTGACGTGAAAGCCTAGTGTATTAGTGTGATAGAGCAAATAATCTAGCAGTAAAATACTAGTAGGATTGGCTAGAACCTGGTCAAAAGATCCGTGCAGCGTATCGGCAATTGCCTGGATGTAGGTTAAGTCTTGGCCAAGAAAGGTTACTAGGACCGTTTGGCCATAGGCTATTAAACAAGAGACGCACATGATCAAAGCGCCAAGTAGCATTTGGGTTTTAGTCGAGGAAAAATCGACTCTGGCCCTCTCTAGTTGGCGTTTAGGAGCACTTTGAGCGGCTTTGATGTCGCTGATATTTTCGGAGGTAGACAAATGACATTCCTCCATTAAAGTTGAAAGTTTAAGGGGTCGCTGAAGTAACCGATGACGTTACCGTTTTGGTCAAGGGCGGCCATTCGCATTTGATAGAAGCCCGGCCCTTTTACGCCCGTAAATGTAATTGGCACGCCATTGCCTTTGAGCTTGCCTAGGGTGTGGGAAAATAGGGCTTCCGGGCTTTTGCTGGTGGCTCTAAAACTGCCGCTATAGTGTTCAAACCAGCTATTAGGTTTTGAGACTTCGACAAAGGCTGATACCGCACCCGGTACTATGCTGGCGTCATAGTTGAAGGATGGCATTTTACCCCGTGGTCTACAAATGCCATCACCATCTTCGACCAGCGTTTTTTCATCACTCTCGATTTTTGGTCTTTGCCCTTGCAGGTTGCCCGTTTCTAAGCCCAATAGGTGCAGCCGCTGCTCTGCTGCTAGTCCTTGTATTGATAGAGTGAGTTGATTGATTTGACCAAGAGCGAGCCATTGTTTGTGTTCTGATACGTCGAAACGCAGATGCCCATCAGCTTTTGCTTTGTTTAGCGGTAGGCTAAATTGGCACCGCAAGCTACTCGGCGCTAAAGCGGTGAGGGTAATTACTGCTTCGGGCCACTGTTTTATTTGCTCATTGTCGAGTAAGACATCAACATAGTCAGGGGCTTGAGCATTTAGGCTCAACTCTGGAGAAATGAACTTTGTTTCCTCGCTCAGGTCGAGACCTGCTAGTTTGACGTCATTGTTTTCACCAGCAAAAACAATCGGCTCGAGAGTCATAGTTGTGCGGTCCCAGCGGTATGGGGTGGCATGCCCTGTTTTGTGGCGCCAGCGCGAGATGTTAATCAAGTCTGGATCGCCAAAGGTAGCTGGTTCAAAACTGATAACCTTGCTGTAGATGGCTTCTGGCGTTAGTGGTTTGCTCAATAGCACCGACATGGTAGCGGCGTTGTAGAGCATATGCGCTCCCCGATAGGTATGGGGGACGTTTAATAAAGTCAGTTTATGTTCCGCCTGCAGAGCTAGAGCTTGCTCGGTCACTGCCTTTCGGAAGAGACTCACTTCTTTCATGGCATGGTTCCACGGTTGATTATTGCCCGTTGTGATAATTAGCAATATTATGCTAAACCAGCCGGCCGCAGCCAGGCGCAAGCTGCTCAATACTGGCCAGTTACGTGCCTCTGTGGGAAAGAGTAGCCAGGCGAAAATCAAGGCAATTGGAGCGGTGCCGTAGTATATGAAGCGGCTACCTTGAAGAGCTGGAGTAAGATTCCATACTTGATAGGTCGGGAGGAGCGATAAAACCAGCCAACCAGTGGCAAAGAGCAAGCCGCGCACTGCTGTTGAGCGTGATTTAGCTAGCACTAATGCTGCTGTGAAATTTACTAGCATGGCTAGATAAACGACCTTAAGCTGCAGCGAAAGGCTATGCTTGCTGCCAAAAACGTCGATATTAAAAGGAAAGAGAATCCGCAACAATGACCCGTCTAGCCAGCGTTTGGCTAGGCTGTTTGAGAGCCCCTGGCCCACTGAACCCTCATAGCCTCCAGATATGGTGCCAAGCACCAGCAGGCGAAAGAGGAGGTAAGCGAAGAGAATAAGCCAAAAGGGCTTGGTTTGATTTAGGCTATAAAGCAAGCGCTCTTTAGCGCTTTTTGTCTCGTTAGTGGCTGTGCTCAGCAAGTGTATTAGCAGCAGTGTCGGCGGCAGAGTAACAGCCATTTCTTTCGACATTAAACCGAGCACAAAGGCAACGAGGCTAAGTTTGTAGTGCAGTGAATTTTTGCTATGGGAGCTTTTCAAGTATAGCCAGAACGACAGCAGGCAAAAGACAAGAGCAATACTGTCAACACGAGCTATTACCCAGTTGACTACCTCGCAGTGCAGGGGGTAAACGCTGAATATAACTCCAGCGCTCAGGGCTAAAGAACGATTGAGTGTTTTTTCGTTGGGTCTAAAATGCTCGCCAATTTGACCGGCAACCAGGAACATAAGACAGCTAGCCACAGTCTGATAGAGCCAGTTAGATATGTGGAAAATGAGCGGATTGGGACCGCCTATAAGGTAATCGAGAGCTAGAGATAGTGAAATTAGGGGGCGATAGAAGGTTGTGCCTTGAGCCTGCATCCAGTTGCCCCAAAAATTGGCAAGCAGGGGCATGAAGTTTTGATCGATGGCATGATAGAGATAGTCGACGTGAACGAAGTCGTCTGCCAGAAAATATCCACCAAAGCTATGTCTAAACGTAAATAGATTAACGAGAACAATTGCCCCCAGAGCCAGGGCAGTAAAGAGCCTAGAGCTGCCCTCAATGGGCTCAGCGCTGGCGGGTTTAGAGATTTGGGGTATGACGTTCATGGCCAGAGATATTATAGTGTTCGCAGCAGGTATTGGAGGATGACATAGTTGAGTGACGGATCTCTTAAATTCCCAGACGGATTTTTATGGGGTGCTGCCACATCACATTTTCAGGTGGAAGGTCATCCTAAAGAAATAGCTTCCAGGTTGTCGGACTGGGCACTCTGGACCAATGAAGCTGGAAGAATTTCTGATAGTACTTCAGCTGACCAAGCTTGTCAGTTCTATCAGCGCTATGAAGATGACATCATCCTCATGCGCGACATGAATCTCAACGCATTTCGTCTCTCTTTTAACTGGCCCGCTCTCTTGCAAGACCCGCCCGGAACGAGAGTGGCGCCTTCTGTTCTTGACCAAAAGCAAGTTGACTATTATCGCCGAATATTAACCAGTCTGAAAGAAAGCGGCGTGACAACCTTTGCCACCCTTTTTCACTTCACTCTGCCTGATTGGCTAGCTGCTGCCGGTGGCTGGACCACGGCCTATGCGGTCAGTGAGTTTAAGCGTTTTTCTGAATTGATAGTTGCCGAATTTAGCGATCTTGTTGACTACTGGATCACAATCAATGAACCGCTAGCCTATGTCTACCAGAGCTATGTAGCTGGGCTTTGGCCCCCGGGAATTAAGTCTGACTATTTGTCTGCCTTCAAGGCTGTTAGATGGTTGCTCGAAGGCCATGCTGCCGCTTACGATGCCATCAAGGCTATCAAAGCCGATGCTCAAGTAAGTTACACCTTGCACTGGCGGCCATTCATGCCGAAGAACCCACTTAATCCTCTCGACCATATGGTCCGTTTTTATCGCGATTTTACGTTTAATCAGTTGTTCTCTAGTTCACTTGAGAGCGGCGAGGTCAAATTTCCTTTTCCGATTAATCTCAACAAAGAAATTATTTCAATATCTGGGCCGGTAGAAGGTCTGAAGGGGAAATGTGACTATCTAGCCATCAACTATTACACCCGTGAGCTTTCTCGTTTTCGTCCTTCTTGGCCAGTCGATCTCTTCGGTGAGAGTTCTCCTGAGCGGGAGTTGGCTGTAAACGATATCGGCTGGGAGGTGTATCCACAAGGGCTCTACGACTTGCTCACTCGCGATACTCTTCCCTACCAGTTTAATCTCGATGGCAGCCGGCGTCCGGTGATTATTACCGAGAACGGTTATGCTAGCTCTTTTTCGGCAGATCTTGATCAGGGTGATTGGTCTCTAGCTGATCAGAAAAGAGTTGACTATCTAACCACTCATCTTCGAGAGATTCACAGAGCGATAGAGGCAGGGGTTGATGTCAGAGGCTATTTGCACTGGTCGCTTCTCGATAATTTCGAATGGGCTGAAGGCTTGAAAGCCAGATTTGGCTTGATTCGAGTAAGCTATCCAACACAAGAGCGCATATTGAGAACAAGTGCTAAAGTGTATGCGGAAATTGCTAAGAATAATGCTATTTGAACGTCCGTACCCAAGAGAGGTGGTCTTGAGAAAATCATACACGGCAATGTTGCTGACCTTGGTGTTGGCATTGGCTGCGGTACTGACAAACTTCGTGGCGCCAGCTTGGTGCGATGAGGCTGTCTATGTCACACCGCATTTGATATCAGATCGCAGCGCTGTAGTGGCAGGACAATCCTTCAAGCTGGGTATTCACCTAGATATGGCCGAGGGCTGGCACACCTATTACAAAGACCCTGGCGATGCCGGAATGAAGACGAGCGTTGAATGGCATCTGCCCCCTGGTTTTAAGGTGTCAGAACTAATTTGGCAGAAACCAGAAAAATTTGTTGAAGCTGGAATTACAACTTATGGTTATCACGACAAAACCCTTTTGGCTGCTGTTGTTACTGCTCCGTCTAAATTGACCGCAGGTGAAAAACTTGATTTTAAGGCTGACGTAAAGTGGCTCTCTTGCAAAGATATTTGTCTACCCGGCAAAGGTGCAGTAGAGCTTCAACTTCCAGTGGCGGCTGCTGGCGATAATGCTTCAGCTGATGCTGAGGAGTTTAAGCGGCTTGGTGACGGCTTTAACGGCTCAGTCAAAGACCTGACTAGTGCTGGTTCAGTAGAAAAACCTAAGGCGATTTCAGTTTTAGAGTCGAATTATAAAATTGATAGTGCATCTTCTGCCTCTACCGGTGGTGCAAATCTTTTTACTTTTCTTGGATTCGCTCTAGTTGGTGGGCTGATCCTCAATATCATGCCCTGTGTTCTGCCGGTTATCGCTATTAAGGTGATGAGCTTTCTTGAGCAGGCACAAGATTCTCCAGCCCGTGTGCGTCTTCTCGGCCTGACATTTTCTGCCGGTATCATTTCTTCCTTTTTGGCTTTAGCTTTTCTTGTAATCGCCCTAAAGGCGGGTGGGCAGTCGATCGGTTGGGGCTTTCAGTTTCAGTATCCTGGCTTCTTAATCGTCATGTGCGCTGTTGTCTTACTGATGTCGCTTTCCTTTTTCGGGCTTTTCTATGTCAACATCACTGTGGGGCAGGCTGGAATAGACAAATTGTCGCAAGGTGAAGGTTTTGTTGGTACCTTCTTTAAGGGGGTTCTAGCCACCGTGCTTTCCACTCCTTGCACTGCACCGCTACTGGCCCCAGCCTTAGGTTTTGCTTTTGCTGAACCAGCTTATGTGGTGCTGTCCATTTTTTTTGCTGCTGGTCTCGGTATGTCGCTTCCCTATTTGCTTCTGACACTTAATCCGGCGTGGTTACAGAAGTTGCCTAAGCCTGGCGCCTGGATGGAAAAGTTTAAGCAATCAATGGGTTTTATCTTGCTTGCCACCATGGTCTGGCTTGACTATGTCTTAACCAGACAGATTGGTGCGGAACCAGCTTCTTTTATCAACTATTGGCTAGTTACTCTGGCTTTCTGCGCTTGGATTGTGGCGACCTTTACCGATTTGACTAGTACAAATGCCCGGAAAGTCAAAGTCTATGCCATAGCCGCAATAGTGCTTGGAGCCGTTAGCTGGCTTTGTATTTTTGCTCAACCTCAAGTCATGGCTGCCTTAAACAACAGTGCTGCTGAGAAAGTTGTCACCACTAGTGGTGACAAGTCGGGCTGGCAACCATTTAGCGTTTCAGCCCTAAACGAGTTGCTTACAGCAAATAAGACAGTCTTGCTCGATTTTACTGCTGACTGGTGCCAAACCTGTCAGGTCAACGAAAAAACGGTGTTGAGTAACGAAGCCGTGCAGGCTAAGCTGAAAGAACTTAATGTGGTCAAGATGAGAGCTGATTGGACACGGCAAGACCCTGATATAACAAAACTCCTGAGCAAGTTTGGTCGCGCAGGAGTTCCGTTATATGTTATTTTTCCAGCAGGAAAAGCGCAATCGCCAATTGTTCTGCCTGAAGTAATCACTGTTCAAATGGTTGTGGATGAATTGAACAAGGCCGGCAAGAGTCAATAGCGGTGTCTATTTGATCCCTTGTACTACTTCGAGCAGCTGGGCATTGGTTGGCATGCCTTCTACAACATGGCGAATGATACCTTGCTTGTCGATGACAAATAAGACGCGGCTAGCGGTGGCTTTGCCTTCGCTGACAGTGCCGTAGAGTTTGCCCACTGCACCATTAAGGTCTGCCAGGAGAGGCTGTTTTAGGGTGAACTTGGCGGCAAATTTTTCGTGAGCGGCAACACTGTCTGTAGAAATGCCAAGCAGTTGTGTGTCATGTTTGGCAAAGCTTTCGAGGTCTTCGGAGAAGGCGCACATTTCTTTAGTACAGCCTGGGGTGTCATCTTTAGGATAGAAGGCTAAAATGACGTTCTTTGACCCTTTATAGTCAGCCAATTTGATGTTGCCCACTGTCTGTCCGTGCACGAAGGCAGGCAGGTCGAATGCTGGCGCTGTGGCGCCTTCTTTCAATAATACGGCGGTTGCCTGGGGTGATGTCATGTGAATATCTCCTAACTAGAGCATGTTAGAAGCATTCTTACAGAAGACTGGCCCTGCTAAGTGATCTAAAAAGATAAAGGTTGCAACTTATTAGGTGCCGTGGATAGTGGAATGAATTGTGGCTAGCAAGCCATCGATTTTTGTTAGATCGGTCTGCTCAAGGAATACCGCAAGAATACCCACTTCAACATCGGTGAGAACAGTGGTTTTCATGACATCACCTTGGTCTGTGGTGAGTTTTGTGAGCAATACCATTTGTTTGAGCTTGCCAATTTCTAGTTTTTTAGTGGCCAAGTTTGAAGTTGACAGCAAAGCTGTCGACAGTGCTCCGAGCATGTCCTTGTCCCAGCCGGTGCCTACAGTAGAGGCAATGACTAGACCATCATGGCCAACAATCAAGCTGCCAGCAACGCCTTCGTAGCCGTCTATGGCCACTAGAATATTTCTAATTCCTTCACCACGGGCAGCGCTAATTACTTTCGCTGTAGATAGACCGCTGCCAATCTTTTTGGTCTCGCCACTTTTGATGATGTTCTCAACAGCTTTGACGTCGAGCAAAAGCTTGCCGATTGTCTTCATGGTGCCAACGACTTCAGGTGCTGATTTCAGCGAACCAGATCTGGTCGACAGGCGGCCGAATTCTTTTACTTCTTTGTAGTCGGGTGAGCTCTTGTCTGGGCTAGCGGGCTTAGCTTCTTCTTTGGCTTCAGGTTTGGCTTCTTCTTTAACTTCTGCTTTGGTTTCTGCTTTAGCTTCTAGCTCAGCTTCCGCTTTGATGGCTTCGGCTTTCTCAACGCTCAGTGCAGGCATGTCGCCAGTTGCACGGGGCGAAGGGGGTGTGGTTTCTGCTTCCTTCTCCCCTACTGGCAGTGCTTGTTTCAGTTTAGCTAAGGTCTCAGGGCTAACTTCCAGTTGTTGGCCATCGGTTAAGCCAGAGAAGATGTTGTCTAGATCTTCGCCAAGAGTTTCGCCAAATAGGCTCTCTTCTTCGCCGTCCTCATCTTCACTATCTTCGTCTTCTGGTGTTGCTTTTACTTCAGCTGGCTTGAGAACATCTTTTACTTCTTTGAGAGCCTCAGCTGGAGCTAGGTTCGAGAAGATATCATCTATTTCTGAATCAACTCCACCATCAAATAGTGCGCCTTCAGATTCTTCTGCTTCTTCAGCTTCTTCAGCTTCTTTTACTTCGGCTGGTTTAACTGGTTCGACTACGCGAGATACTTCTTGCTGTGCCTCTGGCGGGGCCAACTCTGAGAAGATGTTGTCGATGTCCGTGTCTAGGCCACCGTCAAAGAGGCTACCGGAAATTTCTTCTTCTTCTTCTTCTGGTTCTTCTATTTGAACAGGAGCAGATAAGCTTTGTTCTGCTTCTTGCGCTGTCTCTAGCGGTTCGCTCAGGAGTGGGCTGAGATCTACTTCGACAGTTTTGGGAAACTCAAGGGCGGCAATGGGATCGTTCCATGGTAATGGAGCGGGCTCTACTTCCTGCTGTGCTTCAGCCGGTGTCAGGTCGGAGAAGAGATTGTCTATATCTTGATCGACGCCACCTGCGAAGAGAACTTCTGGTTCTTTTTCCTGAATCTCTTCCGCTTTATCTAGTAGATTAGCGAGTGACGGTATAGCTGTTTGCGGAGCCTCTGCAGCAATCTCAGCAGCGGCCTCTGCTGCTGGCGTTGCTGTCAACCGTTCACTGATACTAGAATGTCCAGCGCTAGATGAGGTTGTTGATTCAGTTACGGCTTCTACTGCTGGCTCTGATACAACTTTGACTTCTTCAACTGTAGCTTTCTCAACTACAGGTGCAGCAACTTCAAGATGGCCATCGGCTTTGAAGACAGTATCAAGCACTAGCTCTACTGGTGGTGTCAGTGGCTGGGCTGGCTCTTGAACGTGATCGTCATCAAGTCTATCAAGGAGACTCTTGAGGCTGTCTGGCTCATTTTGAGGAGTAGTATCGAGCGGCTGTTGTTTTAGTGATGTGCTTGAAGAAAGCGACTGCAGTTTGGTGAAGGTGCTGGTGTTGCGGCGCTTCATGGCCTGTAGGCGTGTGCTCGAAGCGTTAGCCGACTGTGAGTCGACGGGCGCAGGTGTTGCGCTCTGTGCAGTAGGCGCTGCAGCAGGCGCTGCATTAACTTGGCTTGGTTGCGAAGCAGCTTGAGCTGCTGCTTGAGGACTGGCTTGTGATGTAGCTGTGGCCACCGGTTCTGCTGGTGTAGGTTCTTTCGTCGATTGGCTGGTGGACTTGAAGGCGCCCATCATGCCGCTGCTCTGTTCTTTAACAGGTTCTTTTACTGGTTCAGCCACTTCTGCGGCTGTCTCTAGTTCACCCAGCTTGGCTGCAATGCCAAACTCATAGCTACTTTCGAGTGGTGCATAGGCTGGTTCTGCCGCTTCCGTCTCGGCTGCAATAGTTTCAACAGCGGGACTGGGCTCGAACTCGTTAACTTCTAAGAGATCTTCACCAGCCACAGCGGCGGGCTCATCTCCGATTCGGTCTAAAAGACTGGCTAAACTGCCAGCTTCAGCAGCTGGCTCCGCTGGTCTTTTGGGCATCTCTTTGGGCATCGATGATGGCGATGTCAAAGTTTGCGAAGGGTCTTGCAAGCTTATCGCTTTCAAATTGGTCATGGTCGAGCGTAAGCTGCGTCCGTCTGCCTGAGCTTGAGCGTGGGAAGCTGCTTTTTCCCATTTAATTTGAGCTTCTGGGTCAACTTTGGCAGCTTTCAAGCGGCCTAGCTGTGCTTCTGCCACTTTGGCGTCGGCAAAACTAGACATTTCTTCGGCTTGCATTAAATTGATAGCAGCCATCAACGAGGCAATGTTCATGACGCCAAGTTGTACAGCGTTGAAATGCACCAGCCAATCCTGCTGGATTATCGCCATGGGATCGCCGAATATATTGCCAAGCGTACCCATAAAGCAGATCATGGAACAGAGCCAGAGATAACCGGCCAACTGCTGGACAGTCGGGCAAGCTCGGTACTGATAAAAAGCGACGAATAAAGGTAGGAGAATCTGGGCTGGTATTACCCAAAGAAATGGCAAGTCAAAGGTCGTTCCTGTGCTGAACGGATTCAGACGAATCACGGTCATGATGATTGCTCCACCGACCAAAGCCAGCAAGCCTATCCAACTTTTCCGGAATTTGAGCCTGTGCATGAATCTTTGCTAGTTTACCTTTGCCTGTCTACTCTTCGTTGTCCCAAGCTTTTTATACCCGGCGAAGCAATTACTAACAGCTCGGTATTCAAAAGCTTTCTAAGCTTATAGTCTAAACGACGCAGCCAAATCGCGGTTCAAACTTTCACGAATGGTCGTAAGAACTTTGTCGATTTCTTCGTTTGTAAGCGTCTCGCTTGGATGTTGGAAGGTCAAGCGGCAGGTCATCGAAAACTTCTTTGATTCTGCTGAGGCCCTATAAACACTCACCAATTCGCTATTTCGCAGATTACTGCCAGCCTGTTTCCAGATTAGTTTTGAAACTTGCTCATATGAAACATCTTTATCAGTCGCATCAAAATCGGCGGTGATGTCTCGAACTATTTCAGGGCTGGTGGCAATGCCTGCAAATTTTTTCTGTTTGCGTTCCTTCTTAAGGCGATCAATGTCAAGCTCAAAAACGAAGGCTTTGTCTCTCAGGCCTTTGCTGTCGGCAAAACGAGGGTGCAATTCACCGACGTAGCCAAGGGTAATATTGCTTTCAAATAGGCTAGTGGCGCTTGCATCTTTATTAGGGTTTGGCTTGGCTGGGCGATTCAGGGTCAACACTGCCGTTCTATAAGGATGCAGCCAAGGCAGCAAGTTACTTTCGCTATCTGTGATTGATCTCCAGGCCAGCTTTCGCTCATCAATATTTAGAGAACTCAGTAAATTTTCTACCATGCCTTTGGCCAGGGAATAATCAACAGTCGGACTATTTTGATTGATTGATTTGAAGCGTTGGCCTGATACGAGGCCAGCCAAGTGATTGTCTTCGCGCACGCCTGTACTTTTGTTCTCTTTTTGCTGCTCTTTAAAGTAAACGCGACCATGCTCGAAGAGCCAAACATCTTTGCGGCCGCGATCTTGGTTGTAGCCGCAGGCATTAATTAAGCCAGGCACAAGGCTCTGCCTCATTAGCTGGTGGTCTTTCGAAAGTGGATTTAGTACTTCTACTGCCAGTTGCTTATCAATTCCGGCTTGATCAGCTGGTACCAGGCTAGACAGCCAGGCTTCCGATAGTCCCATGCCAGTCAAGGCATTTTTTGCTAGATCTAAAGTGTCATCAGGTCTTGCCACTGCCATAGTTGCTGCAGGCATAGAGGGGACAATGGCATCATAGCCATTCAGTCGGCAAACCTCTTCTATTAGATCGATTTCGCGTTTAACGTCTTCTTTGCGGAAGCTCGGCACACTTACTTCAATCGACTCACCCTCACCTTTTACGGTGAAGCCAAGTGGAGTGAGCAAATCTTTGATGCGCTCAGGACTAACCTCGATACCAAGAATTCGCTTTATCTGCGAAGAGCGCAGTGTCACTTGTCCTGGTTCGACCTGGTTCGAGCCTGCTTCAATCAGTGGTCCAACTATAGCCTTGTCTTCTTTCGAGCAATACTGAGCAATGAGAAAAGCTGCTCGTTCGGCGGCGTGGCGCACGCTGGCCGGGTCTATGCCCCGCTCAAAGCGCAGGCTGGCGTCACTGGACAAACCTAACAAGCGGGAGCCACGTCTCACTACTGCTGGTGCAAAGCATGCTGCTTCGAGCACAAGAGCTGTTGTTTGATCTGATATTTCGCTGTCTTTGCCACCCATCACACCGGCAACACCAACAATAATGTCGTCGTCGGCTATGGCTAGCATCTCGTTGTTGAGCTTGCGTTCTTTGCCATCAATAGTGGTGATGGTTTCGGCATTTGTTGCCCTCCGAACAGCTAAGTTATCGCTCTTTAAATGTTTGGCATCGTAGGCGTGCAAAGGTTGACCGAGTTCGTGCATGACATAGTTGGTGATATCAACAACGTTATTTACGGTGCGCATGCCGATTGCTTCTAGGCGGGCGGCAATGGCTGGATGTGAGGGTCCAATTTCTATGCCTTCAATCACTCGCAAGGTGATGTAAGGGCAGTCACTGCTGCTTTCGACAACGGCCTTGCTAAATTTGCTATCTGGCGTTTTTGCGCCGAGAGTCTTTTGCAAAGCTTCCAATGACCAATCTGGTTTCTTTAATGGGCGACCAAATAGTGCCGCCACTTCGCGAGCTAAGCCTCTGACGGAAAGGGCATCGCCTCTGTTTGAGCGTGGCTCTACGTGGAGAATGTAGTCAGCTTTGCTGGGCAGTAAAGGCAATACATCGCTGCCTAAAACTAGCTCTGAGGCATCTCTGCTGCCGTTTTTATTCAAAATCCAGATGCCTTCATCTTGGCCGGGATCTTGCAAATTTTTGGCGATACCTAATTCTGGTGGCGAGCAAAGCATGCCATTAGATTTGACACCGCGAATCGCTGAAGCCTTGATTAGTAGGGCTGAGCCGTCGTGGCGGTTTACTACTTTTGCGCCTGGTAGAGCCACGGGTATTATTTGGCCTACTTCAATGTTGGCCGCACCACAAACGATATCGAGGGGCTCTTCCCCTTCTTTGATGCGGGTTTTGGTCAGTCTAATTTTGTCGGCATTTGGGTGTTGATGAATCTCTATGATTTCGCCAACAACAATTGGACCTTCTAAATCGGGGCCTATTATAGTTACTTCTTCTACTTCAAAGGCGCCCATAGTAAGCTTCTCAGCTACCTGGTAAGCGGTAAGTCCGCTCAAGTCGACGAACTCAGATAGCCAGTCGAATGAAAGTTTCATTTAGAACTGCTCCAAAAAACGCATGTCATTAGTATAGAAATTGCGAATGTCGTTGATGTCGTATTTCAGCATGGCAAGACGTTCTAGCCCCATACCAAAAGCAAAACCACTCCATTCTTCTGGGTCAATTCCTACGCCTTTGAGAACATTAGGATCGACCATACCGCAACCAAGTAGCTCAAGCCAACCTCGCCCGCCGCAAGTTTTGCAACCTTTGCCGCTGCAAAATGGGCATTCACTGTCGAGTTCGGCGCTTGGCTCTGTAAATGGAAAGAAGTCAGGACGAAAACGAATTTTTACCGGCTTTTTGAAAAGAGCTTGAATAAAGGCTGAGAGCGTACCTTTGAGTTGACCAAAGTTGACGTCTTTGTCAATTAACAGACCTTCCACCTGGTGGAAGAGCGGATATTTGCGAGCATTCACTTCTTCATTGCGATAAACACGGCCCGGGGCAATGATGCGCAGCGGTGGCTTGGTGTTCTCCATAACCCGAATTTGCACTGTCGAAGTCTGGCTGCGCAGCAAGCTTGAGGGGCCGATATTGGTATAAAAAGTATCTTGCTCATCTCTAGCTGGGTGCGAGGCTGGAGTATTTAGGGCATCGAAATTGTAATAGTCGGTTTCAACTTCAGGTCCATCGGCGACAGTGAAGCCCATGCTGTAAAAGATGCTGATAATTTCGTTACTGATCTGGCTCAGTGGATGTATATGACCGCTCAAGCATCTAGTGCCAGGGGTGGTGACATCGATAATTTCAGTTGCCAAACGTTGATTGAGGGTGCTGTCATATAAATGGCTGCGTTTGCTGTCGTGCGCTTGTTCAATTTGTAGCTTGGCTTGGTTGCCCAACTGTCCTGCTTTGGGGCGAATGGCCTTGTCTAAGGATGAGAGGCCGCGTAGCATTACTGTCAATTCGCCTTCGCGTCCGAGGTACTGCACCCGGATATTTTCAAGGCTATCTAAATCGGCAGTGTTATCAATAGCATTGAGCGCACTAGCAACCAAGGCTGTTATCTTGGCTTCGAATTCTTGAGCTTCCATCTTTCAAACCTGAGTAATGTTGAGCGTTTGCGTTGAACTAGTGCTTAGATTAGCAGATGAGCCCAGTTGCTTACCTTGAAAAGCTCACAGTCGTTGCGATTTGCAATTTTTCTAGACAGAAATTGTCATATTATATAAGTGTCTTTACTCGGGACGCTTTTAGGGAGTCACTTTGCCAAGACCTAGATTCAAAAACGCCAAGCGGTCAGCCCAGAATATTCCTACCACTCGCATATCGGTGATTGTCGTCGAGGGTGAACAGATCTTGCTGGTCAAGCATCGCAAGGGCAATCGGCAATATTGGGTGCTTCCTGGTGGGCGTCTTGAATATGGTGAAACTTTTGAAGAATGCGCTGTGCGCGAGATGAAGGAAGAAACTGGCCTCGATGTGAAAGTTGATGAATTTGTTTTTCTTTCTGAAGCAATTGCGCCTGATCGCTCTCGGCATATTGTCAACGTCTATCTCACGGCTCACGTCGTCGGCGGTATTTTGAAGTTAGGTGACGAGCCAGTTCTTGCTGCTGTTGACTACCTGCCAATCAAAGATCTGCCCTCGCTTACGCTCTTCCCGCCGGTGGGAAAAACTGTGATCGATTCGTTACCTAGCTCAACCAAAGGATGCATCAGGTATCTTGGCAATCTTTGGGTGTAGTATCATGCTCAACTCGATATCAAGATCCGCATCAGCATAAAAGTTAGGGAGATCCAGAAATGGCTCAGCAAAAAGGCATGAAGAGAGCAGTCAAGGTAGCTGAAAGAGCTCGCAAGAAAGTTGTGGCTAAGAAAGCAGCCGTTGTTCGTCAAGTGAAGAAGCTTGTGAAAGAAGCTAGCCAGGTTGAAAGCAAGCCAGCGAAAGCTCAAAAGGCTGCTAAGTAATACTTGAAGCCATAACATTGTTGCTTCCTCCAGAGTCTTTATCTGGAGGAAGTTTTCGCTTGCTTACTACTGCGTAAGTTTTTTTACTGCATACCTTCGCCGAAGGTAAAGATTATTCCCCCGACAGTGACGTCGGTGCCAGGCTCTGCCCCATTTTCAATTAAGGCGTCGATTACACCCATAGCTCTCAGTCTTTGCCAGAGGCTGAAAAGAGACTCTGGTTCTTTCAAGTTGGTGACCTGGATAATACGATCGACCCGATCGCTTTCTACCAGCAATCCGCCTCTGATTTTAATTATCTCGAAGCCAGTGCTGCCATGATCTACTGCGGCCGCATCTTCTTCAATGTGAGCTGGTTCCTCGGCCGCGGCCAATTCTTTCAAGCGGGTAACCAATTTGCCAGTTAGTTCTAGCAATTCAGGTACTCCTACCCGAGAATAAGCCGACATCAAAAAGACGCTCTCTTTGAGCTTTAGATCGTCCTCATAGAGGGTTTTTGGCTTCTGGTTAGAAAGAGCGGCAATAACTTTCTCCTTAATTGCCTGGGCCTCATCTTCCATCATCATTTCGGCTTTATTAAGCACAACCAGCTGGGGTAGCGAGCTTAGATCTTTGTCGTAGAGAGCCAGTTCTTTGTTAATGGTCTGCAGATCTGCTAAGGGGTCTGCCGAATTGATGTCAACCATGTGAATCAGGAGCCTGGTACGCTCTACGTGCCTGAGAAAGTTGTGGCCTAAGCCGATACCTTGCGAGGCGCCTTCGATCAGGCCGGGAATGTCGGCCATGACAAATCCTTGACCGCGCTCTGGTTTGACCACGCCAAGGTTGGGCTCGAGGGTAGTGAAGGGATAATCAGCAATCTTTGGTTTTGCCCTTGTAGCGGCCGCTAGAAGGGTCGATTTGCCCGCATTTGGCATGCCGATGATGCCGACGTCGGCTAGCAGTTTTAGGGTCAGCTGCAGGCGTCTAGCAATGCCTGGTTGACCAGGCTCGCAATAGTGCGGTGCGCGTTTGGTTGGGGTGGCTAGTTCGCAGTTGCCTTTGCCGCCGTAGCCACCTTCGGCCACGAGAACTCTCTGTTTGTCTTTGATCAGATCGGCAATGACACGATCTGTATTCAAATCTTTCACTACGGTTCCTACCGGAACTCTTATGGTGATGTCGTTTCCAGCCTTGCCGTGGCAATTTTTGTTGGCACCTTTCACTCCTGGTTGGGCCTCAAACTTTTGCTTGAAGCGAAAATCTACCAGGGTGCTCAAGTCGTTGGTGGCTTCCAGGTAAACACTGCCGCCGCGACCACCGTTGCCACCGTAAGGCCCGCCCATGGGCTCATACTTTTCTTTGCGCCACATGACAGCGCCGTTGCCACCGTCGCCAGAGATCACTTCTATCTCAACTTGGTCTATTAATTGGCTCATTTTTAGAAGATAGCTCCGAGATCTGTCTGATAACTAGATAGATCTTATACTGATCCTTTAACTAGAAAATAATTTATATATACTTAGTTCTAGATCTGTTTGGTTTTGATTGCCTGCGTGGCAGATAGAAGAGCTAGCAAGAATCGCTAGCAAGAATCGCTAGCAAGAATAGCTAACAAGAATAGCTGGGACCATTGAGTTTTTTATAGCACTAGAGAATCGCCGCAAGAATACTTATCTAAGACCAGGAGGATAGGACTTGGAAGAAAGAATCACAATCCACGAGAAAGCACGTGGTGAGACCATTAACGTCTACATTGGCGAATACCGCGGTACAAAGTATCTCCATATTCGAGAGTGGTACGTTGATAAAGATCAAGAAGAGAAGCCCACTAAAAAGGGAATCGCTTTGCCGATCGATAAAATTCCAGCTTTGAAAGAAGCAATTGATCGCCTAGTACCTGCTGCTGCTGAAGAGTAGAGCCTAAATATTGAGAAAAACCTGTATGCTTAGTTAGTATCTTGATTAGGTGCGCACCTTAAGCTGAAGGAATATCTAAGTATCTTGCTGCAAAAATCTAAAATCGCTTTTTTCGGTATTCTTCCGTTAGTTCTATCAGTGCTTAGTTTGACCTCTGCCGGGGCTGCTCCCAGCGGAGGTCATTCCCTTAAGAAGACTGAAGAGCTTTCTTCTGTAGACGAGGCGGCGGCCATATCGCCGCTTAAACTCTCCACCTTCCGACCCAAACAAGGGGAGGTGATGGAGCTAACGGTTTTGGCAAAAGATCTGGCTCTAGAGCCTGATTCTGAGCCACCGCTGCTCGAATTTCTCGGCAATAAATATAAGCTTTTCCCATTCGACAGCGAAGATGGTCCTGCTTATCGCGCACTATTGACGGTGCCGGTGGTACAGAAGGTCGGCTCTGCTGTTGTCTCAGTCGGACAACTATCCACACGTGTAATTGTTATGGATGCTCACTATCCGGTGCAGAGATTGACTTTGCCACCATCCAAAAACAACTTCAATATGGCTAAGGGTGAAGAAGAAGCAGTCGATAAGGCAAAAGCTACAGTTTCGCCCGTACGTCACTGGACGAAAAATTTTAATGCTCCTTCGAAAGCTCGTCTTTCGGCTGGCTTTGGTTTGCGCCGCATTGTTAATGGCAAGCTGTTACCAGACTATTTTCATAGTGGCTTAGATTATGCTGGTTTCCAGGGTAGTCCTATTGTTGCTTGCGCACCAGGAGTGGTGGTTTTGGCCAGTACTGGCGTGTTTAAGCTGCACGGTAACACTGTGGCAATAGATCATGGTCAGGGTGTGGTTTCTTTCTACATTCATATGCAGAAAATCAATGTTAAATTGGGACAGAAAGTTGATGCTGGGCAGTTAATAGGTGCCGTTGGCCAAACTGGTCGGGCCAATGGACCCCATTTGCATTTTAGTATTTACTGCAATAATGTCGCCTCTAATCCTCGGCAGTGGTACCTCAAAGCCTTTTAGTTGAAAAATTGTGCAAAAAAAGGAGCAATTGCTTGCTCCTTTTTTCTGTTACCAAAGTGCTGTGTTACCTGCGCCTTGAACTAATTGATTCCTGATGGGTTTCCGAGATTCCGTTTTTACATGTTTCCGTGTTTCCGGGATTCCTGAACTTTGTAGTTTAGTACTACATAGGTTGAGCTTTGTTCCAGAAGGCTTCTTTGATGGCCTTAGAGGAAGTTGACTCAGAGCTGATGGTTACGCTGGCTGGGGCGAAGAGGAAGACACCGTCACCAATGCGTTGTTGGTGGCCATCAATGGCCCAGCAAGCACCAGATAGGAAGTCGACGACTCTTTGTGAGCCTTCGTTGTCGAGCATGTGAAGATTGAGAAGGACTGATTTGCGACCACGAAGATGTTCAACAATATCCAATGACTCTTCGAACTGTCTAGGTTCAATCACCAGTACTTCGCTGACGGCTTGAGCATTGGGATGATCCAATATTTTGGCGCCGGTGCCAGGAAGCATTTGGTGAACTCTTGCTGGCTTCACAGGCTCTTGAGCATGTGCAACCGGATCGAGTGCTAGTTGTCCATTGGTAGCGTAAACGTCGTCGGAAGTCTCAAAAAGATCTTCGAAATCCTCGCGCTCGTAGTTATCTGCAGGCCCAAACCAGAAGCTTTTGAACTTTTGAACGATGCTCACTACTTTCCTCCTTACCCTATTGGTCTAATAAAATTGTCTATACCGCTGATTGTCTATTCTTACGTCTCTACTTTTACGTTTCTTGTTGCCGCTGGGAAAACTTGCTTGGGGCTAATTGCCAAAAATTGCTCTACCGAGCCTAATCATAGTTGAACCACATATGATGGCTTCTCGCCAGTCGTCTGACATTCCCATCGAGAGTTCTTTGAGGGAAATACTAAACTCGCGGTTGAGTTGGTCGCGCAGGGCGCTAAGACCGCTAAAGCTCTCATGCCATAGCTTTACGTCATTTGTTAGAGGCGTAATGGTCATTAAACCCTCTACCTTTATAGAAGGTAGAGCCAGGATGGTCGAAAGATTTTTGCGAAGTTCTTCTTTTGTGAATCCGGATTTTGAATCGTCTGGCAAAATTTTGACTTGCAAGAGAATTGACTGAGTGGTGCCTTTTTGGCAAGCGATTCGAGAAACCTCTTCTGCCAGGCTAAGAGAGTCAACTGAGTGAATTAAAGTGAAGTTGCCAACAGCTTGCTTGACCTTGTTCGATTGCAAGTGTCCGATAAAATGCCAATTCGAATTTAGTGCTACGTGTGGTGGCAGCTCGTCACGTTTTTTCAAGGCGTCTTGTACGCGACTTTCGCCAAATTCACTAACCCCGAGAGAAAATGCTTCTTCAATTTGAGCATTGGTGGCATGCTTGGTAACGGCGATCAACCTTACGGCTTGATCGTCGATAGCTTCTCTCACTTTTGCGAGATTGGCAGCCACTGCGGAGTTTCCTCTAGGTGTTTGGTAAAGACTGGTTTGGTCAGGCATTTTGCTAGCGAGCTACTTTCGGTTTTTTTGAGCAAACCGTGCGACCAGAAGTTTTTTGAATTTGTGGCGGTTGAAAAAGCATCACCACCGATGCCACCACCGACGCCTACTATTAACGCTCGGATAAGATCCCTTTGTCAAGTCTCCACAGAAAATTTATCTTTGCCCTGATGGCCCAGTGGTGCTTTGTCAGTGGGCGAAATCTATATCTGTTTTAGCTATTCGGGTTGCTCTGCTTACATTTAAGTGGTGCTGAATATATGCCTTATGCAAAGACCGCTGTGATATCTCCAATGGTGCACTAAATTTCTTTAGTCTAAGGTTGAGGCTATTGCGTAAGCAATTCCGGCGGCCAAAATGGCAGCTGTCTCACCTCGCAAAATAGTGCTACCGAGTGAAGCTTTTTGAAAATCGCTGGCTAAAATCAGAGTTTTTTCTTCTTCAGTGAAACCACCTTCCGGGCCGCCAAGCAGGCAAATTCGAATGCAATCACGGTTGCCAAGGGTATTTTTTTTACTGGCAATTGACTCTAAGATTTGAACTATATTTGGTGCCTGGTCACGCTCACTCAAAAGTAGACTCAGAGCCCCTTTCGTTGAATCAAGGTCTTCCAGCTTGAGCATTTCTTCAAGGGTAAGAGGTGGGTCGAGAACGGGTAAAAGTAGCCGTTCTGATTGCTCAGCTGCTTCTTTTATTATGTTTTGCCAGCGCCTTTGTCGACCTTCGCTTTCTTCCTTAACTTTGGCTTTCACCACAGTGCGTGCTGAGGCAAAGGGGATGATGCGATCGACTTTTAATTCTGTAAGTTTCTCTAGGGCCCATTCAAATCGAGGACCCTTGAGCAGTGGCAAAAGGCTGATAACTTGATAATTTGAACCAGCTTTGTTCTGGCCGTCGGCTGTCAGCTCCAGCAATTCGAAAGTGACCAGGCTGCGGGCGATCTGGCAAATCTTGGCCAGCCACATATTGCCTCTTCCATCAAGGAGATTGACTAAGTCTCCTTGGTCGAAGCGCAGAACATGAAGCAATTGATGCACAACGGCCCCGTCGTCCATCTCCACCACGCTGCCAATCTGCCCGCCCCCGGTTCTAAAGGCTTGCTCAGGCAAGAAGAAGTGAGACAAGCTTTTGCGCTGATTACTACTGCTGTTGGCGTGTCGTTTTGACATTGTCTTTTCTGTTCATGAGGGGCAGATTTGATTAAGTTCGCATCATTCTAGCGGCAATATTGTTTAAAGACAGCCACAGTACTGATGTTGGGCAAATTGGCCAGGTACCATAGTGCTATAATCACCCTTCGCGTATATTACTGTCAGTATTGCTGCTAGCAGTAATCTGTGCCTACCTGCCCATCATATGGAAGAGTTGGAAGAGATGGACTTAAAAGACTGGTTCGCTAGCCGCCAAAAGCGTAAAGAGATTCAGGAAGTGATTAAGCAGCCCCTGACAACAGACGAGTACTGCGCTCTCTGGAAGCAGTGCTTCCAATGTCGGGAACTGCTTTATACCCGCGACTTGCGCACTAACCTGGATGTCTGCCCTAAGTGTGATTATCACTTCCGTGTCGGTGCCCTTGATCGCATTGAGCAATTGGCCGATGAAGGATCTTTTGATGAGCTAGATGCTGACATGCGTTCATCAGATCCACTGACATTCTTTGATACAGAGGCCTACACTAAAAGACAAGACGAAGCCACCCGCAAGTCTGGTTTGCGTGAAGCTGTCTTGACAGGTCTTTGCCGTATTGATGGTCATGAAGCTGCACTAGGGTGCATGGACTTTGGCCACTTCGGGGGTTCAATGGGTTCGGTGGTGGGTGAGAAAGTGACCCGACTGACTGAGGCCGCCCTTGAGCGCAATTCACCCTTGATTGTGGTTAGTAGCTCTGGTGGTGCGCGAATGCAGGAAGGTATTTTGAGTTTGATGCAGATGGCTAAAACTAGCTCTGCTCTCAAGTCATTTGCCGACTCTGGCAATCTTTATATATCAATTTTGACCGAGCCCACCTTTGGTGGCGTCACTGCTAGTTTTGCCATGCTGGGCGACTTTATCATTGCTGAGCCAGGAGCCCGTATTGGTTTTGCTGGTCGGCGCGTAATTGAGCAAACTATCAGACAAAAGTTGCCTGCTGATTTCCAAACTGCTGAATATTTGCTGAAGCATGGTCACGTCGATATGGTTGTAAGCCGCAACAAGCTTAAAGAAACCCTCGCTCGCTTGATTGCTTTTCACAAACCAGCCCCTAAAGTTGCTGCGGAAAAAAAAGTCAGCGGTGAGCCTTCAACCGCCGGGCGAACTTAGATCCTAACCTTTCCTTTCTCCCCCCTCAACATCAATAAGTCAATCAATAGGCTGGAGTGCTATGGCTACTGTCGAAAAAAAACCGATACCACTAGAATTTGAGCAGCCATTGGCTATCCTTGCTCAAAATATGGAAGCTTTGGAAAAGCAGCTATCGGATAATCCAGAGTTGGAAGGCGATCTTGAGCGGATGCAAGATCAGTACAATTCACTCAAGCGTTCTTTGTATTCAAATCTCCGACCAATTGATCACTTAGCCATTGCTCGTCATCCCCAAAGGCCTTACACCCGTGATTACTTCTCTACCTGGGATCCAGGCTGGGTTGAATTGCACGGCGATCGTAAGGGAGTAGACGACGGCGCTATGGTTGGTGCCTTGTTAGAAATTGATGGTATCAAGATGGTCGCGGTTGGTACCCAGAAAGGCCGTACCCTGAGAGATAAACAGCATTGCAATTTTGGTATGCCGCAGCCTGAAGGTTATCGCAAAGCCTTGCGGCTTTTTCATCATGCTAATAAATTCCATTTACCGATACTCTGCTTAATCGATACACCCGGTGCTTACCCAGGCCTTACAGCTGAAGAGCATAATCAGTCGCAAGCGATTGCCGAGAATTTGATGGAATTGGCAGGAGTGACTGTGCCGGTGGTGGCAGCGGTTACCGGTGAGGGTGGCTCTGGAGGCGCCCTGGCCATAGGCGTAGCTAACCGAATATTGATGCTCGAGCACTCTGTTTATTCAGTTATCACACCAGAAGGCTGTGCCTCAATTCTCTGGCGCTCTAATGACAAAGTATCTGAAGCTTGTCAGGCCATGAAGATGACAGCCAAAGAGATTCTCCAGCTCGGAGTGATAGATCAAGTTATTAGCGAGCCCCTCGGCGGCGCACATCACGACTATCAAACTGCCGCTGAGAATCTAAAGAAAGCAATCGTGACGCAAATGACTGAGTTAATGAAGCTATCACCAGAGCAAGTAAGAAAAGACCGCCAAGACAAGTTCAGGCGCTTTGGCAGCTTCCGCTAAGAGCTAGTTTTAGTTAGTGTTTAATGGGCTTGCTTCTTGGCCTTGGCCAAGAGAGTTTTAGCTGTTTGGCCTTGACTCGACTTTGACGGTACTTGTTGTAGTACTGCTATGGCTTCTGCGTACTTCTTGTCTTTGATGTAGAGCTTGGCCAGGCTGACACAGGTGTTGTAGTATTTTTCCGATAGCTCAGGCGAAAGTTTGCCTTGGCTTTTTTGAGCTTTCATCACACTTACTGCTTGAGCCAATTTGCCTGCTTTTATTAAGGCTTCAGGATCGTCATCAACCCCGGCTTTGACCTCAGAGCCTTTGTTCCACGGCATCATTGCCTGGAATTGAGCTGAAGTGAGGGCAAACACGCCAGCTGCACCAATCAGCAATACGGTGATCAAAATCGGTACGAAGCGAAGAGCTTGTGCGGCACCAGTGGCGCCACCGCGTCCGGCCGAAAAATTAGTCGAGTTGCGGTTTTGATTGTTAGATTGGTCAGCATGTCGCTGAGCGTCTCTATAAGCCGCTACCTGATCGGCGTAGTTGCTACTCATCGAGCGGCTTTCTTCACCGCTTTGACTTGGTCCAGCTCCAGCCGAGGCTGGATTGGTGGCAATCTGTTGCTGCAGCATTTCTCTAGTTAACGGGCGTTGCTGGAGCATATCCCGCGATTCTTTGCGATGCTGCAAAGTTTCGTCTTGTGCCAATGGTCCCGGTGCAATTTCTTTGTGCACGGTTTGGGTGGTCGCCACCGATGGTTTTGCCTCGGTTTCTTTCATGGCGTCTTCTAACGCTTGCGAAAGCTCGTCCATTGTTTGGTAGCGATCGTTAGGATTTTTCAGAAGCGTTTTGTGCACCACTTGCATTAGGGCTTCGGGGAAATTGAGATCTGGCCTCATTTCATTGAGGGGAAGCGGTGTATCTGAAAGGTGCATGGCCATCACTCGCACCAACTCATCATGCTGGAACGGCACTTCACCAGTGAGTGATTCGTAGAAAACAATGCCCAAAGAGTAGATATCACTGCGGTGATCTACTTTGCTTGAAGTGCACTGCTCTGGGCTCATATAAGTGGGGCTGCCGCAGACTGTTCCAGTACGTGTAATCTTGGCTTGGTCAGATTCTTCTTGTACTAGTCGGGCGATACCAAAATCGACCACGATAGGAAAGTTCTTTTGACCGCCGCGTTCAACTAAGACAATATTTTCTGGTTTGATATCGCGGTGCACTACCCCTTGTCTGTGGGCTTCGGCTAAAGCGGCGCAGACTTGAGTGAAAATTGGCACAGCCTCAGCTGGCGGAATATGGTTTACTTCGGCGATAAAGTCTGAAAGTGGTGTGCCATTGAGTAGATCCATGGCGATGTAAGGACGGCCGCCGCCTTGGGGAATCACTCCAAAATCGTAAATGGTAATGATGTTGGGGTGATTGAGGCGACTGGATGCCTTGGCTTCCTGCTTAAATCGCTTGATGAATTCGTCATCGGAGACCAGATAGTCGTGCAGTACTTTAACTGCAACTTCGCGGCCGATTAACTCTTGAACAGCTCGATAGACTGTACCGGCAGAGCCTTGGCCAATCACCGACTGAATCTTGTAGCGACCCTCCACCACCATGCCAAGTAGCGGATCATCACCTACGGTGACCATTGACGAACCATCTCGTGGGCAGATGTCTTGCTCGCCAGCAGTCTGAAAATTACAAATCAGACAAAGTTTCATACAAATTCGCTAGCGCTGCCAGTTCTTTCTAGTAAGTAGTAAATGACCTGCCAACAGGCTAATTCCCCCCTGCCATCCTTACTTTAATTACCCAGAGCGGAAATCTGCAAACACATTTGTGTCAAAAACCTGATTTAAGACCAGAATATCGTAATTTCGCCTAATTTAATATCTCAGAAATTAGAAAAGCAAATATTAACTGAAAGGGTAAAGCAAAGCTGTGTGGGCCTTTACAACTATGGCTGGGCTTTAAATTGCTTCAGATAGGTTTGTGAAGGTAGCAAAGCGTCCGCCAAGCGGACAGAATTAAGAGACAAATCCTCGGTGCAAATAAACCGGCAGTTCTCAGGAGACCTAAATTTTGTCGTCCGCAAAAAGTAAAACCCCGCTCTTGCTCATTTTTATGACCGTCTTCATTGACCTTATGGGCTTTGGGCTTGTCATACCAATTCTGCCTACCTATGCTCAACAGCTACACGCTTCTGATTTCATGGTTGGCTTGTTGATTGCTAGCTACTCGATTATGCAGTTTTTGTTCACGCCATTCTGGGGGCGCCTCTCCGATCGCATTGGTCGAAGACCGGTTCTCTTGATAAGCTTGGCTGCTTCTTTTGCCGGTTACTTAATTTGGGGCTTCTCCACATCATTGATCTGGCTCTTTGCTTCACGCATAGTGGCCGGATTTGGCAACGCCAATATTGCTGTGGCTCAAGCCTACATCGCTGACATCACTACCAAGGAGAATCGTGCCAGAGGGATGGGCATGGTCGGTGCCGCTTTCGGTCTTGGCTTCGTCCTTGGACCAGCTTTGGGCTGTCTCTTGGTGCAAAACGGACTGGGCTTTGTCGGATTTGTTGCTGCTGGTTTTAGCTTGGTCGACTTGATTTTGACCTTCTTCCTTTTGCCTGAGCCAAAAGAAAGGGGAACATTTGGCAATGATCGCTTTGGTCTGGGCATTGATTTCTATATCAAGAATGTCACCAGTGCAAAGTTGCGTGTCTCCTTCTTGATTTTCTTTATCTCGACTTTTGCTTTTGCCAATATGGAAGCAACTCTCGTGCTTCTCACTAGCAAGCTTTACAACTGGGGCCCTAAAGAAAATGGTCTGCTCTTTGTCTATATAGGTATTCTCATCGTTATAGTCCAAGGGGGAATGATTCGCCAATTGACTAAGAAATACAGTGAGAAGAAGCTGATTACTGTTGGTTCATTCTTAGTTGCTGCTGGCTTGTTTCTCACACCGGTGACGAACAGTTGGATGATATTAGCCCTGGCTATGACTTTGCTTTCTATTGGTTCTGGTATCAACAATCCCTGTAACCAAAGTATCATTTCGAAACTGGCTCCAGAAGAGACTGTTGGTGGTGTTCTAGGCCTGGGACAGTCGGTTTCGACCCTGGGTCGAATATTTGGACCTATCGTCGGTTGTGCTCTTTTTGAGAAGCTCGGTTATCTCAGTCCGTATATTGCAGGTGGGCTCTGCATGATAATTGTTGTAGCGCTGAGCTTTAACCTGCCTGAAACCGAGCCGGGGCCCTCTGCTGCTGCTTAAAGAAGCGCTTGGCATGGTGTTAAATCTGCTTTAAATTCTGCTTTTCAGCAAGGCTAATGCTTGAAAAGTGTGGCCTGGCGCGTATATTCGTGATATATTATTTTTGGCTCAAGTTTTTGGCAGGTTCTTAGTGATTGCTTAACTTCGTCTGCGGTATTTATATCCAGTGCAGTCACAAAATAGGAACAAGAATACAGAACTCACACAGTGGAACTGTTTCGGCTAATTTACGTCACTAAGAGCATTACTTAGGCATCACTTACAAATCTAGAGCCCACGGTCTTAAGACCTTAGAGTATCCAGAACTTAGAGAACATTGATATGGCAGTAAAAAAGAAAGAAAATAAATCGTATTCGCTTGGAGCAAACCTTCCGAGCGCACAGCCCGAGCAGAAAGATGATGTTCAATCTCGCTATCAACAAGATTTTAATCGCTATCAGGCGCAGATAGAAAAAACACGTCGAGTTTTTGAGAACTCTGAAGCAGCATAATTTTTGATCCGCCGAATTTGACATTAGGCAATCTTCACCTTGGGTAGACGCCCATGGGCTCCGCACATTAGATATATCAGCTAGGTAGATTGTCAATTGTGTGGTCTTATCTAGGCTTGATATCTAGACTTAAGCTTAATGCTGAAGAATGTTGGAGGCCCTACACGATGAAGGCAATGGTATTAGCGGCAGGAGTCGGCTCAAGGCTCGACCCGCTCACCTCATGTTTGCCCAAACCCCTTGTTCCGGTCGCTAATTTTCCTGTGATGGAACATTTGCTAAACCTTCTCAAGTCACACGGTTTCACTGATGTTATAGCTAACTTGCACTACCTGCCAGAATGTCTCATCGAGTATTTTGGTGATGGTAAGAAGTTTGGTACTAATATTCAATTCAGGGTTGAAGAAAAACTCAGTGGCGATGCCGGTGGCGTTCGCTATTGCCGTGATTTCCTAGAAGATGGAACTTTCATCGTCTTAATGGGTGATCTGCTTACTGACGCCGATCTCTCGCATATCGTGGCCGAGCACAAACGCAAAAAAGCCATTGCATCAATTGGCCTGAAGCGTGTCGATGATGTTAGTCGCTTTGGCGTGGCAGTACTTGACGAAAACGATTTTATTGTTGGGTTTCAGGAAAAGCCGAGCAAAGAAGAAGCGCTTTCCAGCTTGGCTTCGACCGGTATCTATATACTCGAACCCGAAGTGTTCAACTATATGCCTGAAAGTGGTGACTATGGTTTTGGTCGTCAGCTCTTTCCTAGTTTAGTAAAGGCTGGGCTGCCAGTTCTCGGTGTGCCAATCGAGTCTTATTGGTCTGATGTCGGCACTATTGAGCAATACCAAACCTCTAATTTTGATGTCTTATCTGGTCAATTTAAGGCTAATCTTCCTGGTTATCGTCAGGAGAGACGGGGATCCTATTCTCTCTATTTAGCTGATGGAGCCGAAATCGATAGCTCTGTAGAAATCGCTGGCAATGTCATTGTTGGTAAAGACGCTCAGGTCAAAGCTGGTGTGGTTCTGGCAGGAAATGTTGTGATTGGTGCCGGCTGTGTAGTGGGCGCAGATTGTAGGCTAGTTAATACTATTCTATGGCCCGATAGTAAGGTGGCCGATGCAACCACCTTTGATGGCGTTATTGTATCGCCAGCCGGTCTGGTGCAAGTTGAAAAAAATGGTGAAAACAGAGTATCTGCTGACCCAAAGAAGTTAGGACCTGCAAATAAAACGCAGGTCCAAACCCGAATACTAGAAGCGGTTGGATCCTGCGTTTGATCTGTTTAAAAACAACGCCAGCACAAAATTATTAGGTCAGGAAGGACACTTAGCTGCACTTGGGCCTGCTATAGCTTTTTTTGGAGCAGCAGCCATAGCGGGCTCTTCATCAGTGTTGTCTTTTTCTGCTAGCTGAGCGGCTTTCCAAATTTCCATCCAGAGCCAATAGTGAAAAGGATTGAGCTTTTCAATATCAAGGGTCTCTACCGGCTCTAATAGTGAGAGCCAAGTATGTGGATTGGGAAAGCGTTTGGCGAGGCTGTAGCAGTCTGCCATCCAGAGAACTTGATCTGTTGTTTCTTTGGTGACCATGGCCTTCATCCCCGTCGTGCTAGTAGTTCTTTTGAACTTTTGCTTTTCCCCTACAAAGTAGTAATACCCAAATCAGCGGCCTGCGAAACCGCGAGTTTTGGTTGGCACTATACAATTTTTCATCGAAACCATGGCCTTGTCTTCAAAGCCTGATGCCAAGCCCGTCTTGAAAATTATTGTCTAGCCTGGGGGCCATTGCATGCTGCGACCACCGAGGATGTGTATATGCAGGTGGCCCACTGATTGACCGCCATCTGCACCAGTATTCACAACTAAACGAAAACCATTTTCTAGATTTTCTTTTGCTGCGATTAGTGCAGCTTGTTGAAACAACTCACCCATCAGTAACTTATCGTCTAGCAAGGCGATATTTTTATAGTGCTTTTTGGGGACTACTAATAAATGATTTGGCGCTTGTGGCATTATGTCTCTGATGACAAAGCAATTCTGGTCTTCGTGGACAAATGTGGAGCTAATTTTGCCACTGCCAATTTTGCAAAATAGACAATTGTTTGTTTCGTCGTTCTGTTCTCGTTCGTCTATCTTTTCTAGTTCGTCTTTCAAGTGCCCTGTCCTTGTTTAAGTCGGTAAAAAACAAAGTACTATTTCTGCTGTGAGTTTATCCTTATAGGTGACAAAATCTCAGGTAATGAAATGATAGTGAAATTCTTGTTGATCTGTGGAAGAAAGCCAAGAGAAACTATATAAGGTTTGGAGTGAATTAGATGACAAGTGATGGGACGATCTTACCCCGCTTCGTGCAATTGCAGAAAACGCTGACCTCATCTCTTCGCCTGAAGGACGTTCTCGACTCTGTTGTGGCGATGTTCACCGAACTGGCTGGCGGCGCAAAGGTGGCAATTTTTCTGGCAGACAACGAAAGCATGTCTTTCAAACTCATGGCTGCTAAGGGCTACACTGAAGGGTCTCTAGACCAACTCAAGATTGTTCCATTTAACCTTGAGAGCTTGCTCAAGTATGTCTATCAGAAACGCACTGGCTTTGCTGCCATAGACCTGGCTTCTGCACCTGATTTTAGCGCCACAATCATGAAGCGGGAGTCGTCTAATGGCCAACTAGCGTTGCCTATGAGTACCGCTAATATGCTTGTCGGTGCCGTTTTGATGGAAGTAAACAATACGCAGGTTCTTGGCCTAAAAGACTTTCTTCAAGAGTTGGCGGACCTTTGTGCCATTGCTATTGCTAATGCCGTTATGTTTGGCCGCAGCGAATATGAGCGCGAGCGCTTGGCCACTCTATATACGGCAACCTGTGCACTGAACGATAGTGCCCTTGAGATTACTCAGGTTTTGCAAGTCGCTGCCGATACGGCTCTGGTACTGGCCAATACACCGAGCTGTGCCATCGTTTTGCTAGATGAAGCCAATGACTCGTTCCAATTGGCCGCTTTCAAGGGCCTTGATGGGCAGAGCTTAGGCGAATTCGATATGAGTGTGCGCAAGTCTATTGCCGGTAGTTGTTTGCGCTCCGGCAAGACCGAAGTTCTAGGAGACGGCTCAAGAGAGCCATTTGGTTTGCCTCGGGCTATGGGCGGCCGGCCCTTTGCCAGTGCTGTTGCTCTTCCACTTATTTTTGACCAGCGTAAAATCGGCGTACTTGAGGTGTTTTCCACCGATTCCCGGGCTTTCCATCGGGAGCAAATTGAATTGCTTGAGTCTTTGACCAAACAGGTTTCCACCTCCCTCAATATTGCTCTCTCTCACGAATCTAATAGCTCCGCGGCCTTCCTTGACGCTCATACCGGTCTTTCTAACCGGGTGCATTTCGAACAGTCGCTGGCCAAAGAAATAGACCGCTCCCAGCGGCATGGACGTGAGATGGCACTGCTTCTGGTTGACATCGATCACCTCAGTCAGATTAATGACATGCTCGGTCAAAATCGTGGCGATGAGGCCATCAAGCACGTTGCTCACACCATTCAAATGACCTTGCGTGATATCGATTTGCCTGCTCGTTATGGTGGTGAAGAGTTTGCCATTATGTTGCCAGAAACCCCTCACTCTAGTGCTCTTGAAGTGGCTGAGCGGCTGCGTCAGAAAGTGCGCAAGTCTCCCGCCCCTGGTATTGGGCTAATTACAGTCTCGATTGGCGTGGCCACTTTCCCCGGTAATGCCGATAGCCCAGCTGCTCTGTTGCGTGATGCGGAGCAGGCACTCAATGTGGCTAAGTTCGAAGGGCGTGACCGGATCAAGGGGGCTCAAACCGGCAGTCACAGTGAAAGCGGCTCGCTTTCCTGGAATGACTTAGCTAGTCAAGCAAAAATGGCGGTTATATCTGAACGGCAAGCTCGCTTACAGAGCCGGCTGACCGCCACCCCAGAATATGCCACTTGGCTAGCAAAGCCCGGTAGTCTGGTTGGTAAGAAGAAGGGCAGCTAGCCTTTGTGTTTTTAGGTAATGGCTAAATCTTAAGAAATATAGCTAAAGCAGGGCTGGTCTTGGCTTAGGTCTATACACTTCATGTTGTGAGCAGTCTCCTTGTTCCGCTTCAATTAACGAGGCGAGTGAGTAGATTGGCTCCACTACACATTTAAATTGCGAGTGAATCTTCGTAATAGGAGGATAGAACCTTGGCTACTGCATCTGCGAACAAGCTTCAACTGAAACCATTGGCTGACCGCGTTGTTTTGAAAAAACTAGACGCTGAAGACAAAACTTCGGGTGGCATTGTCCTTCCTGATACTGCCAAAGAGAAGCCGCAGCAAGGCGAAATCTTGGCCGTAGGACCTGGCCGCGTTGATGACAAAGGCAACCGTACACCGATGGAAGTAAAAGTTGGCGACAAAGTGTTGTTCGCTAAATACTCCGGTACTGAAGTAAAAATCGAAGGCGTTGAATACCTAATCATGACTGAGCGTGACATTCTCGCTGTAGTCGGTTAATTCAAGCCTTTAAGCTCAATCAAATAATCAACCCTATACAGATTAGGAAGGAAAAACGAAAATATGGCTAAGCAAATTGTATATGGCGAACATGCACGTCGCGCTCTTGAGCGTGGTCTTGACCATGTTGCCAACACAGTTAAGTTGACCTTGGGACCAGCTGGTCGCAACGTCGTTTTAGAGAAAAAATTCGGCGCTCCACAAATCATCAACGATGGCGTTTCAATCGCTAAAGAAATCGAACTTGAAGATCGTCTAGAAAACGCTGGCGCTCAGTTGATTCGTGAAGTTTGCTCCAGAACCAATGACAATGCTGGCGACGGAACAACAACCGCTGCTGTGCTTGCTCAAGCTATGGTCAAAGAAGGCCTCCGCAACGTTGCTGCTGGTGCTAATCCGATGGTTCTCCGTCGTGGTATTCACAAAGCTGCTGAAATGGCTGTTGCTGAAATCAAACGCATTGCTAAGCCAGTTGAAGGCAAAATTGAGATCACTCAAGTTGCTACCATCTCTGCTGGCAACGACGAAGAAACCGGCAAGATCATTGCTGATGCAATGGAAAAAGTGGGCAAAGACGGCGTAATCACCGTTGAAGAATCCAAATCACTTTCAACTGAACTCGAAGTTGTTGAAGGCATGCAGTTCGACAAAGGCTTCGTTTCTGCTTACTTCGTCACTGATGGCGAGAAAATGGAAGCAGTTTTGGATGATCCTTACATCCTTTGCATCGACAAGAAAGTCAACTTGTTGGCTGACCTAGTTCCAGTTCTTGAAAAAGTTGCACGCGCTGGCCGTCCATTCATGCTAATCGCAGAAGATGTTGAAGGCGAAGCTCTTGCTACTTTGGTTGTTAACCACCTCCGCAAAGTACTTCCTTGCTGCGCAGTTAAAGCTCCAGGCTTCGGCGATCGTAGAAAAGAAATGTTGAAAGACATTGCTATTCTTACTGGCGGTCAAGTTGTATCCGAAGAAGCTGGTATCAAGCTCGAAAACGTAACTGTTGAAATGCTTGGTAAAGCTCGCCAAATTCGCGTCAACAAAGACAAGACCACAATCGTTGCTGGCAACGAAACCAAGGCTGAAGTTGAGAAGCGCATTAGCGTTATCAAACGCCAAATCGAAGATTCAGATAGCGAATTCGACAAAGAAAAACTACAAGAGCGCTTGGCCAAATTGGCCGGTGGCGTTGCAGTTATCAAAGTTGGAGCTGCTACTGAAACTGAACTCAAAGATCGCAAACTTCGCTTTGAAGATGCTTTGAACGCTACTCGCGCTGCTGTTGAAGAAGGTTATGTCCCTGGTGGCGGTACCTCACTTCTAAACATCTCCAAGAAACTTGAAAAAGAAAAAGAGAAGTTGCACGGTGACGAGCGCACTGGTTTCGAAATCGTAGTCAAATCTTTCGAAGCTCCTGTCCGTCAAATCGCTGACAACGCTGGTCTTCCTGGCGAAGTCGTGGTTGAGCGTGTCAAAGAGCAGAAAGAAGGCTTCGGCTTCAACGCTATGACTTTCGAATACGTTGATATGGCTAAGGCCGGTATCATCGATCCAGCTAAAGTAGAGCGTTGCGCTATTCAAAATGCTTCTTCTATCGCTGCTATGTTCCTCACCACTGAAGCTTTAGTGGTTGATGTTCAAGACGAGAAGAAAGGCATGGGAATGCCAGCCGGCGCTGGAATGGGTGACTTCTAAATCTCTGTGAAAACAGCAATTTAGATAGACACTTCGAACTATAAAACCAAAAGGCGAGGACTTAGTCCTCGCCTTTTGCATGGGAGCCAATAAGAGTAATTGACTCCAAAGGGGCAGAGAATCTCACTGAGCTTTTTTCAAAAAGAAAAACATGTAGCCACATGTGGGTTCTCTTTGAGACTCGCTGCACTGCTCGCTTGATCAGGATTGGCTCATTACAAAGCAATCAACTGAAGACTGCATTTCAGTTGCTTGCTTACTATTCGATCATAGCTCTGGACCAGGCAGAGGCCGTCTACCCAAACCAGTATTTTTTATATGGTCAGCCTATGTTATTGCTCTCGCCAAGGCTCTACAATATTTAGCTCTTTGATTGGCATTGCAATCTTTATATAGTGAGGCTACATGTCTATAGACCGCTCGCGACAATCAGATGGCTCCCTGCGCCGTGGCCTCTATCCTGAAATAGAACCATATAAGACCGGCATGCTCGATAGTGGTGATGGTCATCAAATATATTATGAGTTGTGTGGTAATCCCTCCGGGCAGCCTGTGGTGTTTCTTCATGGCGGGCCCGGTGGCGGTTGCTCGGCCTCCCATCGTCGACTGTTTGACCCAGCTAAGTACAATATCTTGCTTTTTGATCAAAGAGGTTGTGGTCGCTCTCTGCCCCATGCTTCTCTAGACAACAATACGACCTGGCACCTTGTTGCCGATATCGAAAAGTTGCGGCAGCTTTGTGGTTTTGAAAAGTGGGTTGTCTTTGGCGGCTCTTGGGGCTCAACCTTGGCTCTGGCCTATGCTGAAAAGCACGCTTCGCACGTCAAAGCATTGATTTTGCGTGGTGTATTTACACTGCGTCGCTTCGAACTTGAGTGGTATTACCAGTGGGGCGCATCACTATTCTTCCCTGAAAAATGGCAACGCTTTATTGAACCGACCTCTGGTCTGCAGAAAGATATGATCGCTGCTTACAACAAGCTTCTCACGAGCAGTGATGAAGCTGTACGTTTGGCTGCTGCTAGGGTCTGGAGTGTTTGGGAAGGTGAGACCACAACTCTTTTACCCAATGTCGACAATAGCGCACATTTTGCCGATGATCATTTTGCTCTGGCCTTTGCTCGCATTGAAAATCACTATTTTTCAAACGCTGGCTGGATGGAAGACGGTCAGCTCATTAAAGAAGCCACTAAACTTCAGGGTATTCCAGGGGTAATTGTGCAAGGACGCTATGACATGGCCTGTCCGCCCATTTCAGCTTATGATTTGCATAGGGCCTGGCCTAGCAGTGAATTGAAAATGGTTGAGGATGCTGGCCACGCCTACAATGAACCAGGTATTTTGCATCACCTCCTTGAAGCGACCGACAAATTTGCTTAGTGAAAAAGGTTATACTTGGCTCTTACTCAGTTCGTGGATAAATTTCTGGGCAGAAGTTGTGGCAAAAGTATGAAGCGACCTGACTTAAACAGACTATCCAATTCTTCCTGGCTGAAAATAGCGCTGCTTGTTTTTGCCTGCAATTTGTCCGCCGCGTTTGCCTTGCCTGATTCGGCTGCGCACGCCAGTGACCTTTTTTCTAAGAACAGCCTTTTTGAAGACGACGATCTCTTCAACGATAAAGAGGTCAAGAAGACTGAGGCTGAGCAAGCTACTCGGGCCAAAATTGAAGCTGCCAACAGGACGGCACGGCAGCACGAATTAGTGGGCTCTATGGCTGTGAACGACGGCCAACTTTTCGACCAGATGCGGCAAGTGGCCAGTTGGGTTGATAACTGGGTGGTATTCAATCATCGCTTCCCTGAAATCGGTGATGAGACTACTTATGCCCTGCAACAATTGAACGAATTGGTGCCGAACAATCCTTACCGCGCTGGCAGTGCTTATATGGTCTCGGGCGAGTCGGTAGACAATGCTTATTTAAATCAAGAAGGTGAGCAAGCCACGCCACCAATGGCCGACTCGAAAGTAGACGGTGATCGTGTGGTATTCGTGCGCGACTATGGTTTGACTGTGCCAGAAATTGATCAGTACAGTGCCGAACCACCAGTCGACTGGCGTGCTAAACCCGGCACCATTACTGTTATTACTAACGATCAGTATCTCTTCATTGTCTGGGGTGCTGGCTATGATGGTAAGCCTTTGCGTGACTTCGGTTCAAAGCGTGTGCGCTTTGCCGTTGGCAATTATCAGCGCTGGGATGCCCCAGTTATGGATAACCAGGTTGACTAGTCTTAGAGTGAGAAAGGGTGATAGTAAGTGATTGATTTGTCTCTCAGTGCACCATTGATGATAGTTTCGTTTTCGCTTGAGCCGTCTAAACAAGCCGATTTCGATCGGTTTTACCATCATCAGTTTTTGCCTAAACTACTTTCTATCTCGCCTGAAATTAAAAACATTGCTCGCTACCAAGCTGATAGCCCGGCCACCGCCAATACTGTGGCCGGTCAGTACTTAACTATCTATGAATTGGCCAATAGTGAGGCCCTCAAGCAGACTGACAAAATTTTTGAACGAACTGGCTTTGCTGAAGAGTTAGTGCAATTTAGACAATGGAAAGAGTCAGCTCTGACGAACTTCTCCCGCACTAACTACCAGCCTATTTATGAGCACGAGCGCCGTGCTTACAATGGTCATTTCGGTCGCTGTCCTATGCTTTTCTTCAGCTCAGAAATTAAAGTTCAAGACGCTGATGCCTTCCGCCAGTGGTACCAACTTTCTTATTTGCCCAGGCTCATGGCCGATGTACCGACACTCAGTGGATGTCGCCGTTATGCCGTTTGCTCTAATGCCGGGGTTGAGGCTGCTAGCGATAAAACAAACAAAGAAAAATCAGTGCAGTACATTACGGTAATGGAAAGTGTTGATGAACTCACTCTTTCTCATTCTATTGAGCGCATGGCAGTGCCTCATCGTTCTTTAGAGAACGAAGGCATGCAAAAATGGCTAGATTCAGCCGTTTCATTTACAGCTACCAATACATTTAGGCCAATTTTCTGTTTGCCTGAGTAGTGCCTTTGGCTCTTGATTTTGCTAAGGCTAAAAGTGTCAGATTTTCTGCGCATTGCCTCAAAAATAATCGTACTCGCCTGACCCGTTGCCTCAAATTAAAATCGTACTCGTCGACCAGCAGTGAGGGGTCACTCGATGAGGCAACGAATGAGCATGACCACGCGAAGAGAATTGCAGGCTTCGATGAGCTTGAAGTATCAAAACGCGGATAGAGCACAGCGAAAAGAGATACTCTCGTCCTTCCTGGAAGCGACCGGATATAGCCGAAAGCATGCCATTGCAATGCTTTTGAAGAATAACGGGTCAAAACCAAAGAGAAAGGAGGGTAGCGGCCGACCGTCAAGACTAGGCCCAGAGGCTCTGGCAGCTTTAGTTTCGATTTGGCACTTTAGTCAGCACCTGTGTGGCAAACGGCTAGCGCCAATCATCGCGGATTATTTGGAAAACCTCGCACACTTCGATGAATTGGCGCTTTCCGAGCCAGCAACTAGGCAACTAGAAGGTGTAAGTGCAGCAACCATTGACAGGCTGCTGAAAAAGGAGCGTTCAAAATTACCTCGCAGTATCAGTCATACAAAACGGGGCAGTTTTCTCAAGGATAGCGTGCCAATCCGCACTTTTACCGAGTGGAATGATGTCGTGCCTGGATTCTTTGAGATCGATACTGTATCTCACTCTGGTTCAGATATAAATGGGCCATTTCTCAGCACTCTAAATATGACCGATATAGCAACAGGCTGGACGATTCCAATTGCAATTTTTCGAAAGTCCTCCCTAGACATCATTTCAGCGCTTGAACAAGCTCAGAAACATATTCCGTTTCCAGTCCTTGGTATCGATTTTGACAACGGCTCTGAGTTTCTAAATCAAGACTTGATTGATTGGTGCAGGGCTAGAAGCATTACCTACACACGTTCTCGGCCATATAAGAAAAATGACCAGGCTTGGATCGAAGAGAAGAATAGGTCGGTAGTAAGATCAAGCGTAGGCAGAGATCGCTACGTCGGCAAGAAGACCTTTAAGGCTCTCTCTGAGCTGTATCCAACACTAATACATCTCCACAATTTCTTTCAGCCTAGTCAGAAATTACTTTCAAAGAGCCGTCATGGAGCAAAGGTATACAAGCTCCATGACACAGCCAGAACCCCATACCAGCGGGTACTAGACAATCCAAACGTCTCAAGCGAAGCAAAAGCAGACCTCCGCAAAATCAAAGAAAGATTGAACATAGCTGATCTTTCTAGAAGGCTCAATTCGTTTCAAAATGCACTCAGGCTGCTAGCCGTCGATATTCCAAATCCGGTAATAGCCGCGAGAATTGCCCAGAGAAACGCTGTATATAAGTTTAGTTCCCGTCTGCACGAGCCAGCCCGAGATGTAGAGTCAAAGCAGCAAGTAAGAGTTTCAAAGAAAATCAAGGAATTGATAGTTAGCTGTGAGATTGGCTCAATAGTGCGTGCTGAGGACTTCATGACACTAGGTTCTAGAAACACTGTGAACGTGAGCTTGCTAAGACTCAATAAAAGAGGCAAACTGGAGAGAATAAGCCACGGTATCTATCAGATACCTGCAAAAGTAGCTCAATACCCTACCCCAAATTTATCATCAGCGAGTACGAATAATTTTGAGGCAACAATCTAACTCGGGTACGAAATTTTTTTGAGGCAACACGTTCTGCTGAAAATCTGACACTTTCGGAAAATGAAAATTAACAGCAGACTCCCGTTTCTTTTTAATTGATTTGAGGACCTATTCTTGATAGAGCAATGCCACAGCCTGGCAGGCTAGGGCGTTGCCCAGCCCGATAGCATCAAGGCCTTCATGGGTCTTGGCTTTGACACTGATGCGCGAGAGTTCGATATTCAAGACCTCAGCTAGCAAGGTTCTAATTGACTCTAAATGTGGTGCCATCTTTGGCTGCTCGACAATGATGGTGGAATCAATATTGCCTATGACAAAACCTTGATTGGTGACCAGGCCTTTGACCTGAGCCAGCATATCTAGCGAGTTTGCGCCTTTGTAGCGTTCGTCTGATGGAGGAAAATGCTGGCCGATATCGCCTAATGATAGAGCGCCAAGCAAAGAATCAATAATGGCATGGATGAGAACGTCGCCATCAGAATGACCAAGGGGGCCCTTCTCAAAGGGAATGGTCAGGCCGCCCAATATCAGCGGGCGACCCTCCACTAATTGGTGAATGTCATAGCCTTGGCCGATGCGAATTGTTGAAGACAAATTGATACCTCTAATAGTCTTTGTAGCCAATTCTAATAGTCTTAGTCGCCAATGACCATCAAAAGTGAATGGGCATCAACTGTTTGGCCAGATTTTACTTTGATTTCTTTGACCACACCATCGCGGTCGGCGATGACATCTGATTCCATTTTCATGGCTTCGAAGATCATTACCTTTTCGCCGGATTTAACCGCTGCACCTTCTTTCACCATAATCTCTTTAACAAGACCATGCATGGTTGATTGCACATTACCGCTACCCGAGGCGTTGGCCGTAGCGGTAAGAGTCTTAGCGGCCCGCTCTTTTGCGGCCGCACTACTTGCACCACCAGCGCTGCCAGGGCCAGAGCCTAAGCTATTTTTGCCGTTAGCGCTGGTTCTTATAACAGTGCGAGGTTTGCTTGGGTCGATCATTTCAGTCACTGCTACTTTGAATACTTTTTGATTGACATCAACTTCAAAGCTGCGGGTGTCAGATCGTTCTATTATGCTGCCTGCAGGGGCTGTAGTGCCATTAGCGGCATTGCCGTTGCCATTGCTGCCAGATGTCGCTGGCTTTGCTGCCGGTGACAAATTCAATTGCGCGGCGATGGCAGCGAAGCGTTTCATAAAGTCTTGTTCTACATAGGTGGTGAACACATCACCACTTTTGAAAGCAGCATCTTCTAGCATAGCGATGTGCCAAGGTATGGTCGTGGATACGCCCTCGATGATGAAATGCTTGAGCGCTACTTTTGTGCGAGCAATGGCTTCTTCTCTGGTTTTCCCCCAGACCACCAACTTAGCCAATAGCGAATCGTAGAATGGCAAAATTGTGTAACCGGGATAGCAAGCTGTATCTACTCTTACCCAGGGGTGATGGGGCAACTCAAAGCGATTAAGAGTGCCTGGGCTCGGCATAAAGTTCTTGAACGGATCTTCAGCATTGATGCGGCATTCAATTGCGTGGCCGCGAGGAATAATTTCTTCTTGGGTGAATGATAATTTGTTGCCGGCAGCAACTAGCAACTGCTCTTTGACTATGTCAATTCCCGTAATCATTTCACTGATTGGGTGTTCAACTTGAATTCTAGTGTTGACCTCAAGGAAATAAAATTCTTTGCCAGAGACCATGCACTCCACTGTGCCAGCTGAGGAATAACCAAGGGCGGCGGCGGCTTTCACTGCAGCGGCGGTTAGTCTAGCGCGCAGGTCTTTGTCTAGTTTTGCAGCTGGGGCTTCTTCTAAGAGCTTCTGGTGTCTTCTCTGGCTTGAGCAGTCCCGCTCAAATAGATGGACGATATTGCCATGTTCATCGGCAATTATTTGTACTTCGATGTGGCGGGGCTGATCAAGATATTTTTCAACATAGACTTCGGCGCTACCGAAGTATGAGGCACCTTCACGCTGCGCTCCAGCCAGAGCTTGTTCCACTTCTTCTTCTTTGCGTACTACACGCAGACCGCGACCGCCACCACCAGCACTGGCTTTAATGGCAATGGGATAGCCATATTTTTTGCCCAGTTCTATTACTTCGGCTGTGGTTGTTACCGGGTCGGTGGTACCAGGAACTACAGGCACGCCTGCTTTTTCCATCACCCGTCGTGATTCAATTTTTGAACCCATGCGGTGAATTACATCGGGCGACGGTCCGATGAATTTCACTCCCGCTTCGGCACATTGCCGGGCGAATTCAGCATTTTCGGCCAAGAAGCCGTAGCCTGGGTGAATGGCATCAGCCCCTGCACGTTTGGCAATGTCGAGAATTTGCGTACCATCCAGATAAACTTTTGCTGGTTGGCCTTCGAGGCGCCATCTTTCACTGGCCATTTGTACATGTTTGCCATCTTTATCAGGTTCCGAGAATATGGCGACAGTTTCTAAGCCCAACTCACGGCAGGCCTGAATAACTCTAACGGCGATTTCGCCACGATTGGCAATAAGAACCTTTTTGAACATTTGCCTCTCCAAGTAGATGGTGAACATTTTCCAGAGCTTCTCTTGACTACGCCGGCTGGCTTGTAAGTAGTAGTCGATAGCATAGGTATATTCTTTCATTGACTATGACCCGGATTTAAACTCATTTATATAAAATGAGCAGATCTTATGATTTCCTCCTGATTACCCTGTTTCGGCTCTGAGAACCTAGCGCCGTGACAGTTGTCAGAGTGTTGCTTGCAGCATTATGGGCCATATGTAGATGGTACGATCTGAAGGTCACTTAGGGAGTTCATGATGGCAGGAGCCAGTACATTTGGGACCGTGTTTGTCGCTGGTAGCGGTTTCATGGGGTCAGCCATAGCCTTTTTGGTTGCTTCTAAGACCTCAGCAAGCGTGCAAATCTTCGATATATCAGATGCTCAGCTGGCTAAGGCTGAAGCGACTATAGAAAAATTTGGTAAGACTTCGGTGGAGAAGGGCTTTCTTACGGTTGACCAATTTATTGATGCGAAGAAACGTATTCACGCCACTAAGTCGGAACAATTGGCTGCTCACAGTGATCTTGTCATCGAGGCTATTGCCGAAGATCTTGAGCTGAAAAAAGACTTGTTTAAGCGCCTTGACAATATTTGCAAGAAAGAAGCAATTTTTGCTTCTAATACGTCATCCCTTTCAATCACCAGCCTTGCCGCTGCCACAAAGCGCTCTAGTCAGTTTATTGGCATGCATTTCTTCTCTCCAGCTCATGTCATGAAGCTCGTAGAGTTGATTCCTGGTTACGATACGTCGGCTGAGACCTTAGAGAAAGTCAAAAGCTTTGGCGAAGAACTTGGTAAGACTTTGATTTGTTCCAAAGATTTTCCCGGTTTCATCACCACCAGGCTTGGTCTTGTTTTAATCAATGAAGCTGCTTTTGCTTTGATGGAAGGCCTTTCCACTGCTAAAGAAATCGATACTGGTATGGTACTTGGTTACAACCACCCCATGGGCCCGCTGGCGCTAGCCGATTTCATTGGTCTAGATATTTGTTTGCATATTCTTGAGACACTGCAGGAAGGGTTTGGAGATCCGAAGTACAGACCCTGCCCTATAATCAAGCAGTTGGTGTCGGCTGGGCATTTGGGCAAGAAAACCGGCAAGGGATTCTATGACTACGGTGGTTAATTAGACATGTTACTTAGTGTCTTCCTGATCAGCACATTGTTTATTGTGGCTTTGTACGGCCTTACTTTGGCCTACTACATGCTTTTGAAGCCAGTTGAAAGCAGCAAGAAGGCAGAGCGCGAATTGCCCTTTGTCTCAGTGTTGGTTCCTGCTCGAAACGAAGAAACCAAGATTGCTCGTTGCATTGAGTCGCTCTTAGCCCAAGATTATCCAAATTTTGAGCTTGTAGTGATTGATGATCGTTCCACCGATTCTACTGGCGATATTATTCAAGCGATTGCTCTGCGTGACAATCGAGTCAAATTTGTTCGCGGCAAAGACGCTCCGGCTGGTTGGATTGGCAAGTGCAATGCCTTAGCTCATGCTGTTGGTTATGCCTCTGGCGAGTTCTTCATTTTTACTGATGCTGATACTTACCACCACCCCAATTCATTGCGGGATTCGGTTAGTCATGCCATCGATAACAAGATTGATTTGATGTCGTTTGTGCCGATGCAAGAGCTCGGTAGCTTCTCTGAGCGCCTGGTGATGCCTGTTTTACTCAGCTCCTTTTTGATTGGCGATCCTTTCCACACCGTAAATGATCCCACAGCTGCTCGTGCTTATGCATATGGTCAATATATACTTTGCCGCCGCAGCTCTTATCTAGCGGTTGGTGGACACCAGAGCGTGCGCGACGAGATTGTTGAAGATCACGCCATCGCTAGGGTTTTCAAAGAGAAAGGTTTTAAAATTGAAGTAGCAGACGGTAAGACGCTCTATTCAGTGCGTATGTATACCGATCTTGAATCTATGTGGATGGGTTGGACAAAGAACCTCTATTCATTTATAGAGAGCAAAGTTTCTAATTTGGTGATGATGATAATTCTCACCAATAGTGTTGTTGTCTTACCCTGGCTTTTCCTTGCCTATGTTGTATCTCTTTGGTTTAAAGGAGATATAGATCAGTCGCTCTATAGCTTGACTGCTCTCGTTGTTGTGCAGATAAGCGTCCTAGCCCTCTGGCAGAGACTTACCGCTTGCCATCATGCTGGTTTGAAGTGGTATCACTTCTTGCTTACTCCCTTCGGCTGTATGACTATGAGCATGCTCTATCTGCACTCTGCATATTTAGTGCATACCGGTGGCCAGGTTAACTGGAAGGGCCGTCGCTATGTGGTCAATATGCATAAGACTATTGAAAACGAGGATGGTCAAATCTCAGAGCAGAAGTCTAGAGCTGGTAAATTGGTCAGCCGAGATGTCACGGATTAAGCTCTAAATGTCGATTACCCAAGACAATAAAACACCCACGACGGCTGAGCTTCAGCGCTTTATTCGCGAGCAAACAGTGCTTGAATTTCTCTCCCTTGACGGCAAAGGCAGTAAATATACTGGTGCCTTGCGCTGGTTCGACGAAGAAGCCTTTCATATCAAGCAAGACGACGGCTCAGAGATGACTTTGCTGCGCTCGGCCATACTTGGTTATAGAGCCAAGAAGGCCAAATAGTGTTAAACTAGGGCCCTAAGACTAGTCGGCTTTCGTTACATATACACTTGCTATTCTGGAGTATCAGTGGTCTGGTTCAAGAGTTTTTTCGGCACGGCTTTAGGTATTGACCTCGGCACAGCCAACACGCTCATATATGTCCATGACAAAGGTGTTGTTCTGCGCGAACCATCCGTGGTTGCCGTCGATGAAAATACCAACTTAGTGCGTTGGGTTGGGGAAGAGGCGCGGGCCATGATCGGCCGCACACCCCAGGGAATTCGTGCCATAAGACCGCTTAAAGACGGCGTTGTCGCCGATCTTGAGTACGCTAAGATCATGCTCAAAAAGTTTGTTGAGCGAGTGACCGGCTCTGGCGGTATCAAGAATCCTGATATGGCCATTGGCGTTCCTTCTGGTGTGACATCAGTAGAGCGCATTGCTATTAAGTCAGTGGCCGAAAACGCCCGCGCTAATCTTATCTATCTGCCAGAAGAACCAATGGCCGCTGCTATTGGTGCTTCTTTACCAGTGGTTGAGCCTACTGGTTCAATGATTGTCGATATCGGTGGTGGCACTACTGAAGTAGCTGTTATTAGTTTGTCTGGTATTGTCGTCAATGAATCGATTCGGATCGCTGGTGATGAGCTCAATGACAGCATTATTTTCTATTTGAAGAAAGTACACAGCCTGGCTATCGGTGATCGCACGGCTGAAGAAATCAAGTTTCGTTTGGGTTCAGCTTTTAAAACTAAAGACAATGACAAAATTGATGTGCGCGGCTTGAGCTTGTTAAACGGCATGCCTCGAACCATTACCATAAGTCGTGGTGAAGTTAGAGAAGCAATGCAAGAGCCGTTATGGTCGATTGTCGAGGCAGTTAAGCGCACTCTAGAAAGAACCCCACCTGAACTGGCCGCTGATATATTTAATCGCGGTATTGTCCTCACCGGTGGTGGTGCCTTATTGCAAGGTTTAGATGAATTGATCTCGAGCGAGACTGAAGTTCCGGTATTTGTTGCTGATGATCCCCTTTCGTCTGTTGCCATCGGTACGGGCAAAATGCTCACAGATCCCACCTACCGGCGCGTTCTAGAACAGTGCATGTGTCACAAATAGATTTAGATTTGATTTAGAGGAGAGAGCGTGGCTGTTAGAAATGAGTCTGATCTAGAGGCTCAATCTCAGTCGGTTGCTGAGTATCTCTTCTTGATCATGTTAGTTTTAATGGTGGCGGTGCCGGTGAGCGGTATGGCTCTGTCTGTGTCTAGTTGGTTCTCGTCTATCTATGCGAAGGGCGAATATCAATTTGTTTCGACTAAAAATCTTGCTGAGCAGTTGCTCAATGCCTCTACTCGCATTCGCTCACTAGAGAGTAAACTGGCTCAAAATGAGCTTGAATTGGCTCGCCTTAAACAAGAATCGCGCGATACCAGTCGATTGAGAAGCCTGCTTGGTCTGAAATCAAAGGCTGGCCGCGTAACAGTTTCAGCTGAAGTTGTGGCCCGCAATCCGGATAACTGGTTTGAGCAAGTGGTTATAGATAAAGGCTCGGCTGACAAAATCACGGTCGGCTCGGCCGTAATTTCAATTTCTGGAGTAGTGGGCCAGGTTGTTCGTGTCTCTGAACATGACAGTGTGGTGCGATTAGCTACAGATCCCGAACAAAAAGAAGGAGTCTTGATTTCGAAGTTGGGATTAACCGGAACTCTGGTCGGTAACTATCAAAATTTGGCCCGCATAGACTATGTACCGATCGGCACCAATGTAGATGTGGGCGATAAAGTTGTCACTCTAGGAAAAGCCGGTATATTCCCAGACAACCATCCGGTTGGCGCTGTGGCTGCTGTTAGGCGTGATGCTAACGGTGCTTCAATGCAGATTGACGTGAAGCTGTCGGAGAACTGCTATGACATCAGTCAAGTTCTAGTTCTTCCTCCCTTAGAGAATTAGGGAGGAAAACGATGATTTTAGGTTCGGTGCGTAGCCGCAAGCGTTTGGGTGAAATAAGCATAGCAGCCGTTCTTGTGCTTATGGTTTGGTTGATTCAGCTGGCCTTGCTGAGCAAGTTTCGTTTTGGTGATGTACTTTGTAATTTGCCTTTGACCATGATCATTGTTTGGGGCGTCACATTTGGTTCTCCTATGCCTAAGCCAACCAACGATGAATTGCGCGTTTCGACCTTGCCTGCCATTCTAGTGCGCCAGCTACTTTCAGGCTCTCCATCAGGAGCCATTATTGGTGCATTTTTCGCAGCCCTAGCTTCGTCGGTAATTCCCGCCTATCCCTTTGCCTATCCTATTATTGGCTGGACGGCTGGTTATTTTTCATTGAAGAACTTCAACCAGGCCGCTTTTCTCTGCATTCCCTTGGTTCTGCTACTAAGTTTTCTTGGCGAAATACTGATGGCTGTGCAATTATCATTAATGGGTAGGCATGAGGTATTTAGCCATCTGGTAATGATCAGTTTTCCCGAAGCCCTTTTAAACGCCTTAATTGCCCCGGTTTTATTCTTTCCCATGCGAGGCTGGTTCGAATTCTCCCGCTGGCGTCATATGTCCACTGAGTAGAGTCTATTAGTCGTGAGGACAGTTTTTTAGTGGTAATGAGCGGAGATCGCACTTTTATCAATACCGATAGTGGCAGTGCCGGTGCCAGCCGTGACATGCGCCCGAAGATGTTTGTTTTATCACTCATCATCGTATTGGCTATGGGGGCACTTGTTGCTCGTCTCGTTTGGCTGCAGATTCTCCAAAATGGCTATTACAAAAATCAGGCTGTAGAAAATTCTACTCGGGTTACTTTCTTAAGAGCCCCACGGGGCAACATCTATGACCGTCACGGCAACTTGCTAGCCACTAACAAACAGTCGCTTTCGATGATTGCCATTCCGGCCCAACTTGATAATGTCAAAGATTTGTCTGCTCGGCTGGCAAAGGTAATCGACATGCCCGAGCCCAAAATCTTAGAAGAGTTGCTTAAGGCCAAGGTATCTGGTTCGGTTTTGCCAGTGGTAATTGATCATGATGTCGATATGACCACAGTGGCTCGCTTCTTTGAGAACAAGCTGTTCTTGCCTGGCATTGATATTCTGCCAGACATCAGCCGCAGCTATCCCAATGCCGAGGTTACCGCTCACGTGCTTGGCTATTGCGGCTCGATTTCTCAGGCGCAGCTAGACCGCCGGCCCGATCGCAAGATGGGTGATGTGGTTGGTCAAGACGGCATCGAGCGACTTTATGATGATCAGCTGCGGGGTGTTGATGGCGAGCAGCGTGTTCGCGTCAACGCCATGGGTAATTCACTTTCGGCTGCTACATCAAAGCCCCAGATTACCAAAGAGTCTATACCAGGCAAACCAATAGTAGTTTCCATTGATCTTGATTTGCAAAAGGCTGCCTATGAAGCACTTGGAGCTCGTTCCGGAGCAATTGTGGCCATCGATCCTCAAAACGGTGAAGTTCTGGCGATGGTATCAAGGCCGAGTTATGACCCAAACGTTTTTACGAAACGCATTACTCCGGCGGTGTGGAAGCGCATAAATGCCCCTGATCACCCGCTCTTCAATCGGGCCTTGTCTGGTTATCCACCAGGTTCTATTTGGAAGGCTTTGACCCTTTTAGCTGCCCTGCAGGTTGGTGCCGTTAAGCCTGATACCAAACTCCATGTTTCTGGTGGTATTTCTTTAGGTGGATTTTTCTTCGGCGACTGGACTGGCACTACCGGCCTTTTTGATCTGGTTAAGTGTCTTGCCTGGTCTCGAGATTCAGCCTTCTATCAAATGGCATTAAAAATGAAGCCTGAGCAAATCAAAGAATGGGCAGTGAAATTTGGTGCTGGGCGGCCTACTGGTCTTGAGTTGCGCCATGAAGGCAAAGGTCTTGTGCCAGATTCAGAGTGGAAAGAGCGGGTCTATCATGAGAAATGGTATCCCGGTAACACCCTTCACATGTCTATTGGCCAGACCTATGTGCAGGTCACTCCAGCTCAGGCCGCTCGTATCTTTGCTGGTCTAGGCATGAAGGGCAAGGTGCCAAATTTGCACCTGGTCATGAAAATTGCCGACAGGCAGATTCCCTCACCTAAGTGTGAGACAGTTAAAACCAACCCGGTCTATCTTAAAGTTGTGCTTGATGGTTTAAAAGCCGTGGTTGCTAGCGGCACCGGTGGCGCTACCAAGCTTGGTGATGTTGAAGTAGCAGGAAAGACTGGTTCGGCAGAGGCTCCACCGGCTGGAAGTAAAACCCACGCTTGGTTCGCCTGTTATGCCCCGGCTGACAAACCACGCATAGCTATTGCTTGTTTTGTTGAGCACGGTGGTCACGGTGGTAGCACTTGTGCACCGCTGGCCAAGGTTGTTCTTGAGAAGTTTTTTGCTGTTAGCAAACCGCTGCCTTCCGACAAAGAAGAAGTGCAGAAGCCAGCAGCACCCCTAAAGCCGAAACGTAGGCACTAAAGACTGCTTTATTGCGGAGTTTTATATGCACCATATATAGGGTCGTCTTTTGTCTATAAAAAACTAGACAAGATCGCTTATTGTGGTGATAATAAGCCCAAGTTTTAATGAATATGGGGCGAGTTATGACCAGTCAAGCGCATGCAATGTCGGCCGAATCAATAGTTGCACCAAATGGACTGGCTCCCAACATTGAAGAGTCTACTGCTGAGCGTGTCTCCGCTGAAGGCGTTGATCTAGAAAATTTCGCAGTTGAAAATAGTGAGTCTTCAGACTCCGTAGCAGAAAATACAAGCATCACCGCTGTGAAAGAGCTTGTAACTGGCGACGATAGAGTTTCTAAAAAAGATCTGGTTCAGCTGCTAGAAGGCTTTGTCAGCATTCTCAAGACAGATACACCAAATCTCCCAGCTCCTCTGCATAGTGGCACTTCTACAGCGATATCTCTTGCTCAAGATGTTCAAGTCAATGATCGCACTGCCGAAATTGAATCTTTGCGCAATCTCGTGATTGAAGCACAAGACACCATTATCAAATTGCTGACAGATCGAGTAGAAGACCGTGCCAAGATCGCCGGTTTAGAGACCCAGCTCAACATACTTCCTGACCTTCAAGCCCAAGCTGATCGTGCCATGATGGTGGCAGTGCGGACCGAAGATTATCGCTCGGAGCTAACCAAAATCAAATTTGAATTGGATCGCTTCCGCCTTCATAGAGTCAGAAGTGAAGTAGAGAAGAAGAAAGGCACAGTCTGGCAAAAAATTCAGCGTTGGCTTTTTGTCCGACCACGCACAACCGCTGATGATGCGGTTAAACCTGTCACCGAAGTCGAAGACTAGAGCTTAAGGCCCAAAGATAGCGCAGTCTTTTAATTTGCTGCGCAGACGGGCAATGCCAATTTCAGTGACTTTGGTGTCGCGCAGTTCTAGGTGTTCTAGCTGGGTGGCTTCGGCCAGTTGTTCCAGACATTTGTCTGTAACTTTAGTGCCATTTAAGAAAAGCACTTTCAATCCTTTTATGTTTTTGACCTCAGCCATGCTGTCGTCACTCAAAGTCGTGTCATTAACATATAAGGTGCTAAGGCTCTTGAGATTGGCCAGGGCTGCCAGAGACTTGGCCGTAATGGACGTGTAAGAAATATCGAGGTCTTCGATACTAGATGAAGCTGTCAGGTCTATTACCCCGCTGTCGCTGATGGTAGCTGGCAGGTGCAGGTTCTTCAAATGGGGTAGGGCCGCCAGGGCTTTCATGCTGGCATCGCTAATCTTGGTGCTCTTGATCGTCAGGCTGGTGAGGGTCTTCACCCCTTGTACCAGGGGCAAAATTTGGTCATTGATGGTGCTGCCGGTGAGCCATAGGGTCTCCAGGGCTGTGGCCTCGTTCAAATTAACGAAGTCTTGACTAGTGAGGTTGAGGAAATCGAGGCGCAATTCGACCAGAGTCGATAGTTTTAATATTGCCGCTAAAAATGCTGGCGAATATTGCGCGGTGGACAAATCCATCGAGGTGATTTGTCCCAGGGCCGCGGCGCTGCCTTCTGCGGTGCGGGCGTCGACGTCGTGGGCCATGGCCAGACCAATAATTGATTGGTCTGGGAGGCTCAATTTCACTTCACCCGAGGCTTGGCCGATCCAGCTGCGGTTATGGGGAAAGGTTCTTTTGGACAGATAGAGGTTTCCCAGGGTGGTTTTGCTGGGAAAAACAAGAGTTAGTTCTTTTGTTGACGCTACCAAGATAAATTCTCCAGTCGTTTTATGGGAGAAACCGGGGGAGCCATATTGTAAGGCTTAATGGGTCTGACCTATAGTAGTTGTGTGGTCAAGTATTACGCTCCCTCACGCAAACAGGTTATTTGAAAGGGTCTATGTCGAACTGGAATTCATTAGAAGACAATTCAAATCGGCGCTCGTATGGCCAAGATCGGTTCAACCAGGACCGTTATGTCCAAGACGGGGCCTATCAGAATGGCGCCTTTCAAGACTATGCATTGCCCGTTCAATATAGGGGTGATGCTCGCAACAATCTGGCCATGTCAGTATCCCTCGGGCCGGTTGACATGCTTTTGGCTGGCAATCGTTTTGATTATGGTGGTAATCATCACCAGCGTTATCAGCAAGACAGATGGCAGCAAGACCGCTGGCAACAGGATAGGTGGCAGCAAGATAATTGGCAGCAGGGGCGCTATCCACAAGACAGATGGCAGCAAGACAGATGGCAGCAGAATAACCAGCGCTTCGACGGCGCTTTTGTTAGCCGACCATACCTGACCCCTGACTATAGCTTCCGCAAAGGCTACGAAGATTTCGGCGAGTCATCTTATATACAGCAACGTGGTTGGTTGCCTGTGCCACGGCGCCAACAATATTTGCCTGAGCCACAAGACTGGCGCCTGCAGCAGCGTCGTGCCCAAGCATTCTGGGATACTGGCGCCACTGATTGTCCGCCCGATCGCGATTATATTGAAAGGCAGCCACGCAACAGACGTGAAACGGTTGAACGTCGGCCAGAAGTAGAACAAAGAGAGCCTACTCGCACTCTACCGACCAATGCTATGAGTGCATACGATTGGGCTGTTTATCAAAAGCTCTGTCAGACCGCCGAGGGCCTTGTGGGTAAACACACCACCGCCTACGACAACCGTCTTCCCACCGATCGTCTAGGTTGTGTGAAGGCTGCTAGTCTCCTTCTTGACCAAGGCTATGGACTCAACACCAATGAGATCAATACGCGTCAGTTTGAGAAAGAACTTCGTGAAGACAACGGTTTTACCGAGGTAGCAATAGCTGATCTCAAGCCTGGCGACGTGATATTGGGCTATAGAGCTGGTGGAGATTATTCGCATGCCGCGGTTTATATGGGCAATGGCAAAATATTCAACAACGACAGCGATCTAGGAACCATGGCGATTCAGTCTGTTGATAAATTCAATTCCACTGAATTTAAGCGCATCACTATCCTGCGCCGACCCGCCAAAGTGCCTTCAGTACCTGTTGGCTAAGTCCCAGTTCGCAAAATAGGCACCACTTCTAGTGTGCGCTTAGGCGTTTTTAGGTTCTTCAATACGCTTGAAGATCGGTCCAGCATTGCGCACATGTTGCCCTGCCGGAATCATGTCAAAGAAACCATCGGGCCGATCGCTGTCACCAAAAATTTCTAATTCATCTTCGTGACCAAGTTGCCACCAAAGGTCTGAGGCCAGTTTTGGTGCGAAAGGATAAATTTGGAAGGCCATACGACGCAACATCTCAACTGAGGTGTAGAGGACTTCTTGGCCTTCTTTTACCTTGCCTTCTTTGAACATTGACCAGGGCTTTTCGTCAGCAAAATATTTATTGGTCAAGTCGACCAGAGCTAAAATCGAATCGATTGCTTTGGCATATTCTAGTTTGACCATGTGAGCGTTATAAACCACATGGAGTTCATTGGCATTTTCGCGCAGCTGGTTTTCAGGCTTGGCGTCGGGTAATTTGCTCTCACAGTTGGTTTCAATTAGCTTCAGTGTGCGACTGAGCAAATTGCCTATGCCGTTGGCGAGAGCGGCGTTGCATGTGCTGATGAATTCGGCCCTTGAGAAGTCGCCGTCTTGATCCATTGGTGTGCGGCTAAAGAGGTAGAAGCGCACAGCATCAGCACCGTATTGCTCAACTAATTTGTTGGGATCAATGACATTGCCCAGAGATTTACTGATTTTTTGACCTTCAACAGTGATAAAACCATGAGCAAAAATCTGCTTAGGTAGCGGAATATTGGCTGCCAACAAGAAGGCAATCCAGTAAATGCTGTGAAACTTGGTGATGTCTTTGCCAATTAGATGCAGGTCACAGGGCCAATATTGCTTGAATTGCTCTTCGTCTGTGAGGTAGCCGCAACCGGTGATGTAGTTGCTCAAAGCGTCCATCCAGACATAGATAACTTGATCATCGTCGTCTGGTACAGGGATGCCCCAAGTGAGCGATTTTTTTGAGCGAGATACGCTGAAATCGCCCAATTCTGGGTCGTTCAATTGGTTGAGAACTTCTTTGCGCCGACCGTCGGGTTGAACCGCTGTAGGATTGGCTTCTAGCCAGGCTTGAATTTGCGGTTTGTATTTTGTCAGTTTGAAGAAATAGTTTTCTTCAGCCACTTGCTTGGGTGGCTTGAGGTGATTGTGGCAGTTGCCATTTTCATCAAGATCGCGCTCTCTGACAAAGTCTTCACAGCCTTCGCAGTAGAGGGCGGAGTAAGTTGATTTGTAGATATCACCTTGATCACGCAGCTGGCGAAAGAGGCTTTGTACAACTTTTTCGTGTGCTGGTTCGGTGGTGCGAATGAAGCGGTCAAAAGAGAGGTTGAGATTGGCCCAGGATTCTTTGAACATTTCAGAGATTTCGTCGCAAAAAGCCTGGGGGGTTTTGCCTACAGCCTCAGCGGAACGTTGGATCTTGATACCATGCTCGTCGACGCCGGTGAGAAAGCGCACATCGTAGCCTCGCATTCTGTAATAGCGAGCAATCACGTCTGCGGCTATTTTTTCGTAAGCGTGGCCGATGTGGGGGGCGGCGTTGACGTAATCGATGGCGGTTGTGACGTAGAACTTATTCATATTTAGACCATTCTTTCATTTACAATATCAGCAGTACATAATAGTACAGACTGGGTTTTTGGTTTTTTAGTTTTGAGGCATTGAAGGCTTATGACAATGAAGAAGTCCTCTAAAAAGCGGGATTCTAAATTCGGTTTTGATACCTTCAATCCTCTTGAGAACAAGACCGTCCTTCTCGGCATTAGTGGTGGCATTGCTGCCTACAAAGCCTGCGACATTGCCTCAATGCTTCGCCATGCCGGGGCTGATGTCCATGCGGTCTTAACTCCAAACGCCAAAGAATTTATTACACCGCTCTCGCTCACGACAATCACGCGCAACCAGGCCCATTGTGAGCAATATGGTGCGCAAGCTAATTGGCGCCCGGAGCACATAGATTTGGCTAAGAAGGCTGATCTGATCTTGATTGCGCCAGCCACAGCCGATTTGATTGCCAAGTTAGCGGCGGGAATTTGTGATGACTTGTTGACGACTATGGTCTTAGCTTCACCTGCTAAGGTCATGATTGCGCCGGCCATGAACCCTGTGATGCTGCAGCATCCAGCCACTAAGCACAATCTTTCAATCTTAGAAAATCGCTATCGCTACGATGTTATTCCACCTGAGTATGGCGAAGTCGCTTGCGGTGATTGGGGCACTGGCAAGATGGCTTCAGTTGACACCATTATCGCTGCTGTAGCAGCTCGACTACTGGCTCATCTCACCTTATCTACTAAGCGTTTGCTGGTCACGGCTGGGGGCACAAGAGAACCAATTGACCCTGTGCGTTTCATTGGCAACCGCTCCTCTGGCAAAATGGGCATCGCTATGGCTGATGCCGCTCACGGTCGCGGCGCTGACGTCACCTTGGTTTCTACCGTAGATGTGGAGCGGGCTTATCCGGTGATCGTGGTAGAGACTGCCCAAGAAATGCAAGATGCTGTTGAGTCAGAATTTGATGGTTGCGACGCCCTGGTAATGACCGCTGCAGTGGCCGACTTTAGACCACTGACCACATCCAATCACAAGATAAAGAAGACTGATTCTGAAGATCTTGTCTTGGAGTTAACGAAGAACCCAGATATTATCGATTTGCTTGGTCGGGTTAAGCGCAAAGATCAAGTAATTATCGGCTTTGCTGCTGAGTCAGAGGCATTATTGTCGAATGCTACCCAGAAACTAAAACGCAAAAATCTTGACGTTATAGTTGGAAACGATATTTCGGTGCCAGATATCGGCTTTGGATCTGATGACAATGCCGTCATTATTCTCAATTCAGACGGCGCCAAAGAAAGCTTGCCTAGAATGCCGAAACGCGCCATTGCTGAGCATCTTTGCGACTTACTGGCCGAGCGTTTTCAAGCAATTGAGAAGACACCGGTTCATTAGTGATAATAACTAGTCATAGACTGCCCTTAAACTAGGCTAGAAATAGCACTGGGTGATATACTCGCTTGTCTGAAATATTCGGAGCGGAGAAAAAGTTTATGGGTAGAGCCAATAACTCGCAAGCTGATTCTGGCAATGCCGCAGGTGGCGGTGGGCTGGTCTCGCTTTTTACAGGTTTAGTACTGGGTGCAATGGGCGGAGTAACTCTTGCATTACTGACTGCTCCTAAGTCTGGCAGTGAGACACGTGATGTTATACAGCGAAGCGCTAAAGACGTGCCAGAGCGTTTAGGCGAGGTTGTCGATGACTCCCTCGATTTGTACGCTTCTTTCCTCAATTATTGTCAAATGAATGTTGAAGAACAGGGCATGCGGTTGAGACGGGCACTGGCTGCAGGTAAGTTAGCTGCTGCTAAAAAGCGCGAAGAAATTGAAATCGGCGGCTAAGCCAAAATTCTCAACCTAGTTAAAGGGGTTTTTTGTGGACCATGTAAACGCTTCTTTCGGAGGCCCTCTAGATATTTTGGTGGCCGTGGCCCTGATTTTTCTAGCCGTCTCATTGATGGCAGTGAGCCTGCCCATGATGTCGATGGTCAAGCAATCTGAACGAACTCTTTCGGCCTTAGAAAGGCTTTTGGGAACAGTAAATCAAGAACTCGGTCCTACTCTGAAGCAGGTTGATGCCTTGCTTGGCACGGTGCTCGAGCTAAAAACCACTGCTGAGAAACGTATTACCGAAGTAGGGTCAAAAGTTGGTGATGTCAAAGGTGGCTTAGATAAGTTTACAGGTGAAGCAAAGAAACAGTCATCGGTGTTTGGTGCTGGATTGTTTGCTGGAGTGCGTTCTTACTTAGAGCGCCGTCCTGAAAAAGGTAGTCGTGACCAAAAAGACGAAATGAGATTGTCCGAAGTGGGCAAAAGATAGAAGAGACCAGATCCCAGATTAGAAAGTAGGTTAGGAGTAGTTAAATGAGCAGATTTCTAGAAGGATTGGTGGTTGGTGGAGTGCTTGGCTATATAGTCGGAATTCTATCGGCACCGAAATCAGGCGCAGAGCTGAGACAGCAGATTGCTGATAATTCTGAAGACCTGTACAAGCAGGCATCTGACTCTTTGGTTGATGTGCGCGAGAAAACAGGCACTGTGATTACTGAAGCTAAGAGCAAGAGTACCGAAGTATTAAAGAAGGCTTCTGACTCTGTAGTCGGAACTAAAGACCAAATTGCTCATAAACTGCAAGAGCTAGCTGGTCAGAGCTCCAAGGTAATGGTAGACGATGTGGAAAGTGCCACTTCGGGCTGATATTTAGAGATTTAGGAAGTTGAAGAAAAAGGAATCCAGCCCAAAGAGGCTGCTAAGGCTCAATAGAGCTTTAGCAGCTTGTGGCATTTGTTCTCGGCGAAAGGCAGATGTGCTGATCGCTGATGGTTTAGTGCGTGTCAACGGCGAGGTCGTCACTGACTTCAACCGAGTGGTTGACATGGGGCGAGACAAACTCTCTGTTGACGGCACGCCCTTGCAAAAGAAACGGCTTGATTATGTTGTCATGAATAAGCCCAAAGGTGTTGTTGTTACTTGTGATGACGAGCGTGGTCGCCGTACTGTCATCGATCTTCTACCTGAAGAGCTAATGCATTTAAAACCGGTCGGTCGCCTAGACTCCGATTCTGAGGGGCTCTTGCTGCTGACAAACGATGGTGACATGGCTCGCTATTTGACCCACCCGTCCCACGAAGTGCCGAAGCTTTATCGCGTCAATGTGGAAGGCGATATATCAAAAAATGCCATAACGGCTTTGCGCCAGGGCGTCAGGTTGTCAGAAGGTATGACTGAGCCTGCTTTTGTACGCAAAATTTCTGCTAATCCACGCTATTCGCAGCTGGAAATAGAGCTGCGAGAAGGCAAAAATCGGCAAATCAGGCGGATGTTGGCGCAAGTTGGTTACAGAGTAACGCGTTTGGTCAGGGTTGCCATTGGTGGGTTACAATTAAGTCAACTGGAATCTGGATCATGGCGTCGTCTCAACAATCAGGAGCTTGCGCTTTTGCAACCTACTGAGGCAGACAAAAGCTTCTAAGAAAGTTGTTTTGACGCATTCTTACTCGTTGATATTTTACTTACTGAATTTTACTTACTGAATTGACACTTACTGGATGCATAAATGTCGCTTGAGCAAATTGGACAGAAACTCAAAGTCGCACGGGAAGGGCAAAGCCTATCCGTTGGCCAAGTCTATGACCGTACTAAGATTCCCGTAAACCATATTGACGCTCTTGAGAGTGGTCGCTTTGATGACCTTCCAGAACCAGTTTATGTCGCTGGTTTTATCAAACGTTATGGCGACATGTTGGGCCTCAATGGTCAGTCTCTGGCCGATGAATATAAGCGAGCAGGTCAGCCTGTTGTGGAAAACGGTCGCGGACTTTTCAATCGTGGTGGCGGTGTTCAACAAGCTGTAGCCCCCTTGGTTTATGTCTCAAAACCAAGAGTAGAGACAGAAGCACCTAGTTTCACTAAAACTTTTTTCTATCCAAGTTTGCTTTTAATCGCTGTTCTTGGCGTGGTTTGTGGTCTTGGTGCCTGGTACCAGACTCAGATGACTACGCAAGATCCTGGACTTTTGGCCCTAGGGCGCTCGGCTGAGCGATTCAACCCCGGTCAGTTGCCTGCCACGGGAGTTGCCGCAGGCACTAACGCCGTCACTGGCGCTGTCACCAACGGTGCCGCTGCAGTGCCTTCCACTGATAACAAAATTGCCTTATCGGCTAGTCAGCACGTTTGGGTTGAAGTGAAATCTGTTGCTTCGGGTCAGTCGCTCTTCACTGGTTATCTAGAAATGGGTGAGCGCCGAGACTTCCAAGATGCGCAGGGCCTGAGAGTAAGAGCCGGTAATGGCGGAAGCTTAACTGTTGATTATCTAGGCAAGAGTGAAGCTTTTGGCTTGCCTGGCAAAATTGCTGAGCGTGTCTTCGCCAGCACTCCCGTGCCTGCAGCTGGAGGCGATGCTGCTGCTACCGCTGCCACTGGCGATGCTGCAAGCAAGCCTGCTGTAACAACTGTAAAGTGGAAGCCGGCGGTGAGAAAAACTACTACAGATGGCTCAGTTAGCCAAGGGCGCCGCTCGCGCCGCTCTGAAGAAGGCACCCGCGACATTCCAGGGGTCTCATCTGGCGGCGGAACGCGATCTATCGATGTGCCATACCGCTACAATGATGGACGTCTTGATAACGACTAGCTTGACAATGGCTTAATTGAAATCAACTTGTTTGATGATAGCTAAAAGCAAGCGCGGATGGAGAGTGTAATTAAATGCGTAACCCCAAGATTGGGGTGGTTTCTTTGGGCTGTCCTAAGAATGCCACTGATACTGAAGTGATGCTTGGTCTTTTGAATGAGGCTGGATTTGAAGTCACCTTTGATAACGATGAGGCTGAGCTCTGTCTCGTTAATACCTGTTCTTTCATCGGTGATGCTCGCAAAGAATCGGTGCGCACCTTAGTTGAACTGGCCGATCAAGGCAAAGAGCTAATCATTGCTGGCTGTCTTGCTCAGCACTTCAAAGAAGAATTGCTCACTGAAATACCAGAAGCCCGGGCAGTTGTAGGTACTGGTGATATCACTAAAATAGTTGATGTAATTAAGGCTGTTGCGCGCGACTCTTCGCTCAGGGTTGTTGAAGTCAGTGACGTGCCCAATAATTATGATGATGAAGTTTTGCCGCGGATGGTCACCGGCGTTGGCGCATCGGCCTATTTGAAGATTGCTGAGGGCTGCGACCACGCTTGTACATTCTGCATAATTCCGCTTTTACGCGGTAAGTTTCGCTCACGCACGATTGAGTCGCTAGTAAAAGAAGCGCGCATTTTGGTTAAAGGCGGCGTAAAAGAAATCATTTTGGTATCACAAGACTCAAGTTATTACGGTCTAGATATCTACAACAAAATGGCCTTGCCTGAGCTTTTAGAAGCCCTTCATGAAATTGAAGATTTAGACTGGATCCGCATTATGTATTGCTATCCAACTGAAACTAATAGAGCTCTTCTGGAAGCGATCAAGCGCTTGCCTAAAGTGGTTAAGTATGTAGATATTCCGCTGCAGCACTCTCATCCGGCTGTTCTGTCCGCTATGGCTAGACCAAGAAATCCAGAAAAAGTTATGGACCTAATTAGAGAGGTTCTGCCTGAAGCGAAGATCCGTTCTACTTTTATTGTGGGCTTCCCGGGCGAAACAGACGAGCAGTTTGAACATCTTGTGCAGTTTATCGAGAAATATCGCTTTGATCGCTTGGGCGTCTTTACATACTCGAAGCAAATGGAAGTTCCTTCGGGTCATATGGACAATCAATTGACAGAGAAAGTCAAGAAAGCAAGACGTAATCGCATTATGCGTCTACAACACGACATTGCGTTCGCTTCCAACAAAGCCATGGTTGGTCAAGTGATACCAGTTCTGATTGAGAGTTTTGACGAAGGTAAGAAGCTCTATATCGGCCGCAGTCAGTGGGATGCGCCTGGTATCGACAATCAGGTCTATGTGCGCGAATCTGCCGAAGCTCCAGTTTATATGGCCGAAGTGAATATGGTACTGGTAGAAGAAGCAAAACCGTATGATTTGATTGGTGTCGCCTATAGTGGCACTGAGCCGGTGGTTAAACCGGCGGTGAATGAGCATGACGGTGCGCTTGTTACGCCTGTTTCGATTTCTCGCTAGCTTAATTCAATAGGCTAACTCTATGTCTGGTTTATCAGCTTGGTGCAAGTGGCTTCTTGTGGGTGTGTGCTTTGCCTGGCTTTTTGCTGCTTTGCCTGGCTCTAGTGCATCAGCTGTTCGTGTTGGCCTGGCTATTCTGCTCCTGCTCTGGGCCCTATGTGCTCCCTTTGTGCTGTCTTGGTGCATGGTTGATCTTGCCGGTTGGGCCTTCCATCAAGGTTATTATTCTCTAGCTTTTGCCTTGGCTCGATTAGGAGTACAAAGCGACATTGCCGTGCAGCCATTGGTGCAGGTGGCCGGTTTAAGCGACTCGCCCTTTGCTGCTTTCAATTCACTAAATTTAGCTAACTCTGAAATGGTGAGCGGGCAATTTATTGCGGCGAAAGAGCGGCTCACTGCGGCCCTGGCACAGTCAGATTGTATGGCTGGAATGCCAGCTACAACTTCGGTAACGCCGTTTGTATTAAGTCATTTGGCTAGTGTGGAGCAATGCCTCGGCAATTTCGAGCAGGCTCATTCCTTTCTCACACGTTCGATTAATCTCAAGAGCAATAGCATAAAAGATTGCGAGAGTTCTAGTGAGAAATTGGCTCTAGAACGCGCTATTGCAGCTGATCGTCATGCCTTGGGATGCTTCTTTGAAAAACAGTTGGCCAGGGTCGAAGCTGAGAAAAATTATTTGGCTGCCCTAGATATCTTAGAACATTCTGTTGATGTCAAAGGCGAATTGGTTGAGTGGGAGAATGAGATGCGGGCCAGCTTTGTTAATGGCCTGGGTGAGTTCTATCTGCGCCAAGGTAAAGTTGATCAAGCCGAACCCTTGCTGCGTCAAGCATATGATCTTCGCCGTTCGCGCTTCCCTGCCAACCATCCCATTATGTCGGCCTCCTATGATGCCCTTGCTCGGCTCGAAATAGTTAAAGGCAACCTATTGGAAGCGGACTCGCTGCTGAAGCGAGCCTATAAGATTCGATTGCACTACTGCAAAGAGAATTTGTCTGATCTGGCTGATACTCAGCTCTCTCTGGCGAAACTTAAGCAGGGCCAAGGACAGTTTGTGGAGGCTGAGAGTCTTTTGCGTCAGGCTTTGCTGGCCAAAGAAAAGGTGTTTGGAGCTTGCCATCCTGATGTGGCCGAAGTTCTTGAGGCCTTGAGCCAGCTCTTGAACGGGCCAGAGCAGAAAGAAGAGCGCGTAATTGCTGAAATTTCACTGCTGCGTGACAGAGCCACTGCAATACGTAGTTTTTATGCCGTTAGATAGACTTTGATACTTGCAGTGCTCGTGCGGAATGTTCGCGAGCAATTTTGAAAAGATTGTCTGCCATGGCTAGATGATCGTAGTCGAAGTTTTGACAGAAATATTGCAGCTCTTCAAGACCATCGGCAGCTTGAGCTATGGCGTGGCGCATCCACTGCAGGGCTGGTTTGAGAGTGAGCGGCGGAGGGTTATCTGTAAATTCGTTGCTGGCTTTGAGCAAGGTTTTTTCAATATCATCGACATAATGCGAGAACTCTTCTAACAGTTGCTCATCATAGATGTCTTGAGACAGAGCGCTGAGGCGTTGTTTGTATTTCGATAGTATTGATTCTATTGAGCGTCTGAGCGGATGGAAGACTTGCCTGAGATAACGCTCTCGTGCCTTTTCTTCATCAAGCGAGTCTTGCACACTAGTGGGCATGTGCATGCCGGTGTATGGTTTCGTCCGTATTACAACTGAGTCGTAGTGCGCCCTTTTTTCGCTATCCATCAAGGTCTCATAGGCCTCGTTGATAGACATCATCTGTTCAGTTTCGCTCACCAACTGATTGTCAGGTTTGGCATGAAAAGATAAATCGGGGTGCACAGACTTAACTAGCTTGCGGTAGGCCTGCTTAATTTCGGCCCTGCTGGCATTTGTGTTAGATGCCAGGCCGAGAATTTCGTAGTGATTGGTTTTCTTGCGCGCCATAAGCTAATTATATTGGTCCTTGGCACTTTATTCTTCTGATCATTTGTTATTTAGGGGCTACGGGGAAGAATAACCTCATTTCACCTAATTTGGCACAGCCTTTTTTCTTGTAAATCGTGAAATAGTTCTCTTCGCCAATCTTTTCGTAGTTGGCCAGCGAGCGTTGACTAAATTTGTATTCACCAAGCCAATCTGTGGTTTGCCCATTCTGTAAAAACACTAGGGTCGGACTGGTGTCTTTCAGGTCTTGAACCAGCTGATCGATAAAATTGTTTAGCTGATTGGGAAATTTTTGCCAGACTTCGGGCACGTTGTCGTGCACGTAGCGAAACGGTCCCAGCATTGTCAGGTCGATGTGCCGAGTGGCAGATTTGCGCCTAAGTTGCAGTATCGTGCCGGCATTTGGCTCTGTGGCTTCGCCAATGATAGCGATATAGTCATCGACATTGGTATATTCGAGAATGGGCTTGGCCAATGGTGCGAGGTCGTCTACCGAAGCCTTGCCTCTGTAGCCGATACTGGTTAGATCGAATTGGTTGGTACTGATTTCTTGTTTGTAGTCTTGCCAGCAAATATTGCCAAGCCACAAGATCAGCGCTGTAAGGGCGATAGTGCCCTCGAACCACTTTCGAACAAGTAGCGTCTTTTGAAATAATTTGGCTGATGCTACTTGCTCTCTAATAGTCTTGTAAAGCGCTATTAGTGTCATATTTTGCAAGATAAAAGTCGATTGATTGAGAGGGAAGAGGTGGAGGGGAAAGCCCTTTCCTTGAATGAAATAGATAAAATAGCTGGAGAACATAACTGCGCATACTGGTGCAAGAAAGGGCTCTAGTCTGACGAAGGCAAAGGTCAGAGCGGCACAGCAGATCGAGTGCATAAGCACGTCTTCTGAGCAAGTAAAGTTATAGTTGCAGAGGTACATGGTCGAGCGTTCAAAGAATTTGTAGCCTGATATAGTCAGAGGCATAAGCATGTCGAAATAGGCGTGTTGTTCTGCTGCTGAAAGCAATTTGAAGTGCAGTGTATAGAGCGCTGCTACAGCAGCCACTGCTGCCAGTTCGACTTTAATAAATGGGCCAATTTGCCGCTGTCTGCTTTGTAATAACCAGTAAAGCTCAGTCAGTATTGCTGGTATGAAAAAGTAAGGCTTCAGGCACATGCCGCAGCCAGCAATGGTTCCCACTAAAATTGCTAGCCATGGGCGAACTGAGAGCTGTTGCCAGCGCAGATAGCGCAGTAAGAAGAAAGGCCAGTAAGTGAGCATAAATATGTGCTCTCTTTGGCCCCATTCAAAGAGAAAGCGCAAGCGATTGCTGACTAGAATGAATTCGTAAATGGCTATGCTGAGAGCGAGGGTATTAACCAATAGCCAGTTTGGCTGCTCTTTTGCTTCTATCATCAAAGCATAGAGCATGCAGACACAATAGATACTAAGAGTCCAGATGAATAGGGAAAAGGCTAAGGAGGCCGGAATATTGAATAGGGCTGATGCCAATGACGGTATCAAGCTGATGTAGCAGATTAGCGGTGGATTAAGGTCGATTATATCGACGTAAAGTGTCTTGCCATGCCACAACATGTCAGCCATGATCATATATTTGGCTTGGTCAAAGCCAATACGCATAGGGTGAATTAGAATAATAAATAGTACCGCCAGTAGTGCGGCAGTAACTAGGATCGGTCCAGTTATTTTCCATGAATTGAGACCCGGGGCATTCTTGTTGGTCTGCTCTGCCATCAACCTTTCCTCATCCATATGGTGAAGCTATACCAGCAACCACTGATGAAGGCGGGTTCAGTTTTCCTTAGCTTTATTTGGTTGGCTTCGCCCATGGGCTTGTAATTTTTTATCAGGGCGAGCTCTATTTGTTTGTGCTTTCTCAAATAGGCTTCAGTGCGGCCCTGCTGGATGAACATCAGCTTGGGGATTTTCTCTTGAATGACCTTTGCTAGCTCCACATCGACATAGGTTTGGTCGAAGGTTTGTTGTGGGCTGTTAATGAACTCAGGAGGGAGTTCTTTGTCTGTAATATTACAATCATCCAAAAGCCTGATCGGGTATCCCCAGAGAAATGGCGGACAGGGGCGGCGGTTGTTGAGCAATGTTAGAGGATAGCCTGGGCTCACTGTGTCGTTCAGGAACATAACGCAGTCACCCGGTTCACTGTACTTGTTTAACCAGACAGAGAACTCACTTGGTTGCCCCGATTTCGCTGGGTCAAGTTTCGTTTCAGATGGTTTGAGACAAGTGGCCTTAGCAAAAGCCCAAGACTGCCAACCGACAAAAGAGGCCAATAGAAGCAGCATTGCTACAACAGAGTAAGAGCGCTTTAGTGCAGCGCTAGAAAATCGAGAAATACTTCGGGCTGCCATGGCGATGATAATGCTTGAATTTATTAGCAGTGGCGCTGCAAGCAAGATAATCTGAGCGGTGGCCCCGCGCTTGTCAGTGATAAAGAGGATGAAACCAAATAGTGAGAGGAAAGTCATTGGATAGAACAGTGACGTTTCTTTCCTTAGGGCTAATGCCGCGACATAAATCAACGCTGCCGCATAAAAGAACAGGCGCAAATCGGGTGAGCAGTCTAGGTATCTGGCATGGTCGTCCATGGGATAAGCGTAATTGTTGAACCACAGCGGTACGAAGAGATTGCAGTAGATTTTGCCCACCGCCGGATTTAACGCTAGATAGGCAGGCACCAAGCCTAAACTTAGTACGCAAGCAGTAATTTCTGGAGTTCTTAGTGTTGCAAGCTTATTATTTTGCAAGAAAAAGGCTAGTTCTAATATCAGTGGAATTAGGAGATATTGTAAGTTTAGCCAGAAACCAAGCCCAGCTGCTAATCCTATTGCTTGACTCAGAACCCGCGGTATGGCTACATCTATTTCACAGGTTCTTAGCCATCTGAGCAAAATATAGGGAAGGGCGAGCAGTACTAGTAGGTGCTCTCGTTCAGCAAACTGAAAGATGAATATATTACTGATAGCCGCACAACCAATGGCAAAGCAGCCAACGGCCAAGGGATTTCCCCCTAGCTCTGATTTTGCTATGAGATAGGTAGATGTGGCCACGGATAATAAAGCCAAAGTGAAACCGCAGATTAATGCAGTCAGGACGATATCGCAATTGCAATGGGAGCTAACAAAGGCAGGGATTGTGGACAAGAGCATCATGGTTGGCGGATCAGCGTCAATGAAGTCGAGATAGGGCCGCTGTCCGCCTAAGAGCAGCTTGCCCATTTCTAGGCGCAGAGCTGCCTCTGGAGCGATTGCATAAGGATTGGTGACAAAAAGCACCAAAATGCCAAGCAGGAGGATGACGGCGCTGGCCAGCAAAATCTGAAGCTCTACTGATTGGCGACGACTTTCTAACATAATGCAGTTGAGGGATAATCCCAATCCTGTTAAAAATGCTCAGAGTGTATCATTCTGACTGTTCGCAACGGTCTATAATCAGAAGATGTTCTGCCCATTTTGTAATCATCGTGACAGTCGAGTGCTCGAATCCCGCCTAACAGCGGAGAATTCGGTCAGGCGCAGGCGAGAATGCGAAGGTTGTGGTAAGCGTTTCACTACATATGAAAAGCTAGAGACTGTGCAGTTTCTTGTGGTCAAGCGCTCTGGCATCCGCGAACCTTATATTAGAGATAAGCTCAGAGCCGGAATTAGCCGAGCCTGTGCGAAAACCACCGTAACCGCTGAGCAGATAGATGATTTAGTTGATTCGGTTGAAAATGAGTTGCTGGCTTCTGGTCGCAGAGAAGTAGCTGCTTCGATGTTGGGTGAGATAGGTTTGCGGCTGTTGAGCAATCTCGATCAAGTTGCATATGTGCGTTTTGCCTCTGTGTATAGGCAGTTTCGTTCGATCGAAGACTTCATTGCTGAGCTAAATCTACTGCGTGCAGAGCAAACTGTGAGAAAAGATGGAGCTGATAGTTTAGATGTTGCCGCACCACCAGTGGTGCTGCGCGGTGGCAAAGGCAGCTCGGCTTGATCTTTAGGTTTACAGCCTTTGAATTGTTTAGATTAGATGAAAGATCTCCAATGTCGCTTAACGCTTGTTTGCGCTTCCCCCACAGGCCAGAGATGACCGTGTTACAATCGCAGACCGCTTATAGATATCTTCGAAGAACCAATTAGTGAACTGGCATAATTATGAATAGCATTATAAAAGAGATTGAAGCCCCACTCCTGAAGTCGAACCTTCCCAAGTTTGATGTTGGCGACACTGTCAAAGTGTTCGTTAAGATCAAAGAGGGCGGCAAAGAACGTACTCAAGGTTATGAAGGCGTTGTGATTAAGCACTCCGGTCACGGAGTCGGTGAAACTTTCACCGTTCGTCGCGTTTTCCAGGGTATTGGCATCGAGAGAGTATTTCTCGTCCACAGCCCACGCGTTGAGAAAATCACTGTATTGCGCCGTGGCGACGTTCGCCGCGCCAAGCTGTACTATTTGAGACAACGTACTGGCAAAGCTACTCGTATTAAAGAGAAGCTTGGCGGTAAGAAAGTTGTTGCTCAAGTACAGGCAGCAGCCCCAGCTCCGGCTCAAGGCTAATCCTTAAGACTAAAATTGGTAAGAGTTGAGCATTAAGAAAATCTCTACCAGATCTGCACGCTCCTCTGGAGGTGCTAGCAATTCTAGTAATGGAAATTCTAGTACAGGCAGATCCAATAACGGATTATCTAGGTCTGGACGCAATCCTAAAAAAGTAACGGGCAAGAATTCAGATCTTGCCGCCAAAGCCGCCCAATCGGCCCGTTCTGCGGGAGTTGGGCGGCGTCCGTCTAAGTTCGCTAGTGCCGTTAGCAGCGCTGCCCCGGCTGCGCCGCTGCCGGCTGGCCGACCGACGAAAGTAATTCGCAAACCCAAGGTCGCGAGTACACCTTTTCAGCGCTTGACTGAGATCGTCAAGTGGGTTGATTTAGTCATAGAAGTGCTTGATGGACGTCTTCCTGAAACCACAAGGCATCCAGCTTCCAAAGATATTTTCGGCAATAAGCCCCGGGTTTTGATCTATTCAAAGTCAGACTTGAGTGATGGCGATAAGCTTCGAGCCTTTGTCAAAATTGCCAGTGAGCAAGAACAAAAGGGCCCGCCTGAAAAGCGTCTGATCCTCGATTTGAAATCGATGGCTCACAAGAACACTTTTATTGAGGCGGCCTTGGCCGTAACCGCCGACAAACGTGCGGCTTTAGCTAAAAAGGGCCTTCTGGCCAGGCCAATGAGAGCTTGTGTTGTTGGCATTCCCAACGTTGGCAAGTCGTCTTTGATCAATTGGTTTGTTGGTAGGAAGAAGGCAAAAACCGGAGATTCGCCAGGTGTAACTAGGGGAACCCAGTGGATTCGAGTTCATCCCCAATTAGAAATGCTCGATACACCGGGAATTTTGCCAGCTAATTTGTTTTCTCCAGAAGAAAGGCAGCGTTTAGCTCTGCTCAATTTACTTCCGGCTGAAGGGTATGACAACCTTGAGATTGCTAAATTCGGCTTGATGCTGATGAAAAAGTATTACCCCAATAGGCTTGAGACCTATTTGCCAGGACTATCTACCTATGAAGATGGCCTTGACTACATAGCCGAGAAGAAGCACTATTTAGCATATGGCGGACGGCTCGATCACTATCGTGCTGCCACGATTTTCCTGCGTGACTTGCGGGCGGGAAAATTGGGAGACCTCACTTTCGATCATCTCTAAGTCGCTCTATCTATAAGTAAGCAAAAATGGTTCAAACCAGTTTTTCAAAATTGCTAGCTTTTGACTCGCGTATTTTGAAGCAGGCTCAAAAGAGCAATTCTAGTCTTAGGGGTGCTGCTAGTAAAACTGGCTCCAAGCGTGGCGGTGAGCAACAGTTAACTCTTTTCCAGGCTGCTTCATCGGGCCTAGTAGGAGTTGATGAAGTTGGCCGTGGCTGTCTCTCTGGTCCTGTTGTGGCCGCGGCGGTGATCTTACCGCAGGTTGGCAAGAAGTCATTTCTGGCGGAAGAATTGAGCGAACTGAACGATTCAAAAGCGCTCAGTCAACGGCAAAGAGAGCGCTTGTCTGAAATTTTGCGGGCCAATTGCCGCTTCGCCATTGCTGAAGCTAGCCCGGCTGAGATTGACCAAATCAATATATTGCAGGCCAGTCTGCTGGCGATGAGGCGCGCCATTGAAGCACTTTTGTTGAGTGTCGAATGTAATCCCGAGCAATTATTGTTGCTTGTGGATGGTAATCAGAAAGTAAAGGGTTTAGAGCTTGAGCAAATTACTGTGATTCAGGGAGACAGCCACTCTGCGTCCATTGCCGCAGCTTCTGTAATAGCTAAAGTCTATCGCGATGCATTGATGCTTGAGCTATCTCACCAACATCCAGCCTACAGTTGGCATAGCAATAAAGGCTATGGCTCAAAAGCTCACCGCGCCGCCATTGCCAAGCATGGCGTGACAAAGTGGCATCGCCTTAGCTTTCGCTTGTTTGAAGCTGAGTAAACTGGCTCTGTTAGCGAGTTCTAGCAGGCAAGTTCGGTGTGCCACCCTCTGGCCCGACATCGCCAAATTTCTTGATTTTCTGCTCTGTCTTGCCGCCGCCATCAAGTACTTGCGTCTTAGACAGCTGATCAACGATGTAGTCAACACCGCGCCATGAAATCATGAACATACGTTCGCCCATTTCGATCAAATTGGTTTCACGTAAATACCAGAGGGCGAATTCCATTTCGGCGACGTTATCAATCGACAGAATATCCATCATCATCTTGGCGGTGGCGCCGCCAGTTTGTGGCCGTTTCTTGCGCTGACCCAGGAGGATTTGCAGAATGGCTAAGCGCAGCTCGATCTCGTTCCAGGAAAGACCAGTTTTGGGAATCTTCGGCAGTGAGTCTTTGCCGAATTGCGAAGGAGCACCGCTTGGACCGCCACCTTGGGCTGAGGGAGCGGCAGCTTTAACTTCTTTGGCGCCGAGGGACATATCATAGGCTGCGCGTTTGCCCTCATCCGAGAGAGTACGCCAGGCTTCTGTGATAATGCGGAATTTCTCAGCGTCGCCAGACTCACCGTTGTCGGGGTGGTACATCGCGGCTAAGAATCTATAGGCATAGCGAATAATCGTCGGGTGGGCATCTCTGTCTACTTGTAAGAGTTCGTAGTAGCTGATCTCTTTGAAGTTTTTGCCGATAGGGCCGCCAGAATTGCCCTGGTTTTGGTTGTTTCCGCCCCCTTGGTTTGGATTTGGAGCGGGAGGTGGTTGCCACGACATGATTTATAGTCCTTTCAATACGTTTTGAGCGATGACCAGGCGTTGAATTTCTGATGTGCCTTCATAAATTTCGGTGATTTTGGCGTCACGCATATAACGTTCCACTGGGTAGTCGGTAACGAAACCGTATCCGCCGAAAATCTGTACACATTTTACAGTACTTCTCATTGCCACTTCGGAGGCAAAGAGCTTAGCTTGAGCTGCCAGTTTTGTGAATTTATCACCGCGATCTTGAGCGACGCAGGCGTTGTAAGTTAGTAGCCGGGCAGCATCAATTTCGGTTTGCATTTCAGCAAACATAAATTGAATAGCCTGAAACTGATTGATAGTTTTATTGAAAGCAACCCGCTCTTTACTGTATTTGAAAGCGTGATCCCAGGCTCCTTGCGCAATGCCGACTGCTTGGGAGGCGATACCAATTCTGCCACCATCAAGAGTGACCATCGAGACCTTAAAGCCGTCGCTTTCTCCGCCTAGCATGTTGGCGACTGGTACTGGAGTATCTTCAAAATTAATTTGGCAGGTTGATGAGCCTTTGATGCCTAGCTTGTCTTCGAGCTTGCCGAAGGTGAAACCGGGCGAACCTTTTTCTACAATTAGAGCTACCAGGCCTTTGTGCTTAAGTGCTTGGTCCGTTTGGGCAATCACTAAATAGTAGTCGGCTTCTACTCCGTTTGTAATCCAGTTTTTTGATCCATTCAAAATAAACTGGTCACCTTTGCGAATGGCCATGCATTTGGCTGCGGCTGAGTCAGAGCCAGAATCTGGTTCAGATAGAGCAAAGGCACCGAGTTTTTTGCCTTGACACATGGGCGGTAAAAAGCGCTTTTTCTGCTCTTCGTTACCGAAAATGTAGATAGGTGTGGCGCACAATGAGACGTGAGCGGAGTAGAGGACAGAAGTGGTGGCACAGGCGCTGCCTAGTTCTTCCACGACAGTACTGTATGAAACGTGGTCCATACCAGCACCGCCATATTCTTCAGGAAATGGCAGGCCGCAAAGATCCGATTGGGCTAGAAGATCCCAGTTCTCGCGGGGAAAGCGATGATTGCGATCGACTTCAGCAGCTCTCGGAGCGAATTCCGCTTGGGCCAGTTCTCTTACTGTTTCTTTGATTAATTGCTGATCTTCGGTCAGTCGAAATCCTAATGGCAAGTCTTTCAGTGTCGTAGCTGTCAACATTGTTCACCTGATAGTTTGGTCAAGTTTCAATTTATACCGTAACTGCTGATCATAGCACCCGAAACTGCCTCTTGACCGGCCTTAAGCATCTCAATGATGCGCTAGAGTAAGCTAGAGTGCGATAGAGTATTGGGTAACTAGAATTCACTGTGGGTAGGAAACAAATCGTGGCGGATATCAAGGTACTCTATGTAGAGGATTCAAGAAGCTCAAGCCCTAAACTGAGGCAGGCGCTGAAGGATGAAGGGCTATCCATCGTTTTTTGCGGCGGTGGTTTTGATGCTTTAGACGAATTAGCCAGTGATGGTGCTGATATTGTCGTCGCCGCCACTAAGGTAAGCGACCTCAGCGGTTATCAATTGGCGAGCTTGATTAAATCGAGTGAGCTTGTCAGTCAGTTACCGGTAGTACTTTTCTTTAGTGGTGAGACAGCTACTGATGATTTTTGGATCAAGGCGGCGCGTCCTGACATTGTTGTGGGTGAAGAGGATCTCAAGGAGCCAGCCAAGGTCGCCCGTATGATTCGCGATCTGGCTGAAAATGCCCGCCTTTCTGGTTGGGAAAAGTCGATCGGCCGCCGTGTGTTGGTTCCTTCTGAAGGATTTTCATCAAATAATTTGGTGGAAAGCTATTCGAGCTTGCTCAACGATTTGATTTTGGAGCGGGCTGTCAATCGCACTGCTCGCACTCTCACTGCTCTCGTGGAGCCGCGCAGTCAATTCTTAGAGGCTTATTTCACTTTCATCAGTGAAATATTCCAACCCGATTTGATGGGAATTGTTATTGCTGATGTTAATTCCCCTTGGGCCGCTATTCAAGTGAAAGACAATGTTTCGCAAGACGCCTACGACCCAATGATGGCCAGTTTGCTCAAGCAGCTTAAATTGCCTGCCGATCTTAAGGTTGAGCTTCGCGGCGAGCTGCTGCAAGACAATGTCACGTCTGCAAGAAGTCTGGCCAGTGTAGAAATTTTGACCGTGGCCTCGGAGAAGCAAGGTCTCGGTGCTTTGGTCTTTGCTAGTGCTGAGAAAAATGCTTTTAGTGCTGGCGCTAGAGCCTTCATGGGAGTATTAAAGCAAGAACTTAAACCAGTGATTCAACTTCTGCTTGCCAAGCAAGAGATTGAAGAATTACATTCTCGTGAAGCCTATAGAGCCGCTATAGATTCACTGACTGGTCTATATAATCTTGAATTTTTGGTTGGATTCCTGCAGCAACAATTGCTCTTCTCCTTCCGCCAGCGTCTACCTGTTGGTATGGCTATTATCGATGTCGATAATTTTGCCAAAGTCAACGAAGAACATGGCTATGAGATTGGCGATTCGGTGCTTAACACTGTTGCCAATAAGCTTCTGCAGATTACCCGATCAAGCGATTTAATCGCACGCTATGGTGGCGATCAGTTCGCCGTTGTTTTGCCCAATACTGATTTAGCCGGTACACGAGTACTTGGCGAGAAAGTGCGCTCGGAGATGGAGTTTGCCAGTTTTGGTCACGAGAACGGCCGTAAGGGTCCAAAAGTGACGGTTTCGGTTGGCTGCGCCAATTTCAATATGGAAGATTTGAATCCAGAAACCATTTTGCGCGATGCTAAGATTGCTCTCCGGCAGGCTAAAGAGGCTGGACGCAATCAAGTTTGCAGCTAGCTAAAAATAGGACTGCTTAGGTCAAGGCCGTGTAGAAGCTGTCGATGGTTTGCAGAATTGTTGGCTCGTCAATTCTGGCCAAAAGGTTCGCGAGAAGAATGGTGGCACCAGCACCTACTCCTTCTTTGACATGGCCATCTTCATAGGCTCTCAGGCCAGCATGACAAGATTCTGTCAGGGCAAAATGGCTGGCTGCGAAGGGAGCGTCGACCAGCCGCGCTAGTTTTGCTGTCTCTGCCCACTGATCATGGGCTACCCATTTGGTTGTTGCCACCATTATGTCGTTGAGCTGACAAGCTTGATTTTGTGCCAATTGATTTGCCAGGGCGTAGACCGCAAGCATTTGCGAGCCGCCGCCAAGAATAGTGATGCCGTCGTTTCTATTGGTGTTGCGTCTAATGATAAATCCCACTGCAAATGCTTGCATAGGGTCTCCCACTGCTGCGATGGCAGAAAGTGGATTAGCTTTGAAGTAGCTAGGAATGGCCGCTGTTTCGATGTTAAGCCGCTTAGCTGCTGCTAGTATGCCAGCTTTAGCCAGGGCGATTTTTTGCTCATGGTTGCAGGTTGGTACGCTGCTCGAGAGAAGACTTTCGGCCTCTATGCCTAGAGCCATGAAAATGGCTTGGGCTGTGGTGGTGCCTCCAGGTACACATTCTGCTAATACGGCTAGCGCTTCTTTTGCTTCGCCTTGTATTTTTCGAGCACTTTCGGCGTTTGCTAGATCTTCGGCTAGTTTGCAACCGGCCTGATAGAGCTTGTTTACTAGATCGAGAGAAAGAGCCTGGCCCGTGATGATCGACTTAGCTGTTTCTGTTCCAGCCTTGATATGGTCGATGTGTGGACTGCTAAAACTGCCGCAGTCTACTATTGTCGTCAGGTGTGGTATTAAGCTCAATGCCGCTCTGGTTAGCACCACTGGTGATGCCACCCCCGTCGGCGACACTGGTAATTTTTGTTCGCTCTGTAGGTGCGAAAGTAAGATGTCAGCATCGAGAGCTGGGGTTAGACGCCGCAGTTCGGCGCTATTTCCGGCTGCCGAAACCCCTTCTATGTCGCTCACTTCGCTGCCAGCTAAAGCCAATATGAAATCGATGCGTTGGGCCAGGCGGATGCGCTCTACTAATTTCGCTGTGCGACCGTTGGCATCAAATACGATGTCTACTAAGTCAGCTTTAATTTTTGTCAGCACCACTTTTCCCACTTTCATTAATGACTACGCAGTCTCTTACTACTTCGCACAGCATCGCGGTGCTAATTGGAATGATAATTAGGCCAGATAGGCCCTGCCAGATTTCGCTTATATATGATAAGGGCGTCACCGCCATGGTTGTTGTTGCCTGAAGGGCCGGTTTGAAAAGGACCACCACAGCATAAGGTGTAGTAATTACAGTTACTGCAATAAAAGCCAATAGAGAAACAACACTTAAAGCTGGAGATGTAGTGATGGCAAGCCAAAGCGATTCAATTGAAGTCTCCTTCACGGTTCTGTCTGACATTGATGAAACCGCTAAGGTGGTAATTGAATAGTTAGAAAGACAGAGGCCAACTATGGCCATCACTATCATGGCACCTTGGCGCAGGTTCAAGACTTCAGGACCGAGATTATAAGCTTGAACTATTTCGGGGCTGAGGCCGACCACGATGAAAGAGCAGGCGCACCAGACAAAAATCAGTGGCATCATGATGATCGAGCTAACGAGCCAGCTTTTGGCTAGAAAAGCTTTATGGTGCCTGACTGCCGTTAGACCTTCGTCCAGGTAGGTTTTAATTTGGGCCGAGGTGGTTCTATCTTCTAGATCTAAAGGGCAGCGCAAGAATGCTCTGGTAAAACCAGTGAGGCGGACAAGGCCTATGAAAAGGGAGAGAATCAGCAGTATGCCGGTGATGATCATGCCGGTGGCGAAACCAATTAGTGTAGGGATGAGGACATTGCCGTCAATTACACCGTCAACTTTCAGCACGGTTAGTGAGCCGAGGCTGCCAGTCATGATAATTCCAGCCAAAGTCGAGAGAATTATTGGTGTTTTAAAAATTGGCACAAAAGCCAGGGCAAAATGCCAGGTGTGTTTCCACCAGCCGGCATGAAAAAAGCGGGCAAGGGCTTTTTTACTGACGATTATTGGTCGCTCGTTCGAGTCAGGCTGCGGTTTCAAATTTCACGGTCCCAGTTTCGCGCTCTTAGTCCTTATTTCTCAGTTTTCCCGTTTTGTGCCTGCGATTGTCTCTGTTCTCTTTCGATAGCGGAAGTTTACATAACATTAAGAGCTATTTACTCGCCTTCCTTGCTTTTTGCTCACTTGCTCAATCTCCCATACAGGGCGGCTTTCAGCCTCTATCTGGCAGGTTAAGATAGGCTGAAATAGGGTCTTACGAGCTTACAGTAAGTGAGTCTAAGAAAGATTCTTGACAAACTGTGCGAAGATTTCGAAAAGCAAGGAGATCCTCATGATTCTGTCACTGGGCAATGCTAGCGAAAAGGTAATAGAAAAGATTCGTCAGAATCTTTCGTCACGCGGTTTAGAGAATACCTTAGTTAAATGCGCCAAGACTACCTTGGTGGTTATAACTTCTGATGCCGATAGCTTACCAGGTCATGTCTTCAGCCAAATGGATGGTGTGCAGAAAGTTGTACGCTTGAGCAATCGCAGTCCACTCGGTAAAGATTTGGCCCAGACAGTGGTTACTCTCTCTCCGGCGAATTCTAGCTCTGGTTTGGTTCAGCTTGGTGGTGGTCTTCCGCCGATTGTTGTTTCTGGGCCTTGTGCTATCGAAGGGCGAGAGCAAATTATAGAGCTTGCCCGTGAGGTCAAAGCCGCTGGTGCTGTAGCCCTTCGTGGCGGTGCCTATAAGCCGCGTACCTCAGCTTACGATTTCCAGGGCCTCGGTTTAGAAGGCCTAAAATATATGAAAGAAGCTGGCCTGCAGGCTGGTTTGCCTGTGGTCAGCGAAGTGGTCTCGATCGAGCAAATTGAGCCTTCGTCGCCATATCTTGATGTTTTTCAGGTGGGCGCTCGCAACATGTATAACTATGAGCTGCTCAAAGAGCTAGGACGACAGCGTAAGCCAGTGCTTTTGAAGCGAGGTATGTCAGCTACCATCGACGAGCTTCTACAGGCTGCTGAATACATTTTACTGGAAGGTAATCTCCAGGTGATTTTATGTGAGCGCGGTATTCGCACTTTCGAAAACCGCACACGTAATACCCTAGACTTATCAGCTGTGCCTGTGATCAAGTCATTAACTAGTTTGCCTGTCATGGTGGACCCGTCACACGCAGTAGGTAAGCGTGATTTGATCGCTTCTATGTCTCGTGCTGCCATTGCCTGTGGTGCTGATGGTTTGATTATTGAGAGTCACTGTACTCCGGATAAATCAATCTCTGATGCCGCTCAGGCTATCGAACCGTCTACTCTTGCAGCAATAGTGAACGACACGAACACCATTTATGCGGCACTCAATCCTGGTGCGGCTCTCAATTCCATGGACAAAACTAAGACTAACAGTGAGTTAAGCAATCAGGCTGTGACAATCTCTAAGTCATCAGCTCGCACCCTAGCAGGGGCCCCAGGTTCATAAGAGCGTTTTAGCTAATTGATTTTTACCTATTTGATTTTTTGCTGCCAATCTGAGCAACTGCATTCTTAGCTGCTAGATTATTAGCTGCTAGATTCTTAGCCGCCCGGTCTTTGTCTTTCGGGGCCAAAGCGCTCTAAGATTTTGACGAAGTTGTCATTTACCGTAATTTCTGGCGGAGTATTGCCGAAGACTTCGGCTACCATCTTTTTGAAGACTGGTTTGCCATTGCCTTTGCTTGGCAGCTGTACCTTCATACCATTTTCGTAGATTGGTCTTAAGATCACCATGCCATCGATATCTGCAGCATTGGCTGTGAATCGATTGAAGCCAGCTCCGTCGGCTCCCACGCCGTGCTCGTTCAAGCGCGAGACTTCGATAAAGTGAGGTGAGCGGGTGTTTGGTTGATTGATGAAGCGGCCGTTTTTACCGAAGAGCACAATCGTTCCGTCCTCGGGCAGGTTGCCACTGCGCTGGCGATCTAAGATTTCTTTGAGAATGGGCTGTTGTTCGGCAACATCCAGCAGCTGCTTGTTTCTCAAATCATCGAGCAGTCTGGTTTTAGCTTCAAGGTGCTCTTGAATTTCTGACAATCTTCTTTCTGGCGAGCCCGTATTGACACCACGGCTTGGTTCGCGCAAATCGCTCAACTTCTCGCGATAGCCTTTGTATGAGTTAGGCAGATTGTTCATCATACCCTCTAGCTGGGCTACTGCTTCGGTGGCGACTTGTCCGCGCTTGCCGGCATCAGGGATTTGGGCCAGTTCTTTAGATGCGGCCTTGGCGTATTCGCCCACTATTTTGAGAGCACGAGTATACGATGGTGCTCTATCTGAGCCCAATTGCTCCTGAGCTCTCATGGCGTTTTGCTCAGCTTTCGTGCGGGTTTCTGCTAGATTCTCGCCAGGTTTTGCTCGGTAGGTGCCACCATCTATATCACTAATTGTGCGTCGGTTTGTTTCAATTTCTCTGAAGAGTTGATTGGAGCGCACCACTGCTTCAGCGTTGGCTTTAGCTGTGCTTAGCTGCTGACTAACTTTTAGTGGCTCGATTGTTGGCTTTTCCGCTACTTCGACAGCTGGCTTGACGGGTGCGTCTGCCTGCGGTTTTGCCACTTCAACTTTGACTGGTTCAGGTGCTTGTGCTGCTACTTCTTTGGCTGCTACTGGTTGTTCCAGCGCTTCTTTGATTAGGTTGCGGCCAGCTGGGGCCTCGGCTGCAACAGTTGTGACTTCTTTGGGCACCACAACTTCTGGTATCACTGTTGCGGGCTTGGCTGTCTCAGCAACAACTGGCTTAGTCGCGGCTTCTTTGACGACTGCAGGTTTCTCGTGGGCAATTTTAAGACTAGGGTCGGCTTCCAGAGCAGACATTCGGCTTTGGTGCAGTGCCACCAACTCTTGAGCGCTTACAGCCAGCGTCTGGCGTTGCTCTCTTACGGCTGTTAGTTCGCCTTCAGTTGCCTTTATTTCTTTTTCGATTGCTGCTTGCTTGCCTGGTTTCGCCTGTTCGGCAGCGCTAAGGGCTGCTTGTGCCTCAGTCACTCTCTCTTTGGCTCTAGCAATCGCTTCGCTGCCACCCATTGCTTTTGCTTCTTCGAAGGCAGTTTTGGCGTCGCGGAATTGTTGATTCTTCGCATCGAAAGCAATTTTCTCAGCAGTTGGTCTACCTTCGGCAGTGCGCTCTTCTTTGATCAGGCCTCTGGCTTGCTCGCGTTCCTGGAAGAGGCGATCGTGCTCTAGTCGTTTGCCGTTGATAGTGCGACCGACTTCTTCGGCGCTTCTAAGATTCTCTTGGGCGCGGGTGAGCTGACCTTTCTCGGGTAGAGTGCCATTGAGTGCTTCGCGCTCTTGAATTTGTCGGGTCATTTTGCCGGAGAGTTGAGTCTCTTTTGATGCCAGGGCCAAGTTTTCTTGATGGATAGTGGTGAGCTGTTCTTTGGCTACAACTAAGTGGGTGTCATCAGCTAATTGTGATTTCTTTAGCTGGGCCTGAAGGTCAGCGAAAGAGCCAGCGGCTTTAGGTTTGGTATTGACGATCTCTTTGACTTGCTCGAAGATGCCTGCGCCTAGGTCGGTTTTGGCTTCTTTTCCAGCAAAACCGCGGGACAGTCCAGTGAGGTGATCTTGGCCAAAGAATTCAGATGTCTTGGCGAATTGGGCTTTGCCACTGGCTACCGCATCCATATGCCAGTTCGGTTTGAGGCTCATGCCTGCTTTCATACCGAGTCCGCCGGAGAGACCGACTAAGCTGGCATCAAAAAGAATTGCGCCGCCGTTTGCGGCAACTTGTCGGCGATTAGCTTCCAGATTTGCTCCAGAATGATAAGCCTCAGAAACGGCTCCGATAGTTGCTTGCGGACGTCCAGCACTAAACTCGCTGTAAACCCAGGCTGCACCCATACCGAGCCCGGCTGCGGCTGCCACCGGCACTCCGAACTTGCCCATTTTGCTAACAGCGGTAAGACCATAACCAACGGCAAAGCTTTCTGCCACTGTGGTCGCTGTGGCAATTTTGTTGTCCGCTGCGTGACTTACCCCATTTACCATACCGTCCATTAGGCCGCCAGCCAGGACCGTTGTCGCTCTCATCGTGCCGCTTACGGCGTTATCACCCTTGAAATTTAGAACATCGAGCGCCAGCCTTGAGCGTGACTCTTGGTCTGTGGAGCCGTTATTTGCCGCATCGGACCCGGTCTGGGTGAATTCCGTTCTGTGATTGAGGCTATGGCTCAGATCTGGCATTGTGCGGGTTCTCCAAGAAAATAGGGTGTTAGGCTTGAGCTTGCCGTTGCTCTCAGGGGGGGGTGCCAAGGTGAGAGCATCGCTTGATGAGATGCATCTTAGGCTGATGCCAAGGGCAAGTCGATTGGGGAAAATCCCCATCACCTCGTATAACTCCCATGCTTTTGTGAGAAGCGATTATTAAATCGGCGCCTGGCTTGCTTTGCACGTCTTGAGTGTTTCATTTTGTTCAAAAATAGAAAAAATTGGCCGCGACAGTTAGTGAGGAGGCAGGCGAATGGTCTGGGGCCTCTGCCTTTTTCATTTCACTGCTTGGGCGTTCAATTTATATCTTGGCGCTTCATGTGTATGCTGGCCGTTCACTTGCATGTCGGCCGTTCGTTTATTCGTTTATATGTAGGCAGTTCATCTAATGTATGCGGAGTTGCTTCCCGCGAATAAAACGGCCTGCATGGGTTGAGTGGGCTATATAAATGGAACGTCTTGTCCCAATGAGAGGCAAAAAATTGCCAAGCTTGATTAATAGCTCGATAAGTTGCTAGATTACATTTGCAAAGCTGGTGCACGCTCAAAGTGCAAGGTGCAAGTGTCTACTATATATGTAGCCTGCATGCACTCGCTAAAAGTAGCCGTTTGAGGAATATTCAAGTTTAAATGCTCACTGGAATACTATGCCTGGCAGTTTTTCTTGTCATGGCTATGTTTATGTATGCCAGGCGCATATCTGCTCTCCTGGCTTTACCGCTAATGGCCTTTGCTATCGCTTTGATTGGAGGCGTGGAGCCAAAGGCGATTGTCAAAGATGTTCTTAGTGCTGGCTCGCTCAAATTGCATAGTGCTTATACCACCACCATGTTTGGTGCCATGTTGGCTGAGCTGATGAATAAGCATGGAATGGCTCGGGCCCTTGTGCGCTGGGTGGCCGAGTTTGCCGGAGACAATCCCTATTTGCTTGGCATTTTACTTACTGCGGTAACGGCTCTCTTGTTCTCGACCTTGGGTGGCCTCGGTGCGGTCATCATGGTCGGTACTATCATTCTGCCGGTTATGCTCTCTCTCGGGATTCCAGCCTTAGGTGCTGCTGGCTTATTTTTGTTTGGTATTTCTCTTGGTGGAATGTTCAATCTCACCAACTGGCAGCTTTATACAGATGTCCTCAAAGTGGAGCAGCCAACAATTGTTTCTTTTGTTGTGCCCTTTGCCCTTATTCTGTCGTTTGTGGTATTGCTATTTCTTGCTATTGAGTTGAAAGACAAGCGTAACCTCAAATTTCTTGTCTTAGGTTCGGCCTTGCTCGCCGGTATCTACCCGCTAATAGATCAATTTACTCCAGCCGGTGTCGCCTCTAAGGAGCCATTATCAGTATCGTATTTGGTGGCAGGAATTGGGCTTGTTCTGTTGTCGGCTTTTGCGGCATTTAGGCACTGGCGAAAGAGTACTGATTTGCCAGGCATTGCTCTATTTACGCCGATTATTCCCCTACTCTTTGTGCTTGTCTTCCGTTGGGAGATTATCCCTTCTTTCATGCTGGGTATTGTTTATGGCGTTCTTACTACCTGGAGCGCTCAATCGATAAATCTGCTCACCCGTTCAATTATTGATGGCGTCAGTAATGTCATTCCAGCGGTCCTTCTGATGATGGGCATTGGTATGCTAATCGTTGCGGTGATGGATCCTAAGGTTAGTGATTCTATTGCCCCAATAATTAAGTCAGTGGTGCCAACTACGGCTGTCTCTTATGTCTTAGTTTTTGCTCTGATATCGCCGTTGGCTCTCTACCGTGGCCCGCTCAGTCTGTGGGGTATGGGTAGCGGTTTGGTTTCCTTGATGGGCAAGGTTACGACTCTTACCTCTCAAGCTATCATGGGAATGTTGATGTCCGTGGGGCAGATTCAAGGAGTTTGTGATCCCACTAATACTCAGAATATTTGGATTGCCACTTATCTTGGGGTTGATACTCAGGCAATCTTGCGCAAGACTATTGGTTACGCTTGGTTGGCCGTTATTCTAGGACTTAGTCTTTCTGTGGCAAAAGGTTTTGTGCCATGGTAGACCAAAAGTCAGCTCAAAGAGTTGAGCGTTTTACTCAAGCTGCTAACAGCGAATCGGGGGAGGGCCGGTCGTACCGCATTGGTATCGATGTTGGCGGAACTTTTACTCATGCAGTGGCCATTGACGCCGGTACCTCTACTTTGGTAGCTAAGGCCATGGTGCCCACCAGCCACCGTGCTAAAGAAGGCGTAGCTAAAGGAATTGTTGAGGCTCTGCACTTGCTTCTTCAGTCTGCCGAAATTGTTCCTTCTGCTGTCAGTTTCATTGCCCATAGCACCACTCAAGCCACCAACGCATTGCTAGAAGGTGACCTTGCTCATGTCGGTATTATTGGCATGGGGAGCGGTATAAATGCCCTTCTTGCCGATTCATCGACAAAATTAGGGCGCATTCCTGTGGCCTCTGGTTGTTTTTTAGAAACGACACAGAGATTCTTGAATTCGCAAATAATTACTGAAGAATTAGTGCGTAAGACCATTGTTGAGCTAAGAGACTTAGGTTGTACCGCAATTGCCGCCAGTGAAGCCTTTGCTCCAGATCAGCCTGGCAATGAACAGCTGGTCTTGAAAGTCGCTCAGGAACTGGGAATTCTGGCAACAGCTGGTTCGGAAGTCAGTCAGTTGTATGGATTGAAGGTGCGAACTCGCACCGCTGCAATCAATGCCGGTATTCTGCCAAAGATGATTGAGAGCGCTGATTTAACCGAGCGGAGCGTCAGAGAGGCCGGTATTAGCGCACCGATTATGATCATGAGATCTGATGGCGGTGTGATGGATATCGACGCCATGCGCAAGCGTCCAATTCTTTCGATTCTCTCTGGGCCGGCCGCTGGAGTGGCTGCAGCAATGATGTTCTTGCGCATCTCTGATGGCGTTTTTCTTGAAGTTGGTGGCACTAGCACTGACATATCGGCAATAGCTAACGGTAGAGCATTGATCCGCTCTGCGGAGATTGGTGGCCATCGCATTTATATGCGCACTCTTGATGTGCGCACCGTTGGTGTCGCCGGGGGATCTCTCAGCCGGGTATCGAGTAAAGCTGATGGTGGTATTTTGGCTGTTGGTCCACGTAGCGCGCATATTGCCAATCTTGGTTATGCATCGTTTAGTGAGCCTCTTTCTACCGGTGTGTTCAAGGTCTCTACCTTAAGCCCTCTGAAGAAAGACCCCGCCGATTATGTTGCCTTAAGTCGACCTGATGATAGTCAACCGAGCCTTAGTGTTACACCAACCTGTGCTGCCAACTTACTCGGCCTTGTTCCTGAGGGAAATTGTGCTAGCGGTAACTTAGAGACTATTGGTCAGGCTTTTGCCGCTATTTCAGCGCACGTCAATAAGCATGAGCCGAAAGATGCCGTGGCCAATGCGGAGTCGTTAGAGCTGGCTACTCGAATTCAGAAATTGGCATCAGCTCAGTGTATTCCCGTGGTCAGAAAGTTGATTGCTGAGCATAAGTTAGATCCGGAACTGGTTGATTTGATTGGTGGCGGTGGTGGTGCTGCTGCAATCGTGCCATTTGTTGCTAAAGAAATGAATCTGCGCTTTAACTTGGCTGAGCACGCCGATGTCATTTCAGCAATTGGCGTTGCTATGGCTTTGATTCGTGAGACCGTTGAGCGTCAGGTGGCCAATCCAACCCATGCTAGCGAGACTATTTTGGCCATGCGCCAGGAAGTTTTCGATGCTGTTCATAAGATGGGTGCCGATCCTGCCACCATAGAAGTGCATGTTGAAATTGATAGTAAAACCTCAGTCGTTAGAGCTACTGCTAGCGGGGCCACAAAAATGGCGACCAGCACTGCTAAAGTTTCTCTTTCGGCTGATGAGCGTCTCGCTCTAGTTGCTGAGTCTATGCGAGTGCCTGCTGCTGATGTGCACGAGATCTGCTCTAATGACTACTTTACGGTTTATGGGGCTACACGTAAGTCTCACACTGGTCTACTTGATCTCTTTTCGGCGCCAAAGAAAGCTCTGCGCATTCTTGATAGAGATGGCATCGTTCGTCTGCAAGCTAGTAATGGCGATGCCCGGGCTGCATTGAAGGAAGAGGCCGAGGCTGCCATCTTAAGTCTAATTGAGGCTCATGCGAGCTGGGGAGATGCTGGCAAGACTATCCCCAGCATGATCTTGCTGCTTGGCGCCAAGATCGTCGACCTTTCCGGTTTGTTAGATCAAGAGCAGGTAATTACCCTGGCTCGTGCCGAATTGGCCAATTTAGCGAGTGCGTCGACGGTCTTGATCGTGGCCAAGCTAATCTAAAGAATATGAATATAGAATCGCCAACTTTCCATCTCGGGATAGCTGAGTTTAATCGTCAAGAATTTTATGAATGTCATGAGACTCTTGAAGAGTATTGGCAAACCCTTAAATCGGATGTTCCTCACAAAGAATTGATCCAAGGAATCATTCAAATTGCGGTGGCTTTTTATCATCTGCGCCGAGAGAATGTCAAGGGTGCTCTGAAATTGTTAGTTCGGGGAAATCGACGATTAGGGCCGTATCTCCCCACCAGTGCCGGTCTTGAACTGACAGCCTGTTGGCAAATTGTTGCCGAGGACATTGCCTTAATTGAAGCTGGGTGCGCCTTTGACGATCCCAGGTTGAAAATTCCAACAATTCAAAACAACTGGCCTGCATAAGTTGTTGAATTGAAGTCAACCAGCTATTATCAACGTTCGGGAATTCCTGGTTACTAGAATCTGAACGTGAAAAGCAACACTATCCTGGTCGTAGACGATGAGCAATCCATCACCACTCTCTTGAGTGAGGTGCTCAAAAAGGCTGGCTATGCAGCCAGTATTGCCAATGACGGCTTTAAGGCAATTGCTGCCTGCAAAGTTCGCACGCCCGATGCCATTATTTTAGATTTGCATATGCCCTTGATGGGCGGCATAGAAGTTTATAACCGCCTTAGAGCTGACGATAAGACCTCGGCTATTCCGATCGTCTTCCTGGCTGCACGAGATAAGCCGTTGCCTACCTTTTCTGGTGACGGTGCCAGTAATGAAGACATCCTCTTCAAGCCGGTAGAAGCCAACGAGTTGTTGTCACGTGTCAAGAGCGTGCTGAAGGAAAAAGCTCTCCGTGATGAGCTAAGACGCAAAGAGGCTCAACTAAAAGAGCTTTCATTGACAGATGCCTTGACTGAACTCAAGAGCAGTCGATATTTAGACGAATTTATGCAGATTGGTATTCGTCAGGCTAAGCGCTACAGCGTGCCGTTTTCTTTGGTTATTCTAGAAATTGACCATCACCAGGAACTTTCTAAATCATTGGGGCCTGACGCCTTCGATACTGTTGTCAGCCAGGTGGCGCAAATCGTTGCCAAGCAGATGCGCGAATCAGACATAGTTGTGCGCACAAATACATCAGAGTTTACTGTCGTCCTCACTTGTACTACAAAAGAAGGGGCTATTGAGGTGGCGGAACGGTTGCGCACTTCTGTGGCAGCATCAGTCTTAACTGTAGGTTCTGAGTCAAAGAACGTAACTGTCTCTGTAGGAATTTGCCAATTTGCGAAACATATGGACGATGAGGGTAAACTTCTGATGTCTCATGGAAGGGCTGCTGTTGAGCATGCCCACAGTAGTGGCGGCAATATGACCTTAATGGCTGAATAGAGCTAGCCTTTCGTCTCCCGATTGCCTCAGTCACCGCCCGTAATGGCATACTTCGGTTAAGGAAAAGCTACCTACAATGTTGGCATATTTGAAAGGCGTCATCGTTACTAAAGAGATTTCTGGCGGGCCAGTAGATCGCCTAGTTCTTGATGTTAATGATGTTGGTTATGAGCTTTCTGTGGCCCATTCCACGCTGCTGCTTCTTGGGCAAGTTGGAGAGACGGTCACTGTTTATACTTCGATTGCTATTCGAGAGACAGAGTGGACTATTTTTGGATTTAGGGATATTAGTGAACGGCAGCTCTTTAATTTACTGCAGTCAGTCACGGGAATAGGACCGAAGCTCGCTCTTGGTCTTGTTGGTACGCTTGGGATTGAAACTCTTGTTGAAGCTGTCCTTAGCGAAAATCAAAAAATGATTTCGCAGGCTCCTGGAGTAGGCGCAAAAGTTGCTCAGCGAATTATTCTTGAGTTGAAAACCAAGATGGAAGAATTCTCTCACACTCTTGGAAGCAAGCCGCTAGAGCCATTTACAGGCAAGTCTGCCGTGTTTGAAGAAGTGACTGAGATTTTAGCTAATCTGGGTTATACCGCTACCGAAATTCATGCAGCTTTGAAAAAGGCGAAAGAGAAGAACATAGAAGCCGATAGCGCAGAAGAACTCGTACGATTTGCTTTGCGAGCTCTTAGCGCGCCGCAGTCAGTTTAAGCGTTTAGAGCTAGATAGGATTCGGTGTTAGAAAAAGACGATTTAAATCTAACAGCGGATCCGTGTTAGAAAAAGACGATTTAAATCTAACAGCGGATCCGTGTTAGAAAAAGACGATTTAATTCTAACGACGGATCCGTGTTAGAAAAAAACGATTTAAATCTAACAGCGGATCCGAGTTAGAAAAAGACGATTTAAATCTAACAGCGGATCCGTGTTAGAAAAAGACGATTTAATTCTAACGACGGATCCGTGTTAGAAAAAAACGATTTAAATCTAACAGCGGATCCGAGTTAGAAAAAGACGATTTAAATCTAACAGCGGATCCGTGTTAGAAAAAGACGATTTAATTCTAACGACGGATTCGGTGTTAGAAAAAAGCGATTTAATTCTAACGACGGACTCGGTGTTAGAACAAGACGATTTAAATCTAACGGCGGATCCTTGTTGGAAAAAAGCGATTGAAATCTAACAACGGACTTGGTGTTAGAAAAAGGCGATTTAAATCTAACACTATATGTGGTGCTTCGATACTTCGCCTCGTTACTCCGTCGATATTTTATCGAACTTTTTATCCAATTATTGAACTCTTCTCCACTTTTCTCCGTTTCTAAGAATAGCCCCTAGAAACGAGGTGGAACCATGAGCTGTCACCGTAACATTGTGGCCTTTATTAATCGCTTGCCTGCAGATTGCTGGTTTGCGACGCGCCAAGTTCTTGAGTTTGGCACTCGAGAAGCCGTTGATCAAGCACTCTATCGACTTGTAAAATGCGGATTTCTGACGCGAATAGCTTGGGGTGTATTTACTCTAAGAATTGACCCGCAGAAGGCTTTTGAGCCCCTTGCTGTTGCTGCTTTTAAAGCCAATGTATTTAAGAAGACAGTGGTTGCTCATGGTCAAGATATTGCCCAAAAACTAGGTTTAATACACTACGGCAACGAAGGCCCTACTTTTGCTGTTTATGGAGTGAGTAGCTCTTTTCAGTCTGTGGACCGGAAAATCTGCTTGAAGAATTTCTCTGCTCGAAAAATATCTTTGGGTGATTCGCCATTGGGTCAAGCAATTCGCTGCCTTTGGTTTATTGGTCAAGAGCGCTGCGATAGACGGGCTGTGCAAACCGCAATGGCCTTCCTAAGCGCTGATGAAGTGACAGAGATGACCTCATCAGCCCATCTTATGCCGGGCTGGTTGACCCGGTTGGTTCGTGACACTAATGGATGGCAACCACAGACTATTCTTTGAGAAACTCAAATTCATATGGTTGTTCTGGTGGTGCCTGCTCTTCTGCGCCTTCTGCTTGTCTAGGGTGAATAGCTTCTAGGGTGGACATTAGATAACTAGCTAGTGATAGCACCCGAGCTGTTTGGGCTACGCTAAATGGAGCGTTTCCGGGTAGACCTTTATAACGTTCAAAGAATCCGGCCAGTAGATCTGAAATGCCAAGATTTTCTTGAGCTGTCGATTCAAGACTTGCTAGTGGTCCGTTCTCTTGATCGAACGCTTGTCGAACTAATTCGACTCCTGTGGCATTGATGTTGCCTGAAACGAGAAGGCTTACAGCGTCCTCGATTTCCTTGACCGCAAGAACTATCGCTTGACCATGTTGACCAAGCTCGAAGGCCTTCCAGGTGGCGTGGTAGATGCGGGGATGAACCAGGGCATCTATATAGTCCCCGCAGGGCGGCTCCGGAATTACGGCTACCATTTTGCGAAAACCATTGAGGCGATCGAGTCTGCCCATGACTACTGGTGGAAATTCATCTAGGTCGCGCTCAAATTCATCGAGTTTGAGGCTTGGCTGGACATAGACATTGGAGGCGAAGTAAAGAGAAACACTCTCAGATGAAAAGTACTCTTTTAAGGCGTTGGAAGTCTGCACAACCCAGTCCCAGTTCTGCCTTTTGAGTTGATCCATCATTTCTCTTGAGTCAGCTTTTCGTTGCAACAGGCTGCGGCCGCGGAGAATCATTTCGTCAATTGCTTGTTCTACTCGTTCTTTTGGAACAGCTAGAGTAAGTCCTATTGCCGGAACGGGAGGGAGCTGGTTCATATTGGCCTCACTGTGTGCATATAAGGATGAATATAGAGAACGCGGATCTCTATTTTAGACTAAGGGCTGATCCCTAGCTATCGCTTGGTTTATACTTAATTTGATAGAAATTCGGATGTGCTACTGCATTTGGTGGCGGACTTTGGCAAGGTTTTGTGAGCATTTTCTTTCATCGTGCTATTAATGGTTTGGTTTGTTTGGCTCTTGTGGTGGCTTTCACTGCTGTGCCGGCCTTTGGTGTGGCCAAGCCCTTGCCAATCGGCTTTCTTACCATGGGGCAGTTTGTTTTCTATTTTATTGTTTTCTTGACTGCTCTAGCGGTTGGTTCTTTGGGGCCACCGCAAGCGATCGCGCGCTGGCTAAGGCCCGTGAATCTGAGCGAATGGAACGAGCGAATAGGGTTTTTCACCTATGGGTCGCTCTACCTTACTAGCGCCTTGCTTTGCATGCGTATGAAGTTAGCCTTGTTCGGTACTTATGACCAGCTGCCGTTTGTGGCGTATATCGGATGGATATTGGCGGCTATCGGAGCTTATCTGTATGTCGTTGGTATAGTGGCGCCGAAAAAAATCGGAAAAATTGTCTATCCTCATTATCTGGGTGTCATATTTCTAGCCTCTGGATTGGCGTTTTCTCACCTGACCTGGTTTCCGCTCCTTGCTTTGCCTGGAATTTTGGTTTTCATGGGGTGGCGTATCGAAAAAATGGAAAGTACTCAAGAGTCCCAGCCAGTAAGCCTTCCGCTCGGCGTCTTTCGCGTAATTCCTTTTTTTTACTGAGAGGAAAGCTGATGGTTAGTGATTGTTTATCTCAACATTAAATGTCAAGCATTGCTTCCTCTTGAGAAGCACTCATAATGGCATTAAGGACAAGCGGAACAGATGCTCCCTCCCAATGCTTGCTCAACGGGAATGGATGCAGTGTTCAAGCGCTTGAAAGAGATTGAAGCGTATATGTGTTGCGCAGCAATTCCCCTAATTGGCCTTAAGGAGAGCATAAAATGAACGAGACTACCCTCTCAAACGATGAAAGACGATGCCTGCAAATGTGGTTCAGGCAGGCTATCGCCAAGCTTGAGCTTGAAGAAGTTACTGACGTAATGTTGAAAGAGTATCCTGTTGAAGTCGAAACCGATTCAGCAGTATCACACAGACCAACCGTATCGCGCAGACGGGTTTCACGTTCGAGATTGACTTCTCACTTGAAAGAGCTAATTGTCTAAGTCTGCTGGCAAACCCCCCAATTAACTGGCCTGGCGTTAGAAAAAGCTATTAAACAGGAAGGCGTAGCCTTCCTGTTTTGGTTTTTTGCATTAATTTGGCGAATTTTGACTAAGTTCATTGAACTTTAGATGGCGGTTGGACGTTGTTAATAGGGGGAATTACTTAGAATTAGGGATATTAGATAGCCTGCCAGGAGAAAGATGAGCCCACGCCCATACGTACCACTGCATTTGCACACAGAATATAGCCTGCTTGATGGTGCCACCATGATCAAAGATCTGGTGAAGAAAGCCAAGGCAGAAAATATGCCTGCTGTAGCTATCACCGATCATGGTGTCATGTACGGTGCTGTTGAGCTGACCAAAAAGTGTCAAGAAATTGGGGGCCTGAAGCCAATTATTGGCTGTGAGGCTTACATTATTGATGGCGATATCAAAGATAAATCGGCTAAACAGCCCCTTTATCACCTCACCATGCTGGCTCGCAACAAGGAAGGTTACCGCAATTTAGTTCGCCTCAATTCTCGTGCTCACCTTCAGGGTTTCTACTACAAACCGCGCATCAACAAGCAAATGCTTGCTGACCAGCGAGAAGGCTTGATTATCCTTTCCGGCTGTCTGGGTGCTGAGCTTTGCCAGCATCTCCTCAAGGACGATTACCAGAAAGCACTTGAAGTGGCTGATTGGTACAAGCAGACTTTTGGCGAAAATTATTATATTGAGATTCAAGACCACGGTATGCCAGAAGACCGTAAGGTCAATCGGTCCCTGGTGCAGATTGCTCGCGCCCTAAATATAAAGCTCTCCTGTACCAACGATAGTCACTTCACTAATAAACAAGATGCCAAAGCGCATGATTGCTTGCTTTGCATTCAGATGGGCAAAAACGTTACCGATTCCAATCGCATGAAGTTTACTGGTTGGGAGTACATCAAGAATGGCGATGAGATGGCCTATCTCTTCCGCGATCACCTTGATACTGAGATTATTGAAGAGTCGATTTTAAGTACCCTTGAGATTGCCGATAAAGTTGAAATGGTAAAATTGGCTAGCGAGCCACGTTTGCCTAACTTTGAGGTGCCAGCTGGTCACACGGCTGAGAGTTTCCTCAATCGCCTGGTGTTTGATGGTTTACGTGAGCGCTTTCCTGATTGGACCCAAGAAGTCGAAGATCGAGCCTTCAGAGAGCTAAAAGTAATTGAAGACATGAATTTCGCTTCTTACTTTTTGATTGTGGCCGACTTCATTGATTATGCTCGCAAGAAAGATATTCCAGTTGGACCCGGTCGTGGTTCTGCTGCAGGCTCTATTGTTGCTTACGCTCTTGGTATTACTAACATTGATCCCTTGCGTTACAACCTACTGTTCGAGAGGTTCTTAAACCCAGAGCGTAAGAGTATGCCCGATATTGATACTGACTTTTGTATCGAGCGTCGCGGTGAAGTAATCAAATATTGTGCAGAGAAGTACGGCGAAGACCACGTCGCTCAAATCATTACCTTTAACCGCATGACCTCTAAGGCCGTTATTAAAGACGTCGCTCGCGTGCTTGAGTTTCCCTTTGGTGAGTCTAACAAGCTAGCGAAAATGGTACCGGTGGTGCGTGGTAAGCCGACACCACTTGATGAAATGGTGGAAGAGCATCCTGAGTTTAAGAAGGTCTATCAGACTGACGATAACGCTAAGCAAGTAATTGATCTTGCGCGAAAACTAGAAGGCTGCAACAAGACCTTTGGCATGCACGCTGCCGGCGTGGTTATTTCTGACGTGCCAATGGAAGAAATGATTCCATTGCAGAGAAATAATGATGGCACCATCATTGCGCAGTACTACATGGAAGATGCTGCCTATGTAGGTCTGGTTAAGATGGACTTCCTTGGTCTGCGCAACTTGACCATGATCGACAAGGCCTGTAAGCGCATCAAGGAAGTACGCGGAATAGAAATTATTCCAGATAAGATTCCCCTTGATGACGAAAAGACCTACCAGACTATTTCTAACGGCGATCTCGCTGGCGTGTTTCAGTTAGAGACCTCAGCGGGCATGAAGCAAGTGGCGCGCGATATGCGTCCATCAAACATGGAAGATATTTCAGCGCTTATTGCTCTTTATCGACCAGGTCCACTCGACTCGGGGATGATCGATAAGTTCATCGATTGCAAACACGGCAAGACCAAGATCACCTATCAAACTCCTCTACTAGAGGGCATTCTTAAGCCGACTTATGGGCAAATAGTCTATCAAGAGCAAATCATGCAGATTGCTCAGGTCCTTGGTGGTTATAGCCTTGGTCAAGCCGACTTACTGCGTCGAGCTATGGGTAAAAAGCTGCCTGCTGAAATGGAAAAGCAGCGCGAATTATTCTGTGCTGGCTGTGCCAAGAATTCGGTCAGTCCCGAGATTTCCAATAATCTCTTCGACATCATGGTGCAGTTCGCTGAGTATTGCTTCAACAAATCACACAGTGCTGCTTATGGCGTAGTTACTTATCAAACTGCCTACCTCAAGACCCATTATCCGGTCGAGTATATGGCTGCGGTGCTCTCTTCTGTTTCTGGTGATACTGAAAAAGTACAGAACTACATTGCTGAATGTCAGGCCATGGGCATTCCCATTTTGCCTCCCGATATGAATATTTCTGGATCTGACTTCACTTCCGATGGTGGCAGTATCCGCTTCGGTCTGTCTGCCACCAAGGGTCTCGGTGACGCGGCTGTGCAAGCGATTGTGCAAGAGAGAGAGCGCGGTGGCATATTCTCGACCATGCAAGACTTTCTTGACCGCATAGACTTGAGACTGGTCAATAAGAAGTCATTAGAATCTTTGATCAAATCTGGTGCCTGCGTCGGTTTGGGTATGAGTCGCAAGCAAGCCCTGACCAATCTAGACTCACTGGTTGATGCTGCCAACCGTAGGCAGAATCAGAAGAACACTGGTCAAATTAGTTTGTTTAGCTTTGGCGAGTCACAAGGTATTAACCTTGAGACACCATTGATTGGCGACCCCTCTGAGTTTGGTGAAGGTGAGCTACAGACGATGGAGCATGAGCTGCTCGGCTTCTACGTTACCAGCCATCCACTCAAGCGTATTGCTAATCGGCTTAAGTACGTCACCACCCATTCAGTCAAAGAGATGAAAGAGTGTCCTGATGGAACAACTGTGATTCTCGGCGGCCTCGCTAACTCCATAGAGAAGAAGCTGACTAAGCAGAACAAGCTCCTCTGTATCATTCACTTAGAAGACCTCACTGGTAAGGCTGAAATTGTGCTTTATAGCGAAGCCTTAGAGAAGGTATCTTCTGACGTTCTCGTGCCTCAGTCTTTGCTTCTGATTAAGGGTAAAGTAAAGAAGAACGAGGAAAGCACATCGGTGATGGGCTCAAGCATCAGAAGAATTGGAGATGCTGCCATGGTTGACGTTATTTTTAGTGCTAACCAATCGTTTGCCGACCTGCATCGACTCAAAGATTTGCTCATCCTGCACAAAGGCGAAGATCCGGTCTTGCTCCATTTCCCTCAGGGCAAGCGCTCCTCGGCAATATTGGTCGGGGCGCAGTTTTGGGTCGATGCCAGCTCAAGCTTGCCGGCGGCGATTGAAACTAATTTTGCTGAGTCCGTCAAAGTTAGGGTCAACAAAATCCACATCTAGTCAGTTTCTGATTTGTTCAAAGTGTGATTCTAGGCTGCTTTCGCTTAAGTCTAAAGCAAAGTAAAGCGCTTCTTTGCAGGTTAGAGCAAATTTGTTTACACCTGGAACATTTACTGTAGAATACGTCTTTCGATCTACTTCTTCACGGAGGTTGATGCACCACACAACGCCCAACTCCCAGGCCTATCCAAGTTCGGACTAGTCTTTATCTGGTGTAGATAAGCGTTTCGTGTACCCCGCCAGGAAACGAATATAAAGCAAAAGCCAAGGCTCGTGCTTTTTGAAACCTTCCTGGATCTTTCGGATACCAATTTCAATGCGTTTGAATCGTCAAACGCCCAGGGGGAAGAAACATGTTTGGACCACATTTGATCCTAGAAGCTTATGGTTGCCCAAAAGAACTTTTGGCAGACATGACACTAATGAGTCAAACTCTTGATGCTTATCCAGCAAAGCTAGATATGACTAAGATTATGCCGCCCTATGTCTTTACCTACCACGGTACGGTAGAAGACGATTGGGGAGTTAGTGGAGTCGTGCTCATTGCTGAGTCACATATCTCCATTCACTCTTTCCCGGAGAAAGGATTCGCGACTTTAGACATTTTCTCTTGTCGTGATTTCAATGTTGATGATGCCATCGACTACTTCTGTCAGATCTTCAAGCCTGAAAGTTACGATAAAGAGGTCTTGATGAGAGGACGTGAGTTCCCTCGCAGTATGCCTAAAGCTCAGGCTATTGTCGAAGCAGAACGGGTAAGGCTAAGCGCTGTCTAATAGCGCAGAAGAAGCGGTCTTTAGGCCATTCACTTGCATTGCAAAACGGTTGGTTCTCAATTAGGAGCCAACCGTTTTTATTATCAGCATCTTTCTTCTACTTTGGGCTGGCTTCTCCTGTTTCTGGTTAGCCACACTCTTGTCGGTGATTTCCCTTCCAATCGTTGACTAGAGATTGGGCGATTTTGTATTGCTGATCCTTTCCTCTTTTTTGATTAGAAACGCTCATACCTTTGGTACATACTATTTAGAGTTGGAGATCAGAGCATGGTCAAAGCCCTACCAATAACTGAGCACAGGCCGCCAGAGCAGAGACAAGTATCGTTTCCAGAGAACCGTTCGCTGGGCGAACTCTATGTGGTGGATAGCTCCGGCAAGTCTGAATTTCTTGGCGAAGCGACTGGATTGATCGAGGTCCCGGCAGGGAAACATCTCTCTTTATATTATAGTTTTGACCCAACTTATGGTTTGAGCCCACTATCGCAGGTCTCCCCAGAGGCTCTCTCAAGTATTTCCTTTTTGGGTTCGGATATCACCGATGAAGAGCTATGTGGCATCGGTCGTTTGATCGGCCTTAGAGAAATTGATATTAGTTGTACGGCCATAGGAGATCATGGGGTTGCTTTTCTTGCCCCCTTGGTGCGTCTGACCAAGCTCAATCTGTCATCAACCAAGGTAACCGATCAAGGCCTCTCTGTTCTGAGCCACTTGCAGCAGTTAGAGGAGCTTGTCTTGGACGATACCCATATTGGTGATGGGGGATTGCCTCATATCGCTCAGTTGCAGAAACTTAAGACCTTGAGCCTTTCCTTTACCCGCGTTACCAACAAGGGGCTGCCGAGACTCAAAGAAGTTGGAAAGCTGGAGCGTTTGCGCTTAAACTGCACTCGGATCAGCGATGATGGCCTCACCCATGTCGCTCGTATGAAGGGCCTCAAAGAGCTCTGGGTGCGCAGCACTGATGTCACCTATCCAGGCTTGGTTGAGCTGACCAAGTGGCTATGCGATTGTGAAATTATTCGATAAAAAACCCAGCTAGTGTTTTCTAGCCAGGTTTTTTGTTTAGTTATTCAGCTTATTAGAGAGTTTGCTTTTGTTTCTTGCCAGCAATACCTTTTTTGCTAAAAGGATTAAGCTTCGAGAAAGTGCTGTTCATTTTCTCTGACATTCCAGCCAATCCGCCTTTGGCGCCGTTGTTGCCTGCAGCAATTGATTGCTCTGATACTAGTTCGTCAGTTTCAGGCAAGTGAGTAGATTTGTTCGGTATAGATGATGCCTTGCTCTGTTTGAGCAATTCGTTTTGAGAATTGGCTGCACCTGGTTTTCTTGGGCTGCCTAAGCTAGGCTCGCCGCCAGCCACGGCTGGTGATGTAGCGAGAGCGACTTCAGTGCTGCCGCCTTTGTTTTTCTTGTGGAAAGGATTAGGCATGTGAGGCATACCGATAGTGGCAATTTTTCCAGTGCCACCTTTAATTTTCTCGCCAGTTGCTTTGAAGCCGCTGCCTACCATTGATGCGCCTTTGGCAATAACATTGCCAGAAGCTTTAGCACCGCTGGCGATGCCGCTGCCAACTTTCTTGCTGCCGTTGACCATACCGTTGGTAGTGGCTTTCAGAGTTTTTGTAACGACATTGCCTTCGCTTTCTGCGCCGCTAGCTTTGGCTACAGAAGGAGTTGAGGCTGTGGAGGCAGTTTCGATTTCTTCGCCAATAGGTGTCTCTTTGACGACTTTAGTCTCAGTCTTATTAGCTGCGATTTTTGGGCCTTTCTCTTTCTTCGTTTTCGCTACTGCGACTTCAGGCTCTTGCTCTGACTTCGCCTTGGTTTTGCCCTTACCTAATACAGCAAGAGAAGGCATGCTTGGTAGGCCGATTTTGGGGAACTTGCCGAATAGCTTGCCGCCACCGGTTCCAGATTCTGCCACTGCAGAGTTTTGCTTTATAGCCTTGCCATTACCGCCACCTGGTGCTGTGACATAGGTGGTAGTGCTAGAGATGTCCTCAACCTTTGTAGAGCTGGTTGGCTGACCTTTGTGAATCGGCGGCAAACCTTTCTTAGCTCTGATCTTATTATTCTTGTCTTCCAATTCTTTGGCCGTTGGCGCCTGAATCGTTGCATAAGGATCGAGCGAAGAAGACGGGCCTGCTTTGGCTGGATTTGTTGTAGCTGTATAGGTGCTTGCTATCAATAGACAGACCAGGCTCACGGGTACATACCGTTTAGAAGCTGTCATCAGTGCCATTCTCCCTGTTTCGCGGAAATCCAATCTAAGTCGATGGTAACTGAGAAGTTATAGCACATCTCTGGCAGTAGTAAGGAGCTGCTTAAGGGCCGCTAATTGCCCGCCGAGGGCAAATTACAAGGGGATGAGCGAAGATTAAAATACCTACAGTTTGAAGTTCAAATGTTTATAATTTCACTTCAACGGTATTATTGAATTAGTGTTCTCGTTGTTACTAGGCCTTTTTCAGCATTTAGGAGTCTGGATGCAAGACTTTCAAACCCAACCCGTGGTCTTCATATTTATTGTTTTGGGCGTGAGTGCCTTTACCTTCCTGTTTCTTGGTGCGAAGAAAGCCTTCTTTGAGCCATATACCGGTCCAGACGAACAATAATTACCATTTGGTTCATTCGACAGCAGCGATTTTGTACTGATTCCCTGATTGGCCTCCTCTTTAGGCGGCTTGATTAGGTAGTGCTTATTTTTCGCTGTTTTTCTTTACTATCTCGACCGAGCAAGGAGCTTCAGTCAAGACGGCCTGTGAAACGCTACCAAGGAAGAGTTTTTCTATGCCCTGGCGCCCGTGGGATCCCATTACGATCATGTCGGCATGCCATTCACGAGCACACTCGACGATTCGCTCTTTGACATTGCCTTCTAACACTTCTGTTGCTACTGGCTTTGAGTGAGCAGACAATTGGCCCTGATCAGCCTTGAGGCATTGTTGTAGTCTAACAGCCGTCTCCTCAACCAGAGCCTTGGCCTCGTCAAGCCTTTCCTGCTGAGCTTCTATGGCTAGTGGCACATATCCTGAATGCCAGCCAGCTAGCTCTGGATGAAAGGGCTCTAAGACAGTGATTATTTTGAAAAGGGTCTCAGTTGGCCATGCTCTATCGGCGATCGAATCGATTGCTAGTTTTGAGCAGGGTGAGCCATCTACAGCCAGTAATATCTTCATTCACTTTCTCTGTTTCTCGATTTAGTGCGCAAGTCGCTAATCAGGCCACCTAATCCAATGATAGCAACCAAAACCACAAGACGATTGCCGAGGCGAGGAAGTCTTCCTAGTTCAGGAATTGCTGAGATGGCGGTGAGGACGGTTACTGTGGCAAAAAGGGCAAGCCAGCAACCAATAGCCGAGCGCTTATTTCCTGCTGATGTCTGGCCGAAACGCTTGCTTATCATGCCATTGATGATGTTAGCGAAAATATTTACCCCAAGGCCCATGCCAACGATGTAACTAAGCTGCACCAGAGCAATGCAGCCTAAGGCCATTGGTATCAGGGCTTCGGTTTGGAAGGCAAGGCGTGAAAGCGACAATAGGATGGTGGTATATAGAAAAGCGCTGGCAATGCAGATCAAGAAATTGCGACGACAGCGCTCCAATGCTCCTGCCACCATATTGGCGGCAAATAATTTTGCCAGGCAAGCAGAGAGAAGAGTAACGAAAAATAAGCGGCCTAGTGGCCAGGATTGATTGATGGCATCACGGAAGAAGAGAAAGGGGCGCCGCAAATTATTGTCGAGAACAATTGGTTTACCCTGATCAGGCGGTGTCAACCAGTGAAGCTTTTTCTGCCAAAAGCCCGCGCGTTTTTGTCCCAATGAGGTCTCGGCTGTTGGGGCTGCCTGCTCAATTGCGATGCTTTTTTCTGACAGAGAATTTTCTTGACTAAAACTAGTCTGGCAAAGCGTTGCTGAGGCGAGAAGTAGCACGGCGATGATTGCTATTTTTTGCCAAAATAAATTTTGCCAAAAAGATTTGTTAGAGGTACTGACTATCATGCCGGCGTTCCTAGGTGTCGCTGTTCTATCTGCTGTTGTTGTTCTATTAAAGGTCTTAGGGCAACAAATAGTATCAGGGCAATTAGCCATGAAGCTATGTTCCAGAGCGATTCGTCGAGCTGTACTCCGTACGCTGATGCCAGGGCAAAGGCGACAAATGAAAATGCCATCAGATAAATTTCGCCATATCGATTGCTCTGAATATTACTTGTGACGGTGTTTGGCATCGCACTAGTTCTTGCACTAATCTCTGCTATTGGTTCGTCCATCACCGCTTGCATGATACTAGCTGTGAGTAGATCTGCTTGTGGTACTTCTAAGAGCGGTAAGACTGCAGCCGCTTCAACTAGCATGCGATTAGCTGCTTGATAGTTGCGACAGTCGGAGCACTGGTTTAAGTGTTCTTGGCAGTCAACGCTTAGTGACAGTGAGCCCAATTGGCTCGCTCTAATTTCGTCGCCGCTGTCGCCGGCGTCACCCCTTAAGCCCGCGTCAACAATTTGATCGATTAGCTCTTCTAGTCGTTCTTTTGTCTGATTACAGTCCAGTGACATTGTCTGCCCTCCCTGATTTGTCTAAAATTAGTTTACGCAAGCGATCTTTTGCTCGAAACAACAGCGTGCGAACAGTGTTTTCATTTTCTTGCATTGACTTGCTGATTTCGTCATAGCTAAACTCGAACTGGTAGCGCAAGACGAAAGCTTGTCTGTATCTCAATGGTAGGAGCGTTAGAGCTTGATTGAGCTTCTCTACGAACATAGTGTGTTCGGCATCGACACTGGCATCAATATTTGTCGATGGTTCTAAATACGGTTCGTCGCTTAGTAGTTGATCTAGAGAGACTGTCGACTTTGACTGCCTCAAATAGTCTAGGGCATTGTTAGTAGCAATTTTGATCAACCAGGGTTTTACTGTCTTATAGTGCTTTTCGTCAAACTGTTTGAGGTTGCGAAAGGCTTTCAAAAAAGCTTCTTGAGTTAAATCTCGAGCAACTTCACTATCTTGAACCATGCGATTGAGCAAGTTGTAGACTAAACCCTGGTGTCGTTTAACCAGTGCTTCGAAGGCGCGACGATCTCCGGCCAGGGTTTGTTTGACAGAGGCAAGATCTTCTTTATCTAAGCTGGCAGCATTGCTATCGGCTGGCATGCCCTAAAGAGTTTCTCCTATGCTGCTAGAAAATTTTCGGATAAATCCTTTCTGGGTGCCAAAAAGCTGACAGGTATCGTGTAGCTTTTCTTTCTGATCGGTGCTCAGTAGGGACCTAACTTTGAGGAATGATTCTAGACGATCATCCATCAACTCTTCGCGCATGACTCTAAGCTCTTTAGCTTTAGTGCGTAAAGTAGCATCAGAGTTAGCCGAATTGTCTAAGCTGGCCGCCGAAGAAAGAAAGTCTTTCATACCGGCCTTGAGTGCTGCTCTTTTCGCTTGGTTGGTGATACGTTTGCTGTTTATTAGTTCTGATATTTTTTTCTTTTGACTTTCGCTGGCATCGATGCGATTGAAAAAACGTTTGAGAAAGTGCTTAACCACAGCCTCTTCGAATTCTGGATCGGTGCTGGCGGCTTGCGCTTGTGAAATCAGGAGGGTGTCACCAGTCTTCTCTGCCCATGCTGCCAAGTTAGAGCCAGCGGCGAGCATTATCGCTCCTGCTGTTAGTGAGAGGGCTGTGTACTTATGGTTAAGCCAGTTTTTCATCAGTGAATTCCCCCGGAAAGCGAAAGTAGAAAGTTAGTGCTGAGGTCTTGCACTATCCATTACGGCAGTACCAGGAAAAAGTTTCAATTTTAGGATCACTTTAAACTAGCTTGGCTAATTCGCTTAAGGGCAGAGGGGCTTCGAAGTCTACCTGGCCAAGTTTAGTTTGCGGTATGACTAGTTTAATTGTCTCCCCGCTGCGTTTCTTGTCGGAAGTCATCAAATGAACAAGCTTATCCTTAACCACTCCCTTGGGAATTTCATAGGGCAACTCTGCTCTAATCAAAATCTCTTTGACCCGTTCTAGAGCATCTTTGCCGATTTTCTTTTGGGCCACTGCATATTTAGTAGTTTGAGCCATGCCGATGGCGATAGCTTCACCGTGAGATAGATCGTTTGTGCTGTCGGCTGTGGCTGTTTCTAGAGCGTGGCCTAAGGTATGACCGAAATTTAGGGAGCGGCGGATCGCTGTTTCATGCGGATCCCTCGCCACAACGAAGAGTTTCATCTTGATGCAGCTGGTAATCAAGCCCGAAAGTACTGGGTCATCGTGTTCCACAACATTGCGCAGCATGTCTTCGATAATATCGATTAGAGGTCGTGGACCTTTTTCGTAGTCGGTAGCTTTAGCAGCGGTGTCTTCAATCAGAGCATATTTAAGAATCTCAGCTAGGCCAGAAGTTAATTGGCGCCTGGGTAGTGTTTCTAACACTTCTTGGTCGGCCAAGACAGCTTTGGGGAAGAAGAATGTACCGGCCAGGTTTTTACCGGAGGGCAAATTGATTGCGTTTTTGCCGCCGATTGCCGCATCTACTTGCGCTAAGAGCGAAGTGGGCACCAATACCAGGTTAAGGCCGCGCATATAAGTAGAACAGGCGAAGCCTGCTAGGTCCGAAACCGCTCCTCCGCCCAGGGCAACGATTGTGTCCTGGCGATCAAAGCCCCTGGCTTCAAGGTGCTCCCAGATGCGTAGGAGCCATTCGCTGGTCTTGCAATTCTCACCATCTGGTACTTCAAGCGTGGTTACTTGGAAGTCTTCAGAAGGAAGGGTGTCAAGCACGTCGCGCAGCCAGTGCACCGCAGTTGACGGCTGGCAGAGCAACAGCACTCTGCGACCAGCGCCGATTTGAGCCAAAATAGAAGAAAGTTTGTGTCGAGCGCCTGCTCCTACTGCCACTCTAGTTTTTACATCGAGAGTTGTATTCCAGTTCATCGTGATTACTGGCCCACGATGCTTAGACTTATGACGCATCTTCTCTACTTTCCCTTTTATTGCTATTAAGAGTTGAGATTTTGACAGTGCTCGCGGTATTGCTTTAGTGAAGCTGAGAGCTCACGCATGCTGTCGCTGGCGAACTTGTCAATAACAGAATTCGCTAGGGTCAAGCATACCATTGCCTTCGCCACAACTGAAGCGGCAGGTACAGCACAAACATCAGAGCGTTCATAGTGGGCTTGGCAGGCCTCAAACTCTGGGTAGGTAACTGAAGCTAGTCCTGCTTTTAGTGTAGGAATTGGTTTCATGTAGGCCCGCACGATCAGTCGCTCACCGTTGGTCATGCCGCCTTCTAGCCCGCCAGCGTGATTGCTGTCTCTCCTCACCGGCAAGGGGGCAAGGGAGGTAGAAGATGGATGGCCAGATGGCGCTTGGCCTTGAGTGCTTGGATATATAGGGTCGTGCACCTTGCTGCCTGGCAGCTTTGAGTCGCTTATGCCCTCCCCGATTTCTACTGCCTTGATCGCCTGAATGCTCATCAGGGCCTGAGCTAGTTGACCATCTAGCCGCCTGTCCCATTGGCTGAAGCTGCCTAGGCCGACTGGTAAATTATCAGCCAGTACTTCCACTTGCCCGCCGAGGCTGTCTCCTGACATCAGGGCCGCTTTGATTGCTTCTTTCATTGCTGTCGATGCATTGCTTTCGGCACAGAAGACTTCTGATAGCTTCAGACGCTTATCTATTTCTGCCAGTGAAAGAGAGGCGACTTGTTGACCCTTGAGCTCTGAGGTAATGGCGCCGATGGCTACCACATGGCTCACTAGTTCAATGCCAAGTGCTTGTAAGAGTACTTTGGCGAATGCGCCAGCTGCTACCCGTGCAGCGGTTTCGCGGGCACTGGCGCGCTCTAAAACGTCGCGTACATCTTGGTGAGCATATTTGAGCGTGCCAGCATAATCGGCATGGCCAGGGCGGAAGCGCACAATTTTCTTCGCTTCAAGGGCGGAAAGCACAGACGGATCGCTCATGTCAGGCTGCGTGCTGGCCATTATGTGTGTCCAGTTGGCGCTATCGCGGTTTTCGATCATTAATGTTAGCGGTGCACCAGTGGTAATACCATGGCGCAGACCGCCGAGGATTTCAACATGGTCTGATTCTATGCGCTGGCGGCCACTGCGGCCATATCCACTCTGTCTTGCACTTAACTCACTATTGATCTCGCCAAGGTCTACTGGCAGACCGGCTGGCATGCCCTCGAGGATGGAAATTATAGCTTTACCGTGAGATTCTCCGCCGGTAATTAAACGCAGAGCTGGCATGAAAGTAATACCTGTAATTGCAATTGGTGCGATACTAACATTTTGCATGTTGTTAGATTACATTTTATAGGGTTCCCTTGTGTCGGAAAAACTCTTTCTCAGTGGTAGTTTAGAGCCTCCTGGTGATAAATCCATTACTCACCGTGCTTTGATTTTATCTTCCTTTATCAAGGGGGAAATGCTGGTAGAAGGAGCCTTGCTGTCTCAAGATTGCCTCTCCACCATTCGGGCCGTGCGTACCCTTGGGCTAAAAATCAAGATATCGGGTGCCGGGCCGTCTAAGCGCACGAATCTGTTAATTCGTGGTGGCGGCATTGATTCTATTGCTCTTGGTAAAAAGCCGTTCTTGGTAGAAGCAGCTAATTCTGGCACAACCATGCGGGTTCTAGCCGGTATGTTGGCCGGTCGCAGCGGCATTTTTAAGTTTGACGGCGACGCTTCATTGCGAAAACGTGACATGACCCGAGTATTAGAGCCCCTTGCTGCTATGGGTGCTCAAGTGCAGTATCACGAAGCTCCTGGTAAAGCTCCCTTTACCATTCAGGGTGGCAATTTGACTGGCGGCGACTTTGCCCTAGATGTCAACTCGGCTCAAGTCTCAACTGCTCTAATTTTAGCAGGGCTTAGCGCTCAAGGAAAAACTGCGGTTAGCACTCGCGACCTGATTCGCGATCATACGACACGTATGATGACCCACCTGCGCTTGCCTTTTGAAACTGAAAACGATGGTCGGAAAATTATCGTTGAGGCTCTGCAAGGTGATCTCCGCGCTCGCGATTTGCAAGTACCGGCCGATATTTCTTCGGCAGCTTTCTTCATGGTCGCTACTCTGTTATTGTCTGGTTCCCAGGTTGAACTGTTAGCGGTTGGTATCAATCCCGGCCGTAGACTTGTTCTTGATGTGCTCAAGGCGATGGGGGCCGATATTGAATTGAGCAATGAGCGCAATTACGGATTGGAGCCAGTCGCTGATCTCAAAATTACATACTCAGGCGAGCTGAAAGGCACCACAATTGCTCCTGAGAAAATTGCTTCTGGAGTGGACGAGCTTCCTATTCTTGCTCTTGCTATGGCTTTTGCCGATGGCACTTCAACGGTACGTGGAGCGGCCGAACTGCTACAGAAAGAGTCAAATCGATTGCGGCTTATCTGCGAAAATCTAACTATGCTTGGCGTCAACATTGAGCAGCACCCCGATGGTTTCACCATTCATGGTAGCGGACCAATAAAGCAGCCGCTGAACATTTCTGCTCTATGGAAATGCGACGGAGATCATCGCTTAGCTATGACCGGGCACATTGCCGCCTTAGTCACTGGAAGCGATCTGCAAATTGAAAATCCGGAAGCAGTAGACGTCTCTTATCCTGGTTTTATGATTGATTTGCGTGAGCTTACTTGTGAGAATTAGCCCCAAATTTTGTCTTTAGGTTGGTGTTGTAATAGGTCGATAATCTACTGAAGAAGTTGGTCAGGTCTTGGCTGGGTACGAAGGTGAGCAGTGTGCATATAAATGCCCATTCGAAGACTGGTAAGTTGATCATGTAGTCTATGCCAAGGTGCAAGCCCAGAAGTCCTAACAGTACCCAATAGCGAGTATCTTTGAACCAGATCAGAGTCCATCCGGCCAGTTCTATAATCAGGGTAAACCAGTTGAGAATTTTCAACAGAAGCATGTTATTGGCAATTAGTGGTGCCGGAAATCGGAACATGTCGTCTAGGCGAGTGGCGTAGTAGACTGCGCTGCCATCAAGCCACTGTGAGCCTGCAATTTTGCAACCAAAGGTTTGCCAATAAACTAAGGCCAATTGTATCTGAATCATTCTTTGAGCCCAAGGTGCTTTGGCTGGGCAATCAGTAATCAGGTCAAGGCGACTGCGCTTTCGATTGATCAAATTTTTGAGCCAGGCATCTAGCGAATATTTATCGCCACAGTTGGAGAAAGCTAACCATGGTCCTACCGCACGAAGAAAACCATCGCCGCCATTAATGTTAAATGGATCTTGATGATGGAGCGAAACTAGTGAGAGCCAGACGAAGAGCGTGCTGTAGCGGGTACCGAAACCAATGATCATAAATATTGTAGCGATGATAAAGGCGAGATGGAAGCCGCCAATGGCGCTTTCTGTCTGGGGGAGGAGCAGTAGCCAATCAAAACGGGGCTCGTTGTGCCAAAAATATTTTATAACCGTGGGTAGTGTCACAATTGCCTTGGGGCCATACCAGTCGAGGAAGTTCGCACCAAGGTGAACAACTGCCACCTGTAGCACAAGTAGCCCGTACAAGATCCGGTAGATAGAAATGACAGTGCTGTCTTCTGGGGCAAACCAGAACTGTCGCCAAAGCTTAATTAGGGCCGAAATAGTCATGGCAGATCTTCTGCTTTGTATTTATAGAAAAATACTGTACTCATTTTTGTATGCTGCGGTAGGGTGGCAACCTCTGTAATTCCAGCGGCTGTTGGTTTGGGAATCTCGAACCAGTAAAGGTTTAGAGAAAGACTTGATGGCTTGTTATTGGCGCAATAGTGCTTTCTGCCTATATAGCGGGCGAAGTCGGGCCAAAACTCTTTGTAATCAGGCCAAGGAAGTGAGTCTATTGACCACTTGCGAAACTTCTCTAAGCGAAAGCGCTCACCGTAGCTGAGGCGATTCATTCGGGGCATTTCGACAATCATCCTCTCGCCGTTGGCATACGTCAAAATCGCCTCAGGATGAAAATTGATTTCTCTAATCTCGGGTGAGAATAGCTTCCAGTTTTGTTCTAGGCCCCAGAACAGCCAACATTGTTTGACTGGCTCAAGTAACAAGGTCTTTATCGGCGCATCGGGGCAAAGCCAGGTAATGGTGAAAAAGAGATAGGTGGCTACAATAATCGATAGGCCAATTTCTTTATAGTCGCTTTTCGAGATCTCTTTGTAGTTGATCATTAGCCTTCTGTTTCTGGCTTCGGCTGCGAGTTGTCGACAGGTTTCACTGGTTTGTTTTGTTCGTTGTTGAGGGAGTGATAAAGGTTTTCCAGATTCTTGTGATCGGCATTAGAGCCACTTTGGCTGAGAGAAGAGGCACATAGGGCAATGGCTTTCTTATTCTGTCCAGATGCTGCCAGCATCTGGGCTAATTCGTAGGCGTAGTTACTAGAATTAGGATTTGCCGTTCTTAGCTCTTCAATTACTTTTATAGCAAGATCGAATTGTGATGATGCTGCCAATTCTTTGGCGTAGGCTAGCTTGTCTTGCGTGTTCAGCTTATTGCTTTGACCGAGCACGGCAAAGGCAGAAATAGCTGCAATGTGATTGTGTGCTCTGGCCAGGCTGTGAGCTAAGTAGCGACGCATTTCTAGATCGTTGGGATCGCGTTCTACTAATTCAGCGAAGTACAATGCAGCAATTGTACTATTTCCCTCTTGATACTGAGCATAGCCGTCTTTTAGTAGCTTCTCGCGGCTCAGTTTTTTTAGATCGACGTCAAACGATTTTGGCAAGTCGATTGAGACTTGCGAACTCTTTCCTAGCTTTTGAGCGCAAATTATTAGGCCTTGTTTGGTCGCTGTGTCTGTACTGCCAAATTCGACAGCTTTTTTTAAGTCTTTACTGGCGCTGGCCCATTGTTCGCGTTTAAGGTAAAGCTTGCCTCGTTCTGTTAGAGCTCTAGGGTTGTTTGGCTCAAGATTGAGAGCTTGAGAGTAGTGGTTAATTGCAGATATCGTATCGCCAAGCAAAGCTTCGATTTGCGCCTGGTAACGAAAGGCTTTGGCAGTCGGAGCACCGAGTTTGGTGGCGCTTTCGCAGGCGGATTTGGCTAGTTTGCCTTGGTTTAGGTGGCTATAGCAGATGGCTTGTTGGTAAAGTAATTCAGGTTCTTGTTTGATCTTAATGGCGCTAGTTAGATCGCGTAGCGCTTCTTGATAGTTGCCAGCTTCTAGGTTGAGAGCAGCTCTCTCTGAGAGCTTGGCAAAAGAAGTACGAAAGTTCGGAAACTGACTGAGGCGGTCGTAAAAGCGTAATGAAAGTTCTTGACGCTTCAGTGCTTTGCATGATTTTGCTGCTGTATATTGTGCCGCTTCGTTGTTTGGTTCGAGGTTGGCAGCCGTAACGAAATCGTCGCAGGCCAGATCTTTTTGATTTAGTTCACTAAGCAAGTCTGCTCTATACGAAAACCAGCGAGCAGTGGTTGCGTCGTTCTTTATGGCTTGGTTGAAGTCTTTAAGTGCTCCTTGCTTGTCGCCTAAGCATTGGCGACAGAAACCTTTCTGCATCAGCACTTCATTGTTGTCAGGCTCCATATTATGTAGTTGAGTGTAAGTCTTCAGTGCTCTCGCGTGTTGCTTGTCAGCCGTTAGGCATAGAGCTGAACCCAGCTGTAGGCTGTAATTAGTTGGTTCCAGTTTTAAGGCAAGCTCGTAGTCGCTCAGTGCTTTTTTATACTCACCCAGTCTGACATAGGCCGAGGCGCGGTTGCCGTACTGATAGGCTGCTACTTGATTCGGTGCCATAGAAATGATTTTTGAGAGGTCTGCAATTGCCACTTTGGGTTGGTTGAGTTTGAGGGCGAGGCTGGCCCGTTGATCTAGTGCCGAAACATCATCGGCCGCCAGTGCCAGTGAATTGTTGAAGCATTCAAGAGCTTGTTTTAGACGCAGCTGCTTGGCTAGTGCACGGCCACGTGCCAGGTAAGCTTTGGCTGAGAAGGGATTGCATCTCACTGCTAGTGAAGCTGCGGTGAGGGCTTCTTGATATTTCTCTTGGGCAATTAGTTTGGTCGCCTCTTCCGTTTTGCCGGCAGAAAATGCTCTTAATAGGTCAAAGGTGGAAGCTAAGGTAATTAGACAAACAGCCATCCAAACCCATTGGATAGCGTTATTAGAGATGAAGGTCGAAATAAGTTCGTACTTCTTCATCGGCACAACATTTGGTGCTGCTTCTTTCTGTTCAGCGGCCTTGGCTGTTGGAACTTCTCTGTCCGTTGAGGATGTTGGTAAAGGTGTTGGCAGGAGTGATGGAGTTGGCAGTGAGAGTGGGCTTGCTGAGGCTAGGGGGCTGAAAAATTCGCAAACTTCTTGGTCGAGATTGTCGGCAACCACAATGGCTGTCAGGTCCGAGATCGTTGGTGTTGTTCTTTTCTTTATTGATGGTTCTTTCCCATCTATATTGAAAGAGTCATCTGGTAAGTCCGACATGATTTGACAAGGCCTTTGTGAATTGAGCACGGCGTCAGCTATAACTATTCTAGAGAATCTTCGCTCAATAGCGTGAAATTAAGGTGAATTGCCCGTGAAGTGAGCGTGAAGGAGTTTGGGCGATTAATTTTCACAATTTTTTTGTATGCGTGAAGTGCTTGTGAAGTGGCAATTGACATTTGATCGGCGCTTAAGTAGCCTTAGCGATAGGCACCACTTTTGGTTGCTGCTAGCGAGATACTATACTTATGATTGCTATGTCATTTGCAAGAAAGAGACGGCACTCGAGATCAGCTTTTGGCTCATCTATAGCTGAAATGCCTGTGGTTTTGTGGGCTATCTTTATTGCTCTACTTTTCCCCTTGGCGATTCTAACGAGCATGGGCTACCGCGCCTCAATTGTTTATTTCGCCACCGACGCTGCCTGCCGTAAAGCTTCTAAAGCGCCAAGCTTTACTGAAGCACAGACTCGGGCCGCGACTACTATGACTGCCGATTTGGCCGCTTTTCCGGGTATCTCTAATGTGGTTCCCGCCTTGTCAATTAAGGTAAAATCGTTGAGTGGTGGGAGCTATACAACCTCTACTACAGTTTTGCCAGCTGGCTCAGTAAATACCTCTGCGAACATCTATTTTGTCATTCTGGGTGTAGATGCTGATATTGATCCGCTAGTACATTTCGCTGGTGGTTTTATGGGGATGAATGTGCCAGGCTTGACTGGTCCTTATACACTCCACTTTACTTCGCAGGCCTATGTTGAGAATCCCAATGGTTTAACTGAGTGATTGAGGTGACGAAAATGAGAGTCAAGCGCTCAACTAGAGGTATGTCAACGGTGGCACTAATTATGGTGCTAGCGTTCTTTGTCATTTTGCCCCTAGGATTACTGGGTTTTGAATTTGCTCGCTATACGCTTTTGGCTTCTCAGTTGCAGTCTGTTACTGATTCGGCCACTCTCGCTGGAACCGCTGCTCTAGCTAGTTCTCCTCCTGGCTACACCTATACTGATTTGCACAATTTGGCAATGGATGTTGCCGTGCAAACATTCGAACAAAATAGCGTATTGCAAACACCTTTTAGCGCCACAAATGTAGTTGCTAACAAAAATACTGGAGTGCCTTTAGGTACTCCGCCTCTGCACAAAGCTCACTTAAACATTACCCTTCTCAACCAGACAGGCACTGCTGTTGCCACTGGTAGTAATGACGCTGTTACCATGCGAGTACAAGCGATCTACAGTGATGCTCCCATTTTCGCTTCTAGTCTTTTGAACATTGGCGCTATAGAGACCGCTTCTGCTGTCTCAGATGGCGGCTTGCCACAACTTGATTTGATACTTTGTTTTGATGTCTCTGGTTCCATGGATGACCAAACAAAAGTAGCGTTGGTGAAGCGCTTCTGGAATCCGGGTTTAGACACCGTCGACTATCAAGTGCTTAGTTCCAACAAAACTATTTATGATACTTTCAAGCCACCTGTAACTGGAACCGGACTGAACGCCTTGCCCCCGCAAAACTTGTTTAAGGGCTCTTATCCAGGCGCAACTGGCAATGCTACTCCATATGCTTTTTCTGAAGGGATTTATCCAGCTGCCAATCCAGCCGCTGGTTTGCGTGGTAACCAGAGCGTCTATGCTGCTGGTAGTATCCCTGGTCTGCCCCTAGCAACTAAGTATCCGCCAGGTGCTCTTGTCGCTGAACAAGGCTGGCCACCAGGTAACTTCAATCCCACCAACCGCCTTGACCCGACCGGAAATGGCGTTGTTCCAACCGCCCAAGCGACTTGCTACACAGACCTAGTGGTCAAAGTTCCCAGTGTTGGCCCTTATGATTTCAGCAAGATAGAGACCTGTGTTGAGGCCTCTCGCGGCAATATGGAAAGTGATGCCATCTGCCTTCAGAGCCAGGGGCACAACACTATTAATCCAGTTCTTCCGCCCCGTCAGCCTGGTTATTACGCGGCCTACTGGAGTCAGGTAGAAAAGACCGCTGATCCCATCGCTGCTGCCAGGTTAGCGGCTAACAATTTCTTCTACACCATGAACATTGCTAGCAACGCTCACTTTGGTATCTGCACTTTTTCTGATGCTGCTGGTACTGCACCGACTTCATCCTGGCCTGATACAACCAGCAAATGCGATCCCTCCTGGCTCCATTCTGGTACTGCAAACTTCCCTGTGCCATTGATTAGTTTAAATAAGACCCAATCGAATTTTACTGAAGTGAATGAGGCCGTAGATGGCAATGCTACAACACTTCCTCTCAGGCCTACAGGCAAGACTTGTATTTCGCTTTCTCTCCATGAAGCTATCACGGAGTTAACAGATCCGGCTAAATTTAGACCAAAGGCGAAAAAGGCAATTGTTTTGTTCACTGACGGAGTTCCCAACTTGCCGGGCGGAGACGCGGCAGCCAAGGCCGCTGCTTTTACCGAGGCCGATTTGGCAAAAGCCAAGAGTATACCGATATACACCATCGGGCTTTCGCAGAATGCCGCTATTAAGCCCCTTGAAGATGCGGTGTTGGGTGACACTGCAGCCAAGCCTGGAATTGCCTACCGTTCTGCTAACAACGCTATTTATGTTTCGGTCACCAATTCTGCTGATCTAAACAGCGCCTTTCAGACGATTGCCCGCAGTCTTGTAGTGCTCCAATAGGTTCTAATTTAATGAGAAAACTCCATCGTCGGGCTGCGGCAAAAAGACGCACTAATTTCGCCAGTATGTCGATTGAGCTGGCAATAACGGCGCTCTTACTTGTGATATTCACTGTGCTTGGGTTTGACATGTTGATTGTCGCCTGGGGCTATTCCATACTTGATTCAGCTGCTCGCGATGCCGCTCGTGCGGCCGCTTCAACCAATACCCCGGCTTCCGGACTTAATGCCGCCAAACAGGCTGCTGCCGCACATAGAACTGATGGTTTCTTTGTCACTCAGCCGTCTGTTACAACCACTACGCCTAGCGATTTTATTTATGTAACTCCGGCTACTGGTTCTCCCTATGTAGCGGTGACAACTCGCTGCAATGTGCGCCTTCCTGTACCCATAGGTTTCTTTGGTACTCAGCTTTCTGACGGTTACATTCCCTATGCTCGCACCTACACCTACCCAATCTTGGGTGTGCCATTTGTTCCTAATCCAGCCTCTGGAGCCGCTCCACCACCAGTGGTAGCGCCGCCACCGCCGCCTCCACCACCACCACCGCCGCCGCCGCCACCTCCTCCAGCGCCGCCGCCGCCTCCTCCAGCGCCACCGCCGCCTCCTCCAGCGCCGCCGCCACCTCCGCCGCCGCCACCTCCTCCTCCGCCGCCTCCTCCTCCTCCGGCTGCGCCGCCTCCTCCTGCGCCGCCACCACCTCCTCCGGCGCCTCCACCACCGCCGCCGCCGCCACCGCCGCCGCCGCCACCACCACCACCGCCGCCGCCGCCGCCGCCACCACCGCCGCCGCCGCCACCACCGCCACCACCACCTCCTCCTCCACCGCCGCCACCGCCGGCGCCACCGGAGTGAGCGATGTTGGCAGATAAAAACCACAGTAGAAAGGGCATAGTTCCACTCAGCTTTGCCATTGCTATTGCCGCCACCTGCATCTTCAGCTTTTTGGCTGTCAGTGAAAAGAGAGCAATTTCCAGTCACTGGCAGGCCATAGATGCAGCTACCTCAGAGCCGAGGTTTGCTCTGGTCAAGGCCGCGGTATTGAAGAAGCATCTCGACTCCGAGATGCTTCCTCTAGCTCGTGAACTTGCTTCTCTATATCGACAACAAGGAAAGCAAGAAGAAGCTGCCAAAATCTATCGCCTCTTATGGCTTGCGCCCCAAGACCCAGAGGGCTTTGTTGGCGACGCCCTTGAGCTAGCTTCGCTCTACTCTGATATGTCTGCTTTCCCCTACGCTATTGAAAGTTATAAGAAAATTCTTGAGTTTGATCGTCTGCGACTGAAGCCTGACAGTCCTGGTATCGTAAGAGATTTGAACAACCTTGGTGTGTGTTATCGCTGCTATGCCGTTAGTTCTTCTGAACCTAGTCAAAGACAACTGAACCTCGACCTGGCCAGCGCGCAATTGAGTGAAGCTGCGAGAATTTGCAGTGCTAGCCAAACTCTGGCTGATGACCAGCTGATTGTTTCGACCAACCAGATTGTTGTTTCTCAAGATCGAGGCCAGTCTAGATAGATGAGCAATGCCACTGCAATTAAACCGCTCAAGATATTTTCTTTGAAAGGTTTGACCTTCGGCAAGAATGATTTATTTGGCGTCGTTTTTATTATTCTGGGAGGGTTGCCTCTCTATTTACCTTTCTTGTGCTATCTGGGAGAGGCTGGTCTACGAGCTAACATACCTTTTGACTGGGCCTTCTGGGGCAATCAAATTGTTAGCATGCCGCACGTTTGGGCGACCTATGCTCGGTTGTCCAGGAAAATTGGCGAAGGCAAAGTGCACTTTTTGTTTGGCGCTCCTGCTTATATAGCTGTCGTTGCCCTCTTGCTGGTTGCTTCTCTAAATGGATACTTTCTGCAGGCCATGACGGCAGTGAACGTCTGGCAATCATTCCATTATTTGCGTCAGGTCTACGGTATCAATCGCTTCTTTGGTAGACCTGATGGTGAGACTGATTCGGAGAAGAGTCTTTCGTTTTGGGCCTTTCATCTGGCCATGCCATTATTTATCATTGGTCGCTGGAATATGCTTTATGTGTATTGGCATGGCAAGCCATCTGACGCCATTATTCCAGTTGGATTTCCGGCGCCATTGCTCACAGCCCTATGGATATTAGCTGGGGTGGGATTGTCTCTCGGCTTGTATCTAGAGCTGCTTAAATACAGACGCTTGCAGTCATATGATTGCAGTGGTTTGTTGATTTTGCTTGTTTACTTCGCTATCCACTGGTTTGGTTTTCTTTCAATTCACTACTATTTCATTGGTTTTATCACTGTCACTATTTTTCATGCTGTTCAGTATTTGGGGATTGCCTGGCAATTTGAAGAGAAGCAATCAACTACCAATATTTTTTCAACGAAAGTTCTTAAGGCTCTACCAACCTTAGGTTCATTCGCGCTGTTCTGGCTGGTTGTTTATTTGGTAGGTGATTTCGCCCAGAGTGCGCTGATGCCTCTGGGGAATTCTCTATATCCTAAATTTGCTCTTGTCTGCCTCTCTTCCGTTTCAGCCCATCATTACCTTGTCGATACAGTGCTCTGGGGCCGGAAGGCTGGCATTTAATTGATTTTCTTGTGATTCTCAAAATGGCAGTTAGAATATAGTAGACGTTCTAACTTGGATTTTGAGGAAAACCTTGATGAAGCTTGTGGGAGCAACCCTTTTTCTGATTTGCAGCTTGGCACTGCCGCTCCTGGCCGCTTCTGCTCAGAATATAGGAAGCCAGTATCAAAACCAGTATCAAGGTGAGAACTATGGCAATTCGCCCCAGTTTTCTGGGCAAATGCCAAGCTCCGCTGTAAGAAATACTAGTTCTCAACAGCTGCGCCAATGGTTTAGTGCCTACGACATGGTGCGCAAGCAAGCCCAAATGTCGCCTACTGAAAAAGACCGGGCCGACAATCTACTTTCGCAGGGTCTGTCAGTTTTCGTTCCTGGCCCTAACAAGATACAGGCGCAGAAACTTTTGACCGGTCTTGTTGATAAGTATCAAGTGGCCATCAATAAAATGAAAGCTATGCCCCTCTATCCTGAAACTGAAAAATTGCACCGCGGGTACTACCAGTATTTTAGTGATGCTAAAACCCTTTTTTCTGATTATCTTAGAGTACAAGATAATTTGATGGTCAAAGACGAGCATGGCAAGGGTATTATGCCGCAGCTAATGGCTCGTAAGGCCAACCTTGAAACCTTAGAAATGCAGATTAAGCAGCTCGATTCTCAACTGCGTGGGCAGTTTGGCATCGCCCCTTATCGAAACTAATTAGTTTTTGGTTCACAGCGGAACGGTAGCTTTCTTTTCGTAGAGCCGCTTCACAGTATTGAGATCGCGCTGTGAGATTCGTGAGTGTTCATCGGTGATGGGATACATCAAATCACCTTTGTTTGGGCTATGACCGAGTAGGCCTACGGCATGTCCGAGTTCGTGGGCGACAATGTTGCGCAAAGTGAGATAGCGAGCTTCCGCTTCATTGCTTTCCACTAGATCGAGGTTGACTTCAATTACCTGCGGCGGCACTGTATATTTTGGCCCTGGGCTCGGAATGTATAGAGGCACTGGAATGGCCCCCACTGAAAGCAGCGAGAGCCGGCCTGATGGCTTCTTTGTCCATTTCGTCACAGTATGGGCACCGAGGGTGCTTGCATCCTTGTCAGGTTTAATGCCGAGATGACTCCATGTCACTTTTATTCTGGCTGAGTTTGGCTGGGTGACGGTGGTAAATTTGATCAATCCTTCTGTACGTCTGTCCCAGTCAGCAAATGCTGCTACTACTGCTGATGCGTATGCCGGATCTGGTGGCGCTGTTATATAGACAGGTACAGGCATATTTTGAAATTTGAAAACACGATTTTTGGAAGCAGTGAGGACGCTGTCGAGATAGTCTTCATTGCTAGGCTTGGAAGAGGCTTCTTCTATGCGAAAGAAATGACAAGGAAAAGTATTGGCTGTAATTAGACCCCTCGATAGGCTCGTCGATTGCATCAAACTTTTGATGCGTTCTTGTTGAGCTGCGTTTGCGCTAGTCTCTGTGATGTTCGCCGGGATACTAGGCTGTGGCAGCTGGCTTTGCTTTTCGTTAAGGCGATTTAGCCTTTCGAAGATTGAGCCGGTGCCTACGTTTCCGAAAGTTCTTAGCTCAAGTATTTGTAGTCGGTCAATTATGGACTGGCCGGGGCTATTGCTGTAACCCTGACTTTGCTCTAGCTTACTTAGTTGCTCTGGCATTGATAGCGACTCAGCGGCCACGGCCCTTAAGCTGAAACTGATGCTAGAAAATACAATAAAAATTACGCCCACTGTCATTGTGCGTAGCAAATTTAGAGTAATGCAGTTCAAGGCAAACGACCGTTTCTCAGTCACTATTGGGCGATAGTCGCAGTTCACTGATAGACTCATCTATAAATTCAGCAAGTTTTGTTCTGACCGCTTCTTGTATTCTAACCAATTCCTTGGAATAACAATAAAATTCAGCCCCAGTCTGTTGGTCGAAACTCATAGAAAAGAGGCCTTCCATGGGGTCATCCATCTCTGCTAACTGGGCTTCTAGTTGCTGCATGCCAATATTGCAAAAAATACTTTTTTCGATAAGCTGAGGTTCACGTACCTTTGTTAGCTTGCCCCCTTCCTCTAGCCGGCCCCAAGTGCCGCTGAGAAATCGATAGACGGGTACTTCTAGTTCTGGCTGTTTTTTTACAGGCGCTAAAAGTTGAACAATCTTTGAGAAGCCAGGTCTTTTTGACTCTTTTTCTCCGAGGGCTTCGAGATCTTCGGGGCGATAGCCAAGCAGCTCACGATTGAGCCAGGTGAGGCGGTGGTCGGGTAGTTTGCCTCGAAGGCTGCGCGAGGTCAACAGCAAGCCATCTGAGACACTCAAGTCTTTCAGGGCCAGCTGACCACGTATGCGACTAAGTTGGTGGTACAGCATCGGACACCATTTAGTAACTACCTATCTAACTAATATATATGAAGCTTGAGTGACTGTGCGTTAAATAGTTGTCTGCCGAAAATTGTCAATTTGGGCTCTCTTAGGTCTCAGGCGGTCTGAGCACCATTAATGGTGCTAGGTCTGGCTTATGACATGATCCGACCTTTGCTTATCGACCAACGCCAGAATCAATGCCCTGCAACCGCCTAGCGCAATTTACAAAACTTAGGAATACGGCTTTTACTGCGGCTTCAACGGGGTCAGCTCGCTATAGCGCACAATCATGGCTATGCCGCTGGGAAATTTGCCATTATTCGAGTTTTGTTTGGGCAGTTCGGATGCCAGTGACCAGACTCCAGGGTTGTTGGCCGTAAATTCGAGGTCAACGCGGTCGGATGGATTAATCGTAATTGTGTCGCGCACAATACGCGGCTCGAGCGGATCTGAGCCGTTGATGCCAGTTACTTCAAAGCGATGGCCGCTGAGGTGCAGAGGCACAGCTTCATCGAGTGTGTTGATGACATGCAAGCGCACTCGCTCGCCATTGAGCACTTCAAGAGCAGGAATGAACGGCGCTGTCTTGCCATTGATTAAATAGAAATGCTTGGCTGTTGTAAGTTCTGGCTTTGTTTCTTTGGCGATAGCTTCAGCTTTGCTCAAGAATAGAACCAGCTCTTTGTTTACTTCTTTTGTCGGTAGGCGTGGGTGCACAACAATGGCTCCAAACATACCTTTGAAGCGCTGATCTTGATGGATTATTTGAGGATGATAGAAAAATGTTCCGGGCTGAGTGGCGATAAATTGGTAAACGAAAGAGTCTTCTGCTTTTAAAAATCGCTCTGGTGCGGCGCTGGGCCCACCAGCTCGTGGCAGGCCGTCTACCTTGTGGGGGGTGATTAAGCCATGGAAGTGAAGCGAGGTTGATGCCGGGCTTTTGAGGTTGTTGTGCAAGACAATTCTGACTGCCTCGCCTTGACGCACATGTATTTCCGGCCCAGGTATTTTGCCGTTGTAGGTTAGAGCTTTGATTGTGTCTTTGTTGGTACCAGTTTCTGATCCCACTTCAAGATTGGCTTCGCGAGCGAATAAGTGAATCTCTCTGACGTTCATTTGCCCTGGCCCAGGGCCTGGTACGCCGGCCTGGGCTTGATTCGTCAGTTCGCTCATGGCTCCCATGGCGTCTCGAACTTGACCTTTGATATCTCGCATTTCATTGCGCATATCTTCCAGTTCAAGCTTCTCCTGGGCTTGTTCTTGGGCCATGTCGCCAATGTCGTCTAAAGCGAAGGCTGCAAGATTCAGTGGAGATAAGGCAGACAAGCCGACTAGGGCTGCTGCCAGACCTACCTGGTTTACTATTCGCTTTTCTCGTCTGTTTATAATTAGCGGCATAGCTTTAGCTCAGGCTCTTGCTACAAGAGTGGCAACTGCTGCATGAGTTACGATCTTGTTAGCTACCTCACCCATGAGGAAATGTTTGATGGCTCCTTTGCCTTGGGCGCCTATAACTAACAATTCGGCCCCGGTTTCATCGGCTGCTTTGATAATTTCATGGGCTGGGGAGCCAGTTTTTAAAATGATGTCGACATTGGTGAAGCCATGGTCAGCTAAGATTTTCTTGGCTGTGGCAAGATGAACCTCGCCTTCCATCATCAAATTCTCTTCCATCGCAACGACAAAGCCGCGGGGGGTGACTGCTGCCACCATTGGGGAGATGTTAGCAACGTATATAAGATTTATCTTTTTGTTCTCAATTTTGCCGTTAAATTTCTTGATGGCCGACTCAATAGCTTTGAGGCAGTGCTCAGAGCCGTCTATGGCAATAAGAACAGAAGAATCGGAAGCTCTCTTAGCGCCTCGGCGCAACACTAGAGTTGAGCATGGTGCATGGCGTGCCACATGGGCCGAAGTGCTGCCAAAGGTAAATTGACCATCGGCTCTTGGCCCAGTTGAAACCACAACAAGTTCTTTGTTCTCGTCAAGAGCTGCTTGCTCAATCATATAAGCGGCTGGGCCTGTGACTATTTCTACTTTTACTTTAGCTCCGTCTGCTTCAATGCGTTTGGCTAAGTCGGCCAAGACTGGCTTGGCCTGAGCTTCAATGACGTTTCCGAGATCTTGAGGAAAATCGGCTTGGGTTGCTAAGACACGCTCGTAAGAAGGCAGCTCTTCTTTGACATAAAGTAGGTTTACCTCGCAGCCGGCCAGTGGTACAAGGGCTGCCAGTTGTTCTAAATTAAACCAATGTTCAGCCGCGTCGCCACCACTAGCTTTAGAAGCATTCGATGTGCTCGCCGATGTACTAGCAAACGAATGGGAAACATCAGCGGCAATCAAAATTTTCATCAGTTCAAATTCTCTTATATGGTTTTTGCTTTGTAAGGGCCAATTGTAGCAATGCTCAAGTCTTTTTTTGCTGGATAGACAAGCTGCTTGTCAGCTTTGCTCTTGGCATGGCCGTAACGGTTGACGAATTTTTAGCCTCTTGTCTCGCTCTAAGCTTGTTTAATCAGGGACAATAGGGTTTTTGCGGCGTTTACAGCGTCTGAAGCGGAGGATGCCTTTTGATAGATCGTTACACCAGGCCCGAGATGGGCGCTATCTGGTCGATTGAAGCTAAGTTTCAAACCTATCTCGATGTTGAGATTGCTGTATGCCAAGCGCAGAGTGATATGGGCTTAATACCAGCAGCAGCGTTGGCTGAAATAAAGAGTAAAGCTCGATTTGACGTTGCCCGCATCGACGAAATTGAATTGCAAGTCAAGCATGATGTTATTGCCTTTTTAACCTCAGTTGGTGAGAACGTCGGTGATGCTGCCCGTTATATACACATGGGCCTGACAAGTTCAGACGTGATTGATACTGCTTTAGCTCTGCAGCTCAAGCGTGCCGCCGTGATTTTGATGGCTGGGTTAGAGAAGCTCACTGAAGCAGTATTGAAGCAGGCCCGCAAACACAAACATACCGTTATGGTGGGCCGCTCTCATGGCATCCACGCTGAGCCCATCACCTTCGGCTTTAAAATGGCAGTTTGGGTAGAAGAACTGAGACGTCATAAAGTGCGCCTTGAGCAAGCTGTTGAAATGATTTCGGTGGGCCAGATGAGTGGTCCGGTCGGTACCTACTCTAATATTTCCCCTGAGGTCGAAGAGCGCACTTTGGCTCTGATTGGCTTGATTCCAGCAAAGATTTCCACGCAAATTATTCAAAGAGACAGGCATGCTCAGTTTGTTCTGACTTTGGCTTTGATCGCAGCCAGTCTTGAGAAGTTTGCTGTAGAAATCAGGCATTTGCAGCGCACCGATGTTTTAGAAGTAGAAGAACCTTTCGCCTCCGGTCAGAAGGGCTCCTCTGCTATGCCCCATAAACGCAATCCAGTGGCAAGCGAAAATATTACTGGCCTAGCTCGGGTGATTCGCGGTAACGCAGTAGCTGCCCTCGAGAACGTTGCTCTTTGGCATGAGCGCGATATATCACACAGTTCCGTTGAAAGAATTATTTTGCCCGATTCAACAATTTTGCTCGACTATATGCTCAATCGATTGGCTGTAGTGATGGATGGATTAGTTGTATATCCTGAAAATATGCTTCGCAATATGGATGTTTTCGGTGGTGTGATTTTCTCGCAAGCGGTGCTTCTAAAGCTTACCGATAAAGGGTTGGCACGAGAAGTTGCCTATAAGCTGGTGCAAGATAATGCCATGGCCGCTTGGAATACTAAGAGTGGAAATTTCCGTGAGAATTTACTCGCTGACAAGCGTGTCACCGAACACTTGAGTGAAGAAGAGATCGTTTCAAGCTTTGATCCGGCCAATTATTTACAAAATATTGAAAGAGTTTTTGAGCGCGCTGGCATCTAATCAGGTTGACCAAAGCTGGGGAAAAAAAATGGCTCGGATTAATAAAGATAAAAAAGCCGCAGGGCTTCTTCTTCCAGTATTTGCCTTGCGCCGTAAAGGTGATTTAGGTATTGGTGACACTCTTTGTGTTGAAGATGCTATCGATTTTTTAAGTCGTCACAATTTAGGTGTTCTACAGATTCTGCCAGTTAATGAAACTGGCGGAGACAATAGCCCTTACAATGCTCTTAGTTCAATTGCCCTTGACCCTTTGTATATTTCGCTGGTACCAGATTTAGTTCCTGGGCTTGCTGAAGAAATGCTAGCGAAGCGGGCGCTGAAAGCTCTTGTTCAAGAGCTTTCAGCTGGGCCGGTGCAGTATTCGGTTGTGCGTAAGTTAAAGCTAGATTTGTTGCTTGACGCTTTTGAGAATTTTGAAAAGGCTTCCACCAACAAAGAACAACTTCGCCAGCAGCAGTTGTTTGCTGATTTCTGTCTTGAGCAAGTTGATTGGTTGCCAGATTATGCTTTCTTCCGCTCGCTGGTCGACAAATTTGAAGGCAATGCTTGTTGGACCCAGTGGCCTGCCGAACAGTCAACTTTGACTAAGGCCAGAGCCTGGTCTCTCAGTTGTGCTGAGGCCAAAGAGATTGCTGAAAAGCAGCGCTTCTATAGCTATGTGCAGTGGGTGGCTTTCAGTCAGTGGCGTCGCGTGCGCGCTCATGCTGATAGCAAGGCCGTTGAGCTGATGGGTGATATTCCATTTGGTGTCAGTCGCTACAGCGCCGATGTTTGGTGTAACCCGCAGCTATTTGACTTGCAATGGTCAGGTGGAGCACCACCTGAGAAGTTCTTCCAGTCAGACCCGTTTACTTGCCAGTGGGGCCAGAATTGGGGCATCCCGCTCTATAACTGGGCTAATCATGAGAAGAGCAATTATGCTTTTTGGCAGCGACGCGTCAAGCAAATTGCTTCAATTTTTCACTATTTTCGCATTGACCATGTGCTTGGTTTCTTTCGCGTCTACTCCTTCCCGTGGATTCCCGAGCGCAACCATGAATTTGTTGGCTTGACTGAGCTAGAGGCTAAAGAGCTTACGGGGGGAGAACTTCCTCGTTTTATCGAACGACCTGATCTGCCTGCTAAGAATGCCAAGCTCAATAACGAGCAAGGTGAGAAACTTCTGCGTATGATACTAGCGGCGGCGCCAGATAGTGGTGTTGTAGCTGAAGATCTGGGCATGGTGCCTGACTATGTCAGGCCATGTTTGAAAAAACTGCAAATTCCTGGATTTACCATTCCAATTTTCGAGCGCGTTGAAGAAGACCTTTCTTTCAAGCCCAAAGAGACGCATGAAAAGCTGTCTTTAGTTACTTATGGTACTCACGATCATCAACCCATTCGTAGCTTTTATGAGGGGCTCTGTCGGTGGTGGCATGGTGAGGATGGTCATCAGGGCTGGCTAGAAGTGCAGAGGCTGATGGTTTTTCTCGGCCTGGATGAAGACTCGCCCCCAGAGAGTTTCACCCCAGAGCTTCATAAGCGCATGATTGAAGTGCTTATGGAGTGCCCTTCTTGGCTTGCTGTTCTGATGATTAGTGACCTTTTCGGTGTCAGTCAGCGCTTTAATGAGCCTGGAATTTCTGGCGATTCTAACTGGAGTCAAAGGCTTGATCGCACTTTGGCAGAGTACGAAGCCGACGCTCAATATTCGCAAGCGATTAAGTGGCTAGACCAGGCTGTTCTCGCCAATTCTCGTCAAGCTAAGAAAACCGCGGCAAAATCTAGTTGATTTTGGCCTTTTTGCTGAAGATAATTTATAGACTTTTGGGGTATGCTTCTAAGGTCTGTCATTTTCTAATTTCACTAAAAAGGAACCGCAGTAAATGCTTCCGGCTTTTCTGATCAGGACTGGTATCGACTGGGTTAGGCATAACGCCGAATTTGCCAGTTCTAACCCCTACGCTCGTTGCGAGCAATCGATCAAGATTTGCGAAAAACTCTGGGAAGAGTCTGTTGGCAAATCGGAAAATTCTTTGCTAGAAGTGGCTGTGGTAACGGCTTATTGGGAAGAGTTCTTTCATGCTGAAGACCCTTTGCAAGACGAAAAAGAGTGGCGCGATGGTTTAACCAAGCGCTCTAATCAATACGAAGAATTTGATGGTTGGCAGGAATGGTTTAAGAAGAGCTACGCCAAGGTTTATTCTGATAATAATGTCTGGACCAGTCTGCTGATGTCGGCTTGGGCCACAACTCACCAATATCAGCTTGCCTATAGTGAAGATTCGTGGGATTTCAAGCCGTCGCGCTCTTATTTGCCGTCTAGCTATATGTGGCGTCTCAAGCCTCACATGGAGACGATTACCGAAGTTTTGCGCGAATTCTGGATTGAGGAGAGTCATCGCTGGGAAGAGGCTGGCTTTGGAATTGAAGACGAGAACATTTACTACCTCGGTCGCGTCGAGTGCTTAGGTTTTGATCTAAAGCGGTATATGGTCACCTGGCCTGCTCGAGCCAAGAAGCCCAAAGAAGAAATTGACCTTGGCAATCTGGTGGCCGATTTAATCGCGCCAGCTGGTGATTCTTGGTATCGACGTTTAGATCCAGTAATTTTTGCTCACGACCATGTGGACATAACTTCGTTGATTAACCGCGCCTCTTATGTCTTTGGATCGCGCCGCCGACTCTTCGAGCTGGCAATTGAAGACGGTATGGGCAAAGCCAAGCTACAGGCCCAGGCTGAGGGCTGGTTGGTCGAAGACCTGGAAGAAGCTGAGGCTGCATTCTAAGGCAGAAGGGCTTATTTGCTCGCCTTGATCTTGGCCCAGGGGCGAGGATAGTAGTGCGGTGTGTCGTCGATTTTTCGAATCAGTAAAATAACGCTGTCCTCAACGCCAGGCATATCGGTAAAGACTTTAGTCTGCTCTACTCTGCACTCAAGCTCGCGCATCATGGCTTTGGCATCTTTTAGTTCTTGCTCTAAGCGGCTGCCAGTCTTTTGCGCCATATAGAGGCCGTTGCGTTTGAGAAAAGGCAGGCATAGCTCCAGGGTCAGGGTAAGAGTGCCTACTGCCCTGGCTGTAGCTAGGTCGTAGCTGGCTCGTTCGCCTTTTTCTCGTGCCAACTCTTCGGCGCGGCCTGTAAGAGCCCGGTTGTTGACGAGACCAAGCTCTTGGCTAGCGTCATTGAGAAACTTCACCTTTTTTCCAACCGAATCAACCATGGTGACAGCAAGATCGGGGCAGGCTATGGCAATCACCATGGCTGGTAAGCCGCCACCAGAGCCGATATCAATTAATTTACCTGAAGTCATTTTTGACTTGTAGATGTTGCTTGCCACCGTGAGGCCGTCAAGTATGTGCCTGTTTACAAGAACTTCTGGTGTTGTATTGGCTACTAAATTAACCTTTTCGTTGTAAGCACTTAAAATGCCACAAAAGCGGTCTAATAAATGCCAACGCTGTTCATCTAACTGAAGGCCGTCGAGGGCAGGATGAACTCTTAAAAGCTTGAGTAGCGGCTCAAAATCAGCGTTTGACATTGATTTGTCATCCGTCTGGTTAGCAGTTTTATTTTTGTTTTCGGAGCTTTTACCTGTTTGATTTTCGGCGGTCATTAACTTCTATAACTCCTTATCAAGAGAAAAAAACAGGTGAATACCTAAATACTACTGGGAAGATTATTATTACTATTTAGAGATCACAGCCATTTCTGTTTTTCGTTATCTCTATTTTGGGTATCAGGGTAGATTACACCTAATGCAAGTTGCCAACACTTAGTAAATGACCTCAGGTAACGCTTATCCTAATCAGCCAGAGCCGGACACGTCACGTGAACGGATTGAGCTTGAGACGCGTGTGCTGGCAGCAGCCTTGCGTCAGAGCTTAGAGCGTGGTGATACAGCCGGGTCTAGTCACGCCCATCAGCAGATCTTCATTTTGCTCAAAACTTCGCAAGAAATGGGCTGGGAAGAGCCAATAAGTTTGCCGCCCGAGCTAATGCTTGAGAAAGAACCTCGCAGGCCAATGCCCGATATCGATTGGGGTGCGCCCGCTGAGAGTCCGATAATTCCTGGCCAGCCTGAGGCATCTGCTGAATCGTTGGCTGAAGCACCGGCTGTGGTTGAGGCAATAGGAGCGCCTGGGGGCGACTCTGAGGCTGCAGGTTTAGCCAGCGATTCGCTCACCGGGCAACCTCTAGCTCCGCCTACTGTTCTTCCTCCTACTCAGGATGCTGTCGCAGCCGAGTCAACGCCAGCAGCTCCTCCTACCCCTCCTGCTCCTCCTCCTGAATCAGTTGCGGCCCGGTCCACAGCTCCGCTTCTTCCTCTCGTTACATTGCCTAGTTTTGCTCTAGTGCCTGTGCCTAGTTTTACGTCCTCAGCACCAGCCACTGGTGCAGCCGCGATTCTTGATTTTTACCTGCGCTTGCAAGTCAGTCAAATGGCAGATTTCGGTAGCATTCACAAGAGCTTTTTGCGTAAAGTGAGACCGCTGTTGCGCCAACACGCTTCGGGCACTTTGGTTGGCCAGGCTCGCAAAGACATGCTCAATAGTTTGCAGAGTCTTTGGATTGCCCACGATATTCTGTGCGATCCCGTGACTCGCACTGACTATGACTTCCGCCGCATGGGTCTGCGGGGAGCCCCTGAAGAAGGCGGCGAGGGTAAAGCCAGTGTCGCTAGTCGCCCCCAGTTACGCATTGGCGAGCTTTTGCTCTGTGCTGGTTTGCTAGAGACAACCGAATTAGAAATCGCCGCAGACATGCACAAGGCTATGCCTGAGCTGATGTTTGGTGCCTTCCTTGTCAAACAAGGCTTTATTGAAGAAGACGATCTGAGCTGTGTATTGCTGGGACAGCAATTGCTAAAAACTGGTGGCATCACTGCTGCTCAATTTCAAGAGTCTATGCTTGAGAGAGCAAAGAGTGGCAAAGAGTTTGGTGATATCTTGGTCGCCAGCCGCTATTTGACCACGGGGCAATTGCAAGAAGCCTATCGTAGTCAGATGGATGATACATTGCCGCGTTTGCCGGTGGTTGTGGCTACTGTCTCATTGGAAGATAGTGCTGCTGAGGTTGCTGAAGCGCTCAATGCTAGTGATGACGAATCTGAAAGCGAAAGCGAGTCAGTTAGCGCGAATGACAGCGTTAGTGCTGGCGAAGAAGTTGCCCAGGTTGAAGACCTTTCTTCGACACCTGCTCGTGAAGGCAAACTCCTGAATAGCTCGCCTTCTCCGGTTTCTTCGCTTGTTCCTGCACCGGCTCCTGCTCCAACAGCCTCCTCATCACCCGCCCTAAATATTGGCAATGCTGTGCCATCTTGGAAAGATCAACTTGATTGGGATAGTCCGGCAGAAAGTGAAAATATTAACTCTTCTCTTGTGGACACTAGCCCCGATCTAGATGCCGTGCCGATGCCGGCTCAGTTAAATTTGGCACCATCCCTGGCATCACTTTATGATTCTTCGGATTCACGCTCCGATACTTCCGAGCTGCCGCCTTCATCGTCGGTTTCTCCGGCCTCCGCCTCTTCCTCTCCATTCGCTCGACCTGATGCAGCCAAGAAGAAATCGCTCACTGATCTCATGGCTGAGCTTGAACCGTCATACACTCCAGTTGAAGACGAGATGCCAGAGCAATCGCCATTCGCTAGTATCTGGGCTGACAATAGCGCTGATGCTGCGCGTGACTTGCCACTAGATATAGTGCCAAGTTCTTCTGATGCTTTTAGGAAGGCTGATGTTTCTAGCGCAGCTGATACTGTTCAACGCTTTAGTGCTCAAGACGATTTCGCACCACCTAGCTTGGAGCACGACGAAGACCTCTCGCAGGTGGAAGAAGAGTTTGCTGCTCTTAATGCTGCAGCTGACGAAGCTTTAGATATTGGTGAGCAAGAAGAAATGACGGCCACCTCAGAAATAAATGCTGTGCCCAGTTCTGAACAAAGCGTAAGTCAACCTGTATCGGCTGACGAACAAAAAGGTAGTGGAAGTAGCTGGCAGATTGTTTCCGTTCCTGCTTCGGCTCTGGCCTCATTGCTCTTAGAGGATGAACCTGAGGCTGGTGAAGGGAAAACAAGGACAACGCCAGGTGGCCCAATCAAAGAACGGCGTCAGCTCAAGACCTCTTTTGCTAACGATAAGCCATTCACAACAAAATCTAACCTCGGCGATGACAATCTGCCGCCGGATGGCGATCGTCGCTCAAAGCGTCGCAAGCCTAAGTAAAATTAGGTCTGTTTGATTGGCGCGTTCTTGGGGCGCGATTGCCCGTTCAATTCTAGTAGTCGCAGAACGACAGATAACTGTTCGCCAATTAGTCGAACAACTTTCTGATCTCCTGGTTTAAATATCTGTTGTGGATAAGGCACGACTACAAGTAGCCCCAGTCTCTGGCCTTTGATGTCGATTGGCTGCGTTAGGGCATTGTCTGGTAGGTAGTGCCCTTTGGCCACTTCATCACGCAGAGGCGGTAAGCCCAACTGTAGAGCTAATTTAGTGACGTATCCGCGTAAGGCGGCTTCATCTAAATTAGGCCCGGCGTCTACGCGTAAGACCGAACCAGTGCCCTGGTTCAGCACTAGTCCGAGGGCCTGGTAGTTGAGAATGGACGACAACAAATTGAAGAGTTTTTGGGTTACGGCATCGACATCGAGTTCGTCTTCGGCAATGCGGCGCACTTCGTCGACGATGGTGGCTTCAAAAAGCAAACGTTCGAGTAGTTGGTTGAGGCGGTTGTTGACGTCTTCTGCCGATAGGGTTTTGGAAGGCTCGCCAATCAGTCGTAAGCGCGGCTTGAGTGTGGCCTCTTCTAGCATCTCCTGGGTGGCTTTGATCAAGCTAGTGAAACCAGGCTCTTTGGGAATATAGCGATCTGCTCCGGACTTAAAGCCCCAAAATCTATCTACTGAGCCGTCCAGTTTTGTCAGAAGAATAACCGGAGTGGCTGCAAGATCTGGGTCACTCTTAACCAGACGACATAGCTGATAGCCGTTGATACCGGTCATGACTACATCTGAAATGATTAAGTCGGGTAACTCGTTGTAAGCGCGAGCTAGCCCCTCAGCCCCATTGCGAGCCTCTATAACTGTATATCCCTCGGCTTCAAGGGTCTTAGATATAGTTATTAGTTGTGTAGGGCTGTCTTCTATCAGTAGAAGTCTGAATGACATTGTGCACCTATTTAAGGGCTTTGGCCGACCACTTTAAAAGTGAGTGGCTACTCAATTTTAAATGTTCTAAAGTGCTAGCGAAAGCCTAATCAGGAGTGACTTCAGGGTTCCTGTAGCATTGATCTGCAAAGCTGCGATTTGATTTAGTATCTCATTTTCTGGACAGTTTTGTTTAGCTTTGTGCAAGTTTAAACGAGCTTCCGCGCCATTGCCTTCAATTTGATATATGCACGCGGCAATCAAATAGGGCATGGAGCTTTTGTTATTTATTAGATGGGCTGCCTGGGTTTCCTGGAGTCCTTCTTCTACTTTACCCAAGTATGTCAAAGCCAACGCAAGAAGTTCTCTAGTTTCTTCAATCGAAGGGTTGAGTACTTTAGAGCGATTTAGATAGTGAAGGGCAAGCTCTGCCTGGTTTTCTTGTAGCAGTCTTTTACCCTTTAAATTGAGTAATAAATAGGCTGATGGGTCCAGTGCTAGTGCCTGGTCGAGGGCTTCTGGGCTCGGCAATATATCTGGGGAAAATGATGGATTTGTGGCATTATTTTTCTTGCTCTCAAGAATTGCCAGGTTGGCAGCCAATTGCTTTTCGCTTGCTCCTTCCTGGTTGGCAAGATAGCGGCCGTTTGAATATTCAAGCAACATATTGTCGTCAGAGTTGAGGCTAATGTCGGTGAGATTTGCGGACAAACATTGAGACAAAGGCTTTTCTTTGCTGAGCACAAAGAGATGGTCATTTCTGAATGTCTCCCAGCTGTCTATACCAGCTCTAGCCATTGCCGCACGGCCGCTGTCGCTAAGAAAAGCTCTCTTATAAGCACTGCTGTCAATTTGTGCCAGACTCTTGGGGCTATTGGCACCGACCAAAAGTATTTCACCGGCACCTTCTTGATGAAAAATCAGGGTGTCAGGAAAGACTGTAGTAAACGTTTTCAAGGCGCATAGAAATTCTCGGTTGCTCAAACCATAAAGTTGTAGCCACTGTGTTACTAGGCCATCTTGATTGAGCTTCTGCCGCATCAGGCGAAAGAACTCCAGGGTAAATAGAGCCGAACTGCCAGCCACCCAGGGTTCGGACGGCTGAGAAATGATCAGGTCATAGGCTCCGGCACTCTTTAAATGGGCTCTAGCATCGCTTTGAATAATATTTAGTTTCGCTGGTATTTGACTTTGAAAGTACTTGGCTGCTTCTACTACCGCAGGCTCTATTTCGACAACATCGATGGTCTTAATCTGTTCTCTTTCGCTGGCGGTACCGCTGGTGGTGCTACTGCCCAGGCCAACAATGAGGCAGCGTAGATCACGGCCCCCATGTATGAGGCTGGGTAGCAGGCATAGCATTGTTTGTGTCGCCAGGTCGGAGCCGCTGGCTGCCTGAGATTTAGCAATGGGAATTGTTGCTTCGACTTTGCCGTCGCTTTTGAGTATGCGAATATTGCCTAACTTACTTTCTTCAACTGAGATTGTACTGTTCATACCATCTCTATAAAATCTGAAATCGAGATACTTTTGTTCGTTCTTTATTTGCTCGAGAGCCGCCTTGGTTGCGGGTAGATAGGCCAGGCCAGCTGTCAGTGTGCTGCCCTTCACCCCGGGGCTAGTTGAGATTAAGGCAAGGGTGAAAAGGGCGCCAAGTGAGCAGGTCAGAGATAGTGCTTTAGAGCGTTTCGTCAGCGACAAAGCTTCTTTAATTGTAAAAAGCGCTAATAGAGCTATGCAGAGTTTTACTACAAGTACTAGAGAACAAAGAGGCAGAATCACTAGAAATAATGCTGGCCCAGCGATGGCACCAGCCGCAGAAATTGTATAGGCCCGTCGCCAGGCGATAGCGCTCAAGCCGCTAGTGTAAATTGGATAGATCAGACCTAGGCCAATGCATGTGGGTACGACCAAGATGGCGGTGGCTAGAAGCTGCGGCAGGGCGAGAAAATTGCTATTTTCCCATTGACTGAGTTGAAAGAAAATGCGTAGATTTTGAAAAATTAGGGGCAGGGCAGCAATCGATTTGAGCGATAGTAAGCAGGCCAGAGTGGTCAAAGTTAGGGCCGTAGCAGGCAATATTTTTAAATCACTTTTGTCTTTGCTCAGCTTTATGGCCATAAAGTTGCCGATGGCCAGCCCGGCGATGATGGCCGCTAGTGTGCCGGCAAAGGTTAAGCTCGCCGAACCTAAAAGAAGCGACGATAGCCTCAGCCAGGCGCATTCAAGGACAGTCATTACAAGAGCGGTGGCGAAAAGAATTAGATAGGCTGATTTGCTTGGGGTCGTTAGCAGCAAAGAAGATTCGTCTAACTGATTGGCTGATTGCTCTTTTCTTTGCTCCGCACTTTGTTCTTTGGCGGCATCGCGCGACAGCCAGCTCAAGATAGCGGTTGGGGCCATGAGTATGGCCAGGGTCATGAGGCTGCCGCTCAGACCCAATGTAGGCAATATTATGAAGCCTGTTGCTAGAGCCCCAGCGAATGCCCCCAGATTGGCTGACAGATAGACGTAATTGCTCCATTGGGTCTTTTGTCGAGTTGCTAATAGGGTTGCTAATAGGCTTACCAGGGCCGCTGAGCTAGTTGACGGTAAGAGCAGAGCTAAAGTCAAAATCAGCAGAATTATATGACTTGACAAAGTGTTGCTGCTAAGAAAGCCCATCAGGGCAATGAAAAGCACTGGCGCGGCGACAAGCATTGTGGCTGCAGCTTTCAATAAACTGCCCCGCTTCTGGCAATTCTGCGCCCACAAGGCGCCAAAAGTGAGACCAAATAGATAAATAGTGATTGTTATGGTCGAGGCCATAGCCGTGCTGCCAAGGCTTATCAGGGCTATCTTTGCCAGCACCAGTTCAAGGCTAAGCGAAACTAAGCTGCAACTGAAGGCGCTGAAGCACGCTACGGCAAAGTCTCGACTAAAAGACTCTAAGTTTTTGCTCAATGGTTCATTCATAGCCACAAACAGTCGTAAGTATAGAACTATATCTACCAGTCTTAGCCGTTTTTCAGCTCTGGGCTGATAAGCTTAGAGCTCTGCCAGTAAGCGTGCGATGATTCTCAACTCTGTTCACCTCCATAATTTTATGAGTTATGCCGACTCAACTCTTGACCTCAATGGCATCGCTGTGGCTTGCTTGACTGGTCTGAATGGAGCTGGTAAGTCTGCCATTCTTGACGCTGTTACCTGGGCTATATGGGAAGAGGCAAGAGGAAGCTCCGACGAGTTAGTTCGTCTGGGCGAAAAAGAGATGTGGGTAGAAATCGTTTTCAGCCATGAAGGCCAGCTTTATCGCGTGCGCCGCTCGCGCCAGAAACAAGTGGGTAAGGCTGGCGGTAAGGGCACCTCTAAAGGCACCCTTGAATTTCAAATAGCTGATCAAACAGGTGACTTGCGGTGGAATAGTTTGACAGCCGCCAGTATGAAAGAGACAGGCAAGCACATATGCGATCTTTTGCGCATGGACTACGATACTTTTATCAATAGTGCTTATCTAAAACAGGGCAGAGCCGAAGAATTTACTACCCGCCTGCCGTCTGAGCGCAAGCAGGTATTGGCTGAAATTCTTGGCCTTTCTTACTTCGACCGCCTGCAAGAAGAAGCCCGTGAAAGGCTGCGCGGTGTCAAAGCGCAAATTGAATTTTTGGAAGGAAGTCTAGCGGGAGCAAGGCAAGTAGAAGCGGAGTTTGCCCAGGTGCATACTGAGCTTTGTGCTTCTCAAATTGAATATGATGATTTAGTTCTCGTAGCCCGCGATATTGAACAGCAAGTTGAAGAGGTCACCGCTCAATTGCAGCAGTTCAAGCTCATTGAAGTAACTATATCTTCTAACGAGAAGCAGCTTGTGGAGCTTAATCATGCCTTGAAGCGTATTGACGATCAGAAGCTTTCGATTGAACAAAAGAAAAAATCACTGGGCGAGTTAATTGGTGAGAGTTCAGATATCGAAGCTCAACTAACTGAGTTCAATCAGGTAAGGGCGGCTGTAGAAAAGTTAGACAGTGTCTTTCTTGAAGTGCAAGATCTCAGTGATAAAAAACTGGAACTTACAGGTCAATTAGCCACTCTGCGCAGTCGCTTAGAAGTTAAATTGGAAGGTTTGGAAGTGGAGAATCGTGAGCTTGTCAAAAGCCGCGAGCGCTTGCTGCGTGACACTGAAGACAGGGAAAAAATTAAGTCGCAATATCTAGAATTTCGCCAATTGCTTGAAAGTGAGGCTGTCTTGTCGCAAAAACAAGAAGCTCATAGTCAGCTAGCTAACCGTGTCAGTGAGCTTACTTCGACAATCCAAGAAGCAAAAATTCGCCTAGAAGCAGAGCTTGGCCAAAAGCAGGGAGCCATTAAAGAGCTAGCTGCCTTGACTCAATCGCAGGCCAGCCTGGTGGCCGAAGGGGCTGAGTTGGATCAGCTTAAAGAGCGCCTTGAGCGCTTAGAGGCTGAATTTGAACTGGTCGAGAAAACTGGCATCGCTATTAAGTCTGATTTGGAGAGCCTGGCCATTAAGGCTGAAGAAATCAGAGGCAGACAAAGAGAAAATCTAGAGAAAATCAAAGAGCTAAAAGAGCACGAACACTCATCTATTTGCCCCCTGTGCTCGGCACCTATTGTGGATAGAGCCGCTGTAATTGAGCGCTATTTGAAGCACAACGAAGAGATGGATCTGGAGATCAATCAACTGGATGTGCAAAAAGAGAAGCTAAACGATCAAAGGGCTGAGTTGAGAGTACGCTATGTTGAAATGCGCAAAGAGCTTGAAGGTCGCAAAGACTTAGATAAGCGCATCGGTCAATATAACGAACGGCAGCAGGCCTTGCTTCGAGCCAGCGACAGTGAGCAAAAGCTCAATTTGGCTGAAGCACAGCTAGCTGAAAAGTTGGCGCAGAATAACTTCGCTCAAGTTGAGCGCGAGAGCTTAGTAGCAGTCAAAGCAGAACTACACAAATTAGAGTTTGACCCCGCTGTGTATGTTTCACTGCAATCGCAAATTCGCTTGAAGAGGCATATTGAAGGCAAGCACCAGCAGCTCGCTAAAGATACAGAGGAGCTAGCTAAAGTAAATGCCAAAATTCCTGAGCTGAAAAAGGCAATTGAAGAGATAGCCTCAGAGTTGAGTGGAGAATTATACGGTCAGGCTATTCGCCTTGAATTAAAAGAAGTGCTGCAGAAGCTCACTACTTTTTCTTATGATCGCAATGAACACGCCCGCCTTAAGCAAAGGCTGTCAGAGCTATTTGTTGCCACCGAAAAATCTCGTGACCTCAGTCGTGCTATGGCTGAATTACCAGCCTTGGACGAGCAGCTAGAGGTCTTACAGGGCGAATATTTAAGTAAGCAAGCTCAAATTGCCAAAGTTGATAGTGAGCAGCTGCAACTGAAGGGTCAGCTAAAAGACTTAGATTTGGTCGAGAAAACGCTAGCTGGGCTCAAGCCCTCTTTAGATGAGGTGCGTGGCTTCAAAGAAGAGTCCGGGCGCAAAGTGGCGGTGCTTTCGTCGCGCAGCCATGCTCTTTCTGATGAATTGACTCGCTTAGCCGCGCGCCTGCAAGAGATGACTCTTCTGCGCGAAGAGATGGACGATTACGCTTATCTAGTTGAAGTATTTGGCAAGAAAGGCATTCAGGCAGTCATTATCGAGAATGCTATTCCTGAAATTGAAAATGAAGCTAATCGCATACTTAGTCGCTTGACTGACAATAAGATGCATATTGCTTTGATTACACAGACTAAAACCAAGTCTGGCACCATGGCTGAGACTCTTGATTTAGTCATTGGTGATGAAGTTGGCACTCGCAGTTATGAGCTTTATTCTGGTGGCGAAGCTTTCAAAGTCAACTTCGCTTTGCGTATTGCTTTGTCGCGCTTGCTCGCTCGGAGAGCTGGGGCAAAACTAGAAACTCTAATCATTGATGAAGGCTTTGGCTCGCAAGATGACGGCAGTCGAGAGCGGCTGGTGAAGGCTATTCGCTTGATTCAGACTGATTTTTCGCGGGTGCTGGTGATTACTCACATTGCTGATGTGCGTGAAATGTTCCCCGTGCAAATTCAAGTGACAAAGAGCAATGGCATTTCGACTTTTAAGTTGGTGTCTTGAGTTTGGGGTGATATCGGACCTGCCTGAAATATCTCGTACAATGATTTTAGTCAGATTATAGTGAGGCCTTAGATGTCAGAGTCACTTACAGTCAAAAAGCCCATCTTTAGTAAATCTGGTTTGCCAATACTGGTGGCTGCTCCAGTGCTCTTGTTTAGCCTGCCAATTCTCAACCAGCTTCTTTTGGGCTCTCCTGTAGATCGTCAGATCTCGTTTCTGATCAATCAATTTATGGTCATCGTCGCAGGTGTGCTCTTTTTAGTTTGCGCAGTGGCAGTGGTGGGCTCCGTGGTTGCACTTTATTTTAAAAGAGTTCGCCGCGCTGGAGTTAGAGTGTTTTTGATTGGTCTAGTCTCTATGGTTTCCTTTTTCGGTGGCTTGCTGACCAGCTCTTTCGTAAGAACAAAACAGTTCGAGGATTTGGCCGAACGCTCCATGCCTCTTATTTCTGCAATTTCGCGCTTCGAAAAGGAGCATGGTAAGCCACCGGCTAAGTTAGATGAGCTGGTGCCAGCCTATCTCAAAGAGGTTCCCCACACCGGGATGGGTGCATACCCTGACTACGAATACAAAGTATCAACCACAGAACCTGGGCCAGATCACTTAGCTGCGGCCTGGGAGCTCAGTGTGCCCTGCTCGATCGGTATTTTGAACTGGGATGTCTTCTACTATTTGCCAACTGAAAAATATCCAGAATATGATTATGGCGGATACACTGAGCCAATTAAAAACTGGGCCTACGTGCACGATTGAAGTAGGCCCAGATTCTGAATTATGTGTGAGTATCTTCTCCATGACATAGCTCCGGTCGTCCCAGTCAATATGACCATCTGTGACCCGTTAACTGTGGTGGTTCCTTTTCCGACGGGTGAATCGGTTAAACCAACAGATTGACTAGGCAAGTAAACATCTAGGGTTTTTACTGTCGCTTGGCAACTGGCGTTGACCTATCATTTAGGGCCACCCGCAAAGTGGCGTATGCCTTGTCTTTGTTTCTTTGCTTTTCTATGGTGTTGAAAATGACTAAAGCACGTCGACAAACCCGCTTTCTTCTCTGCATTATCACCATAGTTTCTTTTATGGTTTTGGTAGCCGGTCTTCCGAGTTCCGCTGTGGAGAGTAGCGAGATCAAGCAAAAGACACAGGGTATCGATCTTCCAAATCGATGGAGCCTATATTTTCGACCCACTAAGCAGATAAAACCCGGAAATTCTTTTTTCGATCTTTTCAGTGCCTCAAGTAGTCTAGTAACTCTCAGGTTTAATGACGCAGGAAGAGCCAATGGTACGCTGACATCAGATAGTCGACTGCCATCTGCAACTGCTGCTCAATCGCAAAGTGTCACAGCCAGCTTCAAGGATATGCAGCTATCGCTCAATATTATTCGCCGCGAGGACAGACTCTTTTTATCAGGCCAATACGATCCCTTCAGTGAGCGGATCCATGGCACATTCCGCAATCAGAACCAAGATGAATTGGGCACCTTCGATATGATTAGGCCTAGCTTCGGCTCTTTCCGGCCACAAACATTTCCGCAGTCCTGGGCGTTGAGAATTGAGAACGACCCATGGATCAATTGGCAGGTCGAGTTTCTGGAAGACAATGGGCGTTTATACGGACGAGTAAAAGGCAGACGTTCTGATCAGACAATTTTCCACTACGCCCACATCGAGGGAGTCATACAGCAGAAAAAGTTTAGTGGCACTTTTAAGGATGACACAGGAATTCATAAGATCTCGGGTCAATTGAATGGCTTCAACTCGGCGATTGAGGGAACAATAGACTCTCCTGGGTTAAAGGTTCCGTTTCGAATGCACACCAATTTGAGACTAACGAATAGCACCGCCGAAACAACCGACTGGGATATGGATTATGTTCCAGCTCTAGAAGGCGCAAGGGTAACGATTCGTCCGAGCATGCAAATTCGCCGAATGGGCAACGAAGTCATTGGAACCGCCACGTATCGCTCCGGATGGTGTGGCAACGATTTGCCAGCGCGAGTGCATTTGTACGGGACATGGGTAAACAACGATGTTCATCTCAATTGGGTAATTTCTGGAAATCCTTACAGCCGTGTTCTAATCGGCAAATTCAATAGGGCTGATGGTTCAATTCGCGGAACCGTGAAAGCCTATCCGCAAGATATGAAGAGCTGTAATTTTATTCTGAGGCCAGCAACGGCGAACCGGTCGAGAAGTGTGTGGTACTGAGGGCAACTATTCGCTCAGTGGAGTGCTATTACTTTTGTGTTTGCTGGAGCTTTTGGTTGATTGCGCTATCGCCACCGCTAGTAGTGCATATTTGTGATTGTTTGAGAGACTTCAGGCCAGATATTTTGATGCTGTTGCAACGTCAGGTTAGAGCAGGCGCCTTTCCCATTTTGGGTATTGCCCATTGTGGTCTTTGTGCTATCATTCTAAGTAGAGGATTTTAGCTATGGACATCATTAAAGAAGGCAATTTTAAGCCCATCGGCAGGGAGCTTGAGCCGGATGACCGGAAGCGTGTGGCCCTGGGCGCTATCATGCCTACTGATGAGCCTGGCATTCGCTACAGGGCATTCCGCAATGATCTTGGTCAGATCCTCCTGCTCCCGGTAAAGTCGGTGCCCTACCACGAGGCCTGGGTTTACGAGAACCCTGAACGCATTGCCTCTATCCAGCGCGGCATAAAGGACATCGAGGCTGGCCGCGTGGTAAAGCTCGATCTTTCTGAGGTTGACGCAGACTAGGTGGCCTTTGAGATCACGCTCTCTAGTGAGGCAAATCAACAGCTAGTTGAATTGCAGAATGCAAAAGACAAGGTCATTGCCTGTAAGGCTGTGCTCAAGGCTTTGCGCTTGCTTGCTGAAAATCCACGCCATCCGGGTTTAAATACTCATGAGTATTCATCTTTTGTTGGGCCTGATGGCGTCAAGGTCTATGAGGCTTATGCTCAGAATAATACTCCCGGTGCTTATCGTATTTTCTTTTGCTACCACCCGCCTAAAGCAGGGCAGATAACAATTATCGCAATCACTCCACACCCATGAAGTTCTGCCTTTCTAGTTCTTGAAGATGACAGCTGTAATTTCATTTAGGCAGATTGTATGTTTGGCATTCTAGCTAGGCTCTGCGCTATTCCAATACTTTTTGGCTATCGTAAAGCTTACTTTCGCGTTCATCTGCATGGAATATGCTAGCTACTCGCAGCGAAATGCCGCTTTGACTGAGCAGGAGTAAAAAATCTGCTTTGAATTCTGTTATGGCCGTGGGGATAAAATTATTGGTCAGACATTCCAAACGAATTTTAGATTTTTGTTCCCTCAAATACTTGAATGCTGTGCGCTTCGAAGATAGTTTGTTCATCATCCAGTCAAGATGTTGGCTCACGTCTTCAGTTCTAACAAAATCGTCGCTATATAAAGACCAAATAGTAGACGAGTACTTTTCCCCTATGGTTGACCCAACTAAGTCTTCTCCGGCTCTGCAAGCTGAGCTTGATTCAATATCTAGTATTGCTGAGATTTGCTCTGGTGACAGCGTGCGAGATTTGATAACAAGGCGTACCGATGAGTATCCTAGCTCGTAGCACCTTTCGTAAGTCTTTTGGTCGAAGGCAGTGGATTTCATCGCGGTTCTAGGCCTTGCAAGGAAGTAAATTTTGTAGCATCAATTCAATTGGCACATCTAAAACGATATCTCTTGCCAGCATAGTTGATGGCGGAGGCTTCCTGCATAATGGTGGCAAAGCCCTCAGGTGAGGGTGCATCTACTCTGTTAACGAGGGCCGCGCATTGCGTGTCGTTATGAGCTTGTGTTTTGTCTATTCCAGCGGTGTATTCGGCAGCATGGCTCCCCGATAGCCACCAGCCCTGGGGGATTGCTTCTAGTCTTGAAATTGTTGATTTGCTCATGGTCTGTACTTCTCTTCTTAAGCATATACCACCCTCGCAGATTGCGTTATGCGGGCGGTCTTGGGCGATTGTATCCCGGATTAAGCGCTGAGCTGTATGATGGTGAAGATGGGCGGCAGATCGGCGCGCCAGTAGAGTTCTTGCTAGTTTTTAGAGTCGTTGGTGAACCAGCTATGCGAGATAGATTCAGACTTTACCTTCTAACTCACGAGCGAACACTCTTTCCTTTCATGGTTGTGGGTGTGGGGCTCGTTTGCGGATTGGCCATATATCTGGCAACACTTAAACCTCTAATCGGTGATTTCGGCCCACCGGCAATCAGAGACGGTATTAGATAGCCTTTTGCTGAATTCGGCGATTTATCAATCACTGCACATAAGTTCTAACAAAATTAAACGCATAGCCAGGCAGGCTGTATAGCTTGAAGAACTGATAAACGCAGGCCCCGGTGTTGAAAGCAACGAAGATGACTGCGGCTTTGTTTCTCAATCCAGTAGGCAGCAGATAAAGACCGCCTAGAAGCATGGCCATGATTGGTATTTCATTGGGGAACAAGTAGCGCCCCTGGGCCAGGCCAAAGTTTGCCATTGAAGCATAGACCATGGCCCCTAAGTTAATGGCAAAGCTGGCAATGAGAGTGAACCAAACTGCCGGAAGTGCGGCGTCTTTATTAATACTGGCAATTAGATTTGGCACTGTATTTAGTGCCTTTATTACTTGTACTGCTTTGGGCAGACGAGCTAGTGCTGCGACAATGCTCACGGCCATAATGCTTTGATAGACAATGTACAGTGGCCGAGCCATTTCTTGAGTCATGTAGCCGAAATAGCCCCAGTACGAATAAATAATAGTGCGCCACCAGCGGTGGTCTTTTAAAAATGTCCAGGCGCTTTTGTGAAAGACTAATTCTCTTTTGAAAGTGACAGCCCAGGTGTGATACATGGTCTTCGTGCCGAGGTAGTCGCCATCAAATATGGCGGCATTGCGAATGAACCACCAGACACTGAGGCCGAGAGCCGATGCGGCTACAACAGCGCAATTGAGAAGGAAGGTTGTAATCTTTGTGCGATGCAACCAGGCCGCCAGAAGAATCGCCAGGGCCGCTGTGGGAAACATTGAGTAGCCAGAATATTTAGCTAGGGCTAACCAGCCGAGCACCAGGCCTAAAATCAAACTGTACTTGAGCTGAAGGCCTTGAAGCAAGATTTTGCTTAAGAGCACCAGAGTAACCGCTGCAAGTGCGGCCGTGGTGGTATCACAATTGGCGTAGGCATTGACGAAGACTAGTTGGGGATGGAAAACAATTAGTAGGGGCAGAGCTAAGGCAAAGAGGCGCGAGCGGCTAAATAACAACTGGCCAAAATAGTCGGCGCAAGGTATCAGGGTGGCGCCGATGATGAGACTGCCGAAGCGCGAGCAAAGTGAAATGTCGACAGTTGGGGCAAGCTTGGCGCCAATTAGCGAAGTGAGAACGTGGGGAACATAGCCAAAGGGTGGATAAGAGCCGTAGACCGCCGATGGGCCGCCAGCCAAGACTTCTGCCGCTTCTGGCAATCTTAGATGCTCAGTGAGAAAGCGCAGAATCCAAAAATGGGCGTATTCATCTGGCGCTTCTTTCATTGGCACTAAAAAGAGCCAGGGTAGCCTTACAACAAAATAGGCTATGAGCAGTACCAGAACTCTGGTACGAGCGTCTGCCATAGAGTCTCCCGTACGTTAAATCAGCAATTTACGCTTAATAGCAACTCTATAATAGTGTAGTCAGCTATCATCTTAGTATTGAATAGCTTCCTGAAGTATCTTAAATGATGGATATTATGTCCGATGAATGACAGTAGTCTTAAATTCGAGACCCTTCTCAATTCAGTTGAAGCAATTATTTGGGAAGCAGATTTCAAGACATCAAAAATACATTTTGTTTCACAACATGCTGTGTCTTTGCTTGGTTACCCTGTTGAAAAGTGGATGGATGACCCAACGCTTTTTGCCAGTATCTGCCATCCAGAAGATTTATCCAAGGTTCAGCGCGCCAAAGATAGTGTCACCCGTGAGAATAATCACTATGAAGTGATTTACCGGATGAAGTGTGCCGATGGCCAATATATATGGCTTTCTGACCGAGTTAATGTCGATTTTGATGGCGTTGAGCCTAAAGTCATGCGCGGTATTAGTTACGACGTTAGTGAACGGCGCCGCATTGAAGAGGCTTTAGCCCTTGTGGTCGAGGTGATTGCCGAGGCTAGTGAGCTTGAACGCATTGACGATATTAGTTTGCATTGCATCTCACGAATTTGTCAGTTGACCAGCTGGCAAATAGGTCAAGCCTGGTACCCCAGTGATGATGGTACTGCTCTGCAATGCTCTGATATTGCTTTCTATTCTTCATTGCCGGCTACTGTTTTCCGGCAGCAAAGTCTTGCTCGTCACCTGCAATTGGGTGAGGGGCTGCCGGGTAAAGCCGCCAATGAAAATACGCCTGTGTTTATCGACAATATTGCCGTTGAGCAGCGGGGCTTGCTCAGTATGCCGACAATTCACTCAGGCTTTGCTTTTCCTGTGCGAAATGGGCAGAGACTTCTGGCGGTCTTCGAATTTTTTGGAGTGCGGCGGACGGCCCCCGATAAGTATTTTCTCAACGCAATTGAAGAGATTGGTACTCACCTTTCAGTTGTTTTTGAGAGGCGGCGAGCGCAGGACATGCTGGGTTTACAGCGGGCCCATGAGCAGGTAATTCTTGACTCTATGCCTTCTATGGTTTGGTACAAAGACTTAAATAATAGAGTCGTCAAAGTTAACAAGGCGGTCTGCGACACACTCGGCGTTACTTTTGATTTGATCAGTTAGAAGGTAAGTCGATTGAAGAGCTTTATCCCGAAGAGTCTGAGCAATATTTTTTGGATGATCTTGAGGTAATTAAGTCGGGCAAGCCCAAGCTTGGCATTGTCGAAATTGTTCGCCGGGGTGATGGCTCCGTGCGTTGGTTGCATACTGACAAAATGCCCTATCGCGATGAAAATGGAGTGATTCAGGGCATCATTGCTTTTTGTTCTGACGTCACTCAATTGAAGGGTGCAGAAGATGAATTGAAGGCGGCTCAGGCCGATCTTGAGCATAAGGTAATTGAACGCACCAAAGAGCTGAATGAAGCCAATATTTATTTCAACTTGTCCCATGACTTGTTCTGCATTGCCTCTGAAGATGGTTACTTCAAGCGTATCAATTCAGCCTGGAGTGAAAAGCTAGGTTACAGCGTTGAGGAACTGATGGGCCGCCCCTTTAGTGAGTTCATTCACCCAGATGATTTAGAGAAGACCGTTGAGAAGCGCCAAGATTTACTTGAGGGAACTAGTGTTGTCAATTTTGAGAACCGTTATGTCTGCAAAGACGGCTCAATCTGCTGGTTGCTCTGGAGTGCTACACCGGCCCATAACGGCCTAATCTATGCAGTTGCCTATGACATAACTGATCGAAAAGCTGCTGAAATAGAGCTTCTTGATATAAACGTTGCCATGAAGAATGCTGTAGAAGGCATAGCTAAAATTGACAGTGACAATCGCTATCTCTCAGTCAATAAATCATATGCTGACTTGTACGGTTATGCTATGGAAGAGTTGATTTTAGCTTCGGCTGAAGATTGTATCTATGGCGAAGACCACGGCAAATGGCAGCGCTGCTACAGAGACATGTTGGAGACAGGGAAGGCCGAAGTCGAACTTTTAGGCTTGCGTAAAGACGGAACGCTGTTTCACCAGCAGCTCACCATGGTGCGAGTTACCGAGCTAAACGATAAGTTTACTGGCTACTATGTCTTCAATAAAGATATTACTGCTCGCAAAGAAGTAGAAGCCTCTCTGCAGCAGAGTGAGGCTCGATTCAATCAATTAGCCTCTCATGTGCCTGGTGGTATTTATCAATATTTGCACCGCCGCGATGGCACTTTCTGTTTCCCCTATGTCAGTGAAAGTTGTCGAAATATTCTCGAAGTCGAGCCTGAGGCGATGGTAGCCGACCCCACTCTGGCTTTCTCTCGCCTTCATCCTGACGACTTACCTGGTATGTGGCAAGCTATTGCTGAAGCTTATGTCGGGCCCACTGTGTTTGAGTGGGAGGGGCGTCTCATCACCCAAGCTGGTGGCATCAAATGGATTAGATGTACCTCGTCGCCTGAGGTGCTAGAGAATGGTGATGTAATTTTCAACGGCCTAATTACCGATATCAATGAGAAGAAACAGGCCGATGAAGAGATTCGCAAGCTCAATCTCGATCTGCAAGAACGGGTAGACAGGCTGGCTTTGGTTAACCAAGAGCTAGAGAGTCTGACTCAGAAATTGGAACTTGCCTGCGATGCGGCCTTGGAGGCTTCAAAGCTAAAAAGTGAATTCGTTGCTAATATTTCGCACGAAATCCGCACACCAATTTCAGCTGTAATTGGCATGTCAGAATTGTTACTTGATACCGTTCTAGACAGTCAGCAAAAACAATTTACCACTATGGTGAAAGATTCGGCTCAATCACTTTTAGCCATTATCAATGATATTCTCGACTTTTCAAAGGTAGAAGCTGGGCGGGTTGAGCTTGATAATGTCGATTTCAATATTCTCTCTCTTCTAGAGGACTGCGCCGATCTCCTCGGCCCCGCTGCTCGCAAAAAAGACTTAGCGATGCTTACTTGGGTCGATCCACGATTGCCTGCCACTCTATGTGGCGATCCTGTTCGCATCCGTCAGATTTTGCTCAACTTGGCTAGTAATGCCGTTAAGTTTACGAGAAAAGGTGAGGTTGTCTTAAAAGCTGAGCTAGACAGCTCTGCCCAGTCAGCTGATCTAATCACTGAACATGGCAATGAAGTGGGCCTTGTTACCGTTAAGTTTACTGTTACTGATACCGGCATCGGTTTATCCCAATCAACTCGCAAGCGATTGTTCAGCCCATTTGTGCAGGCCGATGGCTCAACTACGCGAAAATATGGTGGCACCGGTTTGGGCCTTTCAATTAGTAAGCTATTAGTAGAAATGATGTCTGGCACTATTGACTTCGTTAGTGAAGCCAATAAGGGCTCATCTTTTTGGTTTGCTATTCCCATTGGGCTTGCTCAGGATAGGGCCACTTTGAAGCAAATCTTGATGCCACGGGCGCAGCTTATTCGGGGCTCTCAGTCTGGCAGTTCTTCTGGAAATTCTGCTAGTGAGCAAGTCGTATATCTTTTCTCTCGTTCGCTAGACTTGCAAGAGATCGTGGCAAGTTACCTCTCAATTTATGGGGTAAAAGTGAGGGTTGTTAATACCTTTGATCGCTTGCTATCTCTGCTCAGCGAAGTTAATGGGCTAGGGCCGGAAGTTTGTCAGCTGAGAGAAGCTCGATTGATTATCTATGACATGGCAATGGGGCGTGGCCTATCCGATCTTAAGAGTGCCGCTGAGGGGCTCGATATTGTTGGTGCGAAAGTTATATCTGACAATATTTTGCCGATTACTTCGCCCAGAGAAATTGAGAATTTTCAACGCTTTGTTAGGGCTATTTCCTGCGCCGATGGCCAGAGCTTGCCTAGTTTGATAGTTCTTGGTGGCAGTGAAATACCTAGTGTAGAAGTAGATAGCAGCTCAAGCGCGTACATCGGCCATTTGCAAAAGCCCTTTCGCTTATTTGAATTTTTAAGCGAAGTAGAAAAGTCGTACACGGGCGTTTCCAATCTTCAAGCGGTATTAGCAGCAGTGGCTCCTTCTCGCTCTAGTGTTGCTGGCTCTGCTCTGCCGAAGCTAATTCAGTCGAATGTAGTTTCGGGGCAGCGAATTTTGATCGCAGAAGACAATACGGTTATGCAAGAGTTAGCTTTGAGGCAAGTGCAGCGGCTTGGCCTGGTGGCAGATTTGGTTGCTAACGGTAAGGAGGCCCTGGCTGCATTTCGTTCGGGCTTGTATTCGTTGATATTGATGGATTGTCAGATGCCTGAAATGGACGGATACGAGGCTACTTTATCGATCCGCAAGGATGAAGCCATTCGCGGTGGTCATATTCCTGTTATAGCTATGACTGCGTCGGCCATGAAAGGCGATCGCGAGAACTGCATTGCGGCCGGTATGGATGACTATCTGAGTAAGCCGGTCGGCCAAGAACAGCTTTTCCGCTTGCTTGAAAAGTGGTTGCTGCCGCACGGTGTTGGCCGAGGGGTAGAGATTCATGACACCAATGCGCCAGAAATCAACTTAGCTGTTGAAAAGCCCTTAGAAGAAATTCCAATAAATTGTGAGGAATTAGCTGCACTCTATGGCCTGTCGGACCTAAAGCGCTTGATTAACAGCTTTAGTGCTGAGTGTGAGGAGTTGTTGAGCAGTATTCGTCTGGCGGTGGAAGACCGAAATGACTCAGAAACGATTAGACTGGCCCATCAGCTCAAAGGTTTAGCGGTTGTCATGACGGCTGACGCGCTTTCTCGCTCGGCTTTGGCCCTGGAAACTTCCGCCAAAAGAGGCGAGGTGGACCAGTTACCAGCCCTTACTGAAAAGTTAGCACAAGAACTGGCTACGGTTTTGGCATATATCGAGAGTCGTAAAAGTTCAGCGATCTTTTCCTGATACTTGTAACTGACCTTTATATTCAAAGGCCTTATAATTACTTGGTATTTTCTATTTTGTTGTTGACGTTACCAAATTGCTGAGAGCATTTTTAGTTTTAGTTGTATTAGCCGTTTTGCTTGCTGGCGGAGGCTATTTTGTCGCACAGCGCAGCCTGCCTGTGCTTGATGGCATTGTCAGTTTCCCTGAGTTAGGCAGGGGCGCTTCAGTCAAATTTGACGAGAGAGCGGTTCCCTATATCGAAGCGGCCTCCGATCTAGACCTCTATCGCATACAGGGTTATGTCACGGCCCAAGACCGTCTCTTCCAGATGGATATGATGAGACGTACCGCAGCCGGTGAATTGTCTGAAGTTTTTGGCTCGCAGTCTTTGCCTCACGATAAGCTGGTGCGCACCATCGGTATTAATAGAGCGGCAGCTGCTGAACTTAAAGGCCTGTCAAAAGATGTTTCTGCCGCTCTTGATGCCTATACACAAGGTGTTAATGCTTATATCAATTCATCAAAAGATCGTTTGTCCCTAGAGTTTCTTTTGCTCGGATATAAGCCTAAAGCCTGGACTGCGCAGAATTCGTTAGCAATTCTCAAATACAATCAGTATTGTCTTGATGAATCGTGGCGGCTTGATGACCTGCGGCAGAGAATCATCGATAAGGCCGGAAACAAAATTGCTTCCAAAATATTCGATCGAATTTTCGAAGCACCACCAGCGGTGAGCAGTCTTCCTTCTTTATCACCTCTGCCCACTGCCGCTCAAGTATCGCTGGCTAGCGCACTTTCACCTACTCCGGGCTGGGGCTCGAATGGTTGGGTGGTGTCTTCTGCTATGACTGAGAGCAAGGGGGCGTACCTGGCACTAGATCGCCACTTCGCTTTTACTCAGCCCTGTGATTGGTATTTAGTATCAATGAAGAGCCCATCCTTGCATTTGGCTGGTGCTGCCATGCCCGGTGTGCCAGGAATCGTCAATGGACGCAACGATCGTATTGCCTTTGGTTTGACTTCGCTGAAAGTAGATGTCCAAGATCTATTCCTCGAGCAGTTCTCTCCGCAATTTCCTGGTAAGTATAAAACCCCCACTGGCTGGGCTAATGCCAAAGAAATTGTAGAAGAAATTCCGGTGCGATTCTCTAGTTCTTTGGTGCTTACTTCTAATTTACTTCATAAGGTCCTTGAAACCAGGCATGGTCCTGTTTTGATCAAAAATGATCAAAACGCTGTGGCACTTTCATGGGTAGGCCTCAATCAGCCAGAGAAAACCACTAGTTGTGCTGAAGCCCTTTATCGCCTCAATCATGCTACGAATTGGGCTCAGTTCCAGGGCGGCCTAGAGCATTATGCTGGCTCTCCTTTTACTTTCTTGTTTGCTGACAAAGATGGCCACATTGGCTATCAGCAAGCTGGTTCGATTCCTGAGCGAGCCACTGCCGGTAAGTCTAGTAAGTATGAGTCTTGTTTGCTCAATCCGGGTTGGGTTGGTGCTGGTGATTGGCTTGCTAATATTCCTTTTAAAGATATGGAGCAAGTCTTTAACCCGGCTGAAGGCTATTACGTTGCCAATTTCCGCCAGAGTCGCAGTGAGATGCCTCTCAATCTCAATGTCTATCGCGCTCAGCGGGTGCTCAATGTTCTCTCTTCTTACAAGAAGAGTGCTCAGAAGCCAGGACTTCCTGAAATGGCCTTGTTGCAAGGCGATCAGCTTGCCCCATTAGCTCCTCTAGTTAAGCGTACTCTGGCTGAGGCTATCGGCAAGACCGATTCTATTGACGCCTTCCAGCTTGGTGCCTTAGATGCCATTGAGAAATGGGATGGAGTATTGTCTGAAAATAGCAGTGGTGCTGCGCTTTATGAGAGCTTCATTCGCACCGTTGTCAGACGCATACTTGAGCCTCGTCTTGGCGCAGCGCTCACTAACGAATATTTAGAACGTTATCCTGGTTGGTCTCAAGTCGTTGAGCGCATTTTGCTTGAGAAAAATACTGAGTGGTTGCCCGGTGAGGAGCGCACCTTCAAAGGCTTTGTCATTACATCGTTTGGTCAGGCTGTAAAAGATGTTCGCCTGCAAACCAAGAGTGATGAGCCTGCCACCTGGAAATGGGGCGATCTGCACAAAGTTGTGTTTGAAAGCGAACTGCTACGTGGAGCTCCTGGTCTTGTTCCGCTCTTGGGTGTGTTGAATGGGCCGTCTGTTGCCGTTGGTGGTGACCAAGACACTGTATCTAGTATGGAGTCTTCTTTGCGTCGAGGCGGTGAGCAGTTTGTTTGTCGCAGTGGCCCAACTATGAGGATATTGATTGACCTTTCTGATAATGAGAAGTTCTATCAGACCCTGACCCTGGGCCAAAGTAGCAATTGGCTTTCTAATACCCGCAGTGATCAGCTGCGTTCTTGGCTTACGTTGAAGCCTTTGCCGATTGCCTTCTCGCCTGCTCTTGAAGAGAAAATTTCTCAACATAGGCTACTTTTCACCGATCGCTAATGAGTGAAGTTGATGAGCAAAACTAAGCGATCTATCGGCTTGATTTTGTTGCTGGCCGCTACTATCAATCAGGCTGCGCTCGGCCAAGTATTCAATGACATTGGCGCACCGCAGAAATTTAAGCGACCCACCGAAATTAGATTGACCGATGATGTGCCACAACGCAAACTTGGTCCGCTTACTGTAAAAGATATATTTCCGGCGATGAACTTGCCTTTTTCGGCACCACAACCGGTTTCACTGGAAGGAATGAAGCTTCCCGATCTGGGGTCGAGAAGCACTAAGATTTTGGGTTTCAATCATTTTGTTGTGTTGCAGGGCACTCCTGCCTTTAGTGGCAGTTCGGCCTTGCTGTATAAAGATAATCGAGAAGACAATCGCAGTAATTTTGTTACGGTTGATCCTTTTGTGCATGCTTATTTTGTTTATTCAAATACTGTGGCCTTGAAGGTAATCAACGAGACTCTTTATCCTGAGCTAAATACTTTGTTGTTGGCACTAATCGATTCTTGTGTTAAAGACTATCGAGCCTGTGAAATTGATGAAGTAAAGGATGATATTCAGCGCAATTTAGCCTTCGTCATTGTGGGCTTGAAACTGCTTGATCCCAAAATAGTTTTGGCTGATATGGGCGGTGCCAGTGATCTTGCCCAGACGGAAATGGCCTTAATTGCCAAAGGCAAACGAACACGCTCTGTCATTTTCAATCGCGAGCAAGATTACAGTGCCCTTAACCCAACCGGCTTTTATGCTAGCTCCGAGCGTAGCGCTAATTACTATCGATCGGCTGCCTGGCTCTCGTATATGTACCTTACTCTGTCAGATGTCACCATTGATTCTCAGACCGGTGGCGGCAACAATTTTCGCCGGGCACTGTTGCTCTATAGAGCCATTGAATTAGGACGTAGCAATCGCGGCGCTGCTGCTGCCCGAAGTATTGTTACTGCTGCTGCTGCTGGTGCTAGTGCTGGGTCTGGCGCTAGCTCTAATGCCACCAATGCCAATAATGCCAATAATCGGGCGCAGTCGCTAATGCCAAGTTGGCAGCGTATTTACGATATTAGTGTGGCCTTAGCTCCCAGTGTTCTCACTCGTGAGCAGACGGTCTATCCGCGCGAAATTAAAAGTATGTTTCAGGCGGGCAATCTTGAATTTAAAGACCTCTTACAGACTCTGGCACAACCGCTTTCACGTGCTCGTCTGCTCTTGTCGATAAAAAAGCAACGGCCACAGGGTCTTGATGCTGCCTCAATTTTTGAGATGGATAAGAACCGCAGCCCAGATGAAAATTTGATGGTGTTGCGTTTCCTCCCGCCTATTAATAGTTATGAATTAGAATGGCTGAAGTGGCAAACTACAAATTACAAAGAAGAGGGCGAAGATGGCTTGATCGATCCCCTCTCTCTCTATCTCTTGTACTCATGGGGATCGCCAATCGCCAGTAACATCTTAAATGGATTAAGTGACCGACTCGATCCTAATTTGATCAACACAGTGCCCGAATTGACACGAGTGGCTGGCCGTCGGCGAGTAGAAGCAGATCCTAACAATGCGGTATGTCTTGCTGAAAAACGCTGGGCAATTATCACCGAGTATTTTCGTCCGTTAAAGAAGAATTCGCAGACTTCTCTAATGTCTGAAAATTGGTCTCTTCAGCATGTACTCAGTGCTTCGGCCGCCTTTGCTGATTCTTTTACTGCTTATGATCGGCCGGTTAACGCCGCTAATAGCTCTTCTAGTGTTTCTTCTAGTATTTCTAATGCCCCAAAGAATGCTGCGGCAGCTAGCAAAGTAGAGGCCTCAGCAAAAGAGCCTGCCACCTTGTCTCGCAATGAGATGAATGATGCCCAGCGTATGTTTGCGCCCAAGCAAATGGTGAAGAAAGCCTCAAATTTCCACTATCTTGAGCCGATGCCTGAGCTCTTTGCCAAGTTAAGTTGGTTTACGCAAATTACTGCAAGCGAATTGACCCGACTGAAATGCTATCCCGAAGATATGCGCTCTCGTCAGAGCGACTTTGTTCGGCTGCTTGATCGCTTGACTAAAATTGCTGAACAAGAGCTAGCTGTGCAGCCTATTTCGGCCACAGACTTTAAACTTCTGGCAAATATAGATCAAATTCTGGCTGTGATTTGCCCTCCTGAATCAGCCAGTGTCTATGTGCCGGGTGTTGGTGGGGGAGGGGCTAGTATCGGCCCTGGTGATAGTGGTCAGGTCTATGCAATCTTCAGTACCGATCAAGGGGCTTATCTCAGTCGAGGTACGACCTACAGTTACTTTGAAGCTGCCGGTGGACCTTTTAAGCAGCAACATTGGGACCGCAAACAGGGCTTTGGCTTCTTGCGGCCACCGAGTTGGATCTCGAAAGTCGATATACTCTCAGATGCTAAGGCGGAAGGCTCAGATGTGAAACCTGCTACTAAGGCAGACGATAAGGCTGTGAAATTACCCTCGCAGCCAGCTACTAGATCTGCAGTTACTCCTGCAGTTATTAAACCGAGTGCTGCTCAAGGAAATAAGTAATGAAAAAGAAAGCGCTATTATGTAGTTTGGCTCTCACCAGCCTATTTTTAGTTGCTGGCCCAAGTGAGGCGCAATCTCCTGCTGTGGTCAGCAGCACCGCTGTCTCTAGTGACTCAACGGCTGCGGCCAAACCGCTTCCTGAAAGTGATCTTAAGGGCGAACTGCGCGATCTCCATGAAGATTTGCGGCGGATAGAAAGTGCCCTAAACGATCTTGATCGCGAAGCTGGTCGTCGGCAGGTCATCGCCAATAGCTTGTCGAATAACGATGCTTTTATTGCTGACCCCTGGATGGGTTGTATGGCTTGTGGATTGCCGAGCATGATGGCTGACAGCACCAGACTCGGTGCTTTTTTGAAGCCGCGGGCATCTTATCTGAAACTTTCTTTGAGCACTCTTGATCTACAATCAACAGCCGTGCACGCTCTAGTTGCACAGCTGGGCGCTTACCCTGAAATATCTAGCAACGTTAAGGCAAAGGTTGATCTAGATGTATTGAGCGATGCTATCAAAGACTTCGATGGAAAGCTGGTTGCCCTCAAGGCCCTCTGCAATGTTGAGGCGCCAGATAATGCTCAGATATTGATGGCCGTGGGCACACTTAAAGATTCGGTGAAAGGAATTGATACCGTTGGCGGCCGCCTCTGGAAAGTCGAGAAGAAGTAGCCCGATTATTTGAGCATGAGGCCAATGAACAAGTTAACTACTACTGTTTTTTCGCTACTCTGCTTGGTCGTCCTAGTGCCAGTAGAGGCAGCACAAGCAAAGCCTCTTAAAGCCGACACTATTAATATTGCTAACGGCCTCAGTAAGCACTGTCACGCCATCTATCTGGGTGGGAATGATAAGCGGCTGCTGGCAGTCGTTCTTGGTGACGAGATTCGTGTTACCAAATATCGCCATGAAAAAGGCAAGATGTCAGACTTGGCTTGGGATGAATGGTGCAAGTCGATTGTCCGAGGAGTGTTTGATGGCGTTAATCCACTTGACCTGGACGAGGGAAAATTAACAGCCGGTGAATTAAAAGTAGTTTCGGGTTCAGCTCAGAGACCCCAAGCTAAATTGGCTGACACGGCTGGCCAAGTTCTTCTTACTATTAGTGTTAATCCCTCTCAGCACTGTGATGTTTTGCTCAGATCAATGCAGTTGCCAAATTCAGAAGCTGTATACAAAAAAATTGATCAATTGCCCCTAGAGGCAAAGAAGTTTTGGCAGTTTGTCGAACCTTGTCTGCTCCAGCTCAACGGTTCATCTTTGCTGAAGTTTCCTTCTAAAGTAAAAGCAGCATCTTTTGACTTACTGATAAGTATTGATGAGAAATGCTGTCCGCGCTACAAAGTCTTTGGTACTACCAATCTAGTCTTGCGTCTTGCCAATGGCCGTACTACAGCTGGTAAAGAAGCAACACCAGCTTGTGATGGTCACGTCAGCTACTCTTATTAGGGCCTCTGGGTTAATACTTTTGCACGGTTTTGATTGCTTGAACTTAGCTAAGAGCGATCTTATTTTGTTTTATTAAAATGACTATTGGCAGGCTGGTGGCTCTTTGTAGTCGTTTAATTGAAAAGATATATAGTGGCTCCCTTGTCAATGCATTGAAACCCTAATACCATGCTGGTCTAAGTGTATCTTCGTGTTTTATACCTGTTCAATTCGCGAGTCTCATTAATAGTTTCATGATCGATTTCAAAGGTATCACTCAGGACATCGCCGCTCCTGGTTCACAAAACGTGGCAGGGTCTGTATCAAGCTCAGTACAGGTGGAGCTAAGGCAAGCAGTCGATTATTTCAAAATGGCCATGGAGTATCTTACCCAGGGCCGCTTTGACGACGCTGAGCAGCTTTATCGCATGGCTTTGAATGTATCTGAAACCGCAATGGGTATGGATAATCCCGCAATTATTGGACATTTAGAAGAACTCTCTAACTTCTATATGAACCGCGCCAAATTTGTTGAAGCTGAGCCCTATCTGAAGCGTATTTATGCTTTGCGTATCAACAATAGTCAGGTAGAAGAGACTTACTTTGCTGCATTGGCTGACACCGTTGATAAACTAGCCATTGTCTTTGAACGCACTGGTCGCTTAGGTGAGGCTGAGAAGCTCTATCTAACTTTGTTGCGCAGCCAAGAAAAACTCAATGGCGGACAAGATGCCACAACTCTTGATGCCCTGGGTCGCCTTGGTAATTTTTATCAACGCACTGGTGTACACGCTGCAGCCAGAGCTGTGTTTGAAGAGTTACTTGAAATCCAGTCGAACGTTTCTGGAGCCAATAGCTCTGAGGTGGCAGCTGTTCTTTCGAGCCTTTCTGTTGTCTACGGCAAGCTTGAACTCTATATGGAGCAAATCGCTGTACTAGAGCGCCAGGTGCAAGTACTTGATACTATTCATGGTGGCTGTGGATTGTCTTTGGCTAGCGCACTTTCGCGCTTAGCTGATGTTTTGTCAGGGGCTGTGCGCTTGACTGGCTGCAAAGATCTTTTGGAACGGGCCGAGCTGGTTTACCGCCGCGCTCTTTCAATTTATGAAAAGCACTATGGTCCTTCCACTGCCACAGTGGAAAATTTGCGTGTGCGCTTAAAGAAACTTTCCTGCTAATTAGGCTATTCGTTTAGGACACGCCTTGGTTCTCGTAAGATCATTTGATTATCTAGCTTGGTTATCTAGTTAGATTCTCAGTATTGGTTTTCTCTTCGCTCGCTTTTTCTTCAGACTTTTTATCATCAGCATGCTTATCTTGCTCGATCAAGCCTTTTGAATAAACCGTTTTGCTAGGAGCTTTTTTCACAATCTGTGGCCTAGGTGCTGCATACATTTGATATCCAGCATTGTCGATAAAACCAAGTTGTAGCTTGCCGTCTACATCTTGATAGTACTGTTGCAAAATTCGATCGAAAGTCCAGCCGCGTTTGGCAAACATATTGGCGCCATGTTGGCTCAGGCCGCGGGCTCCATTGCCGGGGCCGCGATAGGTGAAGACCCAGTTGGCACCTTCGTCGTGCACATCAAGAATACCCGCAGTAGCAAAATTGAGCATGCGAGCTAGTAAAATTCCGTCTACTTCGCGGCTATTTTTTACGCCCATAACTTGAATGTGCGTAGCGTTGCCCACAGCATCCCAGCGCTTCACTGTGACGCCAACAATGCCCTTGATACCAGTGATTTTTTCCAGATAACTCTGTGATACCACACCTTTTTTGATGTTGAGATTTTCCATGTCATCGCCTACCCAAGCCCGGTAAAAACCTGGTTTGACTTTGTCGGCATTTTTTAGAATTAGACCTTGGGTTTGCATCACGGCTCGGCAGGTTGAGTCTGCCTCGGCAGCTAGACCCTTGTAAGCCTGGTCGCGAACATCGGGCACCATGTCAAAGCCTTCGCTCTTCCATTTCGAGCCCTTGCCCATGTGGGCATAGGCATAGCTGCGCGCAGCTACGGCCTGGCATTTGAGGGCTTCTGGGGCCCAACTTGAAGGCATTTCTGAAGGCACTACACCCATGAGGTATTGCTCTAGGTCAAGCAGATTAACGGCTGTAACATAAGTAGGCATATTGATAATTTCTAGACAACCGCGCCACCATCTATTTACTGTCCAGACCCGGTAATCCGGGGCGGAAATATGACAGCGTTGATCGAAAGGTAGAGAACAGCTGCGACCGGTGCCTAGTTCAGTAATCTTGCCTGGCGTGATGGTGTAGACCATGCGCGGTTCAAGGGCAAAAATTGGTGTGCCATTGACGAAGACTGCACCGGCTTGCCAGATTGCCACCCTAATTGCGTGGTTCTTTGTGCTTAAACCAATGCGCACGGCGTGGGCCATTGGTGGGTAAGGCATGAAGTTGGGAATTAATTCGGCCTTGCTGCTCTTTGCATCTGCGCCGACGTTAAGGTTGTTGGAGTTTAGAAAAACAGCGGAGGCAATTGCGACAAAGCTAAGAGCCCATCTCAGTTTCTTCCACCCAGAGTGGCCAAGATGGTTGTTAAGGTGATTATATTTCTGGGGCTTCAAGTGAGATACCGCTGAAGTCAATACGCCGAGGATAATACGACGATGATACTATGAAGGCTCCAACAATTTCCCTGTTGTCCCCCTCGAAGAATTGTCCCTTGAAGAAACTGCTAATAGTTGATGATGAAGTAGATATCGCCACCAGTATTCAGTATGTTCTGAATCAGGAAGGCTTTGCTACGCTGCTTGCCCATGATGGCATCAAGGCCATTCAGCTGTTTGAGCATGAAAAACCCGATTTGGTTATTCTCGATTTAATGATGCCAGGGCTCGATGGTTACGAAGTGTGCCGCCGGGTCAGGGCTTTTGATAAGCGTACTCCGATTTTAATGTTGACCGCCCGAACCTCTGAAATTGATACGGTCGTCGGTCTGGAACTCGGTGCCAACGACTATATCGCTAAGCCTGTGCGCTTGCGTGAGCTGGTGGCTCGGGTCAAGGCGCATTTGCGTGAAGCGCCGCAGGTACAAGAAGTAACCAAGGGCATTCGCCTGGGCGATCTTTTCATCGATACCGATAGTCGTACTGTTCTTGTCGGTGACAAACCAATCGAGTTGACCTTCAAAGAGTTCGAATTGCTCTTTGCCATGGCCAGGCAGCCTAACCGCGTTTTCTCCCGTGATCAGCTCTTTGCTCAAGTCTGGGGCTCTGATTTCCTTGGCGAGAGCCGTACCGTGGATGTGCACATTAGATATTTGCGGGAAAAATTAGAGGCTAATCCTAGCCAACCCAAGCATATTCTTACCGTGCGTGGCGTGGGCTACCGTCTAGTCTGGGATTAGACCAACTATTTAATCTTCTATTTCATGGGAATTCTCCCACTGGCTTAAGTCAAATGGCCATTTGTCGTTTGCCCTTGCGTATTCTTCCCAGTGACATGTTCTGAGCCATTTCATAGACTAAGGCAGTAGGCAATGTCCTTGGCAAACACTTTTCTTTGGCGGAACAGGTAACAGATGAAATCCCATGCATTTCTAGTCGGCGTCAACGTTGCAGCTTCGATTCCTCTAGTACTCGCCCCCCAGGCAATGGCTAGTGACAATATGAGCGGAACTGCCAGCTTCCTCAAGGCTGCTGTTGGTGACAAAGCCACGGCTCGTTCGCTCTCTGGTGATTTTCAGTCGGCCCCTGTGCTTGCCTCCAAGCGCCTTCCCATCAGACGCAGTCTCAGCTCAGCTAGTTTCTCTGAGCCCCAAGCTGTTAATTCACGCCTGGCCATGACGCCAGTTGCTGGCGCTACTAAGTTGCGGCCTTTCGTTCCTGGACGTAAGTTGCCTAGCCGTTCGCAATTGCAAGCTCAGATGCCGCAGTTAGACAACAGTGCTCAGTCTAGACCTAGTAGCAGCCTGTCCGGCTCAATCAATGAGTCGACCTTTGCACCACAAACCAATAACTCTTATGATTCGGCCTATGGCAATACTGCCTACGCTCAACCCTCGCAAGCAACTCAGAACAGTGCTAATCGCAGCCGCATGCGCCAAGCTGCTGACTTGGTTGCTGGTTTCCAACGTAAACATGCCGCTCGTTCCTTGCCTGGTCAATCGCCCTCGACCCCTGGTCAAGTTGGTTTCCCTTGCGCTCAGCAAGCCGTGGCTAATGTCAATGCCCAACCAGCCAGAAATCAAAATGCTCCTAGTGAAGCAGAGTGGACTCAAATGGCCCGCGCTGCTGGCAACTATAATGCTAATGCTAGTTCTGAGACTGATGCTGAAATGGCCAGCCTGGCTCAAGACTTTGCTGCTAGCCAACGCTCCCAAGCTCCCAGTGGCAGCGCCGGTCCTGCTCCATTCCCGCTTAGCTTGATTCCTGAAGCCTCATTGAAGCAATTAATTGGTAGTACTGCCAAAACTGCACCAGCCGCTGCTGTCAGCCATGCTGGTCGTCCTCAACCAGCCATGACCCCAAGCTACTTTGGCTCGTGGCGTCAAGGTCAGACTCCTGTGGCCCATGGCCGCGGCGGCAATCTCCAGCCTTCTGGTTTCCATACCTATTTAGCTTCTGGTTCAGCTTCTGGCAAGACCACAACTAGCAGCGCTGCTTTCAAGTCTTATGCGCCAATGACTTACAAGGCCAGCCGCAGAGTGGCTCCTAAAATCGCTGCTGCCGTGAAGAAAGTCGCTCCAGTGGCAGCCGCTCCTTACGTTGCTACTTATGGCACCTATCACTCACCAGCCCTCTAAGCTGCTGAACACTTGCAATCAATTAAAGAGGTGCTCTGCGCCTCTTTTGCTTTTGTACTGTCCAGAAAAATCCTTTCGTGGATATATATTTGAACAAGTACAATAGGTCTACCTGTTGGCTGTTATGCCAGAGCACTTCTGTCGAGGTTTCGATGACTGACCCACACCGCGAGAAAAAACGTCGCGGCCGACATGTTGCCAGTGAAGCTACTCTCAAAGAAATTGAAGAGTTATCGACTTTTGCCTATGACAAGCTCGTGCACGGAGATTCGAGCGAAGCAAAAGTGCTTTTATTGAAGGCTCTTGAGCTAAGCGCCAAGATGGCTTACGCAGAAAAATCGCAAGCAGTAGTACTGACTTATCTTGGCCAAACTGAGCGCATGATGGGTGAGCATACTTCGTCTATTGGTCATCTTCATCAAGCCATAGAGTTGTGTCGCCAGACCAATATGCTTGAATGTGAGCTTCAGGCTCGGCTCTTTCTGGCGGAACAGTTGACTGCTAATGGCGATTTCACTGCAGCCCAGGGGCAATTTGAACTGGCCTACAATACGGCATCATTTTTGCAAGATCGACCATCGATGGAGCTCGCCGCTGGTAATTTAGGGTCGGTGACTATGACTCGCTGTCACCTAGAGGCAGCTACTGATTGGTTCAATACCGCTCTAGAGCTGGCTGCGCACACCGAGTCTGGCGAGAAGAGTGTCTGGCTGGGTAGCCTTGGCTTAGCCCTGAGCGAACTCGGTCAGTTTGAACAAGCGATTAGTTACTACAGGCGCGCATATTTAGAAGCCGAGATGATTGAAGATGCTTTGAGTATGTCGATATGCCGAGGCTCCGAAGGCAATATTCGCTTTGAACAATCAAGTTTTGAGCAAGCCCTGGCTCTCTATAAAGAAGCGCAGATCCTTGCTGCTAAAGTTCAGGACCGGCGCCGGGAAGGCATCTGGCTAGGCAATCAGGGTGTCTCTTTAGCGCGCTTAAACAAGTGCGAAGAGGCCATTGAGCTATTAGAAAAGGCTTTATTTGTTGCTCGGGAGCTTGATGATCAAGCTACTGCTGCTGCTCACCTTGATAGTCTTGGTGATTGCTACAAAGAACTGGCTGATTTTGCCAGGGCTGATCAGTTTTATAGCGAGGCCCTGGCCCTTAGTCGCTCTATTAATGATCGTCTTGGCGAGCGCATTTATCTTGGTAATTTAGGAAAACTAAAAGCCGCGAGTGGCCAGCTTGCGCCTGCGTTTGAATTTTTCCGCCAGGCCGTTGAATTGTTTGATGAGCAGCGCGGCATGATTAAAGCCGATGACCTCAAAACCAGCTTTGCCAATCGCGGGCAGGAGCTTTATCGCGACATGGTGTCGACTTGTCTACAGTTGAATAAGCGGGTTGAGGCCCTTGAGTATGTGGGGCGGGCTAAATCTAGAGCCCTACTTGATTTGCTCAGCAATTCACCGATTGATGTCAATCAACTAGTAGAAGATGAAGACTCATCTGGGCTTACTCGCGGCATAAAAGAGCTGATTAGTCGCGAAGCCGATTTGCGCGCTCAAATTGCCCATTTAGAAAGACAATTTTTCCACGGCCATGATTCTGATTATTCAAACCCGGGCTCGGCAAATGATGCTGAACAGGACAGCGACGGCGATTCTAGCGGTTCTAGCGCAGCCAGATTGCGCGGTTCAGCTGCGCCACAAGAAGATACACGCAAACTCTATCTCGAGTGGCGCGAGGTTCTCAATCAACTGCGAAGGCGCCACCCTAACTACGCCAATTTAGTTAGTGCTACGACCCTTAACTATTCTGAAATCCAGGCTCTCTGGCAGACCAATAAGCTCAATGCCGATACCTGTGTGATTGAATTTTTCTTCCCTCAAGATTACCTTCTGGTGGCATGCGTGCAGAAGGACAATGGCGATTCTAAAGAAGGGTTGACTACTCATGTGGTGATGGATCAGCAGAGTCTGGAGTTGATTCGCGAAGATATTGCCACCTTCTTTGAGATGAGCTCCACCGAAGGCTGGGAAGTACCTGTTAGTCTTTGTCGTCGTCTCTATCAAAACTTGCTTGGACCGGTATTGGAGAAGCTTGCTCCGGGCATTGAGCGGCTGTTGCTCATTCCTCATGGCAGTCTCTATCATCTGCCGTTTTCTGCACTTCATGATCAAAATGGCTATGTCTGCGAGCGCTTTGCCGTCTCCTATGTACCGACTGTATCGCTTATTCCCATCTTAGCTTCGGCGCAGAATCGCAAGTCAGAGACTGATGAAATTAGCGGTGATGCCCGTTATTTAGTTACTGCCATAAGTGATTATTCTGCCACCAGAGAGGGTGGCATGGTCTTTAGTTCGCGCTTGCGCTCTTCGGCCGGATTAGAAGACCTGGCCTATACTATGGAAGAAGCTAATTCAATTCTTTCTCTTGGTCAAAGCAGCAGTGTTAGCAGCGCTAGCAGTACTCTTCTAACCAACGAAGAGGTCAAACGGTCATTGCCTGAATTGTTTGGCGATTTTGATGTGGTGCACTTTGCCGGTCATGCCATCTTCAATCATGAAGAGCCGATGGCTTCGGGATTGGTCCTGTCTGATGGCAGTATTTTGTCGGCGGCCTCAATTTTGGAAGGGAATGCCCTGCGCACAGAGCGGGGGCGACTATTGGTTCTTTCCGCTTGTCAAACTGGCGTCAACGTTGTTACTGAAGGCGGCGAAATTCTTGGTTTAGCCAGAGCGCTTATGTATGCTGGCATGCCCAATTTGGTGCTGTCTTTGTGGGAAGTAGCGGATCGGTCCACGGCAGAACTAATGCAAGATTTTCATACCTGTTGGCAATCCGGTAAAATCTCTGTAGCCCAAGCCTTGCGCCAGGCTCAGTTAAAAGCAATTGCGGCGAAACAACCAGTGCACGCCTGGGCACCCTTCATACATTTTGGAATTGAATGAGGTTATACTGGATCTTCTCCAACCAGTTGTAAATCTATGATCAATTTCAGAATCTCTTCAATCGTGCTCGCTGCTTTTATCTCTTTTGCTTCCTTGCCAGCCCTGGCCGATCCCCTTGGTAAGGCCCCGGAATCTAAAACAGAATCTAAGGCAGAAGCGAAAGCCGAATCTAAGAAAGACACTTTAAAAGGCAACCAGTCTTCTGATGGCAAAGACAGTAAAATGTCTGCTCATCCCAGCTTGCCAGGCTCAGAGATCAATCGCCATGATCCCCTTGCCATTTACCGTGAAGCTGGCATTGATAGAGAGCAAGAGAAGAAAATTCGCCAGCTGGCTAAAGAATTTGAAGACGGTCAACGTGTGCGCCTTGCTCTCATGGCCAATCTGCTAAAAGATATGCGTAACTTGCAGATGCAACCTGATCCAAATGAGAAAACAGCCCTAGCTAAGCAGGATGAAATCAACAAAGTACAGTCTGAGATGGGCACAGAGCGAACCAAGCTAGTTCTCAAAATTCGCAACGTTTTAGACTTTGAACAGAAGCAAAGATTGGTTCAGAACATGAAACCGGTCGCTCATAATCAGGCTCCCTAATCTAGGGCTTGTGAGCCATAAAGTGCATAGTGGCAAAGTTCTTGCTGAAGTCAATTCTGGTGATCGAGCCGGTTGGAATGGAGAGGCGCCAGAAGTTTCTAATGGGCATACCTAGAGCATAGACAATTATTGAGCGAATAATACCAGAGTGGGTAACCATGGCTATTGTTTTGCCTTCAAATTCACTATTGGCAATTAATTCAATCAGGCTTTCTCTGATGCGTTCGCTTAATTGCACAATAGATTCGCCGTTCGGTGGAGCGTTTTCTATTGGGTCTGCGCACCAGCTGTGATACTGATCAGGGTCATTTTTCTTAATATCAAGGTAAGTTCGGCCTTCCCAGTCTCCTACCTGCCATTCTTCGAAGCCTTTGATAGTCTGGGCCTTGAGGCCAGTTTCTTGCTCTACGGGCTGGCTTGATTGAGTTACTCGCACTGCTGCCCCACAAAGCAAAATTTGCGGCTTGATAGCAGCGACATATTTTGCCGCCGCTTGTGCTTGAGAGATTCCTTTCTCACTTATTTCTATTTTGGGATCACTATATAGAAGGCCTAATTCAGTGGCTCTTGTGTGGCCGTGGCGCACGAGGTAGAGCGATGTAATTGCTTCAAGAGGATGTAGTTCTTCGCTCAATTGGTACCGGCCTCTATTAGTTCGTTTCTATTCGTTGGTGGTGTCATTCCGTATATTTGGCAAATGGCAAATAGTTTTTCTACCTGCCCTTGAGAAAGAGTTTTTTCTCCTCCTAGTAATTGCGCGATAAGCAGGGTTTTGGCCTGATGTTCAAGGGTTTCTAGCCGGTAGAAAGCCTGAAAAATATCACTGCCAAATGTAAGAGCACCATGATGGGAGAGCAGAATAGTATCAGTGTGCTCAAGGTGCTCAGCGATACTTTGCGGTACTTCATCTGTGCTTGGTGTTGCATATGGTGCTTCAGCAATTTTTCCTAGAGTCAGTATTGCTTCAGGTAGCACGCAGCGGTTGAGCGATTTTCCCGCCACCGTATATGCTACTGCCGTGGTCGGGTGGGTATGGGCAACGGCCATCACGTCGGCTCTTTTCTGATAGACAATCAAGTGCATTTTCAGTTCGCTTGAGGGTCGCTTGCCTTGATTTTGAGGTGAATCGAGAGCGACGCCGTCAAGATTTGTTAATACCAGGTCAGATGGGCTTAATAATCCTTTGCAGGTACCAGCCGGGGTTGTCAGTAGGGTGTGGTCATCTAGGCGAAGGCTGAAATTACCTTCGGTGCCGCATATATAGCCGCGTTCGTAGGCCAAGTGGCAAACTTTAACTAGTTCTGAGCTGGCTCTTTCTAAATTTCTTGGCTGCAAGATTTCTGCTCTTCGTTAGAATTAGACCATGACATCTAGCAATGCATCCATTGATTGCCAAGGATGAGTATTATATACGTGCTACGGCACACTGCTGTTAAGCCGCTAGCAGATTGGGATGTTTTATGCGTTGCCCTGAGTGCACTGTTAGAAATTCTGTCGCCGCTGTCCAATGTAAGGAATGCGGAGCCAAGTTGGCGCGAAAAAATAGCACCAACTTAGTTAAGTACGCTTTGATCGGTGCGGCCGGTCTGGCCGTGTTGGGAATTGGCGCTGCTTCAGTTTCGTTCATTGGTAGTTTGTTTGATTCTGACGGTAATCTGCAAAAAGTATCAAGGCGCGTGGCTCAAGGACCAAAGTCTAAAGAAGATGCCGATCATTTAAAGAGTGAGCTAGAAAATAGTGTCAAACGTTTTCTAGAGAAAAACACTGCGCTTTCGTCTGCTGAAATTACCAGCAAAATGCAGAAGATTTTTCCTACTTCGGCTTATGAAATTCACGTCTTTGATTTGCCAAATGCGCTTAAGCTGGTCGAAGTCGATACTGTTTTGCAGTCTTGTAATTATTTGATGTCTGGCAAAGAAGTCGCCGTGCTACGAAAGCTCGATGTCTTTGACGAGGCCAAAATAATTAGTCGACAGGGTGGCGACACTCTACTATTGCTTGGGCACCAGAATGCTCAGGCTGGGCGTAAGCCGCAGGTGAAAGTAATTGAGTTGAGCAATGGTGCCATTAAAGAGCGGACAGACAAAGCTGTACCTTTCTTTACTGGAGAAGGCTCGGCTAAATTTGCTGCCAATGGCCAAGACATTGACATGGAATTGGCATTGTCGTCACGTGCTGGTGAAGAAGAGTTGTTCACGCCTTCGAGTCTGCGGGCCTTGGGTTTACCTGACGAACAGTTGAAACTCAAACTGCTTTACAAAAATGGCAATTACGAATTGCTTGATGATAATGGCCGTGGTCAGATGGCAGCCTTGCGCGCAGCTGCCTTTACCGTGGCCGATCAGGCGCAGAAGAATCGCTTCCGTAAATATTTGACCAACCCCACGGCAGCCAGTATTGATAGCGTTGGTGCCTTAAAAGTTTGTCCACCTTTGTTTGAGTTGAAGCGTAAGGGCAAGGCCAGTGTGACTGTGCCTGCAGTTGCTGTAGCTGCACCAGCTGAATCAGATAGTGGCTCATCGAGGCGTAGTCGCAGGCGCCGACGTGAGGCCGCTAGACGGGCTCAGCAAGCGGCAAATAGTCAAGTGACTGTTAGCTCTGGCAGCAGCTATTTTATGGGCAATGCTGAAGACGCTTTTGAAGTTGTGTTGGCCCGTGGTAGCAGCGGAATTTACCAGGTAGCGCAATTGCGCCGGGTTAAAGTTCAGGGTCATGGTGCCGACAGTGACAGCACTTCAGTAGCATCAACTTATGAGAATAAGACATCATCATTGGTAGACAAGCTGCTTTCTAGTCCTGATTCAGGTCAGGGTTCGACTCCTGACTCTGGCTCCGAGAAAAATTCGAGTGCTCCTGTTGAGGTTGCACCGCTGGCTGTGCCAAACAATAAGGTAATAGAGAAAACAGCGGCCTCAAAGGTTGTTGAGAAAGAGGCAGTGGCTGAAAAAGGTACTGTTACAAGTACTTTGACCAGCAACACTGTCAAAGTAAGACGCGGTGCCGGCACCCACTATCGCACTGTTGCTGAAATTTCCCGTGGAGCTGATGTAGAAATCATCGGCAAGCAAGAGGGATGGTACAAAGTTCGTATCAACGGTAAAGAAGGCTTCATCTATGCCGGCTTTATTAATTGCAAAACCGGCGATGCTTACACAACGGCCACTGTTAAGAGTGGCAAAGCTGTAACAGATGCCAGGAATCGCACCGTCAATCTACAGGCGGGAGACCGTTTAGTGGTGCTCGGTGGCATTAATAACAATAAATACAAGGTGCAGTTGGCTAACGGTCGTACCGGTTTCGTCGACAAAGATGCGCTCGATGTGGGCGGGGAAAGCCCTCCGGCATTTGTACCATAACTTATTAAGTCCTTTACGTATTAGAGAACTGCGTCGGGCAGTGTGATATATTTGAAAGCCGGGACGTAGCGCAGCTTGGTAGCGCGGTTGCTTTGGGAGCAATAGGTCGCAGGTTCAAATCCTGTCGTCCCGAGGTTTTACTAATTGAATAGCTCAGCGAATAACAGCAGCCAGCGGCACAGTGTTATTAGGTCTGTTCTTAGATTTGTTATTAGCGGCGCTTTTCGTAGATGCAGCTTAGACCTTCGGCGGGATAGGCCGAGGCTAATTTTGCTTCGCGTACAAGAGTGAAGCCGGCCTTTTCAAGTGCTCGCCGTGAGGCAATGTTTTCTTTGTGGGGGCTTGCCACCACTGTAGTCAAAGTAGGAAAGAGTGTCAGAGCCATTCTTGTCATCATTTTTATAGCCTGTGTGCCAATCCCTTTGCCGGTTAGCTCTGGTGTTGCAATCAAGTAATCAATACCAATGGCATTGTCTATGCCAATTTCACTGTCGCAGTCAGGATAGTCACTATGGCGATAGCACTGAATCATTCCGGCTGGCTTATGGTCGACTTGAATAATGAAAACCCGTGTTAGGGCATCGGCCAGAAGGCGCGACTGATACTTGAGCCGGTTTGTCTTAGCTGACTCAATGCCCCACCACGCTTTGACGTGCGGAGCTTCGAGCCAATTGAGAAGAGGCTCAATGTCTTCAGCTTTTATTGGTCTAATAGTTGTATGTGAATAGTTGCTCAAGGCTTTGCGTTTAGTTTGTTTAGTGCTTCTGCTGCGGTGTGATCGTAGAGCATCTCAAGAGATTGATTACTGCCCCGTAGACCAACCACAACCTTTTTCCCCCACTCTACATAGGCAACTCGTCTCTCTAAGCTCCAGTCTGGAGGCGGAGAATGACCCATGTCGCGCACGTTGCTAATTTTGTCTGCCAATTTTATGAGTTTTGCTTTTGTGCTTATATGAGGCGCGTGCTCTATTTGCTTTTGTTTGCGCTCTTCTTTGGCTAACGTCTTGTCATCGCTGCATTCCATTACCAGTGCTGCTACTTCTTCGCCAAAGAGGTCGTAGATGCAATCTCTGGTTGTATCTGTATCTTCTACAGTATCGTGCAATAGAGCGGCTGCCAGCGTGGCACCATCGGTAATACCGCCAACTTCGTGCAGCAAGCGGGCTACTTCGATAGGGTGATTGATGTAAGGTGTGCCCTCTTGGTCTTTGCGTCTTTGATCTCTGTGTTTCTCAGAGGCAAAGGACAATGCTGCGATTATTAAGCTTAGATCTGAAACTTGATTGTTCATGGCCTGCCGCTTTTCAGTTGGTTCTTGACTGCTCTTCATATTTTACTAAATTAGGCTAGCAGCAAATGTGCTAAAAATAGAAACAGAGCACCAAGGGGAAACATAGAGTGAAAGAGTCTTTTATGTGGTTTGTAATAGCGGCCGTGCTTGTCACACCCTTTTTGCCCACTTTTCTAAAAGGCAAGTGCCCGAATTGTAATAAGCGTAAGCTTGATTCTTATGAGCCGGAGTCTATAGAAACTAAGCCTGGCACCTACATTACCTATTTCTTGTGTCAGAACTGTCAGATGCGTTTTCGCCGCGATAAGAGTGGCCCACTAGAGCCAATGTCGACTGATTCTCCGGCCGCAGATGTGCCTGCCAGTCAGTCGGTTTAGACTGTACTGCCTTAATTTCGTTTACTTTGATCCGTTTCTGCTATCAAATGCCTGCCGCTTTTGCGTATGCTTTAGATATGCAAGCGGCCCCTGGTCTGGTCTTTGACTGTAAATTGCTTGAATTTGGTTGGCTTTGAGAGTACTTTTAAGGCTCAATCTGTCTATGAAAGATTGCATTTTGAGGGATGGATAGACCAGGCATGGCCAAGAAGTTCTCATTGAAGTCGCTTCTGCCTCAATCTAGGCTCCCAATGTGGCCACTTCTGGCCGTCTCTTGTGCCATATTTATTGGTGCGCCAGCTAGGGCTGCATCTGCTGGCGAAGATGTTTTTGATGCAATTACCTCAGGTCTGTCGCCAGGATCACTGCGACCGGGGCCTTCAGACCGACCGAATCATCCGGTCAATCGAGTGCCAGTTACCCTTTCGGCAGCCTTCTCGACCTCCTATACGCAGAATCCATCGGTTGTAGCGGCGCTAAAGAATCTTGATATTGCCAAGGCTCAAGTGCGAACAGCTGGAGCCCGGCCCAATCCTCAGTTTGCTATGCAATATGGTTTTGGTACTCCTTATACTGAGGCAATAGCTGGCAATACCCAACAAATTGGGGCCAACCAGCTTGTTGAAATGGGTGGCAAGCGTGCTTCACGCCTGCGCTTTGCCAGGGCCAATTATGTTCTAAGTGAATATCAGTTGGCTGACCTCCGCTATGACGTGCGCTCAGCTGTGCGCAAAGGTTACGCTGAACTTGCCGCTGCTGAAGCAAATATCGAATTAGTGGAAAACCAAAGAGCTCTGGTGCAACGCTTGAGTCATTTGGCCGAAGCAAAATACAAAGCAGGAAAATGTGAAGAAGTAGAAGTTTTGCAGGCAAAACTGGCAGTTGATCAATTTGAAACCCTGCGCAATACCTCTTATGCTCGCTTGCGCCAGGCTTCCATCGAACTTGACTATTTATTGGGTTACAACCCAGATCTAGATTTAGATGTGGAAGATAATGGTCTCTTTAAGCTTTCTACAAAGCGCACCGAATTAGTACCGCCCCCAGATCAGCCCATGCCTGACTTGCAGTATTTGTTAGACCAAGCCTTCGCCGATAGGCCAGATTTAAAGGCAGCCAGGCAACAGGTTGTTACCACTACCAGTGCTATACGGCTAGCCAAAGCTCAGGCTATACCCGATGTTTTGGTGGGATCTGGTTATGTCTTTAGTACTTACAAAAAGTCGGCCCATGTCAGGCAGCAAGATGGTGCCTATCTAAATATCAACGTTGATTTACCTATTTTCTATCGCCACCAGGGTGAGATAGCAGCGGCTAAAGCTGCTAATAAGCAGGCCCAAGATCAAGCTGCTGCAATGGTTTCGCGGGTTGAAGTTGATGTGCGGGCAGCCTATGCCAAGCTTGCAGCAGCCCGAGTTAATATTGCCCAGTATCAAAAGAATCTGATTCCTCTGGCACTAAATGTAGTGCGTAAGGCCCAAGATAGTTATGAGAAAGACAAAAGCGATCTTGGCAGTGCAATAGTCGCGCAACAGCAGTTTCAAAATACATTTTCCAGTTACTTTGATACTGTCGTCAGTTATCAAAATTCTTGGGCTGATCTTGAAACTGCTATTGGCAAAAAGATTGACTTTTGATTGGTTGCGTTAGTTTTTCTTGTGCGGAATATATGTTTCGAGGCTATCCTTTGGCCCTAGCTGTTGATTAGGTGAAACCTGATCGATTCTGTTGCTAGGAAAAGTTTCTAGGATATTCGGTTTATCGAAGCTGGGTTTAGGGAAATGGGGCTTATCGAAACTTGGCTTGAATATTGGTGGCTCGGGCCGCTCAATTCCAACAATCGGGCCACAGGCAATGTAGCCATCTTGATCACGAATGCAAACATCCGGCTGCACTCTTTTCGGTAGAAGGCTTTTAAAATCTTCTGTACTTAGTTGGCCGTGAATAGACTGGCCTAAACGTGCCTGATTATCAACAGTATCGGAGCTTTTGACATTATTTTCGATTTCAAAGTTTGACATAGTAATCCCCTTTTTGAGATTCGGTGCTGTATTGGGGTGAATAAATGCACTATAGGGATTAACTGTGACTCATCGGTGACCATCGTTTCGATTGATGGCAAATAAAAATGGATTATTCTATTTTGTTCGACTCTTGAGCGTGTCGAATAACTCGTACATTGGTTTTAGCGGCTTCGCTGTAGAGTTTGGTATTTCATTGAATGGCGGAAGCGTCTCAATGGTTGGATATTGAGGTTTTACAGCTTCGATAGTTAATCGGGAGCTTGGATTTTGGGGACGCGGTGAGCCCACAATTGGACCGCAAGCGATGTAACCATCTTGATCTCGAATGCAAACATCGGCCGGTATTTTTTTAGTGAGAGTGGCTTTTACGTCTTCTAATGTCATGTTCGAATTTACTGCCTCGCTCAGAGACGAGCTTGAGGCAGCGCTCTCTGACTTATTATCATGAAAGCTCTCTGGCGCAAATTTAGTCATGTGATAATCCCCTTTTTGAGAGTGTGCGATGTATTGGGGTGATTACAGACAATATAATTCGGATTTGTTACGCCCTAGTGACTAGCTGCGATTCTTGCTCTGATTGCTGGTAGTGCCTTCTCTGCTGCCTCCTCACCAGATCTTATAGCTTCAATAAGATCTGCTCGATTGAAGTTATGGAGGTTCAGCTTATCTGCATTTGGTTCGATAGAAATGTCTGCTTGACCGGCGGGCTTGTCTTCTATTTCGGCCATGAGAATACCGATTAGTTGGTCCCCGTAACTTGAAAATGTATTGAATTTGCTTTTGTCATTGCCTTTCAAAAAAGAATGTAACTTTACTGCCACCACAATTTGCGCTCCTACCGCTGTCGCCGGTTCGATTGGTAGATTGTTTCTCAAACCGCCATCTACGAAAAGCTTTCCGTCTGTTACTACTGGCCTGTAAAGCAGGGGGACGCTACAACTAGCCTGCACTGCTTTGGCTATATTGCCCTTGTCTAACCAAACCGGTCTGGTATCGCCTAGGTTAACTGTTAGAGCGGCGAAGGGCGTTTTTAGTTGTTCAATTTTTTCGATTCCTGACGGCAAGTTGCGCTCAATAAATTTGGCAATAGAATTGCCGCTGTAGAGGCCGATTGGCGGCTTGAGAAAGATTAGGCGCTTGAGCATGTAGGGCGGCACACCAAGAGCGGCTTTGAGCTTGAATGGAATAGGATAGAATGCTTTTTTAAGTTGATTGCTTAGAACTAGTTCTTCGATATCTGTAGCCGGAATGCCAGCACAGTAAAGGCTTCCGACTAGCGCACCGACACTGCTGCCTACAAGAAAATCAACATGTATTTTTTCTCTCTCGAATACTTTTAATACACCGATGTGTGCGGCGCCTCTGGCACCACCTCCGGCTAAAATTTGAGCTAGCCTTGGATTTTTGACTTCATTGAGTAAATTTCCGCTTTCTGCTAGATTCATTCTTGTTTCGTCTAGACCTGCTCGCCGCTACTTTGTTCCATTGTTTATGTCTACCTATAAGGATTACCAATGTCTGAGCCTGAAGCCAGTAACGCTGATAGCGATTTGAGCCCTGCGCAGATTGCCCAGGTGCTACGTTTGAAAGCCTTAGCTGATCAATGCTTTGGTCCGGTGGTAGTGGTCAGTCGTGGCCAGCGCTATTCGTTTGTCGATCGCATTTCGGCTTTCCATGAAGGTCAAAAATTATTGGCTAAAGATCGAGTTTTAGCCTATGTCTTGCTTGAATATCTCAACGCATCGATTGCTGCCAGCAAACTACCCGTGGTGCTTGCTGACGGAACAACTTTTGAAGATGACGGTGCGGCTATTAACTTTATTGGTCAGTCAGAGCCGCCAATTGAGCTTGAGACTGAGATTTTAGAGCTTGTTCAAGCCAAGCAAAAGAATGCGCGACTTTATCAATATGGAGTCTCTATTTTTAGAGGTACGGCCGCACCTAAAAACTTCTCCCAGGCCAAAGATTTGTGGCGTAAGCGAGCTGAGCTTGGCGATCTTGATTCTCAGTTTGCTATCGGTGACATTCTCTTTAACGATAAAGAGTACGATGAAGCTGTGAAGTGGCTAGAGATGGCTGCTGGTGTCGGTCATACCGATGCCACTTTTGCCTTAGGGCTCTGCTATTTAGATGGCCTGGGTGTTGAACAGAATCTTGAGAGAGCTTCGGGCTGCGCGTTACTAGCCGCCGAGAAGGGCCACGCCCATGCCCAATATACTATCGGCATCACTGAAAAGGATCCGCTGGAAAAGAGACGCTGGCTAGAAAAGAGTGCTGCTCAAGGTTTCGCTCCAGCCAAGAAAGCTCTAGCTGAGATATAGGCTCGGTTGTTTATATACCCTAGATGAGTATAAATAGATGAGTCATTGCTGACTGGTTTCTTTCATTGTCTTAACTAGTCTAATGCTGCCGTCTGTTTCAACACAGAAGATCCAGTTGGCCGTGGCGATATATTCGGGCAATTGTGGCTGGCGCAAGAGCACGTGAAAGACATCTGTGTCTTCTGGTTCGTCGTCTAAAATTGCTGAATGACAGCCCCCTTGAAGATGGGCATCGTTAGGCAAATCACCGCGCTTTGGCCAGGACAACACTGAGCGATGCATCTGCCGTGTTTGAAGAATTTTCTGGTCGCTGTTCGATACCAGGTAGCGCACGTCACCACCGAGCAGAAATACGCCAGGTTCAGTGGTGCCAGGAAACTGGTAAACCCAGTAGGTGTTTTTGTCGTCTTGGTTGGGAATGGCCGCATAGTTCATCAGCGGCCCAGTACTTTTCATTTTTGTTTGGCAGGCGCTCAGGGCTTTGGCCCGTCTGAAAAACTCAGCTTTATCGAGTTTGAAAATATCGTATGACTTTACCTCGGCAGGTTTGTCTGGTTTGAGTGTAACTTCGTAGGCAATAAGAAAGCTTTCGCCATCGTCGCCCATGCTGCCGAAAGCGACATGCCAAATATCGTGCTCGGGATAAGCGACAAAGAGTTTGAAGCTAGCAGCATTCTTGACCTGGGCGAGCAGGGCGTCAGTTGCCTGTGAGCAAGCTTTGTCGTATTCGTAGAGGTCTTTGCCTCTCTTTGTAATTTGACCTAGAAGCAGCGCGTTGGGGGGCTTAATTGTTCCAGCGGCCGCAGGCACCTCTGGCTGACCTTGAGCGCTCGCCGGGGGCGTAAGAGACAAAGTCTGGGCTTGTCCAAATGCTATGCAGAAGAGCGATGCCAGCAACTTGGTGGATGTTCTTGCTAGTTTCTTCATCGATTTTCCTGTGGATGCCTTTGTAGACAGTGTAGTGCAGAAGGTGTAGAGATGCGTATGGATATTTAATCTAATAGCATGAACTTTTTTGTTTGGCTGAACGTATGTAATTGTATGGACAGACAAAGGAAACGCTTCACTCTTAGGTTGTTTCGTCTTCGGCTATTAGCTCTAGCGCTGCTTTGCTGCGCTAATTTTGTGGTGTTAGGTCAAGGTGCCATGGCTCAAGACGGAGATCTGTCGACAAGGCTTCCTAGAGACGGTCGTCCGTTTGCTCTTGGTGTTGAGCATAAGCAGTTAGTTCCAGGTAACCTCAATGGCTCTTCTGCCGTCGATTCTAGCCTTCCTCTGAGCGTGCAAACGGGTCTTTTCGATAAGCCAGTAACTTCTATGTTTGCCTTGCAAGACTCTCGCAATCTATTGAATAACCCTGTTCTCAACGCTAATCTGCAAAACCGTTCGGCGGAAATGCCAGTTCTTTCAGTGCAATTGCTTTCAAACTTTGACGTGGAACTAATTGTCGACTCTTCTTTGTCGATGCGTCGGCGCGACTGCCCTAATTTCTTATCGCGCTGGGAGTGGTGCGGCATGCAAACAAAAGAGCTATCTGAGGCTTTGGCTCCGTTCGTTGTTAAAGGTCTTACACTGACTGAGTTTGCATCTGACTATCAGGTTTATCCAAACTCTAGACCCGAGCGGATCAATCAGTTGTTTGAAAACCCTGACTTTATGTGGGGTACGAAGTTGGCTGAACCTTTGCAAGACAGGCTCAGCAATTTCTTTGCCAGACGACGTCCAGGCTCTAAGCCCATGTTAATTGCGGTGATAACCGATGGTGTACCCACCCCCAGGTATGAGCCAATGTTGGTGATTCAAACTTTGATCAACGCCACCAGGAAAATGCGCGATGCCAGTGAAGTCACTGTGGTGTTTTTCCAGATTGGCGGTTCTGATGAAAAAGGCAGACGCTTCTTAAGTGAGCTTGATTACAATCTGGTCAAGTATGGTGCCCGGTTTGACATTGTTCGTACTGTCTCTTTTGAGCATCTGCAAAAAGTAGGCTTATCGCAGGCCCTAGTGCAAACAGTGCAAGACTTTGCGGTGCAGAGTAAGAGTCGGGAGCGTGCTGGCAAAAATAACGATTAGATTATTTAGGCTTTGCTCAGAGCTGTGTTCTCAATTCGTTTAAAGCCGTCAGTTCATCGCCATAAACCGATTGCAGCGACTCTGGTAACTTGCCGATCCTCTCTATCAATCCTCCGATGGTACTCGGTGATTGGCCCTCAGGATATTTTTTCGCTATTTCAATTATTTGACGAATATACTTGCGCGCCTGGTCATGATCGCCTTGTCTAATGCTGATCTTAATGAGCGCCTCCAGTGGCATAACTACTGCAGAGTGGTCCTCGCCAAGATTTTGCTTTAGTATTTGAAATGAATTTTGGGCAGTCTCTTCACATTCGCTCAACAGGTTCAAATCAAAATACACGTGGCTTGTGGATGCGAGGCAAGCTCCGGCTGCGAAAGCTCCAAGATCTGCAAAAACACAAAGGTTCATAGCTCTAGTGAATTCAATGAGGGCCTTTTCTGGCTGCCCGGCTCTGGCATACGTTGAACCTAAGGCCGTTAAAGTCTCGAATCGATCTCGTGCATTGCCGCTTTTTTCTGCAACTTCATTTGCTTTTTGAAGCGTCTTTAGGCCTTGTTGATAGTCACCGGCCTCAATCAGGCTGGCGGAGGTATTAAGTAATTGCTTTAGTTTTTGTGACACCACTTCATCCCAGCCAACTTGAGTGAACGATTTATCTTATTGCTTGCATTGACCTTTAAGTGAATTCAAACGTTTGTTCGCGTCGGTGCTGTTTACCCGATTGCTAATTTCCAACATTCTTTCCACGCAGGCCTTTTCCGGTAGAGTTTTGAAAATTTCTTTTTCTAGCTGCTGAGCTAAATTTGCTTCCACAACAGCGGTATCATGAGCTTCTTTGTACTTTTTTTGTGCCACCATCTGGCTGAATTCTTCCGGCTAGAACAAGGCAGCCTTTGAAGCGTCAGCGGCTAAAACACATTGAGCTGACATGAGCCATACAAAAAAGGCAACTATCTTTTTAAGCATATGTCTCTTCTTCATTGACGACGCGATTATACCAGCATCGTGTTGTCTATTTAGTCAATTGATATTTTCTGTTTTGTCGCTCTGGAGCAGTTCGTATTTCTTCGTTTGTCTGGCTGTAATCTGGCGCACGACCAAAATTGCTAAGAAGGCTGCAATACAATAGATCGCCTGAAGAATCATGAAAAATGGTATGGACTGTAAAAAGTTCACTGCGCTGGGTTCGTCATAAGTTCCTTGAGCAAACATAGTCCTGATCAAATTTGGTAGTCCATAAGCCAGCCAAGCGGCCCACCAACAGATGATCAACACTGAGTTCTGAGCATCTTTCCAATTTTCTTTGTCGAGAGCTGCTGGATTGCTCGCCTTCCACGTTTCATTCATTACAGACATCGGAGTGTACAAACAAGCTACTGGGATAAAGAAGCCCCATAGACAGTACCACTCTTTGTATTTCATTCCTTCTGCGTTTAAGGCTCCAAGATTTCGAAAAGCTCTCCGTTGCCAGGCAAGAAAAAACACTCCAGCCCACAAATAGAATAGTGAGCCCAGCATGCCTGCTGTCTTCTCAATCGTTGAAGTAATCTCAAGGTCTGCGGCGGTTCGTCCGATTGATAGAAGGTACCCATCAACGACGAAGCCACCCAGTCTCACGAGCGCCATTACCAGCACGATTCCTATGAGAATTTGAACGACAAGCCCGAGCCTATTGAGGCTCTTGTATGAACCATCTTTTTTCTTGATTGACATTGCTAACTGCGGTTGTCGCGTGGGGTTTTGTCGGCTGCTATAACAGCATCGGTTATGACTTCCCTTATCATGGTAGCTGTGTTGGGTAGTTCATTGCCGCTGAGTGTGGTCAGGGTTTCGAGATATTCGCTCCAGGTCACTGGTGGGTTGCTCAATCGGGTTTTTATCAGGTTGACGATGAACCCTAGACCTATTGCGCCCTCATCGCCAAATTCGTCTATCAATGAGCAAATGAAATCATCGGCGGTCATCGCCTGTACGTCATATGGGTCCAGTTTCGCTGCCGGAAAATCGCGTGTGTTTGCGGTCACGATGACGGTTGATTTTGAATGAATCGCAGCAGCCAAGACATGTCTATCATCTGCGTCTAGCAAATCAAGGCTGCTAATTAACGGTTCGTAGCCTTCTACTAGGCAGTCGTCAATTGCGTTGTTCATCAAATCCCGCGTTCTATGCAGAGTGCTTCGCTTAATGTCCGTGCGCGTTTTTAGCAAATTCTCTATCCACTCCTCGTGAATTTGCTCGGTCCATTTTGCTCGAAACCAGTGTTTGTTTTGCCCATACGCTGCTAGCTGTATCAGTAAATCCCTCAAGGGAGCTGGATACAGCACGCAAGCGTCGAAGATGACTGCGGTATTGCGAATCATCTGGCCTTAATAGCCCAGGTTGAGTTCTTGAGCCTGGGATGTGAGTTCATCCATTGCCTGGTTCTGCTTTGTGATTCGTCGACTTTTGTATTCGAGCAGGTCTTCGTACTTAACGCGCCTAAATCTGCCGACTGTGTGATGTGGAATCTCGCCGGAATCAAGCAATTTGCACAAATAGGGCCGCGAAACGTTGAGAAAATCGGCGGCTTCTTGAGTTTCCATCACCTTGTCGATGGAATTGACGACAACGGCTTTACCGTGAGCAATGACACTTACAGCTTCAATAAGCGCCTGGACAGCCGAAGGAGTAATGTCTATCTCGTGATCGTTGTTGACTTTCAAAGTAAATGAGGACTTACAAGGCGAATTCTGCCCTGAAAACAAGTTTGTCAGTTTGGGCAAGCTAATCTTAGCCAGCTCAACTTCCGCGCTACTGGGCAAAAATGCTTCTTTTTCGGTACTGGTCATAATGTTGCTCCTTCCGCGCCTGCTGCCAGCATACCACCTGGTCGAAATAGTCGCAACAATCGAACTATTCGAAATTCGGTGCTTGGGCCTAGCCACCTACCCGACTCTAGCGACCGAAAAGTAAGGAACACTAAGTTTTATCTAGCATTCGCTTGGCTGGAACCCTACTGCTTACCTTGAAAAACTTTGATCAGAGCATCTGCCAACTCGTCCATAAAATAATAGTCTTGAGCACCACAATAGCGCTTGACTGTTCCCCCGAACTGACTTTTAAAGTTGGAGAAGCGGCCATAGGGATGGCTTGGTGAGCAAAATTGATCAAAGCCGTAGAAGTCATATTGATTGCAGCCAGCCGCTTTTGCTCGCTGAATAGCTTCCCACTGTAAAGCGTAACCGCTCATCAAATTGCGTTTTGTATTGGTGATACCACCATATAGATAAGTGCTGGTTTTGCCGAAAGTAATTTGCACTAGACCACCTAAAATTTCACCCTCATGCTCAGCTATAAGAAGCTCAGCTAGTTTGTTTGGTAGCAGTGAATTAGCTAGCTCGACAAAGAATGACGCTGGTTCTGCTTGAAAGTGATCGCGTCTGGCTGTGATATTTAGAATCGGGTAAAAGCTATCGATCATTTCACTTTGGGTGCCACTGCGCACGGTGACACCTTTGCGCTGAGAGAGGCGAGTGTTATAGCGGCCTTTGGGTTTCATTTGGGCCATAATTTCTTCAAGCGAACATGTTAAATCAAGGCAGAGAGTCTCTTTCGGCACGAGATCTATGGGCGCACGGCCAAATTCCAAGAGCAAATCTGGTAGTGCTGGCGGTAGCAGCGGTTCTATCCTTAAGCCAATAAGCCCCTCTTCTTTTGCCAGGCGCTCGCAGGTGCTGATGAGCAGACCAAGGCATTGCCGGGCCAGTTCTTTATTTTCCCAGGGCAGTATCGGTCCATGAGGGGCGACTAAAAATCCAGGATTGCTATCGCCTGCATAGTAAAGCAAGCAGCCTGCCACGAGGTTCTCACCCTGGAAAATTCCAAGGCGAAAATGTTTCAACCCTTGGGCGTACTTGAACTGCGCCCACTCTATGCTTTGCATGAAGCCGCTGGCTGGATTTTCTGCCACCAAGTTATTCCATTGCCCCGAGCTAGGGTTTTCTAGCTCGAGGCCTTGAAGAAGGCGCAGCTCAAGGCTTTCCATCTGGCTAGCTTTGGAAGTTGGCTAGAAGCTTATTGATAGCCGCGGTCTCTGCTGGCATGGCGTTGAGCTCAGCTTGCACCGAATCAACTCGCTTTTGTGCTTTGTTGATTTGATTACCAAGTCGTCTAATCGCTTCCGCTCTCGGTATTTGCTTTGTTCCGAACTGCACCATATCTTGGCTCTGGTCTTGGCTCTGGTTTTGACCTTGGGCTTGATTTTGGCTTTGCAGATTGTTTAGGCGAGTAGTCATTTTTTGTACATGACCCTGAGCTTCTTGCAATTCTTGATTAAGGCTATCTATGTTTGAGCTACTGTCTTTGGCCAGGCTGGCTAAGTAAGTGGCTATGATCGGTGTCAATTCCTTTGGATACGGTTCGTTTAATTTGGTCACGCCTAGGTCTTTATACCAGTGATGTCCATCTGTATAAACAAGCTCACCATCGGCTTTTTTCATGATTACAAACTTGCCGCTGGCATCTCCCCAGGCACTGCTAAACAGTTCAAAGGCACCGGCTACTGGTGGCTCTTGTGGCTCGGGTGGCCGCTCTTGTGGGTCAGTAAAGTTTTGCTCGGCTTTTTCTAAAAGCCCTGCTGTGTTCTGCATGTTTTGTACTTCAGAGGCATCTCTTTGACCGTTAAAGCCATTGCCTTGATCGTTGCCACTATCGTTCGAGTTGCTGTCATCAGAACTATTATCGCCTGACGAGCTATTGGCGCTCTGTGAGGCGCGTCTCAAGCCTGTGGCTTGTTGTTTTAGTTCCGATGCGATGTGCCAGATCAAAGTGGGATTGTTGTACAGCGAAATTATTGTTTTGCCACTTTGCTGATCAATTAGATCTGAGCTATTGGATGTTACTCGCAAATAAGCGCTGTCGGTGATTGGCATTACAGTTACGCCGCTGGGCAATACATCAACGTCTGGACCAAGTCTGTATGCCGATTGCAGCAAGTTGCTGCTTACTGACTTGGTGGCATTATCACTATTGTTATTGGCCGAAGATTCATAACTTGATGGTGCCGAGGTATTGTAATTTTGAATATTACGGCTGGAATTATTATAGTTGTACTGTCTGGCAGGATATTGATTACCCTGGCTGTCGACCGATTGATTGTTGCTGCCAAAATTTAGATTGATAAATCCGGGACCAGTGGCGTAATTGAGTGGGTTATACCAGCCCCATCCTCCGCCCCAGCCACCCCAGCCGCCGCCCCAACCGCCACCCCAACCATGGTATCCCCAATGGTTCCAGTGATCGGCCCGAGCCCAGCCGCCCCAGTGACCGCGGTCGCGTCCCCAGCCGCCGTTCCAACCACGGTTGCCGCGATCAAAACCACGGCCACCTCTGTCTCCCCTATCTCCTCTGTCGCCTCGGTCACCGCCTCTATCGCCGCCACGGCCACCATCATGACCGCCGCCGCCTTCGTGGCCTCCGCCGTGTCCGCCTCCGCCTTTACCGTAGGCTGAGTCAGGGAAGATAAAGTTGGCCAGTATGACCACAACTGCAAGGGTGGTTATGACGCGTTTGCCGAGATTGAGTAGTGATTCCCAATCGCCGCTCCAGTCAATGAGTTTTTCTTTGAGCAAATTGAGTTCGCTGACAATACGAAGCGGCAGTTCTGAAGCTCGTTTGAGCAAGGTGTCTACTAGCGTCTTCAGGTCTAGGGCTTCTAAGAAAGTACCGGGATCGACGACAAAGCGAGAAAGCAAAAGCTTTGTCTTTTGCGGCTGCAGGCCAGGCATTAAGGAGATTACGTCTTCGAATAATTCTTGTTCTTTTGCCCTAGTTTCGGGGCTAGCGGCAATTAACGGCATGCTCTCGTAGTCTGCCGTCAAGGCATTCCACATGGCACTGCTGGCAGCTTCTGCCTGCAATTTTGAGGAGGCGAAAGGCCGGTCTGTTTCTAAATAAGAGAGGAAAATTGAGCAGCCGTTCTGTTCTGGTTGTGAAACGGCTTGCAGTTTTTCAAAATTGGCTGGGAATAAGAAGAGATTTTCAAAGCCAGCCAGAGTTGGTTCTTCTATGGGCGACTGGCTTGAGGTGGCCAGGAAGAATCCCCAATCTGGGCCATAGCCAAGCTCACTGAAGGAAGGGATGCTAACGCGATAGGGCCGGCTCTCAAGGCCAGCGGCTCGGATACTATTGAAGATGCTCCAGTAGGCGTTTGGAGTGTTCGATGGTGATACGCCGTTAGTAGCAAGAACTGCGCCGGGCGCCATTATTGCTGCCATTGAGCGGTACCATTCTACGCTGTGGAACTTGGCTCCGGCGGCGTCACTGGCCACTGTCAAGTCAATGACGATCAGGTCGTATTGTTTCTTTTGCTCCTGGCATTCGGCTACAAACTGCCAGGCGTCAGCGACGTGAACCGTGGTGCGCGTGTCTGTCAGGCTGTTGCCATTAAGCTGCGATAGCTCGCTCTTGGCTAAATTCAAGACTTCTGGGTCGTAGTCGACTAAATCGATGGTGCCCAGTCTTTGCGACTGCAGCAATTCCCGTGCCGTCAAGCCATCGCCGCCGCCAATAATCAGGGCCTTCAAAGTTTTCGGCGTGATTAAATCTGCGCCATTTGCCGCTCGTTTTTCAGCCACTTGCAAGGCCGGTTTTGCTAGCCCTTCGTGATAAATTCTTTCGTCGCGCTGGTCAAACTGTAGATCTCCGTCGATGAAGAGGGCAACAGAGCCGTCTGGTCGGCGATTGAGGAAAGTTGACATGCGTTTCAATTTCTCGCTTGGGGATAGCTTATTAATTTAGCCCAATGACATGTATGCAACATTAAAGAGGCACTTTTAATACTGCTCGGGCGTCTAGGGGCTATACTTCCCTTGACGACTTCCGCTTCGGCCCGTATAGCGTCTTTTCCCTCTACTTGGGTGTCCCATGAGTTCCCGTCTGAAAATGTTGCTTTGCAGCTTGTTAGCCTTGCCGGTGCTTCCGGTTTGGGCTGGGGAAGCCGACACTGCTGAGGCTGTCGCTAAAGAACCGACTGCGCCCGTGGCTTTAGCAATTAAAAAGAGCTTGTCTAAGAGCAAGCCGGCAGCGGCCAAGGAGAAAAAACCGTTTTACTTAAATCCGTTCAAGCGTATTGCCCACGACAGTAAGATGATTTTGACTCCTCTTATTGAAAATGTCGGGGTGCCACTGAAGGCGACTGAAGATAATTTGAAAGCCTTGCAGAGCCCGTTGCGCAATCTGGAAGAACCACTTAGTGGTATCAAGACTTCGGTTGGTGAGCTGAGAGAACCACTTGAAGATTTGAAAAAGCCGATGGTCGAAGTTAAGCAACCGATCGTTGAATTGCGCAAGCCAATTGCTGCATTGAAGCAGCCTATCGCCGATTTGCGCCAACCAATAACGGCGCTATCTAAGCCAATTCACGAATTGAATGCGCCGATTGATCATTTGCAGCGCAGTATGAATTCTTTGCCTAAGCCAATTGAGAGTTTGGCTGAGCCCTTGGGTCAGTTGAAAAAGCCTCTTGATGGTATTGCCGCACCGTTAAACAATCTTGAGCCTAGTGTGCGTAATTTAGCGCCACCTGTGACTGAGCTTTCTGGTTCGGTAACTATACTACAGGCGCAAGTGGCATCACTTGCTGGCGAGATGAAGGTACTGCGTCAGTCACTACTGAACATCTGCGTTTATATCAGTCTGGCTATTGTACTAGGGTGTGGAATGATTTCAGGAACGTTGATCTGGCTCATTACCCACTTTGCCAGAAGCTATGATTTGACTCCCACTCAGGCCGGTCGCTTTGTTGTTAATGCCGATGAAGTGACCCGTAAGTAGTTTTCTTGTTTGTTCTTGTTCAAACGCTGTCGCTGACTCTTGCTGCCTGAGCGGGCTTTGGGCTCTGCATTCTGGTTTTGTCGTGGTTATCTAGTTTGGAATTTGCCTTGGCCCTCAGGTGCGAGTGAGTCACCGTATTCTTTGTCACTTTTTTGGCCGATGCAATTACAGGTTTAGTATTTGTAGCGCTGCTTGCCGTTTTGATTGGAGTGGCTTCTACCAAGCTGCTATCAGGCTGAATTGATTCGCCGAAATAAGTATGCCTCAGGTCACTACGAAGACCTGCCACAGCTTTGAGCAAATCATGATTACTGTGCAGTGCTGTGTGGACAACGACGAAGCCGCCGATGACTAGAATACCGACAAGACCAAGGCAGTTAGAGACAATGTCATTTCTTTCTTCTCTTAGCCACCAGTCTCCTGCTTTGGGCATTTTACCTGTGAATTGATCACAAATGTCATTACCAACGGTCAAAATCAATCCAAAGAAGATCACAACCATTGAGAGTACAACACAGCTATCTGGCCAATTGCCGCATAAAGCAGCGAGGCCAAAGAGTGCGGCAGCAGTAACGAGAAAGGTTCCTAAACAAAAATATTGGCGATATCTTCCCCTCGCCAGTCTGTCTCCAATGATGGCAACAATCCCCCCGGCAATAATAAACAGGACAGTTAGGTAAAGTTGAGACATAACCAGCTCCGTGTACCGATGCACTGATTATAGCTTTCCGCTTGACAACACCTCCGGAATTTAGCTGGTATTTAGAATTGCCTGTTTTCAGTGTGGCGCAATCGGTTAAAGTACGCACTATAAAATTACGCACTACAAACGTACGTGCATAAAACTACGCCCGAGATTGAAGCTACCGTTGCCAGAGGAAGTTTGAGAATGAATATTGATTGCCTCAAGTTTTCGCGGAAGATATTGGCATTTTCACTATTTATTTCGATTGCTTCTGCCTCCATTCCAGCCTCGTCGGCCTTTATGACTTTTCCTGCTAATAACAATATTCACCGAGCCATCTTAGAGGAAGGCTTGAAGCCCTTTAAGCTCAGCAAAGCCAGCCTGGGATTTATGGCTAAGGGCATGGATAGTCAGGATAATCCCTTCTCTAATAAGTGGAAAATAGCTGAGCACCATGCTTGCGACAACAATATTAAGGGTGCTTTTCGCTACATAGATGAGCAGACCGCTAAGGCTGTTGAACTGGCCGGCAAAGCCGATAAAGACTCGGATGCTTGCCGTCAGTCTCTATATGCTCTTGGTGAGGCTATGCATACTGTTCACGATTTTTACTCTCATGCTAATTATGTCGAGTGGCTGCTGTCTCAAAATAAGCCCCTGGAGACAATTGATCGTAGCGCTGATGGCCAGATTCCTGAGCCCATTCGTACATGTTTCTATTTCTATGAAAGTAGCCTCAAGCAAGAACCGTTTCTCAGTCACAAAGAAAATGTTCGCCGTTTGCAGGGCCTGCACCCTGAGCTTACTTTTCGCAGTGAAGCTGAATATGTTGCTCGCAAGCAATCAGAAGATCTGCAATCTGCATTAGACTATGCTTTAAAGTCAGGTCAACTGCTGCACATGGAGCTCAACAAAGATAGCGCTAAGCAGCTGGAGGGGCAGGTAATGATTGGCTGCGAAGGTAAGAATCTCTTTGATCTGGCGCGCGAGCTTGCTGTTCAAGATACGACTAAGCAGTGGAAAACTTTTGAGCAACTAATTAAGGCTAAATATGGTGATAGGGCTTCAGCTATAATTGCCGCTCTGGAGAATGCTTCTTGAAAAAAATTGTGACTTCAATTTTTCAATCTACGCTAACCATTTTTGCTGTGACTGTCTCGTTGGCTGTTCTGGCCCCAGCAGGTCTGGCCGTTGCACCTAAGGCAGCGGCAAAACTAGAGCCTAGTAAAGCTATTGAAAGTAAAGCTATTGAAAGCCAATCTGAGACCCCTACTTCGGCGGCCTCTCCTGTGGCCGATAAGTGGGCCTTGATTGTCGGTATCAGTAAGTTTAACGATGAGAAAATCAATCTCAAGTTTGCTGCAAAAGATGCCAGTGATTTTGCCGATTTTTTGATCAAGCATGAAAATTTTGCGCCAGATCACGTGCTGCTTTTAACCGACGATAAGGCCACTCGTAAAAATATACTTGAGTCACTTGGCAGCAAGTGGTTGCCTCGGCTTGCTATGCCATCTGATTTGGTCGTGCTTTACTTCTCTACTCATGGCAGCCCCTCTGATATTGATGAAGGTGGTGTCAACTATCTTATTGCTCACGATACTGAATTAGACAATCTCTATGCCACCGGAATTCCTATGCAAGATCTCGTGCACATGATCAAGGGGCGAGTGCATTCAGATCGGATTGTCATTTTTTTGGATGCCTGTCATAGCGGCGCCACTACTGCTGATGGCAAGGGTATAGTCAGAGTTAGCAATGTCGATGCCGACGCTGTGGTGCAGGGAACAGGGCAGCTAGTTATTTCTTCCAGTGCACCAAATGAGCGCTCCTGGGAATCGAAAAATGATAGTAATGGCGTTTTTACCAAACATTTAATCAGTGCTCTTTCTAAAAATGGCGCCGCAACCACATTGGGCAGCGCTTTTGGTGATTTGAAGCAAGAAGTACAGGCCGAGGTACTGAGAGATCGGGCCCAGTTGCAGACGCCTGTGATGCGCAGTAAGTGGCAAGGTGCTGATTTAGCTCTGGCGCTGCCACCGGCTAAGCCCAGACAATCGCTGACTTTTGAGCCTGGTAGCGACGACCAACCAGCTGATGCTTCGAAACAACCTAATGCTTCTGCTTCATCATCTTCTTCTTCTCCTTCTGCAGCTGGCGCTGCCAGTGGTGCTGTTCCAACTGCATTTAGCAAAGGCGTAGATGGCCCTTGGGATTCCAACTGGGGCAAGGTTACCCTTGTGCATGGTGCTATTGTTGGTGACAAGCCGGTCAAAGTTACGGGCTATTGGATTCAGGACTCGGACAAGAACAGAGGAGTGTTTCGCTCGGGCTCTTTTGACCCCAAAACCGGTACGCTGAAGTTGACTTACTGGCAGAATTGGAACTTAATGCTGGGCACTGCTACTTTTAAAATGAGTGCAGATGGTAAGCGCATGGAAGGCGCCTGGAAGCATTTTGGTATTGCTGGCGACCCCTGGATAATGTGGCGCTAGTTTAGGTTTAGTTCTGGTTTAGTTTAGTTGCGCGAATATATTTCTAGATATTCTTTGTGGTTGGCGTCCCAACTACCAGTCAGTCCCGCATGCAAGAGTTTCCATTCTTTGGCAATCTTTTTATAAAATGCCTTGCTAGCGCAGCATGTCTTTTCACCGATCACTATAATCTTCTGCCCTTTATAATCAGTCAGAGCTTTGAAAGCCATGGTGTTTTGTGGCGGCCAACACATCAAAAGGGTGTAATCTGTGTAGTCGACCACCGAGCTACTGTCCCCTTTTTCAATTCGTGTCCAACTCTTGCCATTGGTGGTGGGTAGACCAACAATGCTAGTACTGAAGAACCAATTTTTACCCTCTTCTACGGGAAAGGCATCGAGGGCTATGGTTTCAACACCCATTTGTTGTAAGAGCCAGGCGTTGTAACCGTTGCCAGCACCGAGTTCGACCAAGGGGCCATGGGCAGCAATGAGATCGAGAATCTCTCTTGAGAGTACTGAGTAGGAATACTTTTCTCGTAACGACTCAAAGAAAATCTCTTCAACAGCCTTGGCATTATAAAAAGGTAGAAGGGAATGCATCTTTATCGATGCTTTCTTTATTTGGTCCAAATCAGCTAGATTAGCCAATTCTACTATTTGTTTAGCCGACTCTTTGGGGTTGGCTGAGCGCAGCGCAACTAGTTTGGAATAGAAATCCCAATAAGGGTGTTGCAGATCTTCAGGCATTTATTTGCCTTTTCCTTTGACAGTACCTGTTACTTTTGAAACACCAAGACTTGGGTTGGCCAGCTTGCCGCCTGCCAATAAGGCTTTATGCTGCGTGTTTAGCAGAGATAATTCTGTTTTCAATGACTCAAATTCGCCAGCTAAGTTGCGTTCTGCTTCTACAACCTTACTGCGCTTTAAAAGCTCGCCGTCAGCATTGGCATTCTCGCGTTTAGCGTTGGCCAGGCGGCCTTCGGCGTTAGATAGGTCTAGCTCTGCTCGCGCCAGTCTTTCTTGATCTGCTTGCATCTGATGGGAAAGCTTGGCATTCTCTGCCTCCGAAATCATCATGCCAGGGCAAAGATGTGGTGGCGGGATTGGTGGCAAGTGATATTGATCGACGTGCATCGTATATTTTTTTGCGTGCTCTCTGTAGAGTCGCTCTGTTTCTTTGCAATGGCCAATATCGCGTTCAACTTGGTCAAGGTGAGCTTTATAGCTGTTGACATGATCTCTGAAAGCATTAAGGTCGCTTTTGTATTGATCAAGATTGGCTGCCGACATTTTTGTCAGTTTGTTTGCACCACCGGTGAGGCCTCGAGCGTTGCGAATAGCATCGCGCATATTCACCGTTGATTGTGAGGCATTGAGCCTGAAATCTTTGCCCTCGGCAATTAGCTCCCGGGCTGATTCAACTCTTCCTGGTTGGGTGCAGAGTTCGTCTGGAATCGTCTTTACATTGTTTTTGCTGGCACTGGCGGCCGGGGCCATTGCTGTGCCAAAGGCTACAGATGAGAAGAATAGAGTAGCTAGGGCCACTCGACTCAGTCTGATTGATTTGCTTTCCATCTTATTTTCCTGGATGTTACCGGAGTTTGTGCGCTTTAGCGGCCAACTCAACTGGAGCATCATCGGCCACTGGGTCGTCGTTCCAGCTCGGTGTGTCGCTGCCATAATAGCGTACATAAAGGTTTGTACCCAGGGCTCGCAACTTGGCATTGCCTGGTCTGGCTGGTTGCATCATTTGGGCTTTAAGATCGGCGGCACTTTGGGCGACAAAGGCAGCTTTGCGCGCAGCTTCTGCCCGAATTTTTGTGGCCTGCACAGCGGCATCATTGCGAACATAGTTGTTTCTGATATTAGCTAAATTAGACTGCTCGGTATCGTCGTAACCTTGATAGCCACGTCTGCCAAGCAGGTTGACGCTGGTGTGGTTATCTTGGGCAATGCGGCGTAGTTGAATGTTGGCTAAATCGGTGCGCCAGCGCGACCATCTTTGCCCTTCAGCGGCATGGATATTGCTCAAATCGTTAGACTGTTTGTTGATAAGTTTGAGGGTGCGCTCCACAATTAGTGGAGAATCTAAAGGCTGAGTGCGCAAGTAAGCATCTCGCTTAGCTAAGCCCATCAGTTTGGCCTTGCCATAACGCCCATACTGACCAAAGGGATCTACTTCAAACCCTGCTCTGTAGGCTTCTTTGGCGCCTTCGTAGTCTTTTAGCTTGACTAAGATATCGCCAAGGTAGGCATAAGCTGGCGAGTAGCGAGGATTGATGTTAATTACTTTGAGGAAGCCGTCTGCAGCGGCATGATAGCGTTTCTGTTTCAACTCTTGGGCAGCCAGAGCATAGGCTTTGTTGAAAGTCAGCTTTTCTGACTTGCCTTTTTTAGATTTATCAGCCTTCATTGCTGCCAGTGCGGCTTCTTCAGCGGCTATTGCTTTGGCCTGATCATCGGCTTTCTTCTGTGCCAATGCAGCTACTACTTGCTCGATTTTGGTAATTCGACTGCTGCTGTCTATACTCTCGTTTGCCTGGCCAAATACTAAATATTCGAGGCGGCGTAGTCTTCTGTCTGTCTTCTCACTAGAAAAGCCGTGGCCGAAATAGTGGGTCTCGAGGGTAGTGAGTCTAGTGCCGTCGTCTGAATCGGCAATTGGGGTCGCATTAGCCGTGACGGAGTTTTCTTGGCTCACCGGGGAAACCGGGGTCAGGGCCGCAACAGAGGTATTGGCAGGTGCAGTAACCGTTGAAACGCTTTCGGCCCGAGCGGCACTGCCACTGAGAATTGTCAGTGAGATGCCGGCTGCTAGAGTGGCGCAAAGGCGAGTGTAAGTCTTCATCGGAGCTACTAATGGGGATGACCTATTATACATGCAAACCGCTGTTGTCAAGCGACTTAATTTTAGAGCTTATGCTCTTTCAGCCACTGCGCCAAGAGGGCCACGCGCTCGTTTTCAGGGTCTAGGCCGTGGGCGACTTTGAAGCTTTTCACTGCCGCTTGCTTGTGGCCTTGCTGTAACTGAAAACTAGCAAGGTTGCACCAGCTCGCCACATCTTTGGGGTTTTTCTCAAGCAGAGCTCGGGTTGTAGACTCGGCGTCGCTTGTCAATCCAAGCTCTGCATATAGTGTGGAAAGATTTTGGTAGGGCCATTCAAAGCCAGGGTACTCCTTAATGCATTCTTCCAGCAGGGCCTGTGCTTCAGCGGTATGGCCAAGATGGCAGAGATTCCAGGCCCGGTTGTTGAGTTCTAAAGCCTCGAGCGGCGGGTCGATCATGGGTAACTCTGTGGCAATGGTTCGCCGAGCCTTCCGCGCCAGGCTAGTGTTAGGCTTTTGCGAGATCACCAATTGCAGAGCTTTGCGGGCCGCATCAGGCCAGCCCATGTCGAGCATCTGTGTGCCTAAAACCCAATATTGTTCGGCTGTTAGCCCCGCTGGCACAATCTTTTGGGGGCATTCTGTGCGCTTGAGCAGAAGGCTCAAAGTCTTGTCGCCACGTTTAATTTTCAATTCTGAAGTTTCGTCGGCATGCCCCTGCAAGAGAAACAGTGTGTCAGCAGCATCAAGGTTGCTCACATCTATATTGTCAATCGATTTAATTACGTCTTGCTCGGCCAGCCCGGCAGCACCTGCGGGCGAATATTTTCTTACCCTGAGCACGAGGTTGCGGTTAAGCTCAGCACCGAAGTAGCCCACCGCTTTTGCCGCTGTCCTTTGGGCTGAAGTGGCCACTGGCGTAATAGCTGGGTTACTGGTCTCTCTATTTCCTGCAATCTCGCTACTCTGTTTAATCTCGTTGCACTGGCCAGAGCCGGCCGCTATTAGGTTAATGGAACCAGCGAGAGCTGCTGCCATAGAGAGCACCGCGGCACCCTTGAGATACTTGCCCATCTTTGTAGCGACTGCCATATCAACCTCTTTGTTCTACTGCGATCACGAGCAGTCTAAGCAGTGAATGGGAGTATTTCGTGAAGATCGCATATCCTCTATAAATACCGGTAAATACTTGCAATCCCTGTTGTGAGGTTCGATAATTTTTCTACTTACTAGCGAGTGTTGTCTTTTGCCTTTCCAAAATAGAGACCGAAGGAGTAATTTCCTTTATCTGCCTTGTTTAACAGGTCTGCTCAGCGTATCTTTGGCCGTTAGTTGTTTACTACCGCCAGCAGCGCTGGCAAAAGATAAGACCAAATCGACTGCCAGTCATGCAGCCAAGCGTCAAAATGCCGCTGTAAAGATAGTGCAAAACCCTTTATTGGCCGCCATGCGCGCGGAGCTCGACCGCTCCTTTGCCAGTCTGAAGAGCGCTGGTGAAGCTCCGCTCTATTTCCTTTCCTATTCTGTCTATGACGTCGAATCGCTTAACGTGCAGGCTGACTATGGTGCTCTTTATTCGCAAGAGAGCAATGACCGCTCTCGCAGTCTTGATATTGACCTGCGGGTGGGCAGCCCTAAAGTTGATAGCAGCCATAAGCTGAGAGATAACGACCTCGGTCTTGACTCGCTGGATCTTGGCTCTTCTGGCCCCGCTTTTCCCCTTAGCGATGACCAGGCCGCAATCCGCACAGCCCTTTGGCTGCGCACCGACTCTGCCTTCAAAAAGGCGCAAAAGAAGTTTCGCAAAGTTGTTACTAATAAGGGTGTGAAAGTTGAAGAAGATGATACTTCTGATGATTTCTCTTTAGAGAAACCCCACTCTGAGACCTTGCCATCAACTGCTTTCGCTCCTGATAGAAGCGCCTGGGAAGAGCGCGTACGTCGTCTGTCGGCGCTGTATAAACTCTATCCGGCTGTGCAAGACTCAAATATTTCTTTCTCAGCTTCTAAGACCAAGCACTATTTGGTCAACAGTGAAGGCACCAATATTGTTGATGAGCGCATTCAATATCGAATAGCTTCTACTGTAACTACCACCGCCAGCGACGGTATGAAAATATGGCTCTACGATGGCATCGAAGCGAGTTCCCCGGCTGAGATTCCTGATGATGCTGCTTTAGAGAAAATGGTGCGCAAGCTAGCTGAAGATTTGACGCGCTTGAAGACTGCCCAGCGAGCTGAGCCATACGCTGGTCCGGCAATTCTAAGAGCGAAAGCTGCTGGTGTATTCTTCCATGAGATTTTTGGCCACAGAATAGAAGGCCACAGGCAAAAGGACGAATCAGAAGGTCGCACTTTCACCAAGAAAGTTGGTCAGCTGATTATGCCACCATTTATTTCAGTGATGGATGACCCTACTCGTCAGCGCTTCGGTACCAAGCCTTTGAATGGTTACTACAAATATGACGATGAAGGCGTGCCCGCCGAAAAAGTAGTATTGGTTGACCAGGGCATATTGAAAAACTTCTTGATGGCGCGCTCACCGATTAATGGATTTAATCGCTCTAACGGCCATGGCCGCTCATCTAGAGGGCATGCCGTGGTTGCTCGTCAAGGTAATTTGATTGTTGATTCTTCTAAACGTGTGCCTATGGCTGAGCTGCGACAAATGCTGGTGGCTGAAGCGAAAAAGCAAGGAAAGCCTTATGGTTTGCTCTTTGATGAGATCGCTGGTGGCTTTACCATGACTCAAACTTTCATGCCCCAGTCATTTAAGCTCTTGCCCTTGCGGGTTTGGAAAGTATTTACCGATGGTCGACCCGACGAGCTTTTGCGCGGTGTCGATTTAGTTGGAACGCCGCTCTCTTCGTTAGAGCGCATTGTTTGCGCTGGCGATGATGATGATACTTTTAATGGCACCTGTGGTGCCGAATCTGGCTGGGTACCAGTATCTGCCACTTCACCCAGTTTGTTAGTGGGCAATATTGAAGTGGAGCTGCAATCGAAAGCCCAGGAGAAGCCGCCACTCTTACCCGCCCCCCTCTTTGATAAGGAGGAGGCAAAATAATGAAATTCGCAAAGCAAACTAAGTTCTCTTTGCAATCCAAGTCACTATTGTTGGCTGTTACGCTGGGGCTTTCAACTTTAGCCATTGCTGTTTCCGCTGCTTATGGCGCTGAGGATGATGTTGTCGCTCGGACCTTAAAAGACGAAATGAAGCGCAGTATCAGTCGGCTTCATCTCGATCAATACAAGGGCCCGTATTTTGGCTCTTATTGTCTAGATCAGTTCGATACAGCCCATGTTGCTGCTTCTTTTGGTGCCATCACCTCAGACTACCGCACTCGTACTCGCACACTTTCGGTGGTTATGCGTGAGGGCGACTATACTCTCGATAGCTCAGGCATGGGCGGCGGTGCGCTTTCTTCGCTATTTGGCCATCTGCCAAGTGGAAGCGCAATTACTTGTGACGACAACTATGATGCTATTCGCCATGAAGCTTGGCTAAAGACAGATGAGGCTTACAAAAAAGCAATAGAAGATCTCTCTGCCAAGAAAGCATATTTACTTGAAAATAATGTCAAAGACTTGCCTGAGTCGATGTCAAAAGAAGAGCCTGTGGTAATAGTTGGCGAGCCCTGTCGACTCTCTGGTGACAATAAAAAAGTAAGCGATCTTGTTACTCATTTGTCTTCGATATTCCGCAAATATCCGCAAGTGCAAAAGTCATTTGTCAAACTCGACGAAGACGCCGTTACCCGCTGGTTTGTAAATAGCGAAGGCTTCTATCATCGGCTGCCCCATAATGAGTGTCGCCTGGTAATTGCAGCCAGCGGCCAATGCGCCGATGGTTCGATCATCGCTGATGCTCAGTCAGTCACGGCTCTGAATAGCAGTGAATTGCCTGCGGTTGCTGAGCTAGAAGCGCAAGTAAATAAGTTGGCCGAGCGCGTGACTAAGTTGGTTGGTGCTCCAGAAATTGAGGAGTACCATGGCCCAATTTTGTTTGAAGGCGAAGCCGCCGCATCATTCTTTGCCGATGTCTTGCAACCTAACCTGGGCTATAAACCAGCACCATTGAGCAAGTTTGGCGGCATGGACGGGCAGAGCGCTAATCCTTTCGCAGAGAAAATTGGCACGAGGGTACTGCCTGCCTTTATCTCTGTCGTAGATGATCCACTGACCAAGAAATTTGGTAATACCAATATTCTCACCAGCTATTTGGTTGATGATGATGGTGTCAAAGCTGAGCGAATCACTCTCGTTGATAAAGGCATTCTCAAGACTTTTGCCATGAGCCGGGTGCCATCAAAAACCATAAAACATAGCAATGGCCATGGTAATGCTGGCAGTGGCGCCGCTCAAAACCTCTATATCAAATCTGATGTGAAGTTGACAGCCGCACAATTGAAAGAGCGTTTGATTGTGCTGGGCAAAGAAGAAGGGTTGAAAGAAGTTCTTATTGTTCGTCGTTTGGCCAACTCAATAAGTGGTGCCCTTTCGCCGCAGTCACTTTTGTCGAGCATGCTTGGTCTGTTTGGCAAGTCAACTGAGGCGAAACTATCTGGCCCGGTTGAGATAGTGCGTGTTTCTGTTGCCGATGGCCGTGAAGAATTGGTACGCGGTGGGCAATTTGCTAACTTAAATATGCGCGTTCTGCGTGACATTGAAGCCACTGCTGATGATGCTCAGGCCTATGCGGCGAGTACCGCGGCTTCTGGTGCTATGGGGTCGCTCTCAGGCGGCTCTTCTTGCACTATTGTCACACCGTCGATATTAGTGAAAGAAGTAGAGTTGCAGAAGCCATCGAAGCAAACTGATTTGCTGCCGATTCTGAAAAATCCGTATTTTGAGCAGAAGTAGTACTTAACTTTCGCCGATATTCTTTACTATTTTGTACTTCTGTTGCGCTAGAAAGAAGGTGCATTGTGAGTTCTCTAAAGACAAACAATTTCGCAACTATAATAGCGGTATTGGTATTTGCTCTTATCTCTATTGGTCAGCTTCCGAGCAGTGGCGCTGAAGGTGACAAGTCGGATCTGAATTGTGATATGGCTGTTCGCTCACCCGATTCCCGCCTAGTGCAAAGTGCCGGAGATAGTGAAGTTCTTCGCGCCTATAAGCGAGGCATAAGTCACAGGATTAAGCGATGCTGGTATCCGCCTAAAGACGGTAGGCACCCGGTGGTGCGATTTGATTTGAATCGCAATGGTGAAGTATCCAATCTTGGGCTATCCGTGAGTTCGGGGGACAAATTTTCTGATGAAGCTGCTCTAAACGCTGTAAAGCACGCTCAGCCCTTTAGAGCCATTCCCAAAGAGCTGCCTGCACCATTAGAGGCTGAGTTCAATTGTCAAATCTATGGCAATCGAAACTCGCGGCAAAAGGCACCTGGGCTGACTCTGCGTGTGCGCGAATAATTTCGCTCTACTTTATTGTCGGGGATGGTGGGGAGATTATTTGTTCTATATCGTAAGGTCGGAAGCCAAACTTGATTACTTTGTCTTGGTCAAAGGTAAATGACAATATGCCGGTTTCACAATCAAATTCTGGGCTCGATTGAAATCTGGGGCTCATTCGACTCTTGCCAAATACCTTGTGCACTTGAGTTTTGCTCATCCCTATTAGGCTTGCCAGATTGGATTCGAAGATTTCTTGACGTTTTAGTACTTGCTCTGATTTGCTCTCTGGACGAAGAGAGCGCTCGTAATGAGGGCCACTGTTCGTAGGAGGGAGATTGAACCTTTGAGCGTCTTTCGAGCGGACAAAATCATAATTTGCCACTCGGTCAGTGTGGTAGAGAAGCTGAAGTACTAGATCTTGTTCAACCTCGAAACTTTCAGTATCGTTTTCGCTATAAATCGATGACTTGAATCTGGGCTTTCCAATGCTTGCGGCGACTTGTTCTCGATTCATGTCGACTAAATTATGCACAAATGGTTGGAGTTGCTTCCAGGTCAGTATCGAGCTTGTGTTGATATTTTGACCTGAATCTTTTGTCTTTTGCAGACGACCAATTTCATAATTCTGTCTAGGCTCCGGGATGCAACTAAAGCTGATCATTTTGTCTCGACGATGAAAGTCGTCTATATCAAATCTGGTGACAATTCCATCTTTGTACCAAAACCAGAGCATTCGATTACCAACTGCATATTGTCCGAATTCCTGCGATTTGGGATCTTCGAGGTCTGTACCGAGTAGAGCCTCAACCTTTGAACGCTGCATTCCCATAAAATTGCGCAAATTGTCACGCATTACTGGCCAGCGCGGGTCGTCTGTATTGGCTGGCCCTGTTATCTGAACATAGTCGTTGCTTTCACCAAACTGCCAAAATCTATTGGCCTCTTCACTTTTGACAAATGTGGGGTACCTTACGAATCCATGGTTGAATTCGATTTCAGCGGCGACATTCGCGTCAAGCTGGATAACCTCTTTCTGCCTATTGCTTACCCCTCCAGGCTGAGAATCGACTCCTCCGAATAGTTTGTGAACTTGCTCTCGTTTCATTCCAACTATTTTGTCGATATTCGCCTCCATGATCTTCCAGCGCTCTACTCCATTGATTGGATTTGGGAAGGTTGTGGTTTCATTAGCAAGGGTCGTCGGGGCACTAATGCTGATGCATGAAAGTGCGCCAAATATTGCTACCAGGAACCGGTATTTCTGGTAAGGAGCGAGTATATTTTTGTCTAGGCTGTTCAAGATGAACTTAATCCTGTGAGTAGCTAGCGCCAACACGATTTCACTTCGATAATAGTCGGGCTGAATTCGTATATTTCTAAAGCGAGCACCGATAACAGAGCACTGGGCAGTAGCAATAGATAGTCTGGACGCGCGTGGATGTAGTCGCAAATGCCACCAGCCAAATTACCCATTTTAAACTCGATTAGTGCCCGTCTCTCGTAACCGGCGAGATAAGTCGGGTGAAGTTCAATGGCTTTGCTGTAGTCTAGGCTAGCTTCTTTTAATTCGCCTAGCGCTTCGTATGCTTTTCCTCGGCACCAATAAAGATCTGATGCTATTGGACATTCTTGAAGGCCTTTGTTGCAGTCTTCAATTGCGCCCGCATAGTCTTTATTTTCAAATCTCAGCTTAGCTCTGCCTGAATGCAGGAAGTAATAAGTTGGACCCATATTTATGGCCGCGTCGAAGTCAGCTAGAGCCCCCTGTGTGTCATGCAAGTCGAGCTTCTCTTCCGCTCGAGCGCCAAGGACAAAAGAGTCATTTGGCTCAAGCTCTAAAGCTTTGTTGTAGTCAGCGAGAGCTCTGGTGCATTCTCCGATCTTGTGGTAGCAATCGCCCCGAATTGCATAAGCGAGAGTTAGCCGTGGGTTCAATTCTATTGCTTTTGAATAATAGGTAGCTGCGCCAATGTAATTCCGGCGGTCGTATTCGCGATGACCTAGTTTGTTTAGCTTGTATGAAGCGGCAATATTGGTCTGACCAGCGCATGGTCCATCGCTTTCAGCATAAGCTGCCTGACAGGTCGCAATCGAAGCAATAATTGCTGCGAAGCCGATAACTTGGGCTAGGATACGCTTGGTGTTCATAGTGCCAATCTATACTCTATAGCGAGCCTTGCAAATGGGGATTTCATCCCCCTTCACCGCATAAGAATTGGACATAGTATGCTTAGCTAACTTAATATACTAGAGTGTTTCGGTGCGGATTGCTGCAGGGTCTAGATAGAGTCGATGAATACCTTCTACAGTCTGCATAATTTCTGTTTTTTTGATGCTACTACGGTTGCTCTGATGATTCCGTCTATGATTCTGGTTGTTCTGCTTTCTTATGTCGCACTTAAGAAGCAGTATTGGGTGCTAAAGCCAGCTTATCAGTCAATCGGTGCAGCGGGGCAGGAGCAGGTGCCCGTTGATGACGGCCGCATTTCCTTTGCTTTCAAACGACTGGGTCTTTATCTCTACTGCCTAGTTCTTGCAAATGCCGTGGCCGCTTTCCTTCTTTCGACCATAAGTTATGAAATTTTGCCAGAGGAAACTTTTCGTCCGTATTTCATGCGGGAGTTATTGGCAATGGCTTCTGGCTTATTCATTTCAATACTTGGTAGCTTTTCGCTTTTTGCTCTAGTCCAGGCCGTGCAATTGCGACAAGCCCCGTTCATTCCAGCTTTTAGCCCAAGGAACCCAACAAGAGTTTTATTCAGTTGTATGGCTTTTCTTTTTATCTCACTTTGGAATGTGCCCGTCACCCAAGCGATATTAGTGTCAACTTCGTGTCTGCCGGGAGATCTCTACATTCTAAAAGATCTTGCAAGAGTGTGCATATCCCTGTCAGCAATGCCTCTTTCTCTGATGGCGATTTCGATCGCTCTTACCGGAACGACCATCTCAAGCCAACGCGCGAATCAACGCATCCACCTGCAGTCGCTCTCTCCTGAGTCTCTCGCAGCCCTTCCTGAAGAGCGCCTGCATCAGATTGTCGATGATGCCAGGCTGGCGCAAAATGTTGAAGCTGCTGAAATTGTTTCATTGCATTTGCTCGAACGTGCTGAAGCTTCTATGAAATCGTCATAACTCCAAGCAAACTAGAGCTGGCCTGCGACTACTCAATTTTCACTCTACGCCGATTTGTTCTCACTACTCAAATCAACAGTCATGCTAATGACCGAAGCAGAGCGTTGTAGCCGATTGGTTGGATATTTTGAGTGGCGCAGAAAGCTGAGCATCTTGCTATTTTCTGGCATGATGTAGCAGACAAACTCTGAAACTCCCTTGGTGATAGCGATTTGCGCCAAGTGGTCGAGCAGGATATTGCCGATGCCTTGGCGTTGATAGTCTTCACCGACCAGAAGAGCTAGCTCGGCTCCCGCTTTGCCTTCCCCGATTGCTTCATCTTCGGTTTGGGTGATGTAGCGACCAACAGCTATGGGAGTTTCTCTGTCGTCGCAGAGGCTAACGATTAGCCCAATATGGCTATCAAAGTCAATTTCAGTGAAGTATTTCAGTTCTTGGCTGGTAAGTACTTTCTTGGCGCAGAAGAAGCGGAAATATCGCGACTCAGCGCTAACGTCTTTCATTAGTTGCTGCAGCAAGTCTTTATCGCTGGCTTTGATGGCTCGTACGATTACTGCTGTGCCGTCTTTCAAGCGGTCTTTGGCGGCATACTCATGGTTGCCATTAAACATTGGGATTCCTTGAACAAAACATTTGTACTGCACTAGAACAAAAGAGTTTGTAGCAGCTTTGCGGTTAAGGTGACACTAAATTGAGAAATATGTATTGCAGCTCCTACATCTACCGCAATATATACTGCTTCATTCCTCACGGTATCTAGTTTCGCACTGTTCACATTGTTCAGACTAGTGAATTAAGTCCACATACTGATCTAATGGTGATTGTGCGTAAATGACTTGTTCCAGTTTCTGCGCTTTCTTGTATTTGTCTATTGCTGCGAAATCGGGCTTCTTTAGTCGGCCAGTGCTAGCTTTTTCAGTGACGAGAGAGGCATTGTACTTGTTGTCTGTGCGGAGGCCTATCAGGCTGTAGGGGATGCCTGGAGTGGTTGGTAGGCTGAACATGCGGCAGACAATAAGTGTTCCTTGTTTGGGCAGTTTAGTTTGTATAGTTGAGAGTGTGTACTGCTTAACCAGTATTTCCTCGCGTTTTAATTTCTCGTTGAGAAAGATTGGTTCGTCTTGCCTGCCAGGTAGCTTGTATTGATAGAAGACAAAACCGTTGCGATGTATTTCTTGATGCTGGGGCGGTATTTTGAGTTCGGCGGTATACGACATGGCGCCTATAGAACCAGCCAGTGAAGCCTTCTTCGAAACTTCGGAGAACGGCACAACTATGGAGAGTTTTGCGTCTGGTCGATAGAACACCACATTCCAATCAGGAGCTTTGCTGCTGACGCAATAACCTTGAGTTGGAATTTCTATTTGAAACCAGTCGGCTCCAACTTTTACTGTAATTTGCTTGCCCAGGCTGACTGAACTTTGTTGAAGAATGAGTCCAGTGCCGTCTTGTGGGGCTGCAAGTGCCGGGCTGCAACTAGAGGCAATGATAGTAGCAATTAGCATTTTCTTCATCACTTTATCCAGACAGCTGGTGACTCATTGTCAAAAGCATTTTTGTCTTCAATCTCGCTTTTCGTTGGGATGCGAATCTTCCGACCCTTGCGTGCTGCCTTGATTTTGTTTACTGCTTCATCTGTAACTTGGCAGCCTGTGGCATCGATGAAGGCAATATTTGGCAGCGCGGCCAATATGTACAGGGCCTCATCGTCGAGTTTACTGGCTTGTAGGTCTATGTGCCGCAGCCTTGGACAGTCTGCGAGCAGCTTTGCGTATTGCGCTGTGAAGTGCATGTCGGGAGATTCTAAATAGAGGTTCTCCAGTTCTTTTGAACCTTTCAGAGCTGCAAGTAAGGCAGGAACACCGTGGTTATAGCTGAAGAACAGCAGCTTCAGTCTCTTTAGACCCTTGAATTTCGCCAGGCCAGCACCTGAGACGTTGGTCATATCTAGATTGAGTGATTCAAGACTAGTCAGTTGATCCAAGTATGGAATAATTGCGTCGGTAGCTCGGTTGGTTTTTAGGTTGAGTCTTTTAAGGCCTGTTAGCTTTGCTATGTGAGCCATAGGTTCGTCCAACTTGATGGCATTTAATTGCTCTGGAGTATTGAACATATAGAGGTCATCTGGTCTGAAAGATTCTATTAATTTTGGATGTGTCAGTATGTACTCATTGGCGTAGAAATAAATTCGTCTTCTGGGCTCTAGTATTACGGTACCTTTTGCTTCTTGCAACGACTTACTGCTGGAATAGCCGATAGAACCTAACGATTGTTCTTTGGGAAATTCAAATCGAAGAGTTCTGCCGCCATCAAAAGAACTAGAAAAATAGCGTGGTGTTTCGTCTGTAGATGTTGGTACTGCCATCGGTGCCTTGGTGGCAGTTTGGCTTTTGGCCACGGTCTTAAAGTAAACGCTGTAGGCCGCAATTAGAAGTGCTGCTATAGTCAGCAGAGAACCGGCAATGGCAATGGCTTTTAGCTTTACTCTTTTTGATTTGACCAGGACAATTTCTTCTTCTTCACCTTCGTCATCAATAGCATTATGTTCAAATTGATCAGAAAAGCGATTGAGATTGATGCTGGTATTGAATGGTGACATGCTGATTGCGTTGCCTGCTAAAATGTTTTGCAAATCATCACCAACCCGCTCTAGATTGGGATAACGATTCATTGGCGCCTTTGCCAGCATAGTTGCGACCAAGTGTTCCATTGACTCTGGAAAATCTAGGCCGCTGGCTTCGTACAGAGAGGGTGGCTCAACTTGGCTATGCATAAGCATTGTTGCCACCGGGTTTTCGCCATGAAAAGGCACGTCGCCGGTCAGTATTTCAAAGAAAGTGCAACCGAGCGAATAGATATCTGAGCGGGCGTCAATGCGTTTGCCTTCACATTGCTCTGGGCTCATGTACAGCGGGCTGCCGAAGACTTCACCAATGGTTGTTAGTTTCTGATTGTCTGGATCTATGGTCCCAGCTAGTTTGGCTATGCCGAAATCTACAATTTTCACTCTGCCGCCGGTGAAGTCAGGTTCATCCAGAATGACTATATTGCCTGGTTTTATATCGCGATGTACTATGCCTTTCTTATGGGCAAAGCCAAGGCCATTGCATATTTCAATAAATAATGGCAAGCTCTGATCTAGGCTAAGGTATCTCTTCTGCCTCAATATTTCGGCTAGATTTTTACCCTTGAGGTAGTCCATCACATAGTATGGAATTTTGCCCTGGTGTATCCCCAGATTATGAATGCCGACAATATTGGGATGATTAATGCGAGCAATGGCTTGGGCTTCTACTTGGAGCCTGCGCCAGGCTATTTCTGAAATTTGTTCGCCACTGATAGTCTTCATGGCGTAGATTTTCTCAAGAATGAGATGGCGTACCTTGTAGACGTAGCCCATGCCGCCCACACCGAGCAGCTCGATGATCACGTAGTTGTCGCCAATGATATCGCCAGGTTTGAGTTTGTCGTCTGATATGTAAGGCTTAGCGACCGAATCTGTTTGGCCCTGGCCAGTGGTTAAGCGTGTGCTATTTTGACCATCTGGGTTGAATGGTTCGAAAGTGCGCTGAGTTTCGTCGTGTGGCATTTGTGGTAACCGCTGCTTAGCCTAATCATTATTCCCAGTATTGAGCTGAAACGGCCCTAGCTGCTCAAAAGACGTCTAATTCTTTAAGAGGCCGAGGGGCCACAGTCTAGCTACTTTGGTGATATCCAATCGGTTGGGTCTTCACCACCGAAGGCCTCGTTCAAGTTGGTTCTCACGGTTTTTGAACTCGCCACGTCTAAATTGCTGCTGGCATGGGCTTTTCTGACTCTAGCAATGCCCGCTTGGGTCACTGGACAGGCCGTCACGCCGACATATTCTAGTTTCGGGAGAGTGGCAATTATTGCAAGAAGTTTGTCAGTGGTAGTCGACCCTTCCAGATCTAGATGCTTTAGATTTGGGCATTTGGTGAGCAAATGGGCGCATTCTAGGTCGATTGTCTGACCCTCGAGATAGAGGCTATCGATTTTGGTTGAGCCAGCCAGAGCCCTGAGCATGTCTATGCAACCATCGTTATGACTAAATGATAGATAGGTGAGATTCTTCAACTGTTTCAGCCTGCTCAGTTCCGTGTGACTGATACGTGTGTCACAGAGCTTGAGTGTTTTCAAATTTGGCAAGCGGCTTAGATATTCAACGGCAGAGTCGGAGGTATTACTCATGTCTAGATTGAGAACCTCTAATCCCGTAAGTTTGGCAATATGGGGTATTGCCGCATTGACGTCGCACTGTTTGCTCGTTTTCTCAATGTCTGTAACTATTGAAGATTGCGGCGCAGAGAAGGAATACAGGTCGTTTTCTCGGAATAAGTCGAAACACTCAGGGTGTGTTATGGCATCTTCGTTGGCCATGAAATAAAGTTTTTCATTCTTATTGAATGTGAGTATAGATTGAGCTTGCTTGGCCTGTGGGTCGTTGTAGACGGTCGAAATCGTTCCAATTGAATGGTCTTCAGGAAAATTGAATTGAATTTGGCCGTTGCTTAGTATATGTGAATACTTTTCGGCGGTTGAGGGCGTGGTTTTTGCCGCAATGGCTTTTGTTGCTACGGCAGTGGTTTTGTCTATTGTTCGTTGATTGACGAAGTAGAAAATAATCACCATCAGCGATACTATTAGAGTGCTGGCGAGGATAACTATTTTCTTTGGTGTGATGCTCTCAATAGCTTTGAGTGCTGTTACTTCTTCTGTCAGTGGTAATTGCTTACCGTCTTCATTACTAAGCAATCGTTTTGGCATTCCGTGGGCATTAAAAGGAGATGCACTAATTTCTCTTCCTTCAAGAATATTCTGCAGATCCTCGGCCACCGACTCTAAATTGGGATAGCGATCCATGGGTGCTTTAGCCAGCATGGTTGCCACCAAGTTTTCCATTGATTCTGGAAAATCTAAGCCACTAGCTTCATAGAGTGTTGGCGGCTTAGCCTGGCTGTGCATCAGCATTGTGGCTACTGGATTTTCGCCATGAAATGGCACCTCACCGCATAGTATTTCAAAGAAAGTACAGCCAAGCGAATAGATGTCTGATCGGGCGTCAATTTTTTTGCCGTCGCATTGCTCTGGGCTCATGTACAGCGGGCTGCCAAAGACTTCGCCAATGGTTGTGAGCTTTTGATTGTCTGGGTCTACGGTGCCAGCTAATTTGGCAATGCCGAAGTCTACAATCTTTACTCGGGCACCATTGAAATCCGCTTCGTCCAGAATAACTATGTTGCCTGGTTTGATGTCGCGATGAACAATGCCTTTTTTATGGGCAAAGCCTAGACCTTTGCAGATCTCGATAAATAGAGGCAGGCTCTGCTCTAAGCTCAGATGTCTCTTCTTTTTGAGAATCTGGGCTAGATTATTGCCTTTAAGATAGTCCATCACGTAGTACGGAATTTTGCCCTGGTGAATGCCGAGGTTGTGGATGCCAACGATATTCGGGTGATTGATACGAGCGATAGCCTGGGCTTCAACCTGAAGTCTGCGCCAGGCCATCTCTGAAATTTGCTCGCCACTGATGGTTTTCATGGCGTAGATTTTTTCAAGAATAGAATGGCGTACTTTATAGACATAGCCCATGCCGCCAATACCGAGAAGTTCGATGATGACATAGTTGTCACCAATGATATCGCCGGGCTTTAATTTATTGTCTGAAATATAGGGCTTAGCGTCAGCTTTTGGCTGGTTTTGGCCAGCGGTTAGTCGCGTTTCGTTTTGACCATTCGGCTCAAAATCTCCAAAAGTTCCAAAATTTTGCTGGGGTTCTTTAGGTTCCATTTATCTACTAACCGCTGGTTCGTCTAGGCATTATTCCCATTCTTGACTAGACCAGGCTTTACCTTGGTCTAGCCTCTTGCTGCTCTCTTTCGTATCGGCCGTTCCAGCGTGGGTTCTTTAGATCAGCTAATTTTAGGGTTTTCATCTTTTTCAGGGTATTTAACTCGCGTCTATCTACCGTGCCCATGCGGGCAGACAATTCTCTTAGCTTTGGCAGTCGAGAGAGTATTTCGATGGCATCGTTGTTGATTCCCACACCATTGAGTTCGAGTTTTTCCAGGTTAGATAGGGTGGCGATATTACTAAGGTCTTCTTTGCTTAAGGGGCCATCGCTCAATTCGCTTGCTTTTAACCAAAGTACGTTCTTACTGCCTGCTAGGGCGCGAAGAAGAGGACTTATTTGGCGGCAGGCGGTGAAGTCGAGGTTTCGTATCGTACTTAAGCACTTTAGCTTTGCCACTTCGCTGCCCTTTGCGTTTGTATTGGTCAAGTCCAGAGCGTTCAAGTGGGGAAACTGGTCGAGAAGCTCGATGTCGCTATCTTTTAATTGAGTGCAGTGAGCTAGGCTGAGGTTCTTCAATTTGTTTAGATGGGCCATGTTTCTCAAGGAGGCGCTGATATCGCTCATCTCGGCCTCGGGAGCTGGAACCATAGAATCTTCTTTGGCTGGTTTACCTTCTGCTAGATAAAGAAGATGAATCCCATCAAAGTCTCCGTTTTGAATGGCTTTGAAATTTTCAGGATGAGTCATCATTTTACCTTTCGCTGCAAAGATTAACGGGTCATCGGCGGCATACTCTAACCGACCAGATGCAAACTGGGGCCTTGTCCCACGGCTTTCACTGTAGATCATGCCGAATACGATTTTGGGGAAATTGAAGACCTTAAATAGGATCTTGTTTTTTCTCTCGTATTTACAGACCGGCCCGGTTAGTCTGTTTTGATCTTCTTTCAGGAACTTGTCTGAGTTTGCGGTATCTTCATTTATCTTACTTTCTACTTTGCTTGTACTGAGGTCTTTTTGTCCAACAAACATTTTCGTCAGCGCCGGGATACTGGCTGCCCCGCTAATGGCAAGGAAAGCTAGACTAGCAACAACTAAAGTACATGCTGTAATTGCCACTACTGTTAGTGCAATATTTTTCGGTATTTCACTGCTCTTGCGCGCGTCCTTCGCATTGCTGAGTGATACACTAATTTGCTCGAGATCGTCTGCTGCGGCCGCGAGATTCTGATATCGTTCCATTGGTTTTTTTGCCAGCATTTTAGCTAGTACTGCGTCTAAGGCCTCTGGGAAATGCGAACGCGGCGCTTTCTCTGCCAATGTTGGTGCTGGTGCGCTTTGGTGTAGCATCATTGTTTGCATCTGATTGTTGCCACGGAACGGTGGCTGGCCAGTCAAGGTTTCAAACAATGTACAGCCTACTGAGTAGACGTCAGAACGTGCGTCTGTGCGCTCTGCCAAGCATTGCTCTGGGCTCATATACAACGGGCTGCCAAAAATCTCACCCATTGATGTGAGGTTCTGATTGCTTGGATCGCTTGTGCCTGCCAGCTTGGCAATGCCAAAGTCAACAATTTTTACTTTGGCACCAGAGGCGTCTGCTCTGGCTAAGATAATGATATTGCCGGGCTTAATGTCGCGATGAATAATACCTTTTTTGTGGGCATAGTTTAGGCCACAGCAAACCTCAATGAAGATAGCGATAGCTTCCTCTACAGGGACGGGGCCATTTTTGAGTTTTTCGGCCAAACTATTGCCCTTGAGGAGGTCCATGACGTAGAAAGGGCGACCATCGTGCATGCCAAAATTGTGAATGCCAACAATATTGGGGTGGTTCATGCGGGCAATGGCTTGTGCTTCCACTTGCAAGCGGCGCCAGATAGTTTCGTTAAGGCGATCTGCCTTAATGGTTTTCAGGGCATAGACTTTGTTGAGAACCCTATGGCGAGCTTCATAGACGTAGCCCATGCCTCCAGTTCCAAGCAGGCTAAGTATTTCATAGTCGTCAACCAGATCGCCGATTTCAAGTTCGTCACTGGCTGCATTTGGAAAACTCTGCTGACTATCTAAACTCAGCCGAGTTGGGTCGTTTTCGTTGTCTGCTAAGTCGGACATTTATCTTCGACATCAATTTACGAAACTGGACTGACTATGCCAAGCATACAGTCAATTTGGTCAAAATTTACTGGTCAAAGACAATGGTACTGATTTTAGGGAATTGCCTTCTCAGTATCTTCTTGCAGTGCGGGGTCCAGGACGGAGCATCGAAGTCAACTCCTTCAAGGCTTGGCATTTGCTGGAGAATTGGGAAACAGCTTTCGTCTATTTTGTTTCCGCTAGCGTAGAGCATCTTTAAGTGTGGCAAAGTGGCTAGTATAGCTAAGCCTTCTCGATCAAGTTTACAGTCGTCTAAATCAAGTCGGGTGAGGTTCTTGCAGCTAGCAATTAGTTTTAAATCGTTTTTAGTCAAGACTCTTCCGGCCGGCCGATCCAAGCCCAAGGAAGTAAGCTTTTTCGAGCCAGCTAGTGCTTTGAGCAGTGTGCTTATATGAGTACCTTCACTGTAGGTCAACTTTTCGAGCTCTTTAATTCTGGTGAGTTCGCTTAAACCCTGGCCGCTTATATTAGTTCTACTGGCGCGCAGCTCTGTTAGCCCGGGAAGTGTATTCATTTGGGCTATGCATTTGTCTGTGGCATTTGGGCAGTCAAGCAAGTCGAGCTTTCTCAGCCCAGTCAAAGGCTGCAAATGTTTGATCGCCAATGCGATGTCGCTTTCATAGCTTTCGGGCAGCATAAATTCACCGTTGCCACTGCCCGGTTTTTCAGGAGGCATTGCTTGCTGAAACAGACGGATACCCCAGAGATCATCTGGTCTGAAGCGCTCTAGGTTGTAGAGCTGATCCATCAGCTGCGGGGAAGCCACTAATTCAAGCTTGGTAGAAATTGGGAATTGCTTAGAGCCTTTGAGTGACCAGTATTCAGTGCTTTCACCGATGATCATTCGACCGAGATAATTGTCCGTGGGAAAGTCAAATTGTTTGACTTGTTTGCCGTCAGGTCCAACTATAATGTGGCTAAATGGTTGCTTTCCCGGAGCGCTAATTACTGCTTTGGCTTTAGTATCGTTGCTGGTGCTAGTTTTTTTAGCTGCTTGAGTTTTCATTGCAGCTGCCTTGGTACTAACTTGCTTGGTACTGCGACCTTGCTCATTCTGCTTAGTTATGAAAAACCAACTAGCGGCAGCGATGAGTATAGTTGCTGTGGTAATAGCCAGGATTACTCCTGTAGCTAGTTTTCTAGATGGTTTGTCCTCTTCTTCTTCGTCTGGTGCGAAGAAAGTATGGGTGTCAAATAGTGCTTTAGTCTGTACTTCTCTACCAGCGGCTATCGATTGCAAGTCTTCTGCTACTTTGTCTAAACTTTGGTAGCGATCCATTGGTGCTTTAGCCAGAAGCGTCGCCACTAGTTCTTCAATTTCGTCAGGGAAAATCTTGCCAGAAGCAGCGCTCATTGATGGTGGTTCGTGGCTTTGGTGCATGACCATGGTTTGCACAGGGTTATTACCCTTGAAAGGCGGATGGCCAACCAGGGTCTCGAAAAGTGTACAGCCGACCGAGTAAATATCTGAGCGAGCATCGATACGCTTGCCTTCACATTGTTCAGGGCTCATGTAGTAAGGGCTGCCGAAAACTTCTCCGATACAGGTGAGGTTTTGATTGTTTGGATCGCTGGCACCAGACAATTTAGCAATGCCGAAGTCGACTATCTTTACTGTCGCGCCAGAGCTGTCGGGTTCTTTGAGCAAGATGATGTTGCCCGGCTTGATGTCGCGGTGAATAATGCCCTTCTTGTGAGCGTAGGCGAGACCTTTGCAGACTTCGATGAAAATTGGCAGCGCTTGAGCCAATGTCAGGCTGCCGCGCTTGAGACGATCGGCCAAAGCTTCGCCGTCGAGTAAGTCCATGACATAGTAGGGCAGCCGATCTTCGTGCAAACCAAGATTGTGAATACCGACAATATTGGGATGATTCATGCGGGCAATGGCTTGAGCTTCAACTTGCAGGCGGCGCCAGGCGATTTCACTGACATGCTGAGAACTCAGGGTTTTCATTGCATACTGCTTTTGCAGAATGCGATGGCGCACACGGTATACATAGCCCATGCCGCCTACGCCGATGAGCGAGATGATTTCATAATTTTCGCCCACGATATCGAGGGCATGAAGTTTGCCGTCGTTTAGTTGGGCCGGGACAATAGTGATGTTCGAATCTGTCAGCCCCAAGTTTGGGCCGCCGGTTAATCTTGTACTGTCTTGGCATTCCAGACTGAGGTTGGGGCCTGGGTCTGTGTTGATACCAGAGAGACTCTGAGATTGATCGTTGTGATTCATGTTTTAGGATTCCGGGATGCCAAATGCAACCCTAGTTATATAGCTTTTGTATAGAAAAAACTGTATTGCAATAGCATTGCTAAATATCTAGTTTTGCTATCTCAGTTTTCAATAGAGCTGTGTTACTTTCGCACATATCGAGCAGAAGCGCCGCCTGCTGCCACTCTTCGTCTTTGAGGGCCCGTTTCATTTGGGGCAGTGTTTGTCTTAGCTTTTCTAGGGCGGTTTGTGCCTTGCTGGCTTCTGGGTGGAATTTTTTTAGCAGGGTGGCCATTCTTGCCAGATCTTCGCGCAAACTTGTCGACTCATTCGCTAAAAGATTAAAATTGGCGGATTGGTCGGCTTTGTTTCCTGGACCGCTGCGTTCGGCCCGAACTTCGTATTGCATCAGGGCTTGTGCTTCAATCAGCCCCAGTCGTAGGAATTTTTCCAAGTCGTTAGTATTGTCTTTCATGTAGGCTGTGAGCGCTGATTCTAAGCTGCTTTCAAGTGAATGCATTTGTGAACGAATTTGATTGATTTGGTTTAGGCCAGGTGCAGCGGTCAGGCTTGAAAATTTTGTTGTGATTTGCCAGGCAAAGCCACTGAGCGAGCGGAGTGTCTTATTCTGGTGCTTTTGAACGTAGAGTTCATCGTTGTTTAAGTGACCATAGATGTATTGCGCCCAGACTTGACCGCATTCAGCTAGCTTTGTCGCCTTTCTGTTACTAGTGCCTGACTGCCCGTAACTTTCAATAGCGTCTTGCAGTGATTGAACAACTGCTAGTAGTCGTTCTTGCAGTCTGCGATTTAAATTGATTTTCTTGTATTCGACCACCAGCTTAATTTTGGTAATTGCTTCAATAAGAGCTTGGATACTTTCTTCGCAGCTCCCTTCTGCAAATTGTGGTGCTGGGGCTGTTAGTTGTGACAACTCTGTTTTGCTACTATTAAAATGTTTTTTTGCCAGGTCGACGTGTAAGAGCCCGCGTCGACAATGCTCAATGGCTTCCTCGTACTCATCTTCGGTGACTGAGTTCTTTGCTTTTTGGTAAGCGCGGCGCGCTTTTGCTAGGCGCAGATGTGACAACTGGCGGTGCACTCCGTCGCTTTCGTGGTCGCTAGAATGATCTTCATTGCTGTTGATGCTTTCTTCTGCAATGCTGTTTGAGAGTAGCGCCAAGAGTTCTTCAGCCACTTGCTGTGTTTGTTTTAGTGGTTTGTCGAAATCGAAATTGTCAATCATTTCGCTTCTTCTCTTTCGTTTTCATCTCTGTTTTCGTCTTGGTTGGCATCTAGCAATTCGCCTTCGTAGCTAAGTAAGCGCTTCTCAAGGCGTTCCATCGTATGCTGGAACCAATCATGCAAATGCTTTTGTGTTTCCACTAAGTCTAAAAATGTATCTTGGCCAAGAATATGTTCAGTGGCTTCAGCAGCCAAAATATCTTGAGCGAATTTGGCGTAGAACCAGGCGACGTTTAAGGATTTGTTTGTTTGCATACGATCATATTGGGCCAAGCTTTTTACTGCTTCAGATATGGCCGAGTCAGCGTTAATGATCGATAAGTCGACCACCTCGCTTCTGTGATAGTCGGCAGCAGCTTGCGCTTCTTTGATGGCGCTAACAAATTGTTCCAGAGCAGCTATGCGCTCTACTAAAAGCCTGCTTTCGCTTGGTTTCGGCATATCTTTAGCAGCAGCGTAGCGGCGGGCCTGACTGGGCTTCGGCCAGGATATTTTCTCTGCTGATTTCTTTACTGATTTCTTTACTCAAACGCTCATCTCCAATGGCTGATTCACCTAGTTCGCTCTTGCTATTGCTTGTTTCTATTGATGCTATTCTCTGCCTGTCGGGCTTGAGCCAATTACGCACTGACTCAAAGAGAATGACTAAAACAAGCACTATAAAGAGACTGCCCAAAGCAGCATCAAGATAATCGTTAAAGATCAAAACTTTGGTTGTGGCCGCTTCAGCTGATCCCGCAGCTATTGACGTGGCTGAGTTTAGCTTTGCCTCTAGCATATGGGCGTGGGCTAAGAAGCCCAATTTGGGATCTGCTGCGAAGATTTTGAGATAGCCAGCGGTTAGGGTGACAGTCAGGAGCCAACAGAGTGGCCCCAGAGTGACCCAGGCATACGAACGTTTGCCCATAGAAATTATGCAAGATGTAGCAACACATAGCGCCACCACTGATAAGAGCTGGTTGCTGATGCCAAACAATGGCCAGAGACTGTTGATGCCACCAAGTGGATCGATCACTCCTTGGTAGAGAAAATAGCCCCAACCCCCAACAACTAAGGCCGAACTGAGAGCCACAGCCGGGTACCAGTCGGTTTTGCCCAGTGGCTTGTAGAGCAAGCCGAGAAAATCTTGCAGAAGAAATCGCCCCACTCTTGTGCCTGCATCTAAACAAGTAAGAATAAAGAGGGCCTCGAACATAATGGCAAAGTGATACCAAAATGAAATGGTTACTTCAGACAGGCCCTTTATTGGTGCTGAGGCTAGCACGCGAGCAAAGATTTGGGCCATACCTACTGCTAAAGTTGGTCCGCCGCCGGTGCGCCCCCAGAGACTGTCTTCACCCATTTCTTTGGCTAGATCTTGCATGCCTCCAGCGCCAGTGTCACTGACCGGATAGCCCCATGAACTGATCGTTGCTGCTGCTGCTACGTGATCAGTGCCCACCACTCCCTTGGGTGAGTTGATGGCAAAGTATGTTCCTGGTGCTAATACACAGGCTGAAATAATCGCCATAATGGCTACTGCTGCTTCACACAACATACTGGCATAGCCAATTGGGCGGGCATGAGTTTCTTTGGCGATCATCTTGGGAGTGGTGCCCGATGAGACCAGCGAATGGAAACCAGAAATTGCCCCGCAAGCGATGGTGATAAAGCAGAAGGGGAAAATATTGCCACTAAACAGGGGCCCTTGCCCATTGATAAATACTGTTAGAGCTGGCATTTCAAGGTCTGGGCGCAGCAGCAAAATGCCAATTGCTAGCAAGCTTATTACACCAATTTTGAGAAAGGCCGAAAGATAGTCCCGTGGTGCCAGTAAAATCCAGACCGGTAGAACTGAGGCGACAAAACCATAAATCATGACGCTTATAGCCAGTTGTGTGCCGCTTAGTGTGAAGATCGGTGCCCATGTTGGGTCTTGTCCTACCCATTTGCCTGCCACTACAGCTAGTATCGTTAATAAGACTCCAATAGTTGAGCCTTCCATAATTTTATGGGGGCGGAGAACCTTCATGTAGACACCAATGACCATGGCGATTGGCACTGTCATTAGCAGGGTAAAGGCCCCCCATGGGCTAGCTTTGAGGGCATTGACGATGACAAGTGCTAGCACGGCCATTAATATCATCATGATTAGCAAAATGGCAATTAGAGCCACTGTTCCAGCCAGTGGGCTAATCTCGTCACGGGCCATTTGACCCAGTGATTTTCCGCCGCGTCGCATGGAAGCTGCCAGAATGACAAAATCTTGCACTGCTCCCGCTAGGACCGCACCGACGATAATCCAGATTGTGCCCGGCAGAAAGCCAAACTGCGAAGCGAGAATAGGCCCGACCAAAGGGCCAGCACCAGCTATGGCGGCAAAGTGGTGGCCGAACAAGACCCACTTGTGGGTCGGTACATAGTCTTTGCCATCGTCAACAGTAGACGCTGGTGTCTCGTTGACGTCTTGCAGGGCAAAGACTTTATCGGCTAAGAACTTGCTGTAAAAACGATAGGCTACGGCAAAGGTGCAGGAGCTAGCTAATATCAGCCAGACGGCGTTGACTTTTTCGCCCCGAGAAGAGGCCATGGTGTAGAGGGAGAATAAAGCTATCAGGGCGACGGGCAGCCAGATTGCCAGACCTTTTAGTTTGGAGCTTAGATTTGAGCTCACTTTCTCGCTCATCATGTTTCCTTTTTTTTGTTCTGTAGACTATTTTTTGTTCGGTAAACGAAATCTAGGTTAGCAAGCCTGCCAGGGTAGCCGATAGGTAAGATGCTAAGGTGCCACATATTAGGGCTTTGACCCCGAGCCGAGCGAGGTCTTCGCGGCGATTGGGTGCTATTTCGCCAATGCCACCAATTTGAATGGCTATTGATGAAAAGTTGGCAAAGCCACAAAGGGCAAATGTGGCAATGGTTTCGGCTTGGGCCGAGAGAGTATGGGCTGGGTCTTTTAGCATGTTAGAGAGGTCTGTATAGGCAACGAATTCGTTGATTACTAGCTTTTCTCCCATCAAGCGACCAACTGTATGGGCGTCAACCCACGGCACTCCGAGCACAAAGGCTACTGGTGCAAACAAGGCACCAAAAATGCTCTTCAATTCGAGATGGGCCAAATCAATGCCAATGCCATCTAGCCTCATGCCCCAGATGAATAACCAGTTGCCGGCCCAGCCAATGACAGCGTCGCAGAGGGCGATAAGGGCGATGAAGGCAATTAACATGCCCACTACGTTAAGGCCAATGCGCAAGCCTTCTGAGGCACCATGGGCGGCGGCATCAATAATATTGGCTTGATCTTTTTTTACTACAACTTTGACTTCGCCTTTGGTATCAGATACTTCTGTTTCTGGCCAGACTATTTTGGCTATAACCAGTGCCCCTGGTGCCGCCATAATGCTAGCTGTGAGTAGATAAGAGGCTTTAATGCCGAGGCCAATATAGACGGCTAGAACACCACCGGCCACGCAGGCCATAGAGCCAGCCATCGAGGCCAGTAGTTCTGACATGGTCATGGTCGGCACATAGGGCTTGATTAGCAATTGTGCTTCTACTTGGCCAACAAAAACAGAGCCAGCATTTGAAAGGGCTTCGGCGCCACTGGCGCCCATGGTGACAGAAACTATTTTGGCGACAATCTGCACAAACTTTTGCATGATGCCAAGAAAATAGGAGATGCTCACTAAGCTCGAGACGAAAATAATTGTCGGTACGACGCGAAAAGCAAATATATAGTCGGCACCGGGGCCGAAAACTTTGACTAAATTCTCAGGGTTTTGCACCAGTGGGCCAAAGACGAAACCCGCACCTTTATCTGAGAAGTGCAACAGCTGGGTTATGCCGTCACCCAGACTGCGAAAGAGCATCTGACCAAACTCTACTTTCAATACGAAAATCGCTAGAAGCAGCTGCAGAACCAGCCCTGAAATAACCAAACGATAGTTGATTTTCGAGCGGTTGTTAGACATCAGGTAGGCTGTGCCCAAGATGAGCACGAAGCCGACCAATCCCATTGCTTTGGAGGTCATGCTATTCCCGCGTTGTGCCGAGCTGTTTTAACCAGGTCACTATAACCCACGGGCGCCCCCTAAGGTTAAGCTTAGAAAATTTTTCTAGGCTTGCAACGCTGGCTTGCTTTCAACTGGCCTGCCGATAATTTGTCCCTGGGTCTTTTCGAATTGCTCCCTGGCTTGTTGTTTGAGCAAGAATGCAGCAGAAGTATCACCTTGCAAGGCCTTGACGTCGGCCAGCACTATGCGCGCCATAGCCTGTTCTGCGGCAGCTTTGAGCAGGGGTTCTTGGGCTTGAGCTAAGCCTTCAGAGGCTTTTTTTAGCTGACCTTCGGCTGCTTTGGCCGTATCAAAACTCTTCAAAACATCCGGGTATTGGCCCAGTTCTTTGCGCAATGCAGCTGAAAGCTCGGGGCTAATAGTGTCGCGCTGCAAGAGATTGACTATGGTCGAAACTTCTTGGCGCTTTTCTTCAGGCAACTCTTTTATATTGCCATTTATAGATTGCACCGCGCCCATGAAAGTTGAGCCTCTCATCATTACTTCCATTCTGGCCATGCCTACCTTGCCCCAGTTGGCGGTCATTGCGTCGGTATAGTCGCTATCGGACTGTTTGGCGGCAGCTTCGAACTTGGGCTGATAGCTAGCGGCTGCGCTCTTAATATCCTTTTCGCCTTCCAGCTGTATAGCGGCTTCTCTGGCCTGTTTCATGCCAGGCCCTAATTCTTCTGGCTTGATTTTGATCAGCGCCTGGAGTGCATCTTCATTGCTGTGACTGTCGGAAGCTCCCGTGTCTGCTACTTGAATCAGCTCTGGTTTCTGCTCAGCTTTCGCTTCTGATTTTAAGCCGACCAGGCGATAGTCGAGTACCTCATTTTGCATGGCTGTCAGAGATGACAACGGTTCAGCAACTTCTTTTGCAGGCTGGTCAGATTCTGCGCGATGTGCCATTCGATGCGTGCCTCTTTTGACAAAGATGTAACGACTTGTCAAGAGTATTGCTTATTTAAGATTGTGAGAAGGGTAGAATTCCCACTTTGTTTGGGGCCTCACCAATTTTGCTCAGGCATATAAGTGGAGGGGGGGCTTCCATTTAGAGTCATGGCTTCGTCTCTGCTCACAGCCAGGACAAATGTAACCAAATTAAAAACTACTGTTGACATTGCCTGAGGTGACCTGTAATGTCGGTAACAGATTAAAGGTGCTTACATAAACATGCATTCGTTCAACACCAGCACATATACCAGCCGACGTCGCCGCGATTTCCTAGAGAACTCGGGGCCGATAACGTAGCTGATATTTAGCACCATTATCGTAATTGTCTCCCCGGGTTCTATGACCCGGGGATTTTTTTTTAGGGAAAACATCATGGCAGTGCAGTTTGAACAATTGAAGACGCTTGAAAGCTCTAGCACTAAAGAGGCAAAGAGCGCCGTAAAGAAAGTGGCAGTAGTCGGTGCTACCGGCTACACCGGTCAAGAGCTGGTGCGTCTTTTGTTGCAGCACGACCAGGTGCAGATTCACACTGCTGTATCTCAGAGTAGTGACGGCAAGAAGCTTGCATCTGTTTATCCGGGCTTGCAAAAGCACACTGATCTTGTCTGCAGCAGCGGAGATTTAGAAGCGCTCGCTGAGCAAGTCGACTTGCTATTTCTCGCCCTACCCCATGGTAATGCCGCGGGCAAAGTGACTAAGAGCATTCTGGCAAAGTGTAAAGTGATCGACCTGGGCGCTGATTTTCGTTTGAAGTCAGCCGCTGACTATGAAACCTGGTACAAATTCAAGCATCCCCAGCCAGAGCTTTTGGCGCAAGCTGTCTACGGTTTGCCCGAACTCAATCGTGCTGCTATTAGCCAGGCTAGTCTGGTTGCCAATCCGGGCTGTTATGCCACCTGCTCGATACTGACATTGGCACCACTTTTGCAGGCGGGCATAATTGACCCGAAGTCTATTATCATAGACGCCAAGTCGGGGGTCTCTGGTGCTGGGAGAGCGGCAACTTTAGGTACTCATTTCAACGAATGTAATGAGTCGATAAAAGCCTACGGAGTGGCCTGCCACCGGCATACTCCAGAAATTGAAGAACAGCTTGCCGCTTTTAGCAACGCTCCGTTTTGTACCTCCTTCACACCGCATCTGGTGCCGATGAATCGAGGCATTCTCGTCACCGCTTATGCGTCGCTTATAAGTAATATAAATAAACAAGAGTTATATAATATATACAGCGAATTTTATGAAAATGAGCTATTCATCAGGCTCTTCTCTCCTGACGACGCCGAGTACACGATGCCCGAAACACGTTTTGTAAAGGGAGCAAACTTCTGCGACATTGGTATGACAATTGATCAAAGAACCAATCGTGTCATTGCTGTCGGTGCCCTGGACAACCTGGTGAAAGGCGCAGCAGGACAGGCTATACAGAACATGAATCTGTTGTTCGTTTGGCCTGAGTCTAGCGGACTAAAACAGTCAGCAATTTTTCCGGCGTGATATTTTTTTAGAAATCGTTGACATAGGTGCGAAACCGTCGTAACCTTTCCCAAAGTTAGTGAGGCAATTTTCAATGTTCGCTTCGGACAGCAAAAACCACATAAACAACTACTTAATCGGCCAGTCTAGCAGCCGACGAAACTCGCGACGCCGCCTATTGCGCTCGGGTTTTATTTGGTTGTGTTGATTTGATCAACAACTAAATTTTTTATCCCTGAGCGCAAGGCAAGCACTCAGGGATTTTTTTACGTATACGTCCACAGTGACATGACAATCGGGAGACACAACTTTGAACTCAATAGCTAGATTACAAAACATTCGTACTACCGCGGGGGCCGCAGCAACAGCAGGTGCAGCCTCTACCGCAGTAGCTGCAAGTGCTACTACCGGCCTGAAAACTAAAGGTCTAACTGCAGAAGACGGTTGCACCGGCGGTGTCACTAGCCCCAAGGGGTTTATGGCAGCTGGCGCTCACATCGGTGTCAAACGCAAACGCAAAGATCTTTCGCTAGTCTGGAGTGATGTTCCTGCCCATGTGGCAGCGGCCTTCACTACCAATGTCATGAGAGCCGCACCGATTCTCTGGAATGAGAAGGTCGTCGCCGGGGGCAAGCCTGTGCGTGGCATCGTCGTCAACAGTGGCAACGCTAACGCCTGCACTGGAGAGCTTGGCATGATCAACGCAGAAGCTATGGCCGCTACTTACGCAGACTGCATGGGCGTGAGCAAGGAAGAAATCATCATCGCTTCCACTGGAGTGATTGGTGTGCAACTGCCAATTCAGCTAATAAAGCAGGGCATTGAGAGCACCTGCCAAGATTTGGACTGCTCTGCAGAAGCCGGCTTGAGTGCGGCACAGGCAATCATGACTACCGACACCTATGTCAAGCAAACTTCGCTTACATTCGAAGTTGATGGCAAGAAAGTCACTATCGGTGCTATGGCCAAAGGCAGCGGCATGATTCATCCAAATATGGCTACCATGCTCAGTTTCCTTACCACTGATCTGAATATTTCTCCGGTACTTCTAACTAAGGCCTTGAAAGAAAGCAGTGCTGAAACCTACAACATGATTAGTGTTGATGGTGATACCAGCACCAATGACATGGTGGCTATTCTGGCCAACGGTAAGGCTGGAAACAAGCTTATCGATAGCGAGGGCAGTGACTATCTCACATTCTGTCAGGCTCTGAAGACAATCAATACAGACCTGGCTAAAGCAATTGTGCGAGACGGAGAAGGGGCTACTAAATTTCTTCAAGTTGAGGTCAAGCACGCCGATAGTATCCCTGAGGCACGCAAGCTGGCTCGCTCTATTGTTTCGTCTAGTCTGGTTAAAACCGCCTTCTTTGGCGAAGACGCCAACTGGGGCCGGATCATTTGCGCCATGGGCTACAGCGGCGTTAGCTTCAAGCCAGAAACTGTCTCAATTGCGATAGAAAGTGCCGCTGGCAGACTAGAGCTAATGCAGGAAGGGGAGCCAGTTGTCGTCAATGAGATTCTTGGCAAAGCTGTGCTGGCAGAAAAAGACATTATCATCCACATCGACATGAAAGAGGGCTTGAGCGAGGCAACCGCCTGGGGCTGCGACCTCAGTTATGAGTATGTGCGTATCAACGGCTCTTACAGGACATAGGTGGTAGAAATGGTAGCTTCAATGAACTTGAAATCGGTAGACTTGAAATCAATAGGCTTTGACTCAGCCCTGACGACTATGCCCGTGGCACCCGTGGCCCCCTTTGATCTGTCAAAGGCGAAGGAGACTCTAAAACAGAACGCCTACGAAGTTGTCGTAGTCAAATTCGGCGGCAATGCCATTGGTAATGAGTCTGTGTTAGATGCTCTTATCGATGAAGCCGTCGTGCTGATCAAAGCCGGCATACATGTCATTGTTGTGCACGGTGGTGGAACTGCAGTTAATGACGCTCTGGCTGCTATCGGCAAAGAGACCAAAAAGATAGATGGGCTGCGGGTAACTGATGAGGAGACCCTGGCAGTTGCCGTGAAAGTATTCACAGACATCAACAATAAGCTTACTGAAAAATTTCGCCAGAGAGGGGTTAGCGCCTTGAGCTTTTGCTCAAAATCGGCCATACCTTTTCAAACTGAAAAAATGTCCGCTGATCTGGGCTGGGTCGGTGAAATAGTAGATGTCCGCGATAGCGGCATAGCCAGCTGGATGTGGGCCGGTTGGACTGCGATAGTCTCACCCATTGGTATTGATAGCACCGGGCAGTTTTATAACATCAACGCTGATCATGCCGCACTGGCTCTGGCAACTAGTCTGGAGGCCGACGGTTTGATTTTTATGACCGACGTACCAGGCGTGCTCAAAGACTTCAATTTGCCGCAGACTCGGATTGGCCATGTTACAGCAACGAGCGCCCAGGAACTGATAGAGGATGGCACCGTAACTGGTGGCATGCTGCCCAAGATTAGGAGTTGCGTCAAGGCCATTAAGAACGGCATTAGACGCATTGCCATAGTTAATAGCTTTGCCCCAAACGCCCTTGTCAGAGGCTTCTTAGCGCCGCAAGAGACAGGCACACTGATTACTGGAGATAAATACAAGTATGACCACTAGTATATGCGCCCAATCTGCTCAGTCAGCCTCGGCTCAAACCGATTGGGTAGAGCGCGGTAAGAAAGTGCTGATGCAAACCTACGCCACCCAGCCCATGGTACTGACTGAGGGGAAGGGTAGCTATGTTGAGGATGTCGACGGCAAGCGCTATCTCGACTTTGCCTCGGGCATCGCTGTCAATTCACTTGGTCATTGTCATCCCGCTTACGTAGAGGCGCTGACTAAGCAATTAAGTAAACTGAGCCATTGTTCTAATCTTTATTACAACCAGCCTGCCATTGAGCTGGCTGAGAAACTTGTGGCATTTTCAAATAGTTCTTTTGACCGGGCCTTCTTTTGCAATAGCGGTGCAGAGGCTGTGGAGGGCGCCCTCAAACTCAGTCGCAAGTATGCCAAGAAGCACAAGGGCGAGAACTGCACGAAGATTCTTACCATGAGCAATTCTTTTCATGGACGTACCTATGGTGCCCTTTCAGCCACTGCCCAAACCAAGTATCAGGTAGGCTACAGTCCGCTGGTACCTGATTTTACTGTGGTTGAGTTCAACAATATTGACTCGATATTGGCCAATGACTTAGATGCTGTCGCCGCCATAATCATTGAGCCGGTGCAGGGCGAAGGCGGAGTGCACTTAGTTGATAGCAATTTTCTCAAAGAAGTGAGAGCGCTCTGCGACAAGCACAAGATAGTTTTGATATTTGACGAGATACAGTGTGGCGTTGGCCGCAGTGGTTACTTCTTTGCCAGTGAGAATTTCGCGGTTGCCCCAGACATTGTGGCGCTGGCCAAGGGCCTGGGCGGCGGCTTCCCTATCGGAGCAATTCTGGCAAAAGAAAGTATTGCCAGTGCCTTCAATCCTGGTGATCATGGCTCGACTTTTGGTGGCAATCCGCTGGCTGCCTCAGCTGCACTGGCCTGCGTCAATATCATTGGCAACGAGCAGTTTTTAGGGTCGGTAAAGACTAAAAGTGACCTGCTAGTGGCAGAGCTGGTTGACCTCAAGTCTAAGTGCCCATCAATCAAAGCTATTCGTGGACTGGGTCTGATGCTTGGAGTTGAGTTTGATATCCCCGTTAAACCAATTATTCAAAAATGCGCAGCACAAGGGCTTTTACTCGTTGGTGCTGGCGAAAGTGTCATCCGTCTTTTGCCGCCTTTGACTGTAGGCGCTGATGAGATCAAAGAGGCCGTCGGCATATTGGCGAATGTTTTGGGCGTGCAAAACTTTTTAATGCCTTCGCCATAGTTTTGCCAGATATGCAGAGCAAGATAGATTGTGTCTACTAAGCCCTAGTTTCTTCTTTTCGAGGCACTTACCATGTCAAATAATTTCCGCTCGAAGGCGGTGCTTTTGCTCGCCTTGTCAGCTTTCATTGTGCAGTTTTCGCTGCCTGCAATGGCTCAGAGAGTCCCGTTCGTGCCGCGCTTAAACCTAACTTCGCCTCTGTCTCTGCGGCACCTGCCGCCGGTTTCAACAGATAGTTTTGTGCACCAGGCCGGAGCCAGAGCTGAGGACATTTATGGCAACGAGGGAGTGGGCGGTATAGAGAAGTTCCCGGGGGGCTCTGGAATCTCGCAACAAGGTCATCTGCCTCCCATTGAGGGCTTTAACTCAGAAAACCGCATAGATGCGGGTATCTATGGCACAAGAAATCTAGGTCTGACTACTGGGCATGGCAGTTACATGCCGTCCGCCTGGGGGGCCGATGAGTATGTCGGTGACGAATGGGCTAATACTGTGCGAGAAGGTGATTATGTTGGCGATGAATGGTTAAACACTCTTCGCGATGACTATGGTCTTTTTGGCAAGTGAATTGGTCGGTCGAGCTTAAAGCAAAAGACTTTGTCTTTCTACGTGCGCCAGCGCAATACTTTTTCTTTAATAGGATTGACGAATGCTCGACCCTGTTCGTAGGCATCGTTCCATTCTTTTTTCAGCATGAAATACCAGTGCCCGGGAGTACCAGCGTCTTTGATCGTCATGATCAAGCGTGGATTGTACTTATTGATGATTTGCTCTTGCATCAATGCCAGAGTCTGGTCTTGCATTAAGAAGGTGGTGACGAAATAATCGACAATTGGGGAAAACATCTGGGTGAGAGGAGGTGCCCAGGTCCAATAAGTAGTGTGATTGAGTTCGGTGTGAGTATCATCAACTGGTGTCAGTGTGGTTATACCAGCCATCTTGGTTTGATTGTGATAGGTTAGATATTCGCGGCGACAGCCAGGTAAACGGAAGCTGATTTCGGTTTCGATATAATTGCCAATCAGCTTGAACAAAATTGAGCCCTGGGATGGTTTGTGCTTCACCATTGTCCAGCCGGTGCCCTCTGGTACATATGTTTTCGCTTTCTCTTTCAAAACTTTTTGTGAGCGCCACCACCAGGAGTTATGCACAAAAGGCACATGGGCTGTGTCTATCAGTGCTGCCACGGCATAATCTATGTGGGTGGGTAAAAGCAAGGTTGTGGTTGTTTTGGCATAAGTGCAACCTTCTAAACCCGGAGCATGAGGCACTTCTGGTAGATCTTCTTCGGCTATAGGTTTGTCGCCAAAATAGACCCAAATGCAGTCTAGAACTTCGCGGCAGGGATAGGTACGGCTTTTGATACCACAGAGATTGAGTTTCTGGTCTGAGCAAAGCGATGGAACTTCGGTGCACACTCCACTGGTGTCAAATTTCCAACCATGAAAAGGGCACTCTACTTCTTTGCCGTCAAAGTGACCAGCTGATAGCGGAACTGCTTGGTGGGGGCAAATATCGCGCATAGCAAAGACTTTGCCGTCGCTGTCGCGACCAACCATGATTGGTTGATTGAGCATTATTTTCGCTACTTTTTCACCGCGCTTGAGCGCCTTTGAAGGAGCGGCAAAGTACCACATGTTCTTTGTGAAGGTCTTGCCGTAGGGAGAGACATATCCGTCGCTACTTTCGTTAGTGTCAACCGTTTCTTCTATTTCTACAGCCGGGCTGCGGTGTCTTTCAGTTTCGGTGAGCATAGCCATCCCTTTCGACCTTTCCAAGCTTAAATCAGCCATAAGCTTTCTTTCGCATCAAGCATACAATGGAAGGGCGTAAAGATATCAAGTACAGCTAATAAATTTCGTTAACGCAGAGCGCAAAAGGCCTTTCTGTGCTCGTCTTAGTGTTCTAGCGAGACCCCTAGATAGTCTTGGCGCTTGAAGTCGAGCCATTTAGAAAATGTTTTGTAACCGGGTTTCTTAATTTCAAGCAAGTGATAACCATTGCTAAGATGGCACCAAAATGCCCCACCACTCAGGCCTGAGTTATTTGCTGAGGTGATTTTGCCGAGGTTTGTACCATCTACATAGACGATGCCACCTACCGATTCTGAGTCACCATTAAGAAATAGATTTGAGTTGCACTGCCCGCTTGTTCTTGTCTCAGCGAAAATCAAAGCTAGAACAATGGCTGCAACTATTAGCCAGAGCCTCGGTGCCATCGAACGTTTCGGTAAGTACTGCTCACTTACTGTCGTTGTCACCGAGTGCTGCCTTCTTTAGGTGTGACTGGCATCCACAAAGTCGGAGCGGCGTATGGCAGTAGGCGTTTCTCCCCTTCTGGCTTTTCTTTAACTGGCTCTGGAGCCACTTTGGGCTCAGCAGCCGGAGTAGATATAGCCGGCGCTACTGCGGGACTAGTGGAAGAAGTAGAAGCAGTTGACGAGCTTGAGGCTGGCGAAGGGCTAGTGACAGTCGTCTCGGGTTGAATCGGTGTGCCCGGTGTTGGGGCGGTCTCACTGCTTGGAGAGAGTGGTTGAGCCTCGGCCTTCAGTTCTGAACTATTGTCAGAGCTAGTTGTAGCAGCGCTGGTTTCGTTTTTGCTTTCACTGGCGTCTGGGTTTTTAGCCAGTTGGTCGCCAGCTTTTTTCTCGTCTGGGACAAACTGTGTTGGAGCCATAAAGCTGCCTGGAGCCGTCGGTCTGGCTTTGTAGAAGGCCTCATTGTAATCGTGCCAGATTTTGGCCATGACGACGCCACCGGTGACGTTCTTGCCTTCAATAGCTTTGTTTTCGTCGTTACCACCCCAAACTGCGGTCACCATATCTGGTGTGAAGCCAATGAACCAAATGTCTTTGCCTTCATCAGCGGTGCCAGTTTTGCCAGCCACTGGTCGGTCGGCTAACTTGGCCTGGGTGCCGGTGCCCCAGCGCACGCAGTCTTGCATACATTCAACAAGTCTAGCCACTGGTTCGACCTGGAAGGCGCGATCAGCTCTTGGGTCGAATACTTCGATTACCTGGCCGCGATTATTCTCGATTTTGCGAATCACTTGAGGCTTAATAGCAATGCCAAATCGGGCAAAGGTTGAGTAGGCGCCAGCCATCTCTAAGGGCGAGGCTGCCGAGCTGCCGAGGGCTAGTGATAAGTTTGGATCTAGCTTGGCTGTCACTCCAGCTAAACGGGCGGTTTCAATGACACTTTCCATACCGACTTGCTGACCAACTTTAACCGCTGGTACGTTGCGTGATAGGGCTAAAGCACGGCGTATTGGAATACGGCCATAGAATTTGTGGTCAAAGTTTTTAGGTGCGTAGGGCGCTTGACCCCAGGGTGACTTAATTACCAGAGGGCTGTCATCAATAATGCTGTCAGGGCCAAGTACGTTCTTACAGAAAGCAGTCAGGTAGACAAATGGCTTAAAAGAAGAGCCGACAGTATGCGGGTTGGTGGCGCGATTGAATTGATTTTTCCAGAAGTTTCCGACACCACCGACCAGGGCGACAACTTCTCCGCCGCTGACAGATACCGATACCAGGGCACCTTGAGTGACACCTTTAGGAGCTTTCTTAATGCCCTCATTCAACGATTTTTCTGCTAGCTCTTGGGCGACCGGATCAAGATTGGTATAGACACGCAGGCCCTGTCTGCGCATTTCAGCTTGGCTAAAGCGTTCGCGCAGCACCTGCAAAACATAACTGATGTAATAAGGATATTTTTGCATCGAGTTGGTGCCTTTTTTAAAGGCAAGCTGTTGGTCTTTGGCTTCTTTGGCCTGGGCAGCCGTGATATAGCCATACTCGACCATCTTGTCGATGATTTCTTTTTGTCTGCTATAAGCCGCGGCTCTGTTTTGCGGTAAGCCTAATTCTGATGGGGCTTTGACTAGACCAGCTAAGAAAGCTGCTTGGGCTAAGGATAATTGAGCGGCACTGCGGTCAAAATAGCGGGAAGCTGCCCTTTCAATACCGTAGGCATTGTTACCAAAATAGACCTGGTTGAGATACATATTGAGAATGCGTTCTTTGCTGTAGCGTCTCTCTAAATCCCAGGCGACATAGGCCTCTTTGATTTTGCGATCGTAGGTTCTTCCAGCATCAGCAAAGAACAAGTTTTTTGCTAACTGTTGGGTGATAGTGGAACCACCCTCTTTGACGTGACCGGCAACCATGTTGGCCATGGAGGCGCGGAAGATACTGAAGAAATTGATGCCGTTGTGTTCGTAGAAGTGGTGATCTTCAGCGGCCAGAATGGCCTGCTGCATTTTTGTAGAGATTTGGTTGAGGGGAACGACCCGTCTATCTTCGTCACCTTCTACTGTGCAAATGAGGTGGTCTTGTTTATCGAGAATTTGAATTGCTTCAATTGGTTCGAAGCGTTCAACCATTGTGACGTCGGGTAATTCTTGAATCTGCTTCCACATAGAAGCACCGAGGTAACCGCAACCAAGTGCGCCCACGACCAGGCAGATAGTGAAGGTGCGCCGCGCCAAGGTGCCGGCGTTACCTAAAACACCTTTGTTCTTGCGTCTGGCTACAGATCTTCGCTTGGCCACGCTTTGCTTTCTCGATTCTCAATGGTTAGGGTTCAGTCCCCTGACATTATATATATTAAGGTGCCGGCGTGCTTCCTCCGTCAAATTCACGTAAAGAAAAGAGAGCGACATTCGTCGCCCTCTCTTCTTTTACTTCTCATTAACTATGGTTTAGTTAGTTGTCTATGCTCTTGGATGAGTATTCATGTAGACCCGTCTCAAGCGGTCCAAACTTACGTGGGTGTAAATTTGGGTGGTGTTGATAGTGGTGTGACCAAGCAAATCTTGAACTACGCGAAGGTCAGCTCCGCCTTCAAGCAAGTGTGTGGCGAATGTATGTCTCAAAGTGTGGGGAGTGATTGGCTTGTTGATACCAGCTTTGAGGGCATACTTCATGACGATGCGGTGGACAGATCTTGACGACAGGCGGGTTGCTTGCCGGCTTACAAACAAAGGATGCTCCGCTTGAGGCGTGCGGCCTTCTGCTAATTTTGTCCAGGTTTCGCTGAGATATTTTTTCAGCCAGTTGTGAGCGCTTTGATTGAGCAATACCACTCTTTCTTTGCCGCCCTTACCGAGAACCCGCATCTCCATGCCTTCTTGGTTATAGTCTTGCACTCTAAGACCACAGAGTTCGCTTACGCGCATGCCGGTGGCATACAAAACTTCCATCAAAGCTCTATCGCGGGCGCCTAAAACTGAATTGGTATCAGGTGACATTAGCAAACGCACGATTTCTTCTTTATCTAAGCAGGCCGGTAATCTACGAGTGAGCTTGGGCCCTCTTACTTGCTTCGATGGATCTTCATCGATCAGTTGCTCTCTTCTCAAGTAGCGGTAGAAAGATCTGATTGCCGAAATTTTGCGCGCGACAGTTGGTCTTGAATATTGTTCTTGAATTTGTCTGATGTAAGCGCGTAAACCTTCAGCTTCTAACCATCCTGAAGAGGGGCTAGAGCTTGGGCTTGCTGCTGAATCATTGCTAGATAATGGGGCACTACCGGTAGTTGTGTTAACTACTGTATGGCCATTGTAAGAATTCTGCTGCTCACTTTTCGCTGCTTCTGCTGGAGTTTCGCCTGAGGCGCTAACGTCGCTGCCAATCAGCTGTTTGAGGTCATTCATGTAAGCGCGAATTGTATGCGAAGAGTAGTTGCGCTCTACTTCTAAGTACCCGGCAAATTGATCGAGCCAGTTCTTATGAGCAGTTGGGAGATCTGTGTCGACACTTTTTTCAAGAGCAGCATGCATGGCAGGAATGGCTTCTGGCAAGCCATTTATTAGACCTCCAGACTGTGCTCCAATATTTCCGTGCATGTTATTTGTTCCGTTTTGAAATGTCACTATTAACCGTCTTTCTAGAATTAGTAATTGATGTGCACCACAATTACTAATTATGAGAACTTTGAAAGCTTTGTAAAGACCCCAATAGTCAGTATCTGAGTAGTCATGAGGCAAATACTATCGTGTTTATCAGCACTGCTTTGACAAAAAAGCGGTGCTACAGATGGTGGCGCAAAGCTACTAGAATTCGGGGATGCGTGGGAATCGAACCCACCCAGGGCAGCGTAAATCTACCCCGCAACGATTTTGAAGACCGCACACCACACCAGCGATGCTCCATCCCCATGGCTCTATCAATTTACCCTATTTCATCCAAACCTGGGTGAACTGCCGATCTTGGTAACTTAGGTAAGTTTCATAGTCATTAAGAAAAACAAAAGATATTAATGAAATTTTATCAAGATTCGCTATGGCTCATCGGGCCAGTCGATTGGGGATCGTGTAAAACTTCTAATAAGGGTTGTAAGGAGCCCGAGATCGTCACAGTTCCCTACATTTGCATTGACAATATTATAGATAGATACGTATAGTTCCATCCCTGTGCCTGCAATTGCCCTCGGCAACTGCGGTTTCGTGCACAGATATGCTTTCGCATATGAGCAGCCACTCAACAGAGGTAACCGATGGCTTTAGAGTTGTCTGAGCGCGTCCGAACCTTCGGGGCGGGAAGTTCGCGCATCGCGGATTTACCTGATCTCGCTGAAATTCAGAAAAGTTCGTTCAAATGGTTTATCGAAGAAGGTCTAGCAGAGGAACTGCGGGCTTTCAGTCCTATCAAGGACTACACAGGAAGGTTGGAGCTCCACTTCCTGACAAATTACAATTTTGAGGATCATACTGAGCCTAACAAGCCCAAGACTCCTGAAGATGCAAGGGCCTTAGATGCCAGCTACACCAAGAAGCTGCGTATTCAAATGCGTCTTGTTAACCGCGAGATGGGTGAAATAAAAGAACAAGAGATCTACGTCGGCGACATTCCAATGATGACCGACCGCGGTACCTTCATTATTAATGGCGCTGAGCGTGTAATCGTTTCTCAGATCGTCCGCTCCCCTGGCATCTACTATAAAAGGGAAGTCGACACCAACGGTAAGAGAACCTTCTCGGCAACCCTTATACCTAACCGTGGCGCTTGGCTGAAGTTCGAAACCGATGTCAACGACATCATCTATGTAAAGATAGATAAAAACAGAAAACTTCCTGCCACTACCCTCTTGAGAGCCCTTGGTTATTCAGATAGTGAAATGGAAGGTATTTTCCGTCACAAAGAATTCCTCAAGAAAACTCTTGATAAAGATTCCAACAAAACTCGTGAAGATTCGTTAATCGAAGTCTATCGCAAGCTTCGTCCAGGCGACCCGCCCTCGGTTGCTGGTGGTCAAAGCATTCTTGACAGCCGCTTCTTCGATGACAAACGCTATGACCTCGGTCGCGTTGGTCGCTATAAGTTGAATAAGAAGCTCAGCTTGTCGGTGCCAGAAGCTCAGCGCACACTGACTAGAGAAGACATCGTTGCTGCAGTCGATTACCTCATTGGTCTTCACTATGACGAAGGCCACGTGGACGATATCGACCACCTCGGCAACCGTCGTATTAGATCAGTTGGCGAATTGCTCCAGAACCAATTCAGAATCGGTCTTACTCGTCTTGAGAGAATTGTGCGCGAGCGCATGACTTTGCAAGACGCCGATACGCTCACTCCAGCTAACTTGCTCAACACCAAGCCATTGGTCGCAGCCATCCGCGAATTCTTCGGATCTTCGCAGTTGTCTCAGTTCATGGACCAAACCAATCCTCTAGCTGAATTGACGCACAAGCGCAGACTTTCAGCTCTAGGACCTGGTGGTTTGTCGAGAGAAAGAGCCGGCTTTGCCGTTCGAGACATTCACCCGAGCCATTACGGACGTATTTGTCCTGTAGAAACTCCTGAAGGTCCTAACGCTGGTCTGATTGGTTCGCTTGCGACTCATGCCCGTGTTAACGCTTATGGTTTCATCGAAACTCCTTATCGCCGTGTTGAAGGCGGTCTTGTTACCGACCAGATTCACTACCTGACAGCTGACGAAGAAGATAACTTCAGAGTGGCTCCAGGTGACGCACCTGTTAACGATGACGGTACTTTCGTTCACCCTCTAGTGCCTGTGCGTTACCGCGCAGAGTTCATTGAGACTGGACCAGAGCAAGTTGACTATGTCGGCGTTAGCCCAATTCAAATTGTGTCAGTGGGAACGGCCTTAATTCCATTCCTTGAGCACGATGACGCTAACCGCGCCTTGATGGGTTCAAACATGCAACGTCAGTCTGTACCTCTAGTACGTACTGAGCGTCCACTAGTTACAACTGGTATCGAGCGTCAATCGGCTCGAGATTCAGGCATGGTGATTGTGGCCGATGTAGAAGGCGTGGCTGAATATGTTTCCGCTACATCTATACACGTTCGCACCAAAGATAAGCGTCTGGTCAAATACAGACTATCTAAGTTCCAACGTTCAAACCAAGATACTTGCTTGAACCAAAAACCAATCTTGCGTGTGGGCGACCACTGTAAGCCTGGTGATGTCATCGCCGACGGTGCTGCTACCAATTCTGGTGAGCTTTCCGTAGGTCGTAACTTGCTCGTGGCCTTCATGCCATGGGAAGGCTACAACTTTGAAGATGCCATCTTGATCAGCCAGCGCCTTGTATTTGAAGACGTTCTGACTTCTATCCACATTGAAAAACTCGAAATCGACGCTCGTTCCACCAAGCTTGGTCCTGAAGAAATCACCAGAGAAGTTCCAAACGTCTCTGAAGAATCTCTTCGTCACCTTGATGAAAATGGCATCGTCCGCATCGGTTCAAGAGTCTATCCAGATGACATTCTGGTCGGCAAGATCACCCCTAAAGGTGAATCTGAACACCCACCAGAAGAGAAACTGCTACGCGCCATCTTCGGCGAAAAAGCACGCGACGTTCGTGATAACTCCCTGAGAGTTCCACACGGCGAAGGCGGCCGGGTTGTAGACGTTAAAGTCTTCGACCGCGAAAAAGGCGATGAACTTCCTCCTGTTGCCAACAAAGTGGTGCGCGTCTACATCGCTCAGAAACGTAAGGTTTCTGTGGGCGACAAAGTAGCCGGACGTCACGGTAACAAAGGTATTGTCGCTAAGATTTTGCCAACCGAAGACATGCCTTTCTTGCCAGACGGCACACCAGTAGACATCGTATTGAATCCACTGGGCGTACCTTCTCGTATGAACGTTGGTCAAACTTTCGAAACTCTGCTTGGCTTGGCAGCAATGCTCACCAACCAGCGCTACGAAGTGCCACCATTCGATGAAATGTATGAAAAAGAAGCTTCATCGATGACTGTTCACCGTGAAGTAGTTAAAGGCAAGGCCATGACTGGTTTTGATTGGATTGGAGATGACGGTAAAGTCACCCTCTATGACGGTCGCTCTGGTGATGCTTTCGAAAATCCTGTTTCTGTCGGCAAAATCTACATGATGAAACTTGTTCACCTTGTAGACGACAAGATTCACGCTCGTTCAACTGGCCCTTACAGCTTGGTTACTCAGCAGCCGCTGGGTGGTAAAGCGCAGTTCGGTGGTCAGCGTCTCGGAGAAATGGAATGCTGGGCTCTTGAAGCTTTCGGCGCCGGCTACTCACTACAAGAGATGCTCACCATTAAGTCAGATGACGTAAACGGTCGCTCTAAGGCTTACGAATCAATCGTTAAGGGTGAAAACCTCAGACGTCCTGGTATTCCTGAGTCGTTCAAAGTGCTCGTGCGCGAACTTCAATCTATCGGTCTCGACGTTTCTGTGGCCAAGCGTACTCGCGAAGGCCAAGAAGTTGAAGTTGACTTGATGACTGAAGTTGAGGAAGTACGTCCACGTGGTCTGAGAAGACTCAGTCCGTTTGGCGAGATTGGCCTCGAATCAGAACTTGCTGAGCTTTCACGCCAGACTGCTATCCCAGCTTCGGCTGTGGCAACTGCAGATTCTGACGAGCTAGTGGAAGATGGAGATCCTGATGTGGTTGGCGACTCTTATGAAGGTGTCGTTGATGTACTCACTCCTAGCATTCCAATAGTTGAGGCCCTGATCGGAGCCATCGAAGCACCAGACTTTTCAGTAGATGCTGAACCTGAAGATCTGATCGACGACTCTGACGAAGCCTAATCAAGCCTAACTAATTCAAAGAGAGGACTGTCATCTAAAATGACTACGAGTATTGACCGCTTTGACTACATCAAAATTGGGATCGCCTCACCTGAGCGTATCCTTAGCTGGTCACACGGCGAAGTAACCAAGCCGGAGACCATTAACTACCGTACTCTCAAACCAGAGAAAGACGGCTTGTTCTGCGAGCGCATTTTTGGACCATCAAAAGACTGGGAATGCTACTGCGGTAAGTACAAACGGGTAAGACACCGGGGCATCACTTGCGAACGTTGCGGCGTTGAAGTGACCGATTCTAAAGTTCGTCGTCACCGTATGGGCCACATCAAACTGGCTTCTCCTGTGACTCACATTTGGTTCCTCAAAGGTATTCCAAGTTATATCGGCTTGCTTCTCGACTTGCCTTTGCGCGACCTAGAACAAGTTGTTTACTTCAATGCTTATGCCGTAACCAACCAAGGCAACTCTCCTGATTTGCACAAGAATCAACTTCTTGCTGAAGATGAGTACGAGAAGCTTTTAGAAGATCCCAACATGCAGTTCGACGTCGGTATCGGTGCTGAAGCTGTCAAACAGCTTTTGTTCGATATCGCCAGACCACAGTATGAGCGCCCAGATAACAAAGACGATCGCGGTCGTTTGCTCGAACTTCCTGGTTTGAAAGAACTATCTAAGCAACTTCGTGAAGAACTGGCTGGCGCCGGCGGCTCCCAACAGAAGAGAGCAAAAATCATCAAGCGCTTGCGCTTGGTAGAAGCCCTGGTAAATTCCCACACTGACCCAACCTGGGTTGTGCTCGACAATCTACCAGTTACCCCACCAGATTTGCGCCCAATGGTGCAACTCGACGGTGGCCGCTTCGCTACTTCAGACTTGAACGATCTATATAGACGGGTTATTAACCGCAATAACCGTCTTGCTCGTTTGCTCGAAATGGGCGCTCCTGAAATCATCGTGCGCAACGAAAAGCGTATGTTGCAGGAAGCCGTTGATGCTTTGATCGATAACGGTAGACGTGGTCGCGTGGTGGTTGGTCCTAACAACCGTCCACTGAAGTCACTATCTAACATTATTGAAGGTAAGCAAGGTCGTTTCCGTCAGAACTTGCTCGGAAAACGGGTTGACTATTCAGGACGTTCTGTAATCGTGGTTGGTCCTACGCTTAAGTTGCACCAGTGCGGCTTGCCTAGAGAAATGGCCTTGGAACTCTTCAAGCCATTCGTGATCAATAAGTTGATCGAAAGACAGATTGTTCAGAACATCAAGTCTGCCAAGAAACAAATTGAAAAGGGCTCAGCAATTGTCTGGGAAATTCTTGAAGAAGTAATTCAAGGTCACCCAGTACTCTTGAACCGCGCTCCCACGCTGCACAGACTCGGTATTCAGGCTTTTGAACCAGTATTGGTTGAAGGTCGCGCTATCCAGTTGCACCCGCTTGTCTGTTCGGCCTTCAACGCCGACTTCGACGGTGACCAAATGGCCGTGCACGTTCCGTTGTCGGTTGAAGCTCAGGCTGAAGCCCACATGCTAATGCTCGCTTCAAACAACACTCTACTTCCAGCTACTGGCCGACCAACCATCACACCTACTCAAGACATGGTGCTTGGTATTTATTACCTGACCATTGAAAAGCCAGGCAATGATGATCCTAAAGTGTGCCGTGGCGCAGGCATGAGATTCGTTTCCTTAGCTGATGCAAGATCAGCCTATGAAGCCGGAATTCTTGATCTGCACGCCAAAATCAAAGTACGCGATGTTGACGGCAAAATGGTTGAGACAACTCCTGGTCGTGTCATCTTCAACGAAGTTGTACGCGAAGCAATCACAGTAGTTAACTAGAGCTGTCAAGTTTTAGAGCAAGCATCAACCTTTATCTAAAGACTTTACCTAAAGAGGGTCCAATGGTCACAGGCGATAAGAAGAAAGAATCAATGGAATTCATCAACACAACTGTTGATAAGAAGAAGCTCGGTAATCTTCTTTCAGATGTGTATGAGAGATTCGGTACAGCCAGAACAGCTGAACTAGCCAACTCACTAAAAAACCTCGGTTTTAAGTTCGCCACCAAAGCCGGCGTAACTGTTTCAATCGATGACTTAGATGTACCGGAAGCCAAGAAAGGCTTGATTTCCGCTGCAGAAAAAGAAATCGAAGAAGCACAACGTCGCTATGAGCGCGGCGATATCACTGAAGTTGAACGCTACAACAAAGTAATCGATACCTGGTCAGCTACCACCGACCAGCTCACCAAAGAAGTTGTAGACAACTTCGATCGCTTGAACCCTGTCTACATGATGGCTTTCTCTGGAGCTAGAGGTAACATCTCCCAGGTTCGTCAGTTAGTTGGTATGCGGGGCCTGATGGCTGACTCTCAAGGTCAGATTATCGACTTGCCGATTAAGTCCAACTTCCGTGAAGGCTTGAACGTAACTGAGTACATCATCTCCTCCTACGGCGCCAGAAAGGGCTTGGTAGATACCGCTCTGAAAACAGCCGACTCTGGTTACTTGACCAGACGACTAGTTGACGTTGCCCAAGACGTAATCGTGCGTGAGCCAGATTGCGGAACTGTTCGCGGCATCTTCATGCAACCAATTGCAGAAGGCGACAAAGACCTTGTTACCCTGCAAGAGAGAATCTTCGGCCGCTCTGCTTCTATTGATGTTGTCGACCCTGAAACCGGTGAAGTCTTGGTTCGCGCTGGCGAACTGATCAGCCGTAAGGTTGCCGCTCTCTTAGACAAGACTCTGAAGAAGCCAAACAAAGTTGTGATGGTGCGCAGCCCACTTACTTGCGAAAGCCAATATGGCGTTTGCCAGAAGTGCTACGGTTGGGCTCTCACTAGCCACCGTCCTGTTGACCAGGGTGAAGCAATCGGTATTATTGCCGCTCAGTCAATCGGTGAACCTGGTACACAGCTAACCATGAGAACGTTCCACACTGGTGGTGCCGTTTCTGGTGGTAAGTCACGTAACCAAGTTAAAGCTCCAGCTAAGGGTACTGTGGTCTTCAAGATCCAGAGCCGTTCTATGCGTACCGCTTACGGTGACGTTATGGAACAAACTACCCGTGATGGCGTGATGAAAGTTGTGGTTGGCGAGAAAGAGCATTCTTTCCCAGTGCCAGTCGGAACTCTACTCTTCTTGCCTTCAGGCTCGGAAGTCGTGGCCGGACAAATTATTGCTGAATACGATCCACCAGGTTCGAAGAAGAACTTGACTGAGCGCGCTAGCAAAGATATCACCGCTGATATCTCTGGCCGTATCATGTTCCAGAACTTCCAGGCTGATGAAAAGAGAGACCGCCAAGGCAACATCTCTAGAACAGCTAACCGCGCCGGTATCATTTGGGTACTCGAAGGTGACGTATACAACTTGCCATCAGGCGCTCATGTAGTGGTCAAAGATGGTCAAGACGTTAACGCTCTTGATGTATTGGCCGAAATTCAAATCACTTCCGAACACGGTGGTGAAGTTAGATTCGGACCAGAAATCGAAACTGAAACAGTCAAAATCAGTAAGACCAAATCGCAAGTTAGACTGACCAAGGGCAAAGAGATGAATGTCATCATTGCTTCAGTCGGTGCTAACAATGCCAAGCTTGAGCCTGGTCAAAAAGGTCATATCTGGCGCGTTCAAAAACAAAAAGAATCATTCGCTATCAAAGTAGTGAACGAAGAAGTTGTTGAGAACGGCAAGATTATCGCTGAATTGGTTGATGACGGCTTGAACGTAGTCAGCTGTGGTGGCGAGATTATCTACGATGGCGTAGAAATCGATGACCGCCGCGTTGTCACCAAAGCCGGTAAAGTACTCTTCGTTCCCGAAGAAGTTCACTTCATCTCCAAAGATAGTTCACTGAAAATGTCTGAAACTGGTGAAACAGTTACAGCCGGTCAAGAAGTTGTAAAAGACGTCTTTGCTCACATGGAAGGTATCGTTGAGATCATCGCTGATAACGACATCATCCACGAAGTAATCGTCAGACCAGGCGACTTGGTTCCAATCGGTGATCCATCAGAAGTGAAAGTGCCTGAAGGCCAAATCGTTGAGCCAGGTACTGAAATTGTTGAAGGCTATACCTACAAAGAGCGCAAGCTAGTTAACCTCTTCGAAAAAGAAGATGGTTCCTGCTACGTCATTGTTCGTCCAGTGGAAGAGTATTGGATTGAACCTAGAGAAACTAAGTTCAAGCACAAAGCCACTGACGAGAAAATCTCTCTCCGTTCAGTCACTCAGTTGCTCTTCCGCGACAGAGAGAAAGTCAGACACATTCAGGGCGCGCAATTGACTAGAACCTCACTGGTTCTGCAAATGCAAGGCCACCTACAAACCCTCAAGGGCATTGTAGAAATGGGTGAGGATCTCAATATCGTTGTACAAGAGAATATTCTCTTGCGCCGTGAGCAAGATCTCAACGTCACTCTCTTGTCTGTTGAACACGGTCAGATTATTGACGCCAAGGCTGCTGTTGCCACTACTCAAGTTCTCACCAGAACTGATGCTCGAGTTCAACTCTCCAAGACCGACGAAAGAAGAATCTTGTTGGTGACCGAAGAGCAACAAGTGCACCAGAAAATCAAAGGCACTTGTAACTTGAAAGAAGGCGATTTGATTCGCTTTGGTGATCCACTATCTAAGGCCTCTAGCGCTTCTATCTCTGGACAAATTGTTTCAGTTGATGGTGCGGAAGTGGTGCTAAGAAAAGGTCGTCCATACCTGATCTCAGTCAATACTCAGTTGCAGTGCGAAGACGGTAACCTAGTTCAACGGGGCGACTTGCTTGCCACCTTGATCTTCGAACGTCAGAAGACTGGAGACATCGTTCAGGGTCTTCCTCGTGTAGAAGAAGTTCTGGAAGCAAGAAAACCGAAAGAAGCTGCCATCCTTGCTGAGCGCGAAGGCAAAGCCAGAATGGTGACTGAAGACGATACAACCAGACTCTACATCGTGTTTGGTGATGGTACCGAAGAAGAAATTCCAATTCCTCAAGGTCTCAACATCATTCTCGAAGACGGCGACACCGTTACTCTCGGTATGCCTTTGACAGACGGTCCTCCTAACCCACACGACATCGTGCGCTTGAGAGGCATCGAAGCTGCTCAGAAATATCTAGTAGACGAAGTACAGTCTGTGTACCGTTCACAGGGTGTAGAAATCGCCGATAAGCACATCGAAGTTATCGTCAGACAAATGACCCGTAAGGTTCGTGTTGATGATCCAAAAGACACCATCATGCTTCCAGGCGAGTTAATGGAGCGTTATCACATTGACCAAGAGAACGAGAAATCGGCTCAACAAGGTCTAGAAGGCGCTACATACACTGATGTATTGCTCGGTATCACCAAGGCCTCACTCAACACAGAATCGTTCATCTCTGCTGCATCATTCCAGGAAACCACAAGAATTCTGACTGAAGCTGCTGTAGAAGGTAAGAAAGACTGGTTGCGTGGTCTGAAAGAGAACGTCATCATCGGCCGACTCATCCCAGCAGGTACTGGCTTCCAAGGCCATGCAATGCCGGTTGAGGAAGAAGAAGAAGAAGAAGATATCTATCCACCAATCGGTGAAGGTAGCTTCAACGTTCCTGCTTAAAAATGTGCCTGCTAAATTAGGGCCTGCTTAATCAGAACCTGCTTAAAACAAAATACTTGAGTACTCAACTATTTTGCAAAAAGGGCCTCCATACCGGAGGCCTTTTTTTTATGCTGAGTTTGATTTCGCGCTAATGCTTATGTTTGCGGCCATGACTATGATTATGAGCCGCCGTGCGATAGTCAGGGTGCAGAATTTGATTGGCGTTAAAGCGCTTGCGAATGCGGCTGGCCAAGAAGTAGGTGCCGACCTTTCTTGACGGGTTACAGCGCTGGTCTAAAAGCAGGTGGGTCAAGATGGAAACAGTTATGCCTACGCGGTAAGGCTGGCGGCTCTTACCTTTGAACAAAAGGAAGAAAAGGGCCAGCAGCTCATAAGAATGCAGAGGCAAATAGAGCTTGCCACTGTAATTTTCATGGGAGGCTTCTTTGAACATATGCCAGTCAAATTTCCAGCCATGAGCCCGAACATAGTCAAAAATATGGTCAAGGTCGATTAGAAAACCTACCAGAAAGCTGGCCAATGCGGCCTTGCGAGACCTGTAAACATAGTAACTGGCGCAACTTACGCCTGCGGAAGTGATGATGTGTCCGACGGTTCGCATACTTTCAAGATTCCCTAATTTGCTCTGATCCTTGATAAAATCGTCACTTGTAGCGGTTTTTACCCTCAGTATCTGAGACCATCAATTAGATATACCCGGTGGCCATTTTTTTACGCAGTTTTCGTGTGTATAGAGTTTATTTCGGAGTTTTAGAACAAATGCAATTTGCGCTGGGGCCTATGGGCCATAAAGGGAAGCTTTTCGCTGGATTGTCTCGCTCAGCCCTAAGCTCGGTTCTATCGGCCACCTGTGCCTTCACCGTAGGCGTTATTTCTATAAACTTTGCCCCGCTAGCATCAGCTCAAGCTCCTCAGGGCGGGGCCGGCACAGCTCAGCAGGCTGTCGGTATGTACAACCTCGGTCTGGCTGCTTACAAACAGGGCAGCTTAGAGTCGGCCATCATCTTCTTCCGCCGCGCCACTGATATGGACCCCAACCTGGCCGATGCTCAATACAACCTGGGCGTTCTCTACCAGAGCCAGCGCCGTTTGAAGGAAGCCATTCCACGCTTTCAAGAAGTCCTCAGGGTCAAATCAGCCGACCCAGACGCTCACTTCCAGCTTGGCATTGCCTTGATGGACATGGGCCGTGCAGCAGAAGCTAAAAACCATCTGCAGGCCATTGCTCCAAGTTCTCCCCATTTTGCTGATGCCCAAAAGCGTATTCAGACTTGTGAAGCCCAGCTCGCTGGGGCTACCGTGGCTTCCCCTAGCTATAACCCCAATGCTAGTGTTGCTCAACCGGCTGCTAATGCTTTCAACAATTCAACTAACCAGGCCATGAATTTGAACCCGGTGGCCACTGACGCCCAACCGGCTCCTCGCGACTACAGCACAATCTCAAATAGTCCATCTGGCAATACTCTCAGCCATGTTGTTCAGCCTCAACAGCAAGTACAACAAGTACAGCCGATTCAACAGGTTCAACAAGTACAACAGACTCAAGCGGTCAGACCTGCAGCAATTGCCAGCGCTCCTGTAGCTGCGGCACGGTCAGGCGTGCCCACCGCAGTATTGGCTAACTCTTCTGCTCGTGTCATCGCAACCGGATTTTCCGCCCCAAGCGGATTGACCTTCGATCGCCTTGGCAATCTCTATGTTGCTAACTTCACGAGCAATACTGTTGACCGAATTTCGGCTGACGGCACTCGCATGCAGTTTAGCTCAGGGTCTAACTTAAAAGGGCCAATTGGCCTGGCAGCAGATGAAAGCGGCAATATCTATGTCGCTAACTATGATGGCGGTACGGTGGCTAGAATTAGTCCTGCTGGTGTATCCACTATCATCGGGACCGGCTTCAAGCAGCCTTATTACCTCACTCTCGACAAAGAGGGTAACCTCTTTGTCAGCCAACAAATAGATAACTCTGTGGTGCGTTTGACACTGCCTCGCCCAATGGCTCGCACTCAATAGAAACTAGCTGGCAATAGGAATTGTTTGATGTCCGACGTTAAAGCCGAAGCAGATAAATCTGCCGAAAAGAAGTCTGTCGAAGAGAAATCTACCGGAGAGAAATCTACCGGAGAGAAATCTAGTAGTACTAAAATCATTGCAGCACCACTAGATGCCGCGCGTTTTGACGCCAAGCGTGTAGCTGTGCAGATGATGGTCGGCAATCAGTTTGTGCAGCCCTATCATTTCATCATGACCCGCCTAAAGGTCTACGGAAGAGAGAATATTCCTAAAGAGGGTTCTCTTATTGTTGTTGCCAATCACATATCTACTCTCGACCCGCCCTTGTTCGCTTATGTTACTCAGCGGCCAATGATCTACATGGCCAAAAGTGAGCTTTGGAACAATAAATATATGGGTCGTCTGCTCGATTGGCTCGGCGCTTTGCCGATTAACCGTGAGAAGCCACAACTATCGACAGTCAAATTCATACGACAGATTATGAAAACTGGCTGGTCCCTTGGTATGTTCATTGAAGGAACCCGTTGCAAAACTCCTAACTCAATTGGTCGGCCTCACGTTGGTGCTGCTTATTTTGCCAAGGTGACGAATAGCAAGATTTTGCCTATCGGCATCATCGGCACTGATAAACGCTTTGGCCCAGCCCGTGTCAATATCGGCAAAGTAATTGAACCAGGCGATGATCTGGAAGCAAAAACCTGGGAGATTATGGACGCATTAGTTGAACTGACTGGCTTCCAAATTCTTGAGCGCAAAATGGCTGATAAGCACTAAGCTATTTGCCTCGGTGCTAAATTCTCTTTGCTAAAGTCTCTTTGATAAAACTGTTTCGTAGGTTTGATAGCCCTGACCTTCATAGCACTTTATGGCCGCTAGATTGCCGCGTTTGGCGCAGAGACGAATGCGCTGGCAGCCAAGTTTTTGCATGGCCTTTTCAATCGCATCTAAGAGCTGCCTTGCTACGCCGTGTCCGCGCCAATTGGAGCTGACGCAAACATCAGATATGTAAGCACACTTGCGCACCGAATCTAATACCAGCTTGTCATCGTTTTCTACCCAGGCGCAAACAAAGCCAATGGCTTCAGCTTCGGCTAGGGCAACGAGAATGACACCCTGCTTCGACTCAATTGAATCTATCAAATCTTGGGCATACCACTTTTTTATTTCGGCGCCAGATTTAAGACCGGGCACAAGACCGCTCTCTGTATCTTGAATAATTTCGACAAAGCTTTGAATTGCCTGAAAATGTTCAGGACGATAGTCTTCAATTGTTATTTGGCCGGAGCTGCTCATGCTAATTAGCTACTCACTGATTTGAATTTTGATTTGCTGACCGGGCTTGAGTCGCTGTTTTTCAATTTGATTGGGCCAGTAAATCACTAACAACTCATAGAGTTCAGCAACGGTGACCGGTTTGCGATCGCGCTTGGTGTCGGCTGTTTCGGTAAAATAGAAGGGGAAGGCAGAATAAGCCTTGTCACCGTTTAGGGCGGCAACATCGGTCTGCCAGCCCTCCCAGCGAAAGGCTTTGTAATAAGTTTCAAGGTCGCCGTGCAAGCAGAACTCTAAGAAGCCGCTATAAGGAATGTCGAGGTCTTCCCACTCTAAAGTATCTGGGGCAAAGTAGCAGACATTGCCAGTTTTCCCTGGCAGGCCGCCGCCATTGAGAGCAAAGAAGCCGCCGATGACATCATCACCAATCAAGAGAAAATCATTTTCGCCCGGGCCGCTGCCAGTGGCTGTGATGTTCCAGTCGGGAAGTGTGCGAGGAAGTTTGCTGCTACCTGACCCGAGAATGCGTATCCAGCCGTGGTCAACTAAAATGCCGCCGGTCTCGTAAATAATGGAACCCATAGAAGACCTAGTTGTCACTTGGGTGGCCAGTAAAGCTTCAGCGTTCTGTGGTGCTGTAGCCGGTAAAACTTCTACCAGATTTTTCGCTTCGCTCAGCCATTCTTTGACCATGGGCCAGGCTGGGTCACTGCTGACTAATTCTGTGAGAGGGCGCTTATCCACCGACTTTTCTCCAATTTTCAAACTATTGGCCACAATCATAACAAGTGGAACCGCTAAATTGGCCCTTAGTGACGGTTCAAGACGGCTTTTATGCTCTGATATTGCTTGGGTTTTAGTACTGCCTTGGCTTCTTCTAGTGAGCTATGAACTTTGTTCAAGCTTGAAGGGCTGGGGCTAGTGAAGTTGTTTGCTGCTTTATCGAGCCAGTGTTCAAGGGCGAAATCGATGCTTGCATCTAAGGGATCTTCTGCACCTGACTCGAATTTAGCTTGAATACTTACTTTAGCGGCAAGCAGGTAAGGTAGGCTTATCCACGGCGGAGAGTAGGCCATAGCTGAGATTAGCGTGCGCTTTGCTTCAAGGGAAAGCTCCTGGTTGAATAGCTCCCAGATTGATTCTATTGCTACTGAATCGGGATTAGCTCGAAGATATTTATAGGCCGATTTGATGCAGTGATTGCTTTTGTCCAACAGGGCTCGGCACACAATAGCTGCTTTATCTGCTATTTGCCCTTGAGCCAAAAGTAGTTCGTAGGCGAGCGCGCGCACTTTGCCGCTTGAGGCCGCGGTTAACGGTTCTATTAACTCTATTGCCAGCGGCGCTTGGATTTCGAGGAGACTTCTCAGCGTATACAAGAGGGAGTACTTCTTTGTTTGCAAATTTAATATGTAAATGTCTCTGGCATTTATTTCATTTAGGCGATAGCGGGCGAACAAGCGCACGGCAAAGCTACTGTCAAAAAAAGCAGCTTCCAAAATTGCGCGGCAATCTTGTTTCTCCGCCAACCAGCGCAAAACTTCAAGCCTTACTGTCGCTGCCGAATCAGTGAGAAGTGAGACGATCGGCCGGTCAATCAAATTGATCTTGTTGGCTTTCAAAGCAAAGTCGAAAGCTCTTTGTCTAATTAGTGGGTCTTTACTCGCCAAGCCCGCATTTATAGCTGACTTAACAGATGTCGGTGAATCTATTTTGAGTAAAAGTGTAAAAGCAAATTGTCTTTCGGATGCTCTTTTTGAATTGAGATAGCTAAGCAGTTCAGTCTCATATTGAGGCGAGCACAAGACATTCGCTATTATCTCTTGAATGCCCTCGTGGTTGTATCTCCCTAAAGTTGAGAGATGTTTGATCAGGTAGAGATTGTCTGTGAAGTGCCTAGAATAGTCTCCTTCCAGTCGCTCTTTTATCGCTGCAATGGCCTGGTTGTGAATGCTCTCTACCCAGTCATTGGCGCGAAGCAGAATGAACGGCAGTTCTCTTCCATCGAAGCGACCAGCCAACTGCTTCAAGGCTTTTTCTCGGATGAAACCGTTAGGATTAAAGGAAAGCAGACCCAGCACATTGGTTGGAATCGTGAGTTCATCAAGTAATTTGATCGGCTCGATTACTATTCGATAGCTGCGCGTGACAATATCGATTTTGACTAGGTCTTTTGCTGACACGTCTCTGAGGAGATAGTCAATCACAGCCCAGGCTTTCTCTCGAATTTCTGCTGTTTGGTGCAAGCTTAGCCCGGTTACCAAATAGATGCTTGTGATATCGTCATGGGCTACGGCTTGTTCAAGAGCTTCGCTAAGCTTAGCTTTGCTCAGGCTTGCTTCATCGAAGTGCTTCTTATTCTGAAGGTAATTCCAGATTACCTCTTGATCGTCAAAGGTCGACATTTTTGTATGTTCGCACATTTGCTCTTGCTGTAAATTAATCTCGGGCGGTTGTACAAATTGCACCGCTAGGTAGATGATGGACGTAGGTTATCTGTCTTCTCTGATTTCTCTATTTTTTAGGTAAATGCTTATGCGACCTTTCAATCTAAAGCTCTTTTGTGCCCTGGCGCTAGCCCTTAGCGCTGGTTTTTCTGGCCTGGCCAATGCCGCACCTGGGGTGATTGATGGCCGCGAAGCCAGAAACAATGTCGACAACCTGACGAAGCAAGTCTATTGGTTTAGTAATCTGCGCGACGCTGAAGATTCGGCCCGACAAAAAGGCAAGCCATTGCTCTGGATGCATATACTAGGCAAGATCGACGGGGCCACGTGAAGTGCCGGCAATAGCCTGAGGGCCGTGTCGCTCTCTAATGAATCAGTTCTCTCTTATCTCAAAAACAATTATGTCTGTGGCACTTACGATATTACCGGCCAGCCCTATGCTGGCGTCTCTGGTCGCCACGAAATCAATGGCAATGCCGTTCGCACAAGTAATGGGGCGGGGCCTCACAATATTCAGATGTTTGTCTTAGCTGCCGACGGTACGGTTTTACACTGCTTGCCAGGTTACTGGGATTCACAAGATTTGATTGAAGAGCTTAGTTTCGCTCAACAACTCAATCAAGTTTGGTTGTCGTCAGGCTCTCTTGAGCAGAAACGCCAGACATTCTCTCGTATGCAGATGGCTCATATTGCTAAACATTCACCGGCTATGGTTGCCAGAAGTCAGATGCAAGGCTTTGATCAGCAGTATGAAGCGCGTACTCGCCTCAATACTTCTGACACCATATTAAATACCGCTCTGGCGGCTCAAACTTTGCAAATGGGAGGCAAGGCTCCCCCTGGTGCTTTCAAAACAACCGATGTGATTATGCACGAACGTATGTCACAGAGACCTTTTCTGCCTTATTCACAGTTTGATGTGATGGCCTATTCTGACTATGGCAAGAAAAAATACGATAAGAACGAAGACTATCGTAATGCTCGCGGCCAGGTTGATGCTAGTGCCCGCTTTGCGCCAGAACTGGGCACCAAGGAAGATACAAGGAAGAGTGCTTATAGTGCCGACGGCCGTATCAAATCGGTATCGAGCTATCTAAACCGCCACGGCATCAAGAGTTTTGGCCCCGCCCGGTAAGAGATAAAGGCGCACAAGAGTCTATAACAAGACTTTATAGCAAGACTTTATAGCAAGACTTTATAGCAAGAAATTTAGCACCTGTAGACTCTTCAGGTCGTTGCCAAAAGTGTCATAAATTTTGCAAAAAAAATGACACTCTTGGAAAACGAATTTTTAGATAAAAGTGACTGGAATAGTATCTCGCTTTTCCAGAGTTTGTCTCATTTTTCGAGTGAAATTGAGACAAGGATAGAACTTCTTAAAGCCAGACCGTCTTAGAATCAGGCTTTGAGAAACCCCTACCGTGGGGAATACCGGCCGTGGGAAAACCCTGCTGCTATCGATATTCTAAGACTTAGAGCGGCGGCAGAAGAGCAAGCGTCCTTTTTCAGGGTCATCTAATTGACTGCGCAGCCAGCTGTGTCTTTGCTGGTGACAACTAAAGAGAATAATTTGGTGCTCGCGGGCGATGACATTGATCAAGAAGCGCATCATCTTCAAGAAGCGGTCGTCATCGGCTTCTGAAAACGGCTCATCCATAATGATCGGCAGGGAGTTCTGTTTGGAGAGAAAACGAGCAACGATCATGCGGGCTAGCCAGTGCAACTGCTCTTTTGTGCCGATAGACAGTTGATTCATAATCTCGGCAGAAGAAATGTCTTCTTTCTGGTTCTTGCGCCGAGCCACTAGTCTTAGCTCATGGTCGAAGCGTACTTCTTCATAGTCAAGGCCGAGCTTGCCTAGCATCTCTTTGCCTATGTTATTGAGGTTGGTAGCCCAGTCAATGTAATTTTCGCCGCTTAAGCGCTTGAGGGTTTCGCGAGCCATTTCTAAGGCAACTTTGGCGCGTTTGGCACTATGAAGCTTGAATTCGGTGAGGTCGAGTTCTTCTAGGCAAGAGAGATACTGCTCGTCGCAGTTGCCAGAAAGGGTTCTTACTCGCAGGAGAAGCTCTTCTCTTTCTTCCTTCAAGCCTTCTACTTTAGCCAGATCTTGAGGAGCTTCCTCGCCTTCAGTCTCTTCCTCGCTAACGGGTGGCATTGATTCAATGCCAGGGAACTGACTGCGAAGAGCATCAAGCTGCTGAATTACTCTTGTCTGGTAGTCTTCCAAACCCTTCACTACTGTGGGCAGCTCTGCTATTGCTGTCCCACTTTCCTGCTCAAGACTGCTCAATTCGTCTGTCAGTTTGGTGTAGGCCGAGTGACTATTGATGCGCTCACTGATATTTTCGAGGCCCCGAGCTACTGCATCAGCAGAACTAAGATCTAGTTCCATACCGACTTTGTGCAGAATGTTGCCCAGAGCTTGGTCTGTATCGTCCAGTTCGTCTTTGAGTTGGCTTAGTTTTCTAGCCGAACTACTAGCGTCTTGGAATGTCTGTTCTAAGTTCTTAGCCTCTTCGGTGTAAGCTGAGAGGCCTTGACTGAGTTGCTTAGCGGTATTGGCAGTCAGTTGAGCGTTAGGTTTGCCTACCTTGGTGACAAAGACAGTGAGGTCAGCCTTGAACTTAGTTAAAGTAGCTTGCTTTTGGTCGAGCAATTGTTCTATCAGTTCTAGCTCTTTCAGCTTGCTCGCTTGCACTGCATATTGATCAAGTCTGGTTAACAGGTCAGCTCTGGCTGCTAATCCAACTTTGCGGGCCAGGGTGTCTAGTTTTAGCTCAAGAGCACCAACCGTATTATGCTTCTCTTCAAGGTCGTTGATGATGCGTAATTTGTCTGCTTCTATCGACTGAAAATCACTGGCATACATCACTTCTGGTTTAAATACTGGTACGGCCACAAAGCCTGTTCCTGCCATACCGAGAATTCCTAGCACTAGAAGCACCGGAGCGATAAAGGCAGCTGCTTTGACTGTAATTATTAGAACAATAGCCAGCACTGCCATAATTATCGATGTCAGGCCAAGGACAATGGCTAGATTGCGTTTTTTCTCGCCTTCTTGTTTGCGCTTAATTTCAAATTCTTTGTGCTTAGCCCTCGATTGATGAAGGGCTCTTTCGCCGTTGGTTATTTGATCTTGGAAGGCTAATATCAGTGAATTGTAAGAGCGTGCATTTTCAATGCCTTCCGCTTCTAGCGATTGCATTGATTTTCTTATTTCATCTATTTCTGCTTCACTGGCATCGGCGCCGGCTAGCTTTTCTCTTTCGCTTTTTCTTCGTGCTTTTAAATCGCTTATTTCTTCTTCAATTACGCTCATGGTGCCAGCTATTGAAGCGACTTGTTGAATTTCATCGAGGCTGAATGTATCGAGGCCCTTAGAGCGCGACACAAGGCTAGCTTTCTTTTCTTCGTACATGGCTTGCTGAGGCGAGAGCTCACGGGTGATGCGCTCTATTTCTTCGGCTTTATGTAGGCGGCGCTCCACTAGATCTTCTATTGGTCGCTTCAACTCTGAAGGAAAAGGCTCTACGGTTGAGAGCTGAGAAAGTCTAGCGCTCACTTCTTTATGTCGACTAAGAATTTCGCGCAGTTTATTGAGGCGACCTTGGGCATCGTTCAATTGAAACTTGAGATTCTGATATTCGGTGGCTTTGAAGCGGCTGCTGTCGCCAGACAGCACGCGATTGATAATCATCAGACGGTCAAAGGAGGCCGCTACGTCTTGACGGTCTCTTTCAAAGGCACGAATTTTATTGAGAAGGTCTTGTCTAACCAGTTCTAGGTCGCGAATTAGATTGTCTGCTTTGACTTTGCGGCTGCCAATCGCCAGTTGATTGAGGGTATCGCCAAGCACTCGCACAGCTTGAGCTGAGGTGCCGGAAGGACTGGCTGAATCAGCAATACCTTGAACTAGTGTGGCGAGGTCTTGGGCGCCACCAAAAGCGTGTTCGTCGAGTTCTCTTTGGCCAACAAAACAAGTACTAAGGAAGAGTTCACGGGACATGCCGGTAAGCTTAAGGCCAATTTCGTCTTCGCCGCTTTCATTTTTAAACTGATGGGTTACTTCGATATTATTGCGATCACGATCAAATACCTGGAAAGTTTTTGATTGGAAATCGCGAACAATCGTCAGTCGTCGATCGAGGGCACTAACGTCCATGCGAGCGGAATATATGCCGCCAGATTTTGGTCTACGGGCTTCTCTTTGCGATAGATGATCAGCAGTTTCTTGGCCGACAGCCTGTTTCTCATCGTTGAAGTCGAAAAGAATGGACCAAATGGCAGTCGCCATGGTGCTCTTGCCGTACTCGTTGGGCTCAACCATAAGGTTGAGCTTCTCTTGAGCAAAGAGTACACTCTCGCCCTGTATGGCACCGTAGCCTGTTAATTCAACGCGCTCAACCCACATTTTTTACTACTACCTTTTTTGTTCGCAAAGCATCGAGGCCGTAATACAGGGCATCTTCTACAGTTTTGCCAGAAACGTCAGCTCCAGGAATTCCTGTCAGGCTATCACCACCTAATTCTTGGTTTTTTGCCTTCTCTGCTCTTGTTTTCATTTCCAGCATTGCTTCAATGTATTTCCATTCAGTGGTGCGCTGGTCAAAGCGCTCGGCCAAGTAGTCGGCTCGAGTATTGTCGACTACAAGGAGGTGATAGAAATCGCTGGCCATTTGATCGGCAATCTCTTTAGGATTGGCTCCTGGCTTGTGGCGACCTTCTAAGTTGATGGCGATGATATCGCAGTCGGCCCTGACTCCGCTTTCTTCTAGATTGACTAGAATCTCGTCTCTAATATCTTCATCTCCGAGGCCCGACACATCTACTGTAACGAGCATCATGCGCCGCACATCTAGTTCTTGCGGTACTAAATTAACGATGCTTTGGCCGTTACTATCAATCTCAATTTCTCCAAGAATGGCATAGCGCGGTCCCAGCTCGTCAAATGTTCCACCGGCCAGACAGCCAGCATAGGCACCAAGTAATTTTTCATCATTAGTGGTGATTTGATAGGCCTCTTTGATATTGCCAACGGCGGCATAGGTCAAGTCTTGATTGGCTAATTCGTCTTCAGAAAAAGGGTAGACCAAAGGCTTCTGAACTTGTTGTCTGCTGGCATCAGCAATTACTGACGGATGGCTTTCGAGAGTGCCTGCGAACACACCAATGTTGATTTTAGCCGTGGCCAATTTGGGTAGCTTGCCCGATAAAATGCGCTCAGTACGCCGGGAAGCTTTAGAAAACGCCCGACCAATGAAGGCCACATCGCTGCGACTTGGGTGGGCTACGGCGGCGAAGTGTTCAGAGGTGAAGATGTGTACATTGGCTGGCCAGTGGCGGTAGCCGCGGGCTGAGAGCATGTCGTTTGTATAGAGACAGCTGCGAGTATAAAAATCGCGGTGCCCAGGAGCAATATAAACAGGGATGTCCCCGAGGGAAGCTACCGCCTCAATTAAAGTATTGACAGTAAAGCCTGTGACCGTAACGTTGTCCCACAATCCGCCTGGAATGATTACAGCATCTACCTTTTCGGTTTTAGCTAAAGTAAAAGCATTGATTGTGGCTTCAAGAATTTCACGGGCTCTTTCGCCTCTTTCTTCGCGGGGTAAAGCGAAGTTGCTGTGGGTCAAGTTCGTATTGCTCATACCAGGATGGGTGAGCTTTGAGTCTAAAAGCACATCGGAGAACTGCAAGAATTTGAATTTGCCGACTTTCTCTGTCATTTACTACTCTTCACTTGAATTTTATCTGCTGGTTTTAGCGTTCAATCTTATTTAGTGCCCTATTTTCTTTAGTGCTCTATTTTCTCAATAATTGTGGCAATACCTTGCCCCACACCTATGCACATTGTAGCTAAGCCGTACCTAGCGCCCTCACGTTTGTCTAGCTCATGCACCAGAGTGGTGAGAATGCGGGCTCCGCTGGCTCCCAGTGGATGACCAAGGGCAATTGAGCCGCCGTTTGTATTGAGCTTATCTGACTTACTATCTATTCCCAGGTCTCGGCAGCATGCCAGCACTTGCACTGCAAATGCTTCATTGAGCTCAATTAAATCAATATTGTCTATGGTCAAATTGGCACGCTCTAAAGCTTTTCGAGTGGCTGGTACGGGACCGATGCCCATTATGGCAGGGTCTACACCGGCTACTGCAGCAGAGACAAAGCGGGCCATAGCATTCAGTCCTAAAGAGCGAGCTTTATCAGCCGTCATAATTAGCAATGCTGAAGCGCCATCGTTTATTCCTGATGAATTACCAGCGGTGACTGTGCCGCCCTCACGGAAGGCGGCTTTGAGCTTACTTAAGTCAGCCATGACTGTCTCTGGACGGGCGTGTTCATCGACCTTTACAATTTCAACTGCCCCTTTTTTCTTAGGCACATTGACGGGAACGATTTGGCTATCAAAACGACCTGCTTCAAAGGCGTTTTTATACTTAATTTGGCTAGCTAGGGCAAATTGGTCTTGCTCGTCTCTGCCGATGCCGTATTTTTCGGCGACATTCTCTGCTGTTTCGCCCATGGCGTAAGGATGATGCAGAGCAGAGAGTTTCTTATTGACGAAGCGCCAACCAAGGGTGGTGTCTATCAATTTCATGTCGCCACGAGGAAAAGCCGCTTCTGGTTTGGCCATGACAAAGGGGGCCCTACTCATTGACTCAACGCCGCCAGCGATGAAGATGTCACCCATATTGTTTTTAATGGCATTGACCGCGTCATTGACTGCCATTAGACCCGAGCCGCAGAGCCGATTAACTGTGCCACCGGCCACTGAAATAGGAAGGCCAGCCAAAAGTGCTGACATTCGAGCAACGTTGCGATTGTCTTCGCCAGATTGATTGGCGCAGCCTAGCAGCACGTCTTCAATTTCGTCAGCCACTACCTGGGGATTGCGCATCAACAGCTCAATGATTACGTGAGCAGCAAGATCATCAGGTCGTACATCTTTCAGGGCACCGCCATATTTGCCAATCGGGGTGCGCACTGCATCGACTATTACAACTTCTCTCATTTGCTTCCTTTTCTTAGATTCAAGTTTATTTCGTCAACCAGATCTCATCGTCTTGGGCCAGAAGGGCTAGGGCAGCTTCTGGTGTGGCATTGTTTGCTGCAGCTGCTCTTCGTACTTCCGGATTTTTATCTTTCGCCAGTACGGCAAGGGTATCTGGCAGTGTGGCTGGATTGCTTGCCGCTCTTGCTCGCACTAGATCTTCTGGGTCTTGGGCCAAGGTCTTTAGTAGATCGGCACTTGCATTGCGGTTGGCGGCACAGGCGGCGCGCACATATTGGCTTTTATCAGAGGCGAGCATTTTCAGTGCTTCGGCGCCGAGCTTTGGCTGTGTTGCTACTTGCGAGCGCAGGCTCTGGTCGCTGTCTTTAGCCAAAGCGGCCAACACTGCTGGTGCTGTTTGCGCTCTTGTGGCCAGAACAAATTTTACTTCTTCGGCCGCAGTTAGTTTGGTCAGGGCCCCTTCGGGTAAGTCACCCCTTTGTAAAAGAGCGCGACGAATAGCATTGCAGTCGTAATCAGCCAGGGCCATGAGGGTTTCGCCTGCCACATTAGGATTAGTCGCCAGTGCGGTTTGCACCGTTATGGCGTCATCTTGTAGCAGTGAGGTGAGTAATTTTGATGGCACTTTGCTGTTTACAGCAAGAGCTTCTCGTACAAGAGCGTCATTGTCTTTGGCTAGGGCAACGAATATTTCGTCACTAATTTTTGCCTTAGTATTGTGGGCTAAAGAGGCCCTTACTCTGGCATCTTTATCTTGAGCCAGGGTCTTTATAAGAGAGCTAGATAGAGCGCCATTTCCGGCTAAGTTCATGCGCACTAGGGCACTATCATCAGTAGCCAATTTCTCAAAGTCAGCCTGAGCTAACTTTGATTCGCCTAGGGCAGCTAGAATTTGCGCGACGGCGATGGTCTTGTCACCAACCATGGCTTTGATTGTCTCAGGCTTGGTATTGCCGTTGAGAGCCACAGCGCAGCGCACTGCCGTGCTGTTGTCTTTGCTCATGGCCGTGAGAACATCGCCGTCGGTATTGGGATTGGCCGCGCAGAGTGAGCGCACGGACTCGTTTGTGTCTTTGGCCAGTTTCGCTAAAGTTGCGGCACTGCTGGCATAGTTTGATGCTACGGCTTGACGCACATCTTGATGACTGTCAGTGGCAAGTTTGGCTAAGGTGTCTTTGCTTGTGCTTTGATTTAGTGCCACGGCTTCGCGCACTATTGTATTGCTATCTTTGGCCAGCAAATCAAGCAAAGCCGCAGGACAGGCTACATTACCTGCCACCATTGAGCGCACGCCGAGATCACCGTCATTAGCCAGAGTATTGAATGTAGCCTGGGGAACAGGCAAGCGCGCTAAGAAAGTGCGCACGAGGCGATCACCAATGCGACTTAAGCGATTAGTTACTTGCGGCCCAGAGTGAGGATTTCGCGCTAACGACAGGAGTAGAAATTCGGTATAGACCGGACCCTGTGAGAGTTTCTCCAAAATAGGTTGGGGGGTGTTGGGGTTTGCCGCTAGGGTCTCGCGCACTCGCGGAGTAGCTGCTGCCAGAAGTTTATCGAGGGTGGCGAGGTTGGGCAAACTGCTGGCTTTTAAAAGTGACTCGACAACGGTTTGGTCGCTGTCGACTGCCAATTTTTCTTTGATTTCTTCGCTGAGCTTAGGATTACTTGCCAGGGCTCGCCGCACAAAACTGCTTGGATCTGATGCTAGCTTGGCCAAAGATGGCGCCGGGGTTGTGCTGTTGCCAGCGGCTGCCACTTTGATTGCCTGGATGGGATAGCTGTCAACGGTGACCGAGCCCGCAATGGCACTATTATTAGCCGAGGCATTAGTGGTGCGGCTTGGCATTACTAGGTTAGCGTCGTTGTTTTGGGCAATAGCCAGGCCGTCAGCGGCTCTTGCCGCATTGCTGTCGTTATAACCGAGCAGTTGTAGACTTTGGGCCGTAAGGACAAGTCCCAACCCGGCAATCCAAAGCTTCTGGTACTTTTGGTACTTTTGGTACTTTCGGCACTTATTAAGCATCCCTAATCCCTTATATAAGAGTAGCCGCCATTAGCCAGCGTTATGAACCTCACGAATAATCGTCAAGAGCACGTTGCGGTCTAATTCTTGGGTGGCGTATTCAATGTACTTTACCTGCCAGTCTTCTAAGTCTTGCAGCACTACCGATAGTGAGGTACCGGCTGAGCGTGCCGCTGCCATATCGACACCAACATCGGCCTGGCGAGAGAGGATGAAGACTCTAGCTCGCCCTGAATAGCCCAGGGTATCGCGCAATGACAGGCGCAGGAACGCTTCTGACCGTTCTATGCCAATAGTTTCGGTAATGCGCTTGACCAGGGTCTGGAATTTTGTCAGTGGTCCGAAGAGATCAACTGTCGGGACGGTAACAAGCTCGTACGAAAGTAGACGGTCAATCGCAGCAGCAGCATCTGCGGTCGTGACGTCGCCTAAGTTGCGGATCACTAAGGCAATAGAATGCAGGCCATCGAGGGCGTTCCATAGACGGCTCATCATGGCTCGTTCTGTGACTGAGAGTACAAACTTCTCTTTGGGATCAGTGAGCTTTTCGTCTGCCAAATAATTTTTAGGATCGGGAAGTTTTTCTAGAACGGAATCAGCAGCTTTCGGTAGCTTCTTCCAGGTAACTTCGGTATTGTCAGCTGCTAGTGCGGCATCTAGTAATAGTTTGTCTAGAGCTTTTGATACTTTACAGATATCTTTGGCCAAATCGGCTGGTGGTGTGCGTTGGACAAAGACGAAAATGCCTTGCTTCCAGGCTGAGGCAAATTCAGTTACAGCCTTATTTCCCATGATCTTGCCGAGTTTGGCGTGGGTGATTTTACCCATTTCAAATAGTGCTCTGAACTGCATGTCGCGGTATTCAACTGAGAGCACGCCAGTTTCACGGTTGGTGGCAAGGTTCTGCAAAAGGTTTGATGGATCGGTCGAACCAAGGTGGCCTACCAGCGATTGCACTTTGTCATCTTCGCCAGCCACAGAGCCAAGGTTGACTTTGTCGTTTTCGTCAGTTTGACCGTAGAAGGCTTGGTCTTGCAGAGCAATCTCTAGTTGCCGGCTGGTGAATATGTGTTTCTTCACTGCCATGCTGCCCAGGGCCATTTTTTGTTTGGCCGGCATTGAATTGAGTTCCATAAGCATGTCATCGAGCTGTGCTTTAGAAACCAGGCCTGAAGCCAGAAGATATTCTTTTATGGTGAAGGCGGTTTTGGTTTTGAAGCAATTAACTAAGAAAGGAATTTTAGGGAAGATTGGATATATAGAGCGCTCGGCTTCTAGTTCTTTGATGCGGTCTAAAAATTCTGATTCGGTCAGGCGGCCCTGAGAAACGACTTTATTGATTAGGGTAACCACAGGAGAATAGTTATCTATGGCCGCCAGCAGCAAGTTGCGGCGGTGATGGCTGTTCATATTGATTTTTTGTTCGAGGCCATGGCTTGTCAGTACTGGCACTGTCGACATCAGCACTTGATGGGAAAGGTCGGTGCTTTCTTCGACAAAAGAAGTCGCTCCACCCAGGGCCGTCTGGATGAATTTTGTCAGGGTCGGTGAATAGTCAAATAGCTCTGAATGGTTATCGAAAACGTGAAAGGACATTAGGCCGGTCAATGACTGACGCACTATGGCGATGGCTTTATCAGTTTTGAGAAAGATAAGAGCGCCTGATAACTCAAGAAGATTTTCAGCTAAGCGGCCAGCTTCTACTAAAGTCTCGGCGGGGAAGAGGTAACCGCACAAGGTCGAATCAATGAGAATGGCATCGTACAAGCGTTTAGACTTGCTCAAGGCGGCTATTTCGCTAAGGAGTTCCGGGCCATATTTGAGAACAATAATGTTCTGCTGTGAGCCGGTGCGGTCCTTGGTTAGCTTGATTTCGGTTGGTTCAACCGCCATTTTCAGCTCTTGAAAATCGGTGTAGTAAAGGCAGGCTGGGGTTTAGCCCCTAATATTAGTCCTTAATACCTTAACAGATTTCAGCCCCTACGTCTCATCGCTTGTCATAGGTTATACTTCTGTCGATTGTCAGAAGGCTAAATCATTGAGTAATACCAGCTCTATATTTCATAAGTCGCGTCGCTACGCCTCGGTGGTTGCCTGTTTGGCAGTGATCTGTCCGCTGGTAGCTCCTATCGCTTCGGCTCAACGATTAATGGATCGACAGGGTCTCAGTCGTCCAATCGAAAACCCTGGCGATGTTACCAAGGAGCAAGAGCCTCTTTTGCCCGGGCAGGCCCCTGAAGTCTCCCCCATGCGCCAGCGCATTCAGCCTTTGCCTAAAGCTGGCGAGACTAACGACTTAGTGGTGAAAAAGGGTACAACCACTCCTCTTTTAAAAGCTGAAGTTACCTATTGTGTGCCCAAAGGCACTGGCATCAAGCTCAAGCTGTCGTCTGTGCCCACTCAAGGCATGCACTTGCTTGACCGCGACATGGACGGCAAGCTTCATCCCGCTCATGTGGGCGACATCATCACCGCTGCTACTTCTGAAGACATTTATGTTGAAGACAATAAGGTCATTCCAGCCGGTACTGTATTTAAGGGTAGGGTGTCGTCGGTTAAGCCACCCCGGCGTGTGCAGCGACCAGGTTGGCTAGAGATTTCGTTTACCGAATTAGCCTTGCCAAACGGCAAACGTTTCGCCTTTTCAGCAGAGGCTAACAACTTTAAAAAGACCACTCTCAAAGGTGTAGCCAAAGGTACGGGAATGGTCGCGGCAAATGCTGCCGGAGGCGCTATTGTCGGAGCTTTAGCGGCCTACCAGATTGTCGGTGGCATGCGGGGCTCGGCTGCCTGCCACTATTACAATATTGCTGGTGGAGCTGCTGCAGGTGCTTTGATAGCAGCTGGCCATGCCATCATGAAGAAAGGCGATCGGGCAACCCTTGAACCTGGTGATGATCTCAATCTATCTATTGATACTGATTTGCTGCTGCCAGCCCTGTCTGAACCAACTAAAAAAGCTGCCAACATGAACCTGGATGGCCTTTCTATAGAAGTAGGCAAAACCAAAGTGATTAAAGATGGCCTTGATGGTCATTTTATTCGCATGGACGTCACCATCGACAACAACAGCGATCGCAAACTTAGTGCTATCGACCTTTATTTGCGTGACACCAATGGCAACAAGTACCCTGTCGGTATGGGGCCTGGAGACGACTCGGAGTTTCTCTTTACCCTTGAGCCTTATTCATCACTACAGACCAAACTATTCTTTGCCACTGAATATCCTAAGCTCAAGCATGAGCTGATTTGGATTGACCACAGAACCCGCAAGGTATGCTTCCGGCAGAAGTTAGAATAAGTCTGAGAAAAACTAAAATTAGTGAAAATACTTTGCGTAATCCTACGTAGGACGCCATTGACTGGCTAAATTAGCAACCTATAATGTATTTACTGAGTATTTCCGATTAGTAAAAGTATTTAGTATCTGATTTTCGCCACCAATAATTTGGTACCTTACACAAGACACCCTTTTGTCTTTGCTTGTGTTGGACCGTTGTTTTACTGAATTTGTCTTACTAAGTTTTGTCTTACAAAATAACCCTTTATTCCTGACCAGTTCGAGCTTAGCACCCCAATGACAGCAACTTTAGCTCTAGAAACAACCTTATCTCTAAAATATGAGCGCGAGCAACTAGCCCATCAAGCGCCGCAATATAGTCAGGCTGTCAATCTTGACCAGTCGCTTATGCTTGAATTAATTGCTCAGTCGCAAGTTGTTTCGAATGAAGTTTTGGCGCAAGTGGCTCAACTAGCCAGCATGCGCAACAGTCAGGTCATAGATGTTTTGTTTGAAAGTGGATTTGTGGCAGCCAGTGATCGGCGGGCATTTCTTGATGCAGCCCAAGCGATTCGCTCTAGCTGGCTCTTTAAGCCATGGGCTATTCAAGCTCTCAATCGCGCCTTGAGCGATTTCTTGCCTTTCACACAAGTCTTAGAAGAACTCGATTTGCATCCAAGTAATGCCTTCTCTGATAGTGCATTGGGACAATTGGCTCTATCCTGTCAATTGATTGATCGCGACCAGTTTAATCAGGCTAGACAATACAGTTTGGCTCGTGGCCTCACTGTTGGTCAGAGTCTGAACCGCTGCTGCGGTTTGCCAGTTTCTATGTACAAAATTCTGATTGATGGCCTTGCTCGCCTTACTACCGGACAAATTAGTGCAGAGCAATTGCATCAGCGTGTGCGCAACGCCCGCATGGAGAATACTCTGACTGGTTCCGTTGGTGCCGCCAGCCAATCTCTGAAATTCGCTCACAGCACCTTAGGTTTTGCTATTTACGCCAACAACCGCGACATCCTTGAAGTACTAGACCTTTTGGTTCAGTCTAATTGTCTAAGTGAAGTAACAGCGCTAGGTTTGATGGAAGCCGCTTTACAGAATAGACTTTCCTTTGAATCGGTTTGGGACGAATGTTCACCCATACCTGCTGTGGTTCTGCAAAAGGCCAGAGCCTTGCATAGCTTGGTTGGAGTCGGACAAATGACTCCACAGCAAGCTGTGGGACATCTGAGAGAATTTAGCTTGGCCCGCTAAAGTAGCTTTATGTCATTTCAAGCTCTCAGTTGAAGCTGTCACTATATTTAGTGGCAGCTTTTTTGTTTTCTATTTGGCGTAAAAAAAAGAGCAGAGGACGCCTCTGCTCTTGCCTGATTATTCTGTAACTAAGAAACTTACATAGTGATTAGGCAGCCACTAAGTCGACGTTATAGCTCAATCTAACAAAGTCATATTCCACTCTAATTGAAACTGTGTTTTGGGTAGCGAATTCGAGACGGACACGGCCAAGATTATTGGCGCTATATTCGCTCCAGTGTTCAGGCACCGAGACGATAACATTTTCAGGGCCCCACTCTTCAACATAGGCTTTGAGCACTTGGCAGAGTTTTTCTTCATCGGCTGGGTGGTTGAACATACTCATCATGGTGTTGCTGCCTCTTAGTTGTATAGAGAGTGTAGTGAGGCGGCAAGCAATCAGCAATTGGTGGTAATCCCACGGGTTTCGTAAAATGCCCAAAGTTTTTCTTGGCGAAACTTTAGCGCAGGCTAATTAGGTCGGCCTCTAAAGCGACGCAGTCTATATAGCGCTCGCTTAGATCTTTTGCCGTAGCTTTGGCCAGGATTTTCTTCATACTTTCGCTCACGGCGCTCCCTATTGCTGCTTGCGACTGTGTGCCAATAATAGGTTGAGTCAAGGTTTCGCAGTCTAGTGCTGTGAGCATAAAGTAGAGAGTGCAACCAATTGAATAGATATCGCTTTGGGGCGAGTCGTAGCCAGCGTATTGCTCCGGTGCCACATAGCCTTCCTTGCCGCAGACTTTTGACTTGCGCTCTTTCGAGTAGAAGTGAGCGACAGTAAAGTCGATTACACAGACAGTGCCATCTTTTTTTAGAATCAGATTCTCTGGGGTGATGTCGCCGTGAATGATTGCTGGTTTGAAAGAGTGCATGTAGCTCATCACCTGGCAGAGTGAAATGGCAATTTCTCTGGCTTCGGCCTCGGCAAACGCTCCTCTGTTGCTAACTAAATCGTGAATGGGTGTTCCTTCTACGAATTCAAGCACGAGGTAGCCCCGGTGATCTTCTTCAAAACAATCGAGTAATTTCACTACTCCAGGATGCTTGAGCTTGGCTAAAATCAATGCTTCGCATCTATGTATCTCTTGGTCTGTGCTGGCTTTGGCGCTGGCATTAGCGCTGGCATCAACTTGAGTGGGTAGTATGTATTCTTTTAGCACTACAATTGCTTCAGAGTTTTCATTGTTCTTCTTGGCCAGATAGGCACGGCCCTGGCCTCCGGCGCCCAGTTGCCTGATTATGGTGTAGAGGTTATCGGCCAGGCTATCGCCACCATCAAGGTTGGATGTTCTCTTGCGTTTGCCAGAGCTATCTAAAGTTTCGAGCCAGAGATTGGTATATCGCAGCATGTGACTGGTTTCTAAATCATCCGGCAAGGCTAGCTTGAGTTTGGCCTCTGGGGCAAACTTAATCAGGCTCTCAATAATGTCTTCGCGTGATACCCAGCGAAAAGCGTTGGCGCTCGTTAGTTTGAAGGATACATTGAGACTTGAGTTAATGATAAACCAGTGTTTGAAATGACCACTGCTGTCTAGTTTGCCGCGTTCTTCGACCGATACAATCTCTTTCCAGTTAATCAGATAATCGACCGATTCGAAGGCCGCGTCTTCCATGCGACCAATTGATAGGCCGCGTTCAGTAATCGCCAATATATTGAGCAATCTATGCTGTCTGCGGTAGTTCAAAAATAGTGTCGTACCAGCGATGAAGATGGCTAGAATGGCCCAGGCTATGGCCTGGTGCTTATCGATAATGGCGAGGTAGGAGTGGTTTATCAGTAGTATCGAATAGATATATAAAGCTGGTATGAGAACTATAAGTGAGTTTCTGCCGAGCTTAGAATAGTCTTCCGGCACACAGGTCAACTCTTCTGGGTGTCTTGGAGCCTGAGGCTGAGATTGAAACTTATCCTTCAGCATGGCTTACTCTGCTTCTGTGGAGTGATTCAAGGCGGTCGATAATTTCTTTGGTGCGAATGGTTCTATCTTTTAGTTCAAGCTTGAGGCAGTCATCGACTAGCTTTCTCAGATTGATTGACTTGATTGGGCCATCCGTTGGTAAGACATTTTCTTCATAGGGCTGCGGGTTTTTGCCAGTGGCAAGAAAGTACATCAGGCCACCAAAGGCATAGATATCACTAGCGCGGTTAGCCCTGCCTTTAATTTGCTCCGGTGGCATGAAAGCAATTTTACCCACAACTGTTCCCGTGGCTGTGCCTAAGAAAATGCTTGAGGCGCCGAAATCAATTAGTCTAATTTTTGCGTCTTCAGAGATGATGACGTTTTCTGGCGTGAAGTCGCGATGAATTATGGGCGGCTCCATGTTATGCAAGAAATCGAGAATCTGGGCCATTTGCAAACCCCAATCGATGATTGTTTTTTCGCTCAGGGGGCCGTGTCTGTCGACAAAATTGCGCAGTGTTTTGCCCTTAATATGCTCAAGCAATAGGTAGTGGCGGTTATCTTCGACAAAATAGTCGAAAATTTTGACTATGCGTGGATGCGCTATTGTCGTTAGAAGAGTGGCTTCGCGCTCAAACAATTCAAGGGCTTTGCGAAATTTGCCAGTGTCACGGGGACCAGAGAAAACTGATTCTTTTAGCACCACAGGCCCGCGCAGATCGTCTTTGGCCAGGTAGACCGCCGACATTCCGCCACTAGCTACTTGGGCCAGCACAGTGATGCTTTGCTTTAATCTTTGCCCTTGTTCTAAGGGGATGAAGTTAGTTGAGGCGAAGCGTTGCTCTAGATTGCTTTGCCAGAGTTCTGTGAAATCGAGAGGATCAATCAGCTTCATTTCTTTGATACCCAAAGCTGAAAGAGTTTCGTTAGGATAGATCGAGACTTGAGGGCGAAAATACAGGGCCAAGCTGATCACGGCCTCTAGATTCAATTTCGATATGGCATTTAACTCTAAGACAAGGGCTGGTTGGCGGTGAAATTCTAGACAAAGCTGGTTGGGTTCAAGGGAAGGTTGGCCATTTTTCAAAAATGTAATTCTGGTTAGGTCCGACCAAGCGTATAGCTTCTCATCGAGGGAGCCCAAACGGCAAAACTCAAGGCCACGGCTATCGATTTTGATTTTGCCCAGGGAGAGAAATGCTAGTGTTGGTAGGGCTATGCCGACGGCAAGAATGGCGAGCATGATTGTGAGAACGAATAATTCAGGGGCCAGCAAGTAGAGCACGGGTAGACAAGCTGTGAAAGCGGTGGAAACAACAAGTGCCAGATTTACCAGCCAGCCTTCTTGCTTGTGACGTTGATAGAACTCGCTAAAATTGAGTTCATTGAAAAACTTACTGGCCGTAGGCATTCCGCTGTAGCGATTGTAGCGAAACTGCACCGCTGGTGGTGAATAGAGCGATGAATCGTTGATATTCAGTGCATCACTAATAGTTAGTGCATCCCTATGGCTGAGCTGTATAGCAGTTTTATTGAAGCCGCATCGCGAGGGCTGAGGCTGCGGTCTTGATCGGTTACTCTGGTAGAAAAGAACATCATGTCTTGAGGATCTCTGGTGTGTCCCCCGAAGCCTAATGCATGGCCAATTTCGTGTAGACAGATTTGTCTGAGGCGGTTATTGGTGAGGGGTAACTCTGCCATTTGAGCCACAGTTAGTATTTTGATAGTGCCTTTGACAATGCCCTGCGAATTGGTGAAAACCACCGTTTCGCCCGCTTCTGCTCGATTAGTAAATGAATTTGAGTCGTTTGTCCAGGAGCAGACAAGATCAGCTTGGCTTGGATCTTTTACGCTAATAAACGACAGTTTGTCTTGGGCCCCTTGCTGCCAGGTGGCAAAGCTTTCTTCTAGTATTTGAGTATATTGCGGCAGATAGCCAGGCACGCCTTTGCCAGAGGCGATGTAGACCTTGATTGGTAGCTTGCTTTCGGGCCATCTGGTTAAATGCCCGGCCAGTTCGCCTAAATAGTTGTCTTTCGAGGTGGCGTCTGGTGCGATGTAGCGCGGGATTGTACCGTTGGCCAACTCTTTTTTTAGACCAGCTATCAGGCTTGCTATTTTGCTAGCATCTTTGTGGCCAGGAAAGCGTTGCATAAATTCGCTATAGGTAGCGATGGCTTCATTAACTTGCCCTTGCGATTGGTAGAGGCCACCAAGAGTGAGCCAGGTGGCCGCCAGTTCTGGCTTCAGTTGTTTGGCGGCCTCTAACTCTTGCAGGGCTTCATTGTTGCGGCCTAATTTTGCCAGGGCCAGACCAAGGTTATTGTGAATCTCAGCCATTTGCGGTGCCATTTTTTCGGCCTGCAAAAGCAAATCAATCGCTTCTTGATTGCGATTAGCCTGGAGCAGGGGAATTGATTGGTTGAGCATTTGCAGCGCTTGGTAGCGTTCTTGCGAGATGGGCTGCCCGTCTACATAATACTGTTGACTTTGTCCCTGGGTCTGACCCTGACCCTGACCCTGATATTGATATTGATTCTGGTTCTGGTATTGAGCGATAGCTGGCGGCATGGAGCCAATAAAAAAGGACGCGCACAGCCCGCAGAAAATTCTTAAGGCAATGGTTGAGCTTCTATCAGTGGCTGAAGGCATCTATATTTCTCGCAGTGCTCCCTAATTATGCCTTATTTCCCACCACTTCTTTGTTATCTAGAGCGGCAATGCCTGGTAGTTCGATGCCTTCCAGAAACTCTAGAGAAGCTCCGCCGCCCGTACCTACGTGGGTCAACAGTTCGTCGGCTACACCTTTTAGTTTAAGGGCAGAAACCGAATCGCCGCCACCGACTATTGTTTTTGTACCACTCTTGGTCAGCTCAACTAAGCAGTCAATCAGTGTCCAAGTGCCGTGCTCAAAGCCAGCCATCTCGAAAACACCCAGAGGGCCGTTCCAGAGAATGGTCTTGCACGGTGCTAGGGCAGCGACGATTAACTTCAGTGACTCTGGTCCTAAATCTAGGCCGATATCATCACTTTCTATTTCGCTGATTTTGACTACCTTAGTAGCGGCGCCAGCTTTCATCTCTTTGGCCACCACTACGTCAACTGGCAATATCAAGTTGACACCTTTGGCTTTTGCTTTTTCTTCTAGCTCTTTGCAGTAAGTAAGACGATCTTCTTCAACTAATGATTTGCCGACATTAAGACCCTGCGCTTTGAGGAAGCTAAAGGCCATGGCTCCGCCGATTACCAAGACATCAACGCGGCTCAAAAGATTTTCTAGTACGCCGATTTTGCTAGATACTTTTGCGCCACCAATTATGGTGGCAAAGGGGCGGGCCGGGTTGTCTAGGGCCGAAGAAAGCATTTCGATTTCTTTAGCAACCAGCATACCGGCTAGAGCTGGTTTTAAAAATTTAGTGACGCCTTCAGTTGAGGCGTGGGCACGGTGAGCTGTGCCGAAAGCATCGTTAACGTAGATTTCGCCTAGTTGCGATAGCTTTTTGGCAAAGCCTTCTTCGTTCTTCTCTTCTTCTTCGTGGAATCTGACATTTTCCATTAAGGCGACGTCACCGTCATGCATTTCGTTTACGGCGCTCTCGGCCTTGACACCAATGCACTCGTCGACAAAATGAACTGTTTTGTGGCCCATCTCGGCTAGTAGCTTTTGCAAATGCTCAGCCACTGGCTTTAGGGAGTATTTAGCTGCTACTTTACCTTTGGGACGACCGAGGTGGGAAAGCAAAACTACTTTAGCGCCAGCTTTGGCCAACCAAGAGATGGTGGGGAGGGCTGCTTTGATGCGGGAATCATCTGCTACCGTGCCATCTTCATTTTGCGGTACATTGAAATCTACTCGTACCAGTACCTTTTTGCCTTGGAAGTGCTTGGCGCCTTGATCTTGAATAGTTTTCTTCATCTGTACCTGACTGTTGAGTGGTGTGTGATGTGATGTGTGGATACAATTGCTTCATATACAGAAAGACGCCCCCAATTTGAGGGCGTCTTCTTGTTTAAGACTAGGCTTTAGCGGCGACTGGGAGCTTTTTCGCTACCATAGTTGCTAGTTCGACCAAGCGGTTGCTGTAGCCCCACTCGTTGTCGTACCAGGCCAACACTTTAACCATGCGATCGCCGACTTGCATTGTCAGATCAGCGTCGTAGATGGAAGAGTGCTTGTTGCCTTGGAAGTCGATTGAAACTAGTGGAGTTGTGCAATAGGAGAGAATGCCTTTGAGAGGGCCTTCGGCTGCTTCTTTAACACACTTGTTGATAGCTTCAACAGTGACTTCTTTCTTCAAGGTGATGGTCAAGTCAACTACTGATACGTTTGGCGTAGGCACGCGCATGGCAAAGCCATTGAGTTTGCCTTTGAGGTGTGGCATTACCAGACCGATAGCCTTAGCGGCACCGGTGCTTGAAGGAATCATGGACATAGCGGCAGCGCGAGCGCGGCGCAGGTCATTGTGAGCGCCATCGAGCAGTTTCTGGTCGAGGGTATAGCTGTGAATTGTGGTCATCAAGCCTTGTTCAATACCGAAAGCATCGTCAATAGCCTTAGCTACAGGAGCCAAGCAGTTGGTTGTGCAGCTGGCATTCGAGATGATGTTGTGCTTTTCAGCGTCATAGTTTTTGTCGTTTACACCAAGAACGATGGTGATGTCTTCGTTCTTAGCTGGAGCTGAGATCAAGACTTTCTTGGCGCCAGCGGTGATGTGGGCTTTAGCTTTTTCAGCATCGGTGAAGACACCGGAGCATTCCAGAACGATGTCGACATTGAGCTTGGACCATGGGCAATCAGCTGGTGCTTTCTCGCGGGTGAACTTGATTTTCTTGCCGTTGACAATCAATGATTCTTCATCATGGCTTACTTCATGCTTAAGTTCGCCTTGTACTGAGTCGTACTTGAGCAGGTGAGCTGATTGCACCAAATCTTGCATAGGGTCGTTGATTGCAACGATTTCGAGATCTTTTGGCGCGCTCTCGAGGTAGGCCCTGAATACGTTACGGCCGATACGACCGAATCCATTAATAGCTACTCTTGCCATCTGTCCAACTCCTTATTAAATCGTCTCAAACCGTCCCAATCTGTTCTAAATTAGTTCTATCAAGGGCCGGCGATTGGCAAAGCATATAACAATATAAGGGCGAGGCGCCCAGCCTTTATTTCAGCTTAAGATGATAAGTAGCAATCTTGAAAGGTTTCGTTACTCATTCATTATTGAGTCTTCGGTTACGATAAGAATTGCCAGATTAAACACCAGGAGAAAATATGAGAGACAAAGTAGAAGCCATTCTCGACAAGCTGCGCCCGATGTTAATGATGGACGGCGGCAATATTGAGCTAGTAGACGTCAAAGACGACGAAGTCCAAGTACGCTTGGTCGGCGCTTGTGGCATGTGTCCAAGTTCGACTATGACCATGAAGATGGGTGTTGAACGAGCTATTAGAGAAGAGTTGCCTGAAATCAAGCGTGTCGTTTCAGTCTAGTTCTGTCTAATTGCTTTAGAGTTCTTACGGCTCAAGAGCCATGCGATTGCGAAAATCACTTGACAGGTAGCCCACGATTGCTCTTTCTTGATCGCGAACATGATTGTTGAGGCGAGCGATTGAAGCTTTTGTAGCGGCTACTGTCAGGCTGGAATTGGCCAGTATGGTTTTGGCAAATTCCAGGGTGTAGGCCTCTAGCTTGGCGTCTTCAACGGCTTGATTGATCAGGCCAATAGTGGCTGCTCTGGTACTGCCGATAGTGGCGGCGCTAAAGAGCAGCTCTTTTGCTTTTGCTTGGCCGATAAGGTTTACCAGTCTTTGTATATTGCTGTCATCTAGGATGATGCCGAGGCGCGCTACGGGGATGGCGAAAATGGCAGAGTCAAGGGCGGCGAAGCGCAGGTCGCAAGCGTTAGCAAGCAAACAGCCTCCACCCAGGCAGGGGCCGTTGACCATAGCAATAGTGGGAATCTCTAACTCGGCAATGGTCTCTAGGGCGGTGGAAATAGCTTGCCAGAAGCGCGCCGCACTGGCATAGTCGACTATTTGACGCAGGTCTTCAAAATCGGCGCCAGCGGCAAAATATTTGCCACTCCCGGTAAATATCAATAGTTTGCTGCCATCTTCTATAAGTTTGTGGATTAAGCGCGGCAGGCTTTCCCACATCGCTGTGCTGATGGCATTGGCGGCATCAGGTCTATTGAAAGTTATTCTGGCGATGCCACTGGCTTGGTCAAGCTCTGAGGTTATCTCTTGGTTTGCCATTATTTGCTGGCGAAGTCGAATTGAACGCTATCGCCTTCTTTTACTCCGTGTCTCTCGCAGTAGCCGCCATTTACTTCGATTACCTCAGAGACATCAATTGTGCTTTCGGCTGGATAGGTAGGGCATTTGCTTGGATCTTCTGATTTGCAGGGAGGCACTTGCTTGCAGATTTTTACAATCTTGCCATCTCTAACAAAGAGCATATCCAGGCTGATTAGGGTGTGATACATCCAGAATGCCACGGGGCGATGGGGGTGAAAGAGAAAGACCATGCCCTGAGTCTCGGGCATTGATGTGCGATACATCAGGCCGTTTTCAATTTCTTCTTTAGAGCTGGCTACCTCTAGTTTGACTTCTTGGTCACCCAGTTTGACTGTCGGCAGCATGGCCAGCGCCTCCCTGCAAGTAAAAGTAGTGAAAAGAGTTACGAGAGTGGCTGCAAGAGCGAAAGTAAAGGAGATTTTGTTTGTTTTCATAGCCAATGCATTCTGTTAAATGGGGTTTTTGAATAGATGAATTGTACCGTGTCGGTCAGTACCCCGCGCTGTAAGGCGTACGATTTACTGACTACCAGGCCGGCTGGGTCGATCACTCCGGAGATGCCGGTATTGGTGGAGAGCACTAGAAAGCGCTTGTTTTCAACCGCCCTGAGTGTGGCGCAGGCAAGATATTGTTTGTTCAAAGAAGAATTGTGAAACCAGCCAAGATTGGCTAAAACCACAATGAGGGAGGCCCCGTCTCTAACTTGATCTGAAACGATTTTGGGGAAGATTACTTCATTGCAGATAGCCACTCCAATTTTGCCCCAACCGGAGCGAATTATTTGAGCCTTTTGAGCCGCCAAGAAGACTTCAGAATTGGTCGGCAGTTTGTCGCGAAGGCTCTCTGGCACTATCTCGCCAAAGGGCACTAACCTTTGTTTGACATAGGCACTTTCTCTATAGCCAAAGGGGCTGACCAGTCTGGCTACATTTATATGGCCATTCTTTAGTGGCTCGATGGCGCCATAAATGATTTCTTTGCGCTCTTCTTGGCTGATGTGCTTAAGGGCAGGTAGTAGGCCGCCCTGACCCATCTGACTAAGGGTAACTACACCTTCGGGCAGAACTACTAGGCTTGAGCTAGTGTTGGCTGTAAGCTCGTTGTAGCGGCCGCAGAATTCTGCTGAGGAGATTGCCCCAAAGCGCTCGTTTTCTATGGAGACATTGCCCTGCACAATTGTCACCGGTATTGGTGGCGTCTGTGGATTGAAGCGAATGGCATGTTCTGGTCTGACTTCGTCTTCGATTTGGGCGATCCTCTGGTTGCCCCAATTGAGGGCTAAGGCAATGGCCAGGCCACAGAGAACAAGATCTAGAGCTGAGCCAAATTTGATATTGAGTTGGTCGGTGCGCTCACCAAGATTGCGGGCGATGCCCGTGGTTTCAATAATCATTTGAGCGCAAGCAGCGTTAAACATGACGATAACAAAATCAACCAAGCCGCTGCCACCAACTGCTGCCAGCTGTATTAATGGCAAGTTGCGTGATTGCGTGTAGGCCAGTTGGCTTAGTGGTGATCCAAAAAATAGGGGCGAGGTGGCCACCACCCATTGCAGGAAAACCCAAATAGAAGGTACAGCGATGAGGTAGGGATAGAATGGCCGGCGATGATTAGGCAAAAAGCTTGGGCGCAGTGGTAAGCAGAAGACAAAGAGAGCAAACAGTGCTGTCAGAGCTGAATAGTGAATAACTTCGACTAACCAGGCAAGCCACACTATTTGAAAACTAACAGCGTCATGTAGACCAAGCCAGCGTAGCGGATACATACCAGTGAAGAAACTGAGAGCTATGGCATAGTAGCCGGCGCCAAAAGTAAAACCAGTAAATACTGCTTGCCAGGGAGAATTGCAGGCTCTGATTAGTATCAGAAGTGGTATCAAACCAAACCAGGCAAGGTAGGCCTGATCAAAGCCAGGAGTGGCTAGGGCCAAAATTGCCCCCATCAAAAAGCCTATGGGAAGCTTAAGTGAGAGTCGCTGTGAGTCAAGCCACCCCGCCTTGGGGGTAACGCTCACAGGGCTGACCTGAATTTCAGAGCTGAAGCTATAACTGTTCATTTATACCGATAACCGTGCCTTGCAATGTTACACTTTGAGAGGTCAAAATTGCTAATTTAGGTTGTATTTATTGAATACTCGGCTTGAGAGTGCAAAGAGAGTGCCAAGGCGGATCATGGGCATCGATCCAGGTACTGCTACGGTTGGCTTTGGTATAGTCGATTGGATTGCTGGAGATAGCTTTAGGTATATATCGTCAGGGGTGATATCTACTCCAAAAACCATGGCTCCAGCCAACCGCTTGAAAATGATTCGCGAAGATTTAATTAGCTTGATTGAAGAATTTAAGCCAGAGGAATGTGGCGTTGAAGCTATTTTCTTCTTCAAAAATGCCAAGACTGTAATTCCAGTAGCCCAAGCTCGTGGTGTCATTCTTGAGGCCTTGGCTACCTTTGGCATGCTGGCTGGTGAATATACTCCAATGCAGGTGAAGCTGCATGTAACTGGCTATGGCAAAGCTGAAAAACCGGAAGTGCAATGGGCTGTGGCCAAGCTTTTAGGATTACCAGAAATTGTTAAGCCTGACGATGCTTCTGATGCACTGGCAATAGCTCTCACCCATGCCCGTCTGACTTGTCATCTTAGCCCCCGCCTAGAGCGGGTATAGGCGAAAAGCGAATAACTAGTTTGACGGCTGCATAGAGCAAGATCATGGTAAGCATATAAACTTCCCTGGCGCCAATTTTTCCTTTGTACTGCACTCTTTCTGGCAGTCCTAGCGGTGTTGCGGCAATAGCAGCGATTGAGCCATAGTAGATTGCGCCAGCCACTGTGGCTTCTAAGTTCGGCAGGCTTATTACAGGCAAATAATCCATGGCAGTTAGCACTGCGCCAAAGGACACTGCTATCTTGAAGAATTCTATTTCGCTGATGACAAAGAAGCGCAAGGCTATTAGCCAAGCCAGTGCCAGTGCTGCCATGACCCGAAAAGTCATAATGAATTGCCAAGCCACTGAAGCTTCTGACAGTCCTGGCTGTACTGACTGTCCGAAGTAAATCCAGCTGGGCGACCAGAGCGGGTGCAGAGGAAAGCTCAAGTGCCCCAGATAGTCAAGTGTCTGTACGATCATGCCACAGGCTACAAACAGAGCCAGAAATTCAAGCTTCTGCCAGATTGAGAATGATGTTGCTGAAGGTTGGCTCTCTGCCAAGGCTTTTACTGGTTTTTCTCGTGCTCGAGTCTTGATTAGATAGTTGACTATGAAAACAGAGTAAATAAGTGCTTTGAAGTTAGGTGGTTGTGAAAGAGCGCAAATCAGCGGAATAAGGGCACTGGCAGCTAGTAACTGGCGAGATTTTCCCTCTTCAGTCTTGCTTTCACTATCACTATTTTTATTGCCTTCATTGCTCACTTAGTTTTCGCCTGCTTTGTCCATCGATGACTTGGAGCTGGTGAAATTAATCCAGGCTGTGCCTTCATGGCCGAAATTGAAGAGTTGGGGGTAAAGAATTTCAGCCATTATTTCGAGCGAGTCGATCAGGCGCGGCCCAGGTCGATTGAAATACTGATTGCCATCGGCTACATAAACACGTTTGTTACGCACTGCTTTGAGGGCACTGTAGTGAGGTTGTTGCTCAATCAGGTGCATTTCTTCTAGAGTACGTTTATTGTCGAAACCGCATGGTGTCACGAGAATTATATCTGGCTCTTTCTCTATCAATTCTTCCCAGGTCATCCAGGGCGAGTGCTTGCCAGCCTGGCCAAATAAGTTAGTGGCACCAGCCATTTCTACTAACTCTGGCATCCAGTTTCCTGCTGCCATCAGTGGTTCTATCCACTCGATTACTGCCACTGAAACTTTGGTCATGCCTCGGGCTAAAGCTTCGTTTGCTTTTGCCTCAATGGCATCAACTCTACTTTGACAGCTTTTTATCAGTTCTTTTGCTCGATCTTCTACCCACAGAGCCTCGCCGATTTTTTCTATATCGTTATAAAAGTCGGCCATGCTGTTTGGTTCAAGTGAAACAATTTGCGGTTTACTGCTGACCATCTGACACAGAGCTGCTTCAACATCACGGAGGCTGACTGCGCAAACTTCGCACTGCGCCTGGGTGATTATATGGCTTGGCTGAAGGCTTTCGAGAATATCGGCGTCGACTTTGTAGACCGAAAGTGACTCTTGCAAAATTGCTTTGACGCGCTGATCTATTTCATAACTAGAGCCATCGACCTGAAATTTAGGTGAGGTGCAGATTGGTAGAGATTTTATCGATTGAGGGAAGTCGCATTCGTGGGAGCGCCCCACCATATATTCTCCTAAGCCAAGAGCATGAACGATCTCGGTGGAGCTGGCGATTAGTGAAACTATTCTTGGTTTTAGGGCAGTCATTTTTCTCGAGAAATTAAGTCAGAAGTAATTGCCGCCAGGTTGCTGCAGCCGCTCAGAGCCATGGCTAGGTCAAACTCAGATTTGAGCAGATTCAGCACCTCTTCCACCCCACTTTGGCCATAGAGAGCCAGGCCCCATAGTATAGGCCTTCCTATCATTACAGCTTTGGCTCCCATTGCCAATGCTTTTAGTATGTCAGTTCCTCTTCTGATACCACCATCGAGCAGAACTTCTACTTCACTATTGCTTTTCGAGCTATTGCCTTTTTCTAGGGCGGCAATGATACCTGGCAAGGCCTCTATTGTTGAGATAGTGGTATCGAGCTGGCGGCCGCCATGGTTGGAGACTATTATTCCCCTAGCTCCGGCAGCAACTGCCTTTATGGCGTCATCGCCGCGCAAAATACCTTTCACTAAAACTGGCAGTTTTGTCAGTGAAATAATCCATTCAAGATCTTTCCAGGTCAGGCTGGTGTCGTAGAGTGAAGCGATATAAAGCGCCAGGTCAGAGTCTTGATTGTTGTCGTTCTTGTCCTTGCTGATCTTGCCTAGAGCAAACTTTTCAAGGTTAGCTGCTCGAAGTCCGGGCGGTAGAGTAAATTGATTGCGTATGTCTCGTTCGCGTCGTCCAAGTAATGGCGAATCGACTGTGACAACAAGGGCTTTGTAATTGCTGGCCTCAGCTCTGGCTACTAGATCTTTAGTAATGGCTCGGTCTTTGTAGACGTATAATTGGTACCACAGGTGGTTCCCAGCTTTGGCTACTTCTTCGATGTCGTGATTTGATAACGTGCTCAAGGTCATGATAGTGTTTAATCGCTTCGCTGCTGTTGCTGTTGCCAGTTCTCCCTGGCAGTGAGCTAGTGATTGAAAGGCCGTTGGCGCAATAACAATTGGCATGTCAATTTTTTGGCCGACGAGTGATAGCGACATGTCTCTTTTGCTGATGTCGACTAACATGCGTGGCCAAATTGCAATCTCGGCAAAAGCCTGGCAATTGCGCTTCAGCGTAAGTTCGTCGGCGGCTCCACCACGATAATAGTCAAAATGAGATGGGGCCAGCTTGATCTTATCCAGCGATTTCTCAACCAGTTCTTCCAGCTCGGCCAGATTAATTAAAATATTTTCGCTCGCCATTGATTCTCCTTCTTCCCCTTTGTTGCCCGGTTTAGGAAGGTCTTAAACTGTAATTTTTCCTCTAATTGTGGTATCGCTGGTGGTGTCAGTGCTCGATTGCGCCTCGTGGAGGTCAAGAGAAGATTCTTCTTAGACTCTTGGAAAGTTGATTTTGCCGCCTTCCAGGGCTTTGCCCTGAGGTCCTGACATGGTATATTTCATCATCTAAATCTTGGGGCGTTTCTTCTTGGAGCGTTGCTAATTTGTCGGTAATTTGCTGGTAATTTAATGGCTCGTTACTTTGTTGCCATAATCTCTGCGCTCTTGGCCTTTGCCTTGATTCAACTGCTAGTGATTGCAGTAATTGAGTTGGCCCACGTTATGCCCCGAGCCGGTATTAGCGCTGGAGTTGATATTTACCATCTTTTTGTTGCTTTCCTTGATTGGGCTGCATGTATAGCCTGCGTTATCGTCGGTGTGGCTCTTGCTCCCGGTCGCAAGTTGTCTATGGCCGTTGGTCTTTGCTTGGCCGTGGCTCTATGGCACCTAGCTCAAATATTCGTGGTCTTTTCCTTTGCTCAGGCTATTGGCACCGGTATTGTGCCGCTTTCGATCGTCTACTATGGCGGTTTGATCGTCACTGGCGCGCTTTGTTGCTTGCTTTACGAGCGAGTTTCGGGCTCTAGTGAGCTTGAGCGTCGTCGTGCCTTAGCTGCCATAGCTGGCCCTTCTGTTTATAAGCAGGCTTTGAGCACGGTTGAAAGTGAAGCAGTGCCTTTAGAGAGCGGCTTCTTCGATTTTGACTTGATATTGCTTGAAGATGAATTGCTCAAAATAAGACCTGATCGCGATGCCTATATATCAGCGCTGCGGCTTGGTATGGCCATTGAACGCGACTGCGGCTATGTTAACTGTCGCGCTCGTAGTTCTAGCTTTGCTGAACTCATGCTTGATGTTAGTATGCGTTTATCTGCTACCGCTGTCGGCCATGAGCAGTCGGTCTGGGTGAGCTTGGCCAATGGTTTTCGCCTGTACAAATTCGAAGAAAGCGATATACGCAGGGAGCGCATAGCTGCCCTACTCAAATTGCTTGATAACGAAATGGTAGTCAGCGCCAGCGAAAAGCGTGAAAGCGCTGAATCTGTTTTAGTTTAGGTGCCAGATTTTGCTTCGACCTGGTCGAGCAGGTCAATAAACTGGTTTCTAAAGGTAGCAATTATTCGTCGCACTTCGCTCTGAGTGGTTTCGCAAACCACTCCGCCGCCATTTTTAGTCATGAAAGCTGTTAGTTCTGGCACTTCCACCAGCGAAGTGGCTTCTTGCTGGTTGTGGTTAGCAATTTCTTCAATCCAGGCAATTGGTGAACTAAGGAAGATGTGATCGCGTTTGGCGTAAGGGTGTCTCAGTTCCAGTAGTTGGCCCTCGGCCGTCATCAATCGAAGGGTTCCCGGCACTACACGGTAACTCGGAAGGTTGTGATCGGTAGTCTGATAGAACTCAATGGCATTACTGTAGCCCTGCAATTCTGAAGCTAGCCACAAGAGCTTTTCATCTGCGATTTTGCCACGCAAATGAGGCAAAGCCTGCGGCAGTGCTTGGTTGAAAGCTATTTGTCCAGCCAGTAATTTGGCTTTGAGATCCTGAAACACGGTTACCTCGCAATTTGACCCTTAAGTCTAACCCGATTTTTATTAATAGACATCGTCTGATGCCATTTCGGTATTTAGACGGCTAATATGGGTTCCATTAGTAAATTTATTAAACATTCTCCTCATTAGAGTTGTTCCACAACATCTTGAAAATATGCGCCCTCCCCAAAAAAAACCTGAGAAGGCGCTTTGTACTTGCTAAGTTTCTTGGATCATGAGAGCTAACAAAGGGCAAGAACCCCTCTGAAACTGCCATAATTTGCCAAGATTACCGAAGAAAAGTACTAATCTGATGACAACTTGTAATGGCGCCGGTACAACTGCAAAACCTGATAGGTCTGAAACTGGTCAAGAAGGCCAATATGCAGACTTGAGCGATATTATCCGGCCAGTGGCTGACGAGATGGCCCTGGTTGAGGAATGGTTAGTTACCAATTTGATTGATGACAGCCCCTTTGTCGGCGACTTACTGGCGCAGATTTTCCAAGCTGGTGGAAAACGAATCAGACCATTAATTTCTTTGCTCGGTTCTAAAGCTAGTTTGACCAACAGCAAGGACGATGTTGCTCATAGTGAGATGTCTCGCTTGCATATTATCTTGGCTGTTCTAACTGAGCTGATCCATTCAGCCAGCCTGGTGCACGACGATGTCATTGATGCCGCTTCTACTCGGCGTGGTCAAGAGACCGTGAACAAGCGCTTCAATGACAAATTGGCCGTGCTCTTAGGCGACTTACTTTTCGCTCAAGCCTCTATTTGTCTTGCTCGCATCATGAACCCAGTGGTGGTGGGAATCTATGGTCAGGTTTTGGGTGATCTTTGTTCTGGCGAAATAGGTCAGATGCGACAGCAATTTGTCTGTCGAGTTGATTGGGACGCCTATATTCTCAAATCAATCAATAAGACAGCCTCTTTGATTGCTGCTGGCGCTCATAGTGGGGCTATCTTGAACGCTCGGCCAGACAATGTAGTGGCCGGTCTAAAAGATTATGGTGTCAATTTAGGAGTTTGTTTCCAGATAGTTGATGACTTACTTGATGTTACCGGTTCAGCTCAGCAGACCGGCAAACCTGTAGGCAATGACTTGCGCAATGGTCTACTGACCGCACCAGCGCTTTATGTTTTAGAGCGCAATGACACCTCCTCTCAGCGCCTGGTTGAGTTGATTAATAAAAGAGCTGTACAAACCGATGAGGGCGTAGCTGAGGCCCTAGCCATTATTCGCAACAGCGGTGGGGTTGAGCAGGCTCAAGCACTGGCTTTGTCTTATGGCGCCAAAGCAAAGAGTGGTTTGTCCGTTCTGCCTGATAGTGAGAGCAAGCAGGCGCTAATTGCAATGGTTGACTATGTGCTGGTGAGAAGTAATTGATTTCGATTTGGTAATACCCATGAGTGCACAAGCAAAAAACCGTTTTCTACCTGAAAATTTCTATCCTCTGAGTTTGTCTCTGCGAGGCAAAGAAGTAATTGTTTTCGGTGGTGATTTAGTAGCTTTTGCTGAACTATTGCGCCTATTGGAGGCCGGAGCCACGGTAACGGTTGTTTCTGCTGCCTTTGTTTGCGAAATTCAAGAGCTGCATGTCACCTACGGCAATCGTCTTGAGCTGGTGCGGGTTAGCGAAGTTAAGTATCTAGAAAAGTGTGAAGACTTAACTAGATTTTCTCTAGTTTTCGCTCTCAGTTCAAATCAGTTGGCAAATGAGAAAGCGGCAGTCATAGCCGCTTCTAGTAAGGTGCCGTTCTATTTTGTCGCTGGTTCTGGTTGCACTTTTGTTCCGGTCACAGTATTTAAGCGCGGCCATGTCAAAATATCGGTTTCATCAGATGGTATCTGTCCACCACTAGAGACTGCGGTGATGCAGCGTATTGAAGAAGTCTTGGTGAACGATTTTGACCGGTACAGTGTTTTTCTAGACTCGGTGCAGGAGCAGTTAAGCACTGAGTCTGTTGCTGATGGCTTGAAGACTTGGTCTGAGCTTAACGCCTCTGAATCTCTGGCATCGGCGTTGTCCCGTCATAACTTCGAAGAAGCAATTAGCATTATTCAACAGTTGCAGAAAAACTCCGAGCTTAGTGCTGACATTAGTGAAGAGGCGGATTGATGGTGGCTCTGGTAAGCGAAGATGATAAAAGCAAAGAAGTCGAACCGGAGGTTGCCGCCTCCGCCGTGGTGTCACCTAGTAAAGTGAAAGATGGGAAGCGCGATAGCAATAAGGATCAGCTCTCACCTTTTGCCTCCGTAAAGCTTTCGGTCTTTTTGATGTGCTTAATGGCTCTGACAATTCTTATTGGCGCCGGGGTGCCACAAGAATCTCAAGGGGGTCAAGAGAAAGTATTTGAAGTGTTTGGCAATCAGATTGCCGAATGGTTGATTCGACTTGGTATCAGCGATATTTATCACTCGCCCTGGTTTCTTGCTCTGACAGCCACTCTTACCTTAAACATGATTGTGGTCAGTTTTCAGAGAGTTTTTCCTAAACTGAAATTGCTCAAGAATTCACTGCCGTTTTTCCGCGGTCAAGATATTCTCAAATTGCCTGTGCACTATTGTCTGAACGTGGCTAAGGCCGAAGAGCAAACCGCCTTAATTGCCGATCTCTCAGTGCGCTTGACCAAGATGGGTTACAAGATCAAGGCTGAGGGTTCTAAGCTCAAGGGCGAATACGGTGTTGTTGGGCGCTTAGCTCCATCTGTCACCCACGTGGGACTGCTCACTCTGTTGCTCGGTATTACTATTACTTCGTGGACGGGCTTTACTGGTTTTCAACCAGTGCTGCTCGATGAGAAATTGAATTTTAGTGATTCTCAACACAGCAAGCTCTGGATTGGTTCGTTGCCGAAATGGCAGGTGCGAGTAGATGGCACCAGGCGTGAGAACTACCCTGGTGGGCAAGCGAAGCAGTGGTTCAGTAATCTCAGTGTGGTTGATGATAAAGGCAAGGTACTTCACCAAGGCGAGATATCGGTCAACAATCCACTCACCTACGAGAACGTTGATATCTATCAGTCGAGTTGGGGTCTGGCTAAGGTAGCAGTGAGTTTTAATGGTCATCAGCGGCAATTAGATCTCAGGCCGATGGGCGAGAAATATGCTTGTTTTCTACCCCTTGATCAAGACACTGTATTGATAATGTCTTTGGCATCAGAAGGCAAAACTCTGCGTGTCTTTGCCAAACGTCGGGAGTGGCAAGCTCCTAAGCTTATTTCAGAGATTCAGTCTGGTAAGTCAATTAAGTTAGGCGATGTTGATGTAGTCTTTGAAAAGGCTATACCTGTAACTGGGCTGCAATACAAAAGAGATCCGGGGCTGCCAATCACCTATCTGGCTTTTGGCATAATAATGATTGGGGTTCTCTTAGCCGCTGTTCCTCATCGTCATGTCTGGGTGGCAGTTGAGGAGAACAGACTTTATATGGGAGGCACCTCGCGCAAAGCTAAAGTAGGCTTTGAGCGCAGTATGGATAATTTGGTGGAAAAATTGAAAGCATCCTTTACCCTGCAAGAGCAAGCGCAGTTAGATCAGGGAGAACAAGCACATGTCTGATTTTCAGCTCTATCTAACTAACACGGCTGGGCTATCATCGGTGGCGTCGTTTTGGGTGTTCGTCGCTTCTAATGGCACTAAAAGATTCAATAGTATTGCTCTAAAAGTGGCTAATGGCGTCATGCTTGTCGGTTTCATTGCTCTTACTATTGCCATTGTCACTCGCGGTATAGAAGCCCAACGTTTCCCTCTGGCCAATTTGTACGAATCGCTCTTATGGTTTGCCTGGGCCACCATGGGCGGCTTTCTTTATCTGTGTCGTTCTTATGGCATTCAACAATTGGGTTGGTTAGCCAGCCTGCTTGCTGCCACGATGTTTTTATACGGTAGCTGGTTGCCTTCGAGTCAGCACGACATTAGCCCGCTGGTGCCAGCTCTGGTTAGCTATTGGCGACAAATCCACGTGCCGCCATTGATCGTCTCTTATGCCATGTTCTTTTTGGCTGGATTATCTGGCTTGCTCAATCTCTGGCAATCTGGCCGACTGCGCTCTCTGGCTTTCTGTGTTGGTACTATCATTGCTGCTAGCAGCGCTATTGGTCTTGGTACTTTCAGTAAGGTCGATACTCAGTGGTTGCAAATATTGTTTGTTGCTAGCTCGGTAATTGGTCCATTTTTGGCATTTCGCAGCTTGCCGGTTAAGGATGCCGCGATTGAACAGTCGAAAGCTTCTAGTAAAGCGGCTGAGATGTACGATGACGTGGGCTATCGCTGTGTCGCCATTGGTTTTCCCCTGCTTACAATCGGCATTATTACTGGTGGCCTTTGGGCTAACCACGCTTGGGGAAGTTACTGGTCCTGGGATCCCAAAGAGTCTATGGCTTTGGTCACCTGGCTTTCTTATGCCGCCTACATTCACTTGCGTATTCAAAGAGATCTTTCGGCAGAAAAGCTTTCGATCGTATCAGTGATTGGTTTGCTGCTAACTCTTCTGACTTACCTGGGCTTCAACTCTTTAGGGTTTGGCGGACTACATAGTTACGGAAAGTTTAAATAAGCCGTCTTTTCTGCGGAATTTATCTAGTTATAGCGTGCCCTCTGGCAACCTACTTATAGGTTGTCCTACCTGCCTTATAAGTGTTTGCAAGAAGCTTTGTTAAGGCCGTGCAAAACAGGCTTAACCTTGAGCTAATCTAGGGTTTACCCGGTTATCAAGTGGGCGTAGGAACATTTTAATAGGAGGGTGCGTCAACTCTCTTGTGACCATGAGTGCATTGTGGTCGGAAGCCAATTTGACACTAGGTATCTAATAACCAGCGGCAGGAGCCGCAAGTAACATGCCAAGAAAAGCGCAGAAAGAAGTATATAGCTCTGAGGATTTCGACGAAGTTAGCTTCGACGACGAGATCACTGTGGTTGAAGAAAGCGAAGGTGTAGAAGACGAAGAAGTCGTAGAAATTTCACGCGGCCGCTTAATCAGCACCCCAGGTGAAGATCCAGTGCAGTTTTACCTGCGTTCGATTGGTCGCATCAGGCTATTGACTGCAGTTGAAGAAATTGAGCTGGCTAGACGGATTCAAATTGGCGATGACCTCGCTAAAAAGAAACTCGTGCAGGCAAATCTACGTTTAGTTGTGAGTGTTGCCAAAAAATATCAAGGACGCGGACTACCTCTACTTGATTTGATTCAAGAAGGTAACCTCGGATTGATTCGTGCCGCTGAAAAGTTTGACGCTGAGCGTGGCTATAAGTTCTCAACTTATGCAACCTGGTGGATTCGTCAAGGTATAACCAGGGCGATTGCCGATAAGTCACGCACTATTCGTGTACCGGTGCACATGGTTGAGACTATCAACAATCTGCGCAAGGTTACTCGCAAACTTTCTCAAGAGCTTGACCGCAGGCCAACTCTAGAAGACCTGGCTAAGGGGCTAGGAGTGAGTGTAGAAAAAGTACGCGATATTCTAGCTGCTAATCGTTCGCCTCTCTCTCTTGATACGCCTTATGGTGAAGAAGACGACAATTCTTTGTCTGAGGTAGTAGAAGATGAAAATCATTCTTCGCCAGAGGATTCGACTGCCGCTAGTCTGATGTCGCAAGACATTCGCGGGGTGTTGTCGATGCTGACGGCTCGAGAGCGTGAGATTATCATTCTGCGATTTGGACTAAATGATGGTAAGCCACGCACTCTAGAACAGGTTGGTAAGCTCGTTGGTATCACCAGAGAGCGCACTCGTCAGATTGAAATAAAGGCACTTCGCTTTTTGCGTCAATCGCGCCAGGGCTCACAGCTGAAAGACTATCTGGAAGCCTAAGGTTCTGACATACACGAAATAAGAGGGAAGGCTTGGCCTTCCCTCTTTTACTAAGTACTGAAAAAATCTAGTTAGACGCGAATCTCTTGAATGACGCCATCTTTAACTAGAATTTCGCCACCTTCGAGGCGTTGGAAAATATTTTCTCCAATACGCACTTCCACTGGATTTTCCACAGTAAATTGAGTGACGACACTGCCTACTGGCAGTTCAGAAAGAGCTTGGTTTTGACCTTGCATTTCTTCTTTGAGCTGTAAAAGACGCATCTTTTCAGCTTCAACCTGAGAGCGAATTGTTTCAATTTGCACTCGGGCATCGGATGAAACCATTCCGCCTGCTCTTTTTTCAATATCTGCTACGGCTCTTTTGCCCTTGAATTCTAATTGCTGCAATTCAGCGTCAATCTGCTGAATATTGCGCAAAATCTCATTGGCAACCTGGGCCTTAAAGTTCTCAGTGACAATTGCTCTGACAGCTATTTGTCGGATGAGGCTAATTGACTCAGCCATCTTTCCTCCTAACCAAACCGAATCCTGAGATACATGACTTGCATCTATCTCGATGGCGCTAGTTTAGCAGCATTGCTGTTAGTTCTCAGCGCCATCGAGGTTGTCACTAGAACTTTTCTGCTACCGATTTGGCCTGGGTGAAGAGCAACAAGTAGTCGCGTCCACCGGCCTTGGAGTCAGTACCGCTCATGTTGAAGCCACCAAATGGATGGACGCCCACTAGAGCGCCGGTGCACTTGCGATTTAGGTAAAGATTTCCGACGTGAAATTCACGACGGGCCCGCTCTAAGTGCTGCCGGTTTCTCGAGTAAACCGCGCCGGTTAAACCGAATTCAGTATTATTAGCCACTGCCAGAGCATGGTCGAAGTCTTTGGCCTTAATTATGGCTAGGACTGGTCCAAATATTTCTTCTAGCGAAATGCGTGCTTCGGGGGCAACATCTGAGATCACTGTGGGTTCGATATAGAAGCCACCATCTTTAGTGTCAATCTTGTTGCCGCCAGCGACAACCTTTCCTTCTTTTTTGCCAATCTCAACATACTCAAGAATGCTGGCATAGGCTGATTTGGAGCTAACTGGACCGTAGTTGTTTGTTCTTTCTTCAGGGCTGCCTATTTTTAGTGCTCTAGTGCGCTCAACCACTTTTGCCAGCACCTGATCGTAGACTTTCTCGTCAATGATTGCGCGGGAGCAGGCCGAGCACTTTTGGCCTTGGAAGCCGAAGGCTGCTGCCACAATTCCTTCTGCCGCAATGTCAAGGTCGCAATCGCTGTCGACAATAATTGAATCTTTGCCGCCCATTTCGGCCACAACTCGTTTGATCCAAAGCTGACCTTTTTGTGGCTTAGCGGCCAGTTCGTTAATGCGCAGACCGACTTCTTTTGAGCCGGTAAAGGCAATGTAGCGGGTTTTCGGATGAGTGACCAAGAAGTCGCCAACGCTAGCGCCGGGGCCGGGGAGGAAGTTCAGCACGCCCTTGGGCAAACCGGCTTCTTCCATAATTTCAACAAATTGATAGGCAATGGCTGGAGTTTCAGAGGATGGTTTGAGAATGACGGTGTTGCCAGCGACGATTGAGGCGGTGGTCATTCCGACGAGGATGGCGAGGGGGAAATTCCACGGTGGAATAACTAGACCAACCCCTAATGGGATGTAATAAAGCTCGTTCTCTTCGCCGGCGTTGGCAGTCACAGGCTGTGGTTCGCTCAAACGCAGCATTTCGCGGGCATAGAAATCACAAAAATCAATCGCTTCTGCTACGTCTCCATCGGCCTCGGCCCAGCTCTTGCCGATTTCTAAGATCATCCAAGCTGATAGTTCATGCTTGCGCCGACGCATGATTGCTGCTGCTTTCAGTAGAAACCGGGCGCGTTCTTTGGGGCAAGTATTTTTCCAGGAGTCAAAAGCGGTCAAGGCACTTTTCATCGCCTGTTCGGCCAAGTCGGTATTGGCTTTAGAAAAACTACCAATTACTTCTTTAGGATTTGACGGATTGGTAGAAACAAGCAAGTCGGCTGTTTCAATTTTTTCGCCGTTAATGACAAGGGGATACTTCTTACCCAGCTCTCCGCGCACTTTGGCAATAGCGGCTTTCATGGCCTCTTGATTAGCTGGTAGATTAAAGTCGGTAAAGGCTTCGTTGCGGAATTCTGGATTCATTTGTAAGTATTCCTAAACTGATAATTGATACAGCATATATTCTCTAGGGCAAAGTTCGAGCAACATCAAAGTTGATTTAGGCTTTGCTCTTGCTTGCCTGATCAAATTAGGTAATTAGCTTTGTCCGCAAGAGTGCAAGAGTTATACTAAATGATGGCTTTTATGGTCTGGCAGAGAGTGAGTGAGAATGAAGCAGTATCTCGATTTAGTAAAGCATGTACTTGAAAATGGTGAACAGCGCACAGACCGTACTGGAACTGGCACTATTTCTTGCTTTGGCCTGCAAAATAAATATGACTTGCGTGAAGGATTCCCGCTTCTCACCACTAAAAAAGTCAATTTTGCCGCGGTTGTGCGTGAACTGCTTTGGTTCTTGCGGGGCTCAACCAACATCAATGACGATCTAACGCAACATACCTCTATTTGGGATGCTTGGGCCAATACTGAAGGCGAGCTCGGCCCCATTTATGGCTATCAGTGGCGCAGTTGGCCAAGCGAAGATGGGCATATCGATCAGATAGCTAATGTGATCGAGCAAATTAAAAATAATCCTGATTCAAGGCGATTGATTGTCACTGCCTGGAATGTCGCCGATATTCCCAAAATGGCTTTGCCACCTTGCCATATGATGTTTCAGTTTTATGTCATTAATGGCCGTCTAGATCTACAGCTCTATCAGCGTTCTGCCGATATTGCCGTTGGTGTGCCTTTCAACATCGCTAGTTATGCCTTGCTCAATATGATGATCGCTCAAGAATGTGGCCTAACCCCAGGGATTTTCACCCATACTTTTGGTGATGCCCATATTTATTCTGATCATCTTGATGGTATTAATGCTCAGCTTAAGCGCGAGCCAGGGCCCTTACCTCGAGTCACTATTGCCAACAAGCCAATATTTGATTTGAAGTTTGAAGACTTTGAATTGCACGATTATGTGCATCAAGGTTTCATCAAATTCCCCGTGGCTGTCTAAAGTGCGAGAAAAATTCGACATCATTGTCGCTGCTGATTTGAACCTTGGTATTGGCAAAAACAATGCCTTGCCGTGGCGCATTTCTAAAGACTTGAAGTATTTCAAAGATCTGACCAGCGCCACGCCTGTGCCAGAAGTATTGAATGCCGTTATTATGGGAAGAAAGACTTGGGAATCAATTCCTGCTGCCCATCGTCCTCTTAAAGGCAGAATAAATATTGTTCTGACGAGCAATCCGAACTATCCAATGCCAGAAGGACATTTTGTCAGCCCCTCCCTTGATCAAGCTCTGGAAATGCTCATACCAGCGCCAGTAGATCGGGTCTTTATTATCGGTGGTGCCCAGGTTTATAACGAAGCCATGCAGCACCCAAGTTGCGGTTTGCTCTATCTCACACAGGTTCGTCACGTGTTTGACTGCGATACATTTTTACCCCCGTTCAAGCAAGTTTTTCAGCTTCTTTCCTGTTCGGAAGTAGAGACTGAAGACAATTTAGAGTTCTGTTTTAAGGTCTACGAATTCAACTTCCCCGAATATTTGATGACAGAATAAAAATGGAAAAGCGAGCTCTAGGGCTATTTTCGTTAAATGGTTTCGCCTTCTTTTTGGCTGTAGCAACAGCCTTCTTTGGCGCCGAGCAAATTCAAGCTGGTCCCCAACCAACAGCTTCCAAGAAAGTCGCTGCGCCCACGGCTGAAGAGATAAAGGCCGGCAAGATGCTGTTTGTAAAGGCTACTTGTTGGGGCTGTCATCCCCATGGTGAAAATTCATTGAATGGCGATAAGCCGCTTAAGGGGCCACGATTCGCTAAAAAATATCAGAGTGACGATGAGCTTATGGCAACCATACGTCGCGGTAGCGTTACTAGGGGGATGCCGCCCTTTCCTGTAGAAAAGCTTTCAGAGCAAGATCTAAGACAAATAGTTGTCTTTATCCGCTCGCTTTCTTGTAGTACTAAACCGTGATTTTTGGTAGAAAAAAGGAGCCTGAATTCACAGCAGATTTGGTACTGCGTCTATATTGCCAGGGTATTTTTCCTATGGCTGATAGCCACGGCAAGATCTCTTGGTACTCACCAGATCCCCGTTGTATTTTTGATTTCGACTACTTCCACGTCTCTAAACGATTAATGCGTACATATCGTCAGGGTGTTTTTGAAATCAAGGTTAATCAAGCCTTTGAAGAAGTGATGTGGGCCTGCGCTGATCGCGAAGAAACCTGGATTAACGAGGATATCGTTCGCGTATATAGCCAGCTCAATCAGCACGGCTTTGCTCACTCGGTAGAAACCTACTTTGAAGGTCAGTTGGTGGGCGGACTTTATGGCGTTAGCATTGGCGGTGCTTTTATGGGTGAATCAATGTTTCATCGCATGACCGATGCTTCTAAGGTGGCTCTGGTCTTTTTGGTAGAGCGCATGAAAGAGCGCGGTTTTGTTTTGCTTGATACCCAATATACAAACAAACACCTGGCCACTTTCAACGCTCGGAACATTTCCAAGGATGAATATTTGACCAGGTTGAATGCTGCTTTGGCGCTAGACTGTCGCTTCGATTGAAGCAACTAGTGATTCTATTTGCCAACCATCTTTTTCATGCCATTGCCCATAGCTTTGAAGCCAGCAGCAAGACCATGACCAATTTTTCTTGGTGCCCACATAATGCCATTGCCGACTGCTTTGGCGCCTGATACCAGTTTGTTGTCATCAGCTGCAAATGCAGCATTGCTAGAAGCAACAACGGCCACTAACAACATTGCTGCTACTAAAGATACTGTTTTCGATTTCATTTTTTAGTTTCCCCGATTGATAAGGCTGAGAGCCATTTTGCCATCATTTCTCAGATTTGTAAAATAGCAGAGTTTTTACCACTATTGGAAGAGACTGAGTATTAGGGTCTGCTGATGTAGATACAGGTCTACCGATATCTATGTAATCACCCTCAGCCACATTGATACCGTCGACTGTAATTATTCTCTTATCTGTTAACATGCCTTTCAAAATCAAACTCAAGGCCATAGCTAAGTCGACTTCTGCCACAAGCACGAAAGGTTCACAGGCCTTAGATGTTTCAAAGACTTGCGCCAGCTCAGTGGCTAAATCTTTGAGAAAGGTAAATGAAAGCATTTCTTTTTTTATGCCAGTCAAGACCAGGGCAACCGGGAACTGCTGCCACCGATGTTCTCGTTGTTGCATTTGCTGATTTATCTGTGTCGCCACTGAGCTAAGTATTGTGGCATCAACTTTGATTAGTTTGAGATTGCGCAGCGGTAAATTTTCTGCACTAAAGCCAATGGTGGATCCGCTTAGCTGGATGGTATGAAGTCCAGCTCCAATAACCGTAGCGCGAATGGCTCTTGGTGCGATTTTGTATGCAGTATTTTGTTTAGTCAGTTCGGCTGCCAGTGCCTTTGCTAAGAAGACACCAAGATCGCCAAATTTGGTCAGATCAGCTTCAGCAAATGCGCTTGCTACACCACCACTCAACCAGATTTCGTCAATCTGAATTTGCGGTTGTGAGTTTGACAGGGCACTGGTTAGCATCAGCTCTGGATAAGTTGTAACAGCCTTTGCTGTCAGTAAAATCGTCTTTGCTAATTCTTGAGCAAATTGGCTCAATAAGCCAGTCTCTATGGTATTACCTACAAGCAACTCACTGAAATGTGGATTGCTTGCAATTACTAGCTGCGCACTATCACTAATCGCACTGATGGTCTTTTTCGTCCAATCAAACTGCAACATTCTGCCGCCGACATTGAGGCAAGCTGTTTCTCTAATTGTGCCTTCTACAACCAGAGCATAATTGCTGGTACCGCCGCCGATATCTATGTTCAGAATTGTCAGACCAGTTTTTTGCGAATAGTCTACGGCCTGCGAACCCCTCGCGGCCAGAGCACTTTCAAGGTGTGGGCCGGCGCTCTCAACGACGAAACTTCCGGCTAGTTCTGCTAGATGCGCGCTAACAGCTTCGGCATTGCGAGCCCGAGCTGATTGACCAGTAATGATTAAGGCTCCTGTATCTATGTCGCTTTTGTTGAGACCAATAGTTTGATAGGCCCTTTCAATCAACTCAGCAGTTTGCTTTGCTGCAATTTCTCCTGAGGCCGTAAGAGGTGTGAGCAATACTTCGCTTTCGTAAAGTATTTCGCGATTAGTAATCGCTAGATTAGGAGCGGCATTAACCAAGGAAGCATTGGCGAATGTGAGCTTTGTTACTACTAAATGTGAAGTGGTTGTGCCAATGTCTATACCAACACTAACTAAAGCATTTCCTAGAGTTTTCTCTTTTGAGTCTAGTGACATGCTTAGCCGAGTTGTTGCAATCTTACGCCCGACACTTTCTTGTCGAGAATACGTTCAATTGTTTTGACGATGAAAGCACCGGCCTCTGTCGGCGGAGTGCCGCCTTTGTGAATGTTCGATACAACAGTGCGATCGGAGCTAACCGTGTGAGGGCCTGGATTGTAGGTTATGTATGCAGATAGTCCGCTGGCACAGGAGAGACCCGGACGTTCACCAATTAAGTTGAGGGCTACTTTGGCTCTGAGGCTATGGCCGATTTGGTCGGCGATTGCTACTCGGGCATATTTGGCAATTACTATTTGACCAACAGTAATGTTACTGAGAGCAAAACCATATTCAAGCATTGGTAAGAGGTCGAGGAGATTTTCTTCTACGGCTAGAGCTGAGAGGCCATCGCTTACAACTATCTGTACATCAATGTCGCTGGGGCATGTCGTCTGCAGTTCTCTGATAGTACTTTCTTCTGTCCGTTTCCCTTTGGGCGGATAGAGAATAAAATCGTGGCGACTTTCTGCCGTGGTTGTGATTATGGGAAATTGTCTTGCTTTGGCAAATTGCTCTAAAAAGCTTTGGCTGATTTCGCTGTTAACGGCATCTCGTGCTAGGGCGTGGTCAGCTCGAAAGCTAAGCCAGGTAGCCGTCAATGGGCGAGAGCCTGTGCGAGATACACCGATTCGCGCCGGAGTAAGAGTCTTGAGCTGTTCTGTTCTTGCCTGCATATGCCATAGGGTACACTATTTGTTTTGAGGCTATTTTAAGACTGGTGAAGAATTGATCAAGCTCGATACCAAGATAGGCGGTCGCCACTATCAGTTTGCTGAGATCAAGGGCGTTCTAGCCCAGGCCAATGAAGAAAAATCTGGCGATCTACTGGCTCAAATCGGCAGCCAGAGCGAGATAGAACGGATAGCTGCCAAGAGTGTCTTGAGTCAGTTGCCGCTTTCAGTTTTGCGAGATCAGCCGGTTGTAGCTTATGAGCAGGACGAAGTTACTCGATTGATTGACGATAGTCTTGACCCTCAAGCCTATGCTCGTATTAAAGATTGGACAGTAGCTGAGCTTCGAGAATTTTTACTCGATAGCGACACAGATCTCAAGATGATTGAACAGATCCGCTGGGGTCTCACCGGTGAGATGGTGGCAGCTGTTACCAAGCTAATGTCTAATCTCGATCTGATTTTGGCAGGTAAGAAATGTCAGGTTGTGGTCAAGGCAAAAACCACGCTAGGTTTGAGTGGAAGACTGTCTTCGCGGCTGCAGCCTAATCATCCAAGCGATTCTATTGATGGCATCAAAGCCTCTATTTTTGAAGGGCTCTCATACGGAGTCGGGGATGCTGTAATTGGTATCAATCCGGTCTATGACAGCGCCGACACAGTTGGACGACTACTTGAAGAAACCCACAAGATCATTGAAGCACTGAAGATTCCCACCCAAAATTGCATTCTTTCTCATATCACTACGCAGATGAAGGCCATCGAAAGAGGTGCGCCAGCTGGTCTAATTTTTCAAAGTATTGCTGGCAGCGAGAAAGGCAACAAAGCTTTTGGAATTGACATTGATTTGATCAAAGAAGCATGTGTCCTGGGTAAGAAAGAAATTTCTACTGAGTTGCCATTCATGTATTTTGAAACCGGACAAGGTTCTGAGCTTTCGTCGCTCTCACATTTTGGCGCCGATCAGCTCACCATGGAAGCTCGCTGTTATGCCCTAGCTCGATGTTTCAATCCTTTTTTGGTCAATGATGTTGTTGGCTTTATTGGACCGGAATATCTCGCCGATGGCAGGCAAATGATACGGGCCGGTCTTGAAGATCATTTTATGGCTAAGTTGCTGGGCTTACCGATGGGAGTTGATGCCTGCTACACCAATCACATGAACGCCGATCAAAATGACTTAGAAAATTTGACGGTTTTGCTTACTGCCGCTGGAGTCAATTACTTTATGGGCGTGCCCATGGGTGATGACGTCATGCTCTCTTATCAAAGCACAAGCTTCCACGATATCGCAGCTCTGCGCGAAATTCATAACCTGTTGCCAGCTCCTGAGTTTGAAGCTTGGCTTGAGTCTGTCGACCTACTTAAAGACGGCAAGTTAACTAAGAATGCTGGGGATCCTAGCTATTTGCCTAAGAGATTCGCGCTTTAAAATCCGCTTTCACCAGTGGCTTCTTTGCTCTCTCCTGATGCTGCAGTTGGCGTCACCGGTCTTTCAATTGGTTCTTGGTTGGCAGCTCTCTGAGTTTGGCCGCCAGCGATTTGAGCGGAAATGATACGGTCGCCAGGCGCTATGCGGTAGATGTTGTTGAGGCCGTCTACAACCCCCCCAAATACGGCATATTTGCCGTTTAGCTGCGACATTGGTTTTTTCAAAATGTAGAATTGGCAGCTTGCCGAATCAAGACTTTGGCCGCGTGCCATCGCTACAACTCCAGCGGAGTTGTGGTTGAGGTTGCGGTTGATTTCAAGGCGAAGGAAACGCTCTCGACCAGTATCGGGGTCGGTGTAATTGCCTTGACCGTTACCGTAGGGACAACCACCTTGGACTACCCAGCTTTCCACTCGGTGAAAAGATTTGCCGTCGTAATAGCCTCTTGAAACGAGGTCAAGGAAATTGTTGGCCGTGTAGGGAACCATGTTGCGGAAGACTCTAATTACGATTCGCCCTTTTGTCGTCTGCAGAATCACAATTGGATCATTTTGGGCGAAAGCCTGCACCTGGCTTGTTGTTGCTATGGCCAGTGCGGCGACAGTGGCAAGGCTCAGGCGCCTATATGAGTGCAACATGCTTAGCGCTTTGATTTGTCTAGCTAATAGTTGGGTAAAAGATTTCATCAGTTTTTTTGGTAATTTTTCAGGGAGTTTGAAATTCTATATATAAGGTATGGAATAAGCAACTAATAGTCGAGAAAGTTATTTCACGCAATAGATATTTACCCAGCTCGGCAAGATTCAAAAAATAATTGGCATCGGAAATCGAAAGGTGGCTCACAAATGGCTTTATATGCGGATCTTCACAGGCACCTTGGTGGAGCCCTGCATCCTCGGATCATCTATAAGTTCTTGCGCCGGACTGACCATCCGATACTCAATTACTTTCCTGACTATGATGGCTTTTACAATTGGTTCACTCGACCTTGTCGCACTCTAGAAGAGTTCGTCAAAATCCACTCGCTGGTAGAAGAACTGCAAAGCCTTGAGCATTTACCGTACTTCTGTTTGCGCTTGTGCCGAGGTGCCTATACTTTCGAGAATCTGCAGTATCTCGAACTGCGCTATAACCCTTATTTCAGAACAGACCACAAACTTACTCCGGCTAAGAGGTTGGCTCAGATGCATCTCATCGTTGAGGTGATCACTATGAACTTAAGGCCAGCCGACTATCCAATCATCGTGAAGCAGATTCTTTGTTTTGATAGACGCTTGCCACTCAAAATCAATGAGGCCATTCTCAAAGTTGCTCAAGACAATCTTGGACCTGTGGTCGGAGTAGATCTTGCTGGTCCGGAAATCAACACTGAAAAGACTGAAGAGTGGATCAAGCTCATGGCTCGGGCTCGCGCCTCTGGCTTGAAGACAACGTGCCACCTGGGAGAGACTGGTATCGACAATGTTGATCCTCGTTACTTCGCTACCCTCGATCGCATTGGTCACGGCATACACATTCCTTTGCAAAAACCGAGCATGTTAAAGGAGCTTTCCAAACGGCAGATCACTTTAGAGGTTTGTCCAACTAGCTACAAACAAACCGGAGTGCTCAAAGATTTTTCAGAACTGAAGACTGTGTTTAATCGCTGTAGGGAAGCTGGGGTGGCAATTGCGGTGTGTACAGACAACCCGGGAAGGAATCCATCACCTTGTACTTTGCCCGGTGAGTACGAACGCTTGATCGACAATGATGTAATTGATTTCCGCCAATTGAAAGAAATTCAGGGTGAAGCTTTTAGATCTGCTTTCGGCTTTGCTGGTACTTCGCGTTTTCTCTAGGCCAGATTTACAAATCACGAACTCGATTGTTCAATTTCTCTCTGCCTTCGATTGTCTGCAATTGAGCTATGGTGCGGGCTATTGCCTGATTAGTGAAATCGCTCTCACGCTTGATAACTGGCCGTCACCGGGAGTGGTATCGAAGAAACTTTTTGCTAAATCGCTTCTTCGGTTGAGATCCTGAAACGATCGTTTTTTGAAAAAAATTGTGTTTGTCTAGTGCTCAATCATTTTTTTGTGACAGTTCCGAAAAATATTTTTTCAATCAATTCGACTGCTTTGAAGTGGTACCACTCGCTCGCTGGATGTTTGCAAAAGTGGCTTGAATAGACAGTTTCGAGTGGTGCTCTCCTTAGCAAATTAGTGTCGTTCTCTGCTCTCGGTGGCTGATGGTTAGCAACTGAGGGAAGATCTATATGTTGCAATTTATTCCATTCGAATGTAATCTATGACGCGTGTGGTGTGAAAGTAATTGAGTGTCATTTTGAAAAAAATGATGTCTCTACAAAAAAAGACGGTGGTAGTTAGCGTTTAGTCGAAACGATAAATGGACAAGCAAATTTGAGAAGCGATTGATACATCAATATGAAGTAGCAGTTTCGAGTCACTTTAGTAGTTCATTAGATATCGTCTAGAGCAGGCGCTCAATATTAGGGATTCTTTTCCAGCTTGTGTCTGCGAAAGTTCCTGCCCACCAGATTGATTTCCAAGGGAGGAAAACTAAATGGCAACCAAGCCAACCAAGAAGAAGTCCACTAAGAGAGCAAAGATCTCTCCTGCTGCCGCTATGGCTGAAGAGTCAACCGGTACCGCAGCTAAGCCTAAGAAAGCCGCTGCTAAGAAAGTAACAAAGAAAGCTGCTCCTAAGAAAGCTGCTCCTAAGAAAGCTGCTGCTAAAAAAGCTGCTCCTAAGAAAGCTGCTGTTAAGAAAGCTGTAGCTAAGAAAGCTGCTCCTAAGAAAGCTGCTGTTAAGAAAGCTGTAGCTAAGAAAGCTGCTCCTAAGAAAGCTGCTGCTAAGAAAACTGTAGCTAAGAAAGCTGCTCCTAAGAAAGCTGCTGCTAAGAAAACAGTTGCTAAGAAAGCTGCTCCTAAGAAAGCCGCTGCTAAGAAAACTGTAGCTAAGAAAGCTGCTCCTAAGAAAGCTGCTCCTAAGAAAGCTGCTGCTAAGAAAACTGTAGCTAAGAAAGCTGCTCCTAAGAAAGCTGCTGCTAAGAAAACAGTTGCTAAGAAAGCTGCTCCTAAAAAGACTGTAGCTAAGAAAGCCGCTCCTAAGAAAGCTGTTGCCAAAAAAGCTCCAGCCAAGAAAGCTGCTGCTAAAAAGCCAGCTAAGAAAGCTGCTCCTAAGCGCACCAAAGCCGCAGTTGCTCCAGCAACCTCTGGCGACATGGGTGGCGCTTCCGCCTAAGCTCTTCTGGTAATAACTGGAAAAGTAGTTAAGAAAGGGTCTCGGTTTTCCGGGGCCCTTTCCGCTTTTGTTTTGGATAGTGCATATAGTCTGATAAAGCACGGCTAAGAATAGCTAGTACGTCCTAGTATCGCTGGCAGTGCTAGGTTGATTGAGAAAATTGCATGTCTCTAACCAAATAAGATCCAGGCTGTTTGCTAGCTCGTGACCATCATTTAGCTCTACCAGTGCAGCGGCGGTGTTGAGCTGGGCAAATTGTCTGGCATGCTCGATTGGCACTGTCTGATCATCGATACCATGGAAGACGATGGTGGGAATGTCGATTTCGAAATTGTCTGTCTTGTGCTGCTCAAGCTCTTTGGCGAAGGCAAAATGGAGGGGTAATTCTTTGTTTGCCGCATAGTGAAAGAACGGTCTGAAGCCTGTTTCTCTCCAGCTTTGCATGCCCTGCTCACCAATGATTTGTGGCCAACGTTTGGTAATACCGAAACCGGGAGCCAGAAGAACAAGTGCCTGAAGTTTTGTTGGTGATCTCTGCTGGCGCAGTTCTTGTTCTAGTAGAGCGGCTAACAAACCACCCATGCTTGAGCCTACGATTACTAGAGGACTATCATTTAGGTCGTTTATCAGCTCCAAGCCTAAATCAATTTGAGCTGATAGGGAAAGAGCAGCAAAGCTTGGCACATTTAAATTGGGTACCAAACAATGCCAACCATTTTCTTCTATCTTTTCTTTGAAGAAGCGAGCTTTTCGCGATTGTGGCGATGAAGCAAAGCCATGGAGATAGAGGAAATTCACGGTCTATTTTAGCTACAGGCTTTATGGTGTTGGCTTGACGAAGCCATACCAAGGATTTGAATTAATCAGTGAAATCAGCTGAGTTTCTAAAAGACCTTTGTCCGAAGCATCAGCCTTGGTGACCAAAATTTTGTCTTCAGTTGAGTACACAGCAAATACCCAAACCCGTTGATCTTGTTCTATGCAACAAATCCATTGGTGGAATGCTGGCGGTTGAATCAGGTAGTAAACAAAGGCGCTTACTTCACCCTGCTGGAAAAATTTACTGAGGTCATTGCGCCAGGTCGTTTTGTCTAACAAATAAATTGTTTGCCGCACGACACCGTTGTCTGAAACCTGAATAGCATTCTCAAGTTTCTCGAACTCAGACCAGGGAGTTGGCAGATAAATAAAAAGTGCGCTCTCTAGCTGACTGCCAAAATCTATTGGCTTGAGGGTCCACTCGGGGGTTTGACTGGAGTGAACAAAGGAATCGAAGGTGAATTTCTCTGATGGTACGCCGAGCTTGCTGGCCATGGCCGGTGTGCAAGCTTCTACTGTAGATTCGGGGAATCTTCCATTTGCTACCCAATCTTCAAACATTTGCTGAAAATATGAGTGGATGGTTGTCTGAGTCATCTCTGTTTACGCTACCGAATACTGCCAAAATACTATCGATGTTTATTAAGCTTACTAGATATAACAGATCAGCGGAATAATAAGTTGATGATGCCAGGGTTTTCTACGGGCTGGGTATGGTTCTGCATTTTTCGGTGAAGCTTTGGTGAATATTTGGCGTTTTCAAGTGGTCTTTGCCGTTAAGAATAGTTACAGCTTGAGACGCCGCCTCAGCTTGACTGTAAAGACTTTTACACAGTCATAACCTGCCTATTGGTCGTATTTAAACAATGTGGGTTAGCATGGCCCACATGTTGATGTACTTGCCCAGACAGTGTTTTGGGAGGTCTCAATGGTCAGTATCCAACTTCTGGAGGTCTAAATGCAGAAGACTCAATTAGCCGTAGCTCTCGTAGCTGTCCTCGGCCTTTCCTTGAACACAGCAGTTCGCGCTGCTGAAACTGAATCTACTGAAAAGAAAGAAACAGTAAAAACTGAAAAGAAAATCAAAGTAGCTAAGAAAGATAAAGAGTGCAAGAAAGAGTGCAAAGAAAAAGGCAAAGACGCTTCTTGCAAAGCTAAAGATGAAGCTAAAGGCAAAGAAGGATCTTGCAAAGGCAAAGAAGGTTCTTGCAAAGCCACCAAAGAAACAAAAGAAACCAAAGAAGTAAAAGAGACCAAATAGTTCTTCTCAAGAGAACTTCTGATTTCTCCTCCTTCTTAGGATGCCATTAAATGTCCAGCGGCTTTCTCGCAGCTAAAAAACTGATGCCCAACCTTGGTGTTGGACTGGGTTTGCGGCGCGAGTTAGCCGCTGAAACATTTGCACATGCCGACCAAATCGATTTTCTAGAATTAGTTCCAGAAAACTATATGGATCTTGGCGGAAGAATCCGCGAACGTCTTGATATAGCCCTGGAAAAATTTCCTCTAGTGACACACGGTGTCAACCTTTCTATCGGTAGTACAGACCCGCTGAGTGAAGATTATCTTGCCTCCATCTCAAGACTACTGAACAAAATCAATGCTCCCTGGTGGAGCGACCATCTATGTTTTGCCTCAATAGCAAATTCCTATCTCCATGATTTGTTGCCTCTTCCTCTCTCGCCTGAAGCACTCAAACATGTGGTCAAGCGTGTCAAAGTTGCGCAGGACACAGTGAAGCGCCCTTTTTTGCTTGAGAATATTTCTTACTACATGCAAATGCCGGGCTCGCAGATGGACGAAGTTGATTTTCTCTCCGAAGTTTTAGAGAAAGCCGATTGCGGTTTGCTACTCGATGTCAACAATGTCTATGTCAATTCGGTCAATCACAATTTTGACCCTTATGCTTATCTTGACCGTCTACCTTTAGACCGCACCGTGCAGATTCACGTGGCTGGTCATGGTTATGGTGATGAGCTCTTAATCGATACTCATGGTGCTGCTGTGATCGAACCTGTTTTTGAGCTGCTCGAATATGTCCTCAAGCGAACAGAAGTGAAAGCTGTAATGCTTGAGCGTGATCAAAATTATCCGGCCTTTAGCGAAATATTGGCAGAGCTGGCTCAAATTCGCGAGATTATCCAAAGAGTTCAGCCTTCTCTGCTACCAGCTCTTCTCTCAAACTAAGTTGAAAAATTGAAAGTGGATGCCCCCAGCCTACACGATATAGAACAAGCAATGACTTTGCTCTGGACGCGCCGAGATAAGCGCGAACAGTTTCTTGCCGGTGACTCCGAGATTGATTCAACTTTGATTCACCCGTCTTTGCTCAAGCATATTGATCACCGAGGTGTGAAGCTCTACGCCTCGTTAATAGATTTAGGCCGGCTTGATTTGATGTCATCGATCTATCCACACTGTAAAAAAGTGCTCGGTAAACATTTTAGTGCTCTGGTTCATGAATACATGGAGACCATGCCTCCAGATCACTTTAATCTCAATCAGGCAGCTCGCAAGTTCCCCCGGTTTTTGACCAATCATGCTGAAGCGCATTTGAAGCGCCATCCATTTTTAGCTGAGCTAGCCGATTATGAATGGATTGAATTGGCTGTGATGGAAGCGGATGTACTCGTGGATCTTAGCTCTGAGGTTTGTCACCAATCAGTTTTGCAGAGTAACAGCAGTGAAGAACTTGATTTGAAGGCATTTGCCGCTAGTGTGCCGCGTTTGAATCCGACGGTTGTGACAAGAGCCTATAAGTATCCAATTTCTGAGATTGCCAACCTCTTAGAAGAGGGTGAGAAATTACCACGTCGGCAAAAAGCACAGACTTCGTGGGTATTGGCTTATCGTGCCGTTGATCATAACTGCCACTATTTAGATGTCAGTGAATTGACCAGCGAAATTGTTGAGGCAATGGCAAGCAAAAGAGATAGCTCATATGGTGAGTTAATTACTCTTGCCTGTCGCCATTCAAGCAATATTGAAGAGACTGTGGCAGATTTTCTTTCTATGGTGGAAGAGTTCAAATCGCTGGGTGTGATTCTTTAGAGTGAGGCGAAAGCTTCCTTTACAATGGTTGCTGGGTCAATTGCCGCTTTGGGCTGATCACTGCTAGTGGCGGCTGACTTGAGCCAGAGCAAGTACTCAATATTGCCAGATGGTCCTTTCAGCGGTGAATAAGTTAGACCATGTACCTCGAGCTTTTGTCTCTGGGCAAAATCAACTACTTGCTGCAAAACCGCTATGTGGCTAGCTGGTTCTCTAACAACACCACCTTTGCCTACTTTTTCACGACCGGCCTCAAATTGAGGTTTGACTAAAATTACTAGTTCACGCTCGCTTTCGCTCATCAAGTTAAGCAGTGCTTCTAAGACTTTCGTCACTGAGATGAAGGAGAGGTCAGCTACGGCTAAAGTGGCTTTCTCATTTATTTTTTCACCGTAAAGTTTTTCTGCCGTGAGAAAGCGTATGTTTGTGCGTTCTAAAGTATGCACCCGGCTATCACTACGCAGCGACCAATCGAGCTGACCATAACCAACGTCGATGGCATACACTAAGGCAGCACCACCCTGTAGCAAACAGTCGGTAAAGCCACCGGTAGAAGCGCCTGCATCGATACAGATGCGTTGCTCTGTGGTTATGGCGAAAGTAGTTAAGGCCTTCTCTAATTTCAGACCACCGCGGCTAACATAGGCGCAGCGATTGTAGCTAGCGATTAGTTCGATATTTGCTTCTACACTGACGGCTTGTCCTGGTTTAGTTAACTTGACCCCGTTCACTAGAATGCCACCATCCATGATGGCAGTTCTGGCGCTTTCCCGGGAGGGAAATAGTTGTCGCGCTACTAATAGTTGATCTAAGCGTTCTTTGGCTTTCATTTGATTTGAGCAGTTTATTTCGATGGTTTAGCTTGACAACGATGTTCTTTAAGCATTTGTTGGGGGCAGCAACTATTAGCCCAGACCTAATGTAGAATAACAAGTATCAGCTAAACCGTCATACGTGGAGTAGACCTGGCTGGATGAAGACACCGCCTTGAAAGCGGCTGCCCCGTAAGGGGTTGGGGGTTCGAGTCCCTCCTGCTCCGCCATCTTTTACCCTGTTCTTAGCTTTTAAAGCGAGAAATGCAAATCTGGGTAGCTATCTCAAATAACGACCTCACTTCTCTTGACCATAAAGAAGTTGAAGTCGAAGGCGCCTCTCTTTCTGATGCAGAAGGAAAACTAAGGGGTGCTAGTCGGCTGCGTTTCAGCCTTGAGAAAAATCAACTGCACCTCAGCGCTCCTGGCCAGGCATCTAAGGCTGTGGCTGGTGAACAGATAATATTAAAGGCTAAGGGGCCCATCACAATTGCGTCGATTAAGCGCGCTGGCGGCAACCCGCACCCTAGTTACCTCGGAGAAATCAGGGTTGCCAATCTAAAAGGCAAGCTCAGAGTTTCACTGCGTGTTACTCTCGATCAATATCTCAGGGGTGTGCTTACCTCTGAAATGCCAGCAAGTTATCACTTTGAAGCGCTCAAGTGTCAGGCATTGGCTGCTCGCACCTATGCACTCAAGCCGCGCTTACCGCACGACCGGGATAATGCCAATGTTTGTGATTCTTACATGTGCTGTCAATATTTTGCTGGATTGGGGCAGATTGATGAACGTATAGAACGGGCGGTTGTGGCAACGGCTGGCCAGGTTCTTACTTACCAGGGCCAACCGTTACTTGCTCTCTTTAGCTCTAATGCCGGCGGTCATACCGAAAATTATGAAAATTGCTTCTCTGATCCCGTCACCAATGAGTTCCCCCCAGCGCCTTTGCCTTATTTAGCTGGAAGGCCCGAAGGGAAATTTACAGTCGCTGCTGGCTCAGAAGAATTTTTACGCTATTTATATAAAGCTACAGCGCTCAGGCATGATACCAAAATTTCTATGGATAGCTGGACACCCAAGTTTCATTGGCATGTAAGGCTTCCGGCTGATGCTCTCGAAGCTCAGATGCACCATGTGGTGGAGAAGTTAGCGGCTGCCGCCGATACTGCACCATTCGTGATACCACCACAGTCAGGTAAATTTGGTCATATTGAACGCCTAGAAGTACTCAAGCGAGGGGTTTCGGGTGTAGCTATAGCCATGAAAATTGTCACTAGCACCGGCGACTGGCAGATCAAAAAAGAACTGGTAATTCGCAAGGCTTTTGCCAATACTGAAGTTAAACTGGCTCGTCTTAATAGTGCCCGCATTTTCTTCTCGCATGAGACTGATGATCTCAAATTGCTCAAGACCGTCAATGTCTACGGTCTTGGTTTCGGTCATGGTGTTGGCTTGCAGCAGACCGGTGCTCAAGGTTTTGCTCAAGCTGGCTATGACTATAAAAAGATCCTGGGACATTACTTCCCAGGATCTAATATCGAAGTTTTATAGAGACTCTTTTACAAGCCGGAATCACCTTCTGGCATGTCAACTTTGACTTTGTCGCCAGTCAGTTTTACCAAGAAGATCAGCTCAGGTTTCTTGATGTGTGGCACATCTTTGAACGGTGCAGCGGCACTCACTGCACGTTGTAGAGCGCTGGAAATCTTTTCTTTGTCTTCGTCTTCAAGGGCCTGTTTTTCTAGACGCTTAACGTTGCCGTCAGCATCTACGCCAACAGTAAGTCTAATTTTCCATTTCTTGCGCTTTGATTTTTCTTTCTTCATCTCTTCTTGAGCGAAATCAGGTAGCACAAGCTTTTCTTTGATGGCGTCTTTGACCTGGGCATAGAAGGCCTTAAGCTCGACGTCACTTGCTTCTTTAGCATTCTCGTCGTCAGGATCGCCCTCGTCATCAGGCTCAGCATTTTTGTTGTTGGCCTGTTGGGTGCGCTCGGATGCTAGTTGATCGATAATACTTACCGCCCCTTTGGCATCGTAGGACAAGTTACCCGTATCTGTTTTAAGGGCTTGACCGACAACTAAGAATGATTTGCCAGCAATGATAGAAGGGAAAGAAGCAACTAAGACTGTTTTGTCTTTTGTGTCTTTGTCCTTACCCTTAACTACCATCCAGTTCAGAGTACCTTCGCCAAGAACTTGTTTGCCTTGGTCGACCACACACTCTCGCGTGTCTTCGATAGTCATATCGGCATAAGGTGGCTTACCAATGAAGGCGCTGAGATTGCTTACTGGTGACAGATCAGCAAATTCAGTGCAGATAATCTTTTGATTGGCGCGCTCTGAGTAAACACCAAATGAATCATTTGGTTTTGAGATTTCACTGGTGTCTTCGTACCAGTGGTCAGGAATGGCCAACACTTTGAAGCCTGCCGATTTGACCGCTAAGGCCGTGGCTTTTTCAGAGGATGGATGGGCTTCTGGCGCTACGGCTGTAGTACCCGCCGGAGTTGGGGCCACTACTGGTGCTGGCTTCGGCATGCTCAGGATTGTAATCAAGAAAAGTGGTGCGAGTACCGCACCAGCAATAATCAATTGCTTTTTAGTCAGACCAGTCTTCTTCTGCATTACCTTAACGGCTTTGCTGGCCTTGCCTTTGACTGAACTGGTATCAGGTTCTGCAGGAGGCGCTTCAATTATGTGACCGCAGCTAGAGCAGGCTCCATAAGCGGCATTGGCAGAGAAGCAGACCGGACAAACAATGCGATCGATATCAGGCGTGGCTGCTGCAACAACTTCGGCATCGAGCTTGCTGCGTAAAGTACCAAGACCACCTTCAGCGTCTTCGGCTTCAGTAGATGTGCGCAGTTTTTTGCTGCTCATATCTAGCAAAGCGCCCATCCACATAAATTGATAGCATTTCACTGGAGGGGCAGCTTGACCAGCTTTCACTGATTGTGGACCGCTGTGCAAGCCAATCAATTTGTAGTCTTTGCATACTAAAGCACCAGTTATGTCTGGTGGCACCACAATTGTGTGCAGCATGTTCTTAGGTTGTGCCGCACTGGCGCTGCCAAAATAATTTCCTTGCAGCCAGATTGGTTTACCTGACAGTGGATCTAAATAAAAGCACTGTAGATTGTCCCAGTTGTTGACTTCAAAGTCGGTGTGCGAAGTCAGAGGTGGCCCTACTGTGCCGTTGCAGTGGAATGGAGTTTTGCGATTGATCTGTGAACAGACACCACGGTTAACGAGTTCGCGCACCGCCACTAAAACCGTATAGCTATCAGAACCAACACGCTCAGCCAGGTTCTCAAGGGTGAGGAAGCCGTCCATTGCTTCCCACAAGCGACCGACCATCCAGCGAATTTCTTCAGATGAACTGGCTGGATCGTAAGACTGCACTACTCTTTGGTAACGGGCATCTTTGCCGCCCAGTTGCGCGTAAACACTGTTTAGTTCGTTAGCGCGCCGCATTCCTTCCCAAACCAATCGGTCGGCGGGGGCGCTAATTGGCACAGCGTCTGGCCAGGGGAATTGCCCTTCTGGTTCGAAAGTAAAGCCATGGGCTGGGTGCTTGATAACTAATTCAAAGAAGGCATAAGCTGGAAGTAGTTCTGGTTGGCGGTAATAAACCAGCGGAATCGTGCCTTCGGACAGAAGCAAGCGGGCGATTGGAATATTGTGAGTATCAATGAGAGTGAGCAGACCAGAGCGCTTTTGCTCTAAAAGGGTGTTGATAACTTGCAAAAACTCTTGGCCGTGAATATTTCCCGATGATTCGACGCCATCTTTTTTGAAGGGAATAGACATTGCTCGCGTCAGTTCAGCGACTTTTTCGGCCTGAAGCTCGGGCAGAGTGCTATCAACGACAAGGAGAGCCATATCATTGGGGAGAACGGGCAGCATTTCGCCGGGATAGCCGGTTTGCTGCAAATATTGGCTGCGAGCTTGCACTTTGTCAAAATCATTGTGCAAAGACAGGGTCTTCACGCCCATGGTGATGTCGGCATGGGGGAAGTAGATGCTCAGTGCCCAGGGGGCGTCTGGGTAGTGGAAGACGTTACCAGCAGTGGTGACGAATCTACTTTTAGATATCAAAAATCCCTGGGCTAGGAATTTTTGTGGGCTTACTGTGCGGTCATAGACAAAACCAATTGCATTGGCCATGTCCTGTTCCAGAATTTGAAAAGTCATAGGTATAGCTCGTTAGTAACCGTCCCTCAAAGTCGTTTATACCACAGACCAGCGCCACCTTTTACTGGTCAAAGGTCTGATATCACAGGTTGTCTCATCTTGAAATGTCGAGGTTAATCAATTTGGCCTCAACGTTTCTTGTCGCGGCTGCTAGGCAAAAGCGGCATGGCTTATAGCCTTCGGCGACAGCTTGTTTTTTGCTCTCTAGCATTATCTTTCTAGAATGCGCCATAACCAGGCTGTAGGGACAATTGGGCTGGTGAAATTTGCGTGAGATCATGTTGCCCTCATATTTATAGGTCGCAGGGCTGCCGCTTGAACTTGGGCTAGAGGCTGGAAAGCATTCGCTGGCTTGGCTTGGGCCGATTTGCCATAGGCTCAAGCCAGAGCAAAAACAGATAGTTGAACCGACAATTAATCGCCAAAGGGCACCTAATTTCGTCATTTTCATTCGTTGGCCTGGCGAAGGGGTAAACTTTGTCATTTATATGTAAAAACGTATTGGCTCCAGAAATAGTTCAAAAATAGGAAGCACTGACAAATGGAAAAAAACAGATCTGCTTTGAAAAATGCCCTATCTGGTGCGCCTAGTAATCTCTATCAACCGAGCCTTGTCACTTTGACTGATTTGTACCAACTGACCATGGCCTATGGCTATTTTGCTTCGGGCACCCTGAACAAAGAAGCCGTTTTTCACATGTCATTTCGCAAGAACCCCTTTGCCGGTGGTTTCGCCATAGCTGGGGGCTTAGAAGCGCTAATTGATTTTGTGGCAAATTTTCGCTTTACCCCGACCGACCTTGAGTATCTGGCTACCCTAGAAGGTAGCGACCACTTGCCTCTATTTAGTGCAGACTTTCTTGCCTACCTGGGCAAGTTAAAGCTCACTGTAGATATTGATGCCGTGCAAGAAGGGGAGGTGGTTTTTGCTCACGAGCCTCTAGTGAGAGTGCAGGGCCCCATCATTCAGTGTCAGCTTCTAGAGACGGCCCTGCTCAATTTTGTTAACTTTCAGACTTTGATAGCTACCAAAGCCACCAGACTAAAACTGGCAGCTCAAGGTGGTTCGATCTTAGAATTCGGATTGCGCCGAGCCCAGGGAGCAGACGGTGGCCTTTCGGCTAGCCGGGCTGCTTATTTGGGTGGCTGCGACGCCACTTCGAACGTGCTAGCCGGCAGGCTTTATGGTATCCCCGTTAAAGGCACCCATGCTCATAGTTGGGTGATGTCTTACGACAGCGAGCTGACTGCCTTTCGCGAATATGCGCGCATCATGCCCAATAATTGCATCTTTTTGGTAGACACTTACGACACCCTGCAAGGGGTGGCCCACGCTATTGAGGCCGGGCTTGAATTGCGCGCCCATGGCCATGATTTGGCCGGTATCAGACTTGACTCTGGTGACTTGGCTTACCTCAGTACTGAGGCACGCAAAATGCTAGATGCTGCTGGTTTTCTTCAAGCTAAGATCGTCGCTTCCAATGATCTGGATGAGTTTTTAATTGCTTCTTTGATCGACCAAGGCGCAGCTATAGATGTCTGGGGCGTGGGCACTAAGCTCGTCACTGCTGGCGATCAGTCGTCTCTCGGTGGTGTCTATAAGTTGTCTTGTGTGCGTGATCATGACAAACAAGACTGGCAGTATCGTCTTAAGCTCTCTGAGCAAGTAATCAAAATTTCTACCCCCGGTATCCATCAAGTTAGACGCTTTTTCTTGAGTGGAGAAGGTCACAGCGATGGCCGTCCAGGGGATAAGCGCTTTATTGCCGATATGATTTTTGACTGCCAAAATCAGGCAATCGCAGAGACAATTGAAACCCCAGTGATTGTTGACCCCATCGATTTCACCAGGCGCAAAAGTATTCCGCCAGAGGCTGTCTTTGAAGACTTACTCGTGCCAATCTTCAAAGGGGGCAAGCTGGTTTATTCTGTGCCTGGCCTTGATCAAGCAAGAGCTCTGCGCCACGAGCGTCTTCAGGCCTTTCATCCATCTATTCTGCGCCTGCTCAATCCGCACCAATATCCGGTCGGACTAGAAGCAGGCCTACATAAAATGAAACTCGACATAGTAATGCGAGAGCGTGGTTTCGCTGAGCCCAAAATAACTTTTTGAGGGTTTCTACTTTAAGAAAGTCGTGGCCGGCGAGAGGATAAACTGACTAAGTTGTTTTCTCTTTGGTTACGTAGGTTAGAGGCTGTAGAGCCTCCAGACATGCGTCTTTCAATACCTTCCATCCACTTGCTCAATATTTCTAGGTGATGCAGTCCTTTTTCACCGAGCTTTTCTTTGTGCGCTTTTAGTTGACGGTAATATTTCAATAACGCTGTGAAAAGGCGGAAGGATGCCTCTGTGTCAGATTCACCGTAGCAGCTCAGCCCCAGCTCTGGCACTGATGCTACAAAACGATTTTTGACTTTCCACAATTTTGCTGAAAGAAGGCCATCACTGAAGGGAAGAGGAACTTCTCTTACTTCCTGATTTTTTGTTAGCTTCATTCAAAAATGCCTATCCAAGAATAATCTTAGTATAGCTCTAATTGCGATGGCGTCTAGTCTTAGATATGTTGGTACGATACTTTTTTAGAGCTACATGCTTTTTATTTTGGTAATACATTGATCAAAAATGGCTCTACTGTCTAGTTCGTCAATAGCAAACCAGTTCATTTGAGTGTTTGATCTGAACCAAATCAATTGCCGTCGAGCCAGTGCTACTGAGTGTTTGATGGTTTCTTCGCGGGCTTGCTCTAAGCTTAGAGTACCATCAATATGTTGTATAAATTCAGCGTATGCCACCGTATTCTTCAGTGCTTGAGTGGCACCAAATTTAGTATAAATAGATTGCACTTCGGCTAACAAGCCATCTTGCAATTGCGCGTCAATGCGCTCAATGATTCGCTCTTTCAAAAGCTCGCGACGGGTAGCTGTGAGGCCAATCCAGACAATATTGTAGGGTACAGGCTCGCGGCTAGCAGCTTGCGAAAATGGCATATTCAAAACTCGTGAAACTTCGATTGCTCTAATTAGTCGAAAGCGATCGTTGACACCAATTTTTTCAGCTGAGATTGGATCGATTTGGCGTAGAATTTCACGTAAATGCTCAACACCGTGTTGCTCTGCCACTTTCGCTAGCTCGTCTCGAATCTCTTGTTGGGGTTCAACCTCGGGCATTTTTAGACCCTCGAGCAGGGCCCTTATATAAAAGCCTGTACCACCGCAGACCACCGGAGTTTTTCCAGCCGCAGTTAGCTGACTAAGAATTTCTCCGCCCGCACGCTTAAACTGCGAAGCGGTGTAAACCTGGTCTGGCTCAATGATATCGAGCATGTGATGGGGTACTTGCGCTTGCTCAACAGGAGTTGGTTTGGCTGTACCAATATTCATATGTTTGTAGATTGTGCGTGAATCACTGGCGACAATCTCTCCGCCAAGCGCTTTTGCTAACTCAATAGCCAGGCTGGTTTTGCCCGAGCAGGTCGGACCGACTACAGCAATAACCAGCGGTAATTGAGGCTGCATATTTTAGAAAGCAGCTAGTAGCTGAGAGATTAGGGAGAAGCCCGCCAGCCCAATCCAGAAAATATAAACCAGGGCCAGCACTGGTGGTACAACCAGCAAAATCAGAGCTAGTTTGATTGTTGAAGTACGCAGCGAAGTCTGAAAAGCAATCCACTCAAGGGCAAGAAACCAGAAGGCCGGTATGGTGGCGAGCAGAAAAAACAGAGGTGTGTGTCGCATACAGGCAATCGGTGCAAAGAAGGCGAAGGGTAGAAAGGCCCATCCTGTGGCAATAAAAGCATTACCGAAAGTAAGGCGATGACCTCTTAACCAGATACTCAAATAGTAGAGAATGCAAGACAAAGTTACCCAATAGCCCAAGCCGGAGAATATGAAAAGCGAGCAGTTGAGCAGGCTGGCTGCTGTATTGTCAGGTTTGATCTTGAGAAAAGCAGTTATCGAAAGAGTTAGCACCACAAGCATTGCTGCTGAGCTAAAGTTGGCAACATTGGTCGGAAAGCGGCTAGAGTCGCTCAAAATCATCATGGTCTGACGCGGAGCTACCAATACGCCATAAAAAATGTCAGCCCAGAGAGTGAAACCATTCTTGTAGATGTCTTTGGTCTTGCCTTCCGGTGTTTCTTCTGTCGCCACTGGTTCTACTAGGGGATCAGACTGGGAGTTTTCCCCGGCTTTAGGGGTTTGAATCAATACCTGCCTGAAAGCCAGCTCAAGCTCACGCGGATTGCTCTCTGAAATACGCTTATCAGGAGAAATTGAATCTTCGTTGAGGGAGCTGTCGTCTGCCATTTCTATTGCATTAGCCAGAGCGGTTGCTTGTTGAGTTCGGGATTGAACTGGGATGGAATCAATTTGTCTAAAGGCGAAGTTGCACCTGGAGGAGCAAGCTGAGCTCGGCCTTCCATCAGAGAAGATAGTATGCCGCTATCATCATCTTCATCAACCGCTAAGTCAGCTTTTAACTTATAGCGCTCTTTAGTGATGGTCTGCAAAAGTGCTAAAGCATCACTGTATGAACCGAGTTCGTCAACTAAGCCAAGCTTTTGAGCCTGACGGCCAGAGTAAATGCGGCCATCGGCAAGGGTCTTAACTTTCTCGATAGGAATTTTGCGTCCTTCAGCTATGGCAGTTGTGAACTGCTCGTATGAATCCATAATCAGAGCGAGCAAAATATCGTGCTCTTCTTTGGTCATTTTTTTGTAGGGTGAGGCAATGTCTTTGAATAGACCTGACTTAATTACTTCGGGTTCGACGCCAACTTTGTCAGCCAGTGCTTTGAAGTTCATCAAATTGATGATTACACCAATCGAACCAGTGAGAGTGCCAGGATTGGCAACGATTTTGTCAGCGCCACAAGAAATGTAGTAACCGCCCGATGCGGCCACGTCTCCCATTGATACCACCACTGGTTTACCAGCAGCTTTAAGCTGAAGCACAGCTTCGTGAATTTCTTGCGACATTGGCACAGTGCCACCAGGAGAGTTAACTCGCAATAGCACTGCTTTTACTTTCTTTGACTTGAGGGCTTTTCGTAGTTCCTTCAAGGCGTTGTTGGAAGAACCAACTGAAGAAGTGAATAATGAATGGTCAGCCTTATCAATGATCATTCCTGATAGACGCACCACTTGAATGTGATCTTTGAAGCGCGTCATCAAGCTGTCAGAGCTGCCGGATGAGTCTCTGCTCTCAGCGTTCTGACCGCCAGCACTTTGAGTGAGAACTGCCGCAGGTACAGCTAGTACGCAGAGGGCTAGAACTAGCCAAACGAACCAACGTTGATTTATGCGCATCAGCTTATGTCACTCGACTTTCAATTATAGGGGTTTGTCTTTCGGCTCTATTTTTTTACTGTCGGCAATGGCAGCATTCTGAGAGCTTTCGCCCAAATTTTGCAACTCTTCTTGAATCGACTGATCAAGCTTTTCGACAGCCTCAGCACCAGACATATCAATTAGGCCCTGGCGGAAGCGGTGAACATCATCGCTAATAGCAATGACATCCCGTTGAGCTTTGCGCACGGTATATTCCATATCGAGTTGCTTAGCGGAATCTTGGCCCGAGCGAGCATCTTTCATCATATTGTTGAGATCTTCAAAATCAGTGGTGGCACGATTGAGACCGACAATATTTTTCTTATACTGACGATAGTTATCTACGAGCTTATCGGAGGTATTGCGCACCATTTGATAGAGCGAAATCAATTCGGCTTGACCTAGTTGCGCTTTGCGCTTGGCTTTGTCATCAACGGCACCCATCAATTGACCGAGGGCCTGGTTGGCAAAACTTTGGCCAGCATACATGCCTTGGCTTGGAGCAATCATGCCCATGGCGCCAATGGAACCAGCAAGAACGCCCCCTAGCATGCGGGTCATTACCGTAGCAGCATGGCCAGTATCGCTAGTTGGTACTAGTTTTTGTACAACAAATTGAATATCAGGTGAGCGGTTCAGAGTGGCGTCCCAAAGAGCGGCAATTTGTTTTTGCTCACTGGTCTCGAGAAACTCAGCTTTTTGTTTGGTTTCATCTTCGCTGGTTATCAAAGCCAAAGGCATTGAGTTAGTTGCTTTAGCTGCGTCCATTGGCGTCTTGATCAGATCTTTGGCATGCTTAGGCTTGCCGAAAAAGCCTTTTTCTACCTTCATGCTTTTAGCAGGAAGACCTTCGTTGGCAGTGGTGCCATTAGGTAATAGATTTGATTCGCTAGCTTGAATTTTGAAAGTAGGCGTATCGCCATTGCTTTCTTCTACAGGCTTGGCGGTGTCGCTGTCGTTTAGACCAAAGGGTCTAAGGTCTACACTTTTTGCTGCTTCAACTTTTGAAGATTCTGCTGAATTATTGCCAGTAGTACTATTAGTAGTACTACTGGTAGTGCTACCAGAATCTAAGCCATCTTCTAACCTGGTGTTAAGAGGCAGCTGGAGGTTGCCTTTCTTCTGCCCTTTAGGCAAAGAGAGAGCCAAGGCCTGAGAGCTCAGAGCCGTTGAGCCCAAGAGCATGGCCGAGCAAGCCATGCTAAAAACTTTGCGGGAGAGATGAAAATTTGATCTGCTGGCGCTGCTAATAACACCTAGACTGGCAAGCTTTTTTAAGAACATTAAGTGGGTCCTTTTCTCTTTCACTAATTGTCTCTCGCGTTCGTATTTTTCTTCACTCATGTAATACGAAGACGTCGAAGTAGTTAGGAAGTTTCGGTGGCAAACAGGCAAATTCAAACTTTTGGGACAGTATCCAATCTACCTGTGCAAGCGACAATATACCATGCTGCTATCTCTTTGAAAGTTACCTTTTGTCAATCTCAGTTGGCATCTTGAGATAATCTTGATATTCGCCAGAAGCCCTTGGCAACCAGGCCTATGGTTTCTGAGAAGCTTTCATTGCGAACATTATTAGAGAAAGTAAAACTGCCATGGTCGAAACTTGGTCTACGACATACGGCATGTTTTTTGTAAACAAATCAGGGTTACCCAATAGTGGTATGAAACCATATGCTTTAGCGATTAAGGCAAAGGCAGCAGCTGCCATTAATAGTGGTGCCATGGGGTTGGCACCGCCGCCAGCACCAGAGCTACCCCGTTTCATTGATGGTGCTAAAACATCCTCATCATCATCATCTATATTTAGTGCCGCCGAACTGCGTCGGTCTGGTCTCGACATCCGCCGTTCTCTAGATTTACTGCGACGGTCTTGAGGTCCGAGCAGTTCATCATCATCATCGCTATCGCCGCTGCCACTGGAAAGCAACTTGGAGCCGCGCAGACCTTTTTTAACACCAGTATCGCTATCAGACGCTGGGGCAGGGGTGGGTGCTGGCTGTGGAGCAATTGGAGCCGGCACGGGAGCGGACACTGGGGCCGGCATAGGAGCTGGCCCGCTTACAGAGGAAGGCTGGACACCGTAATCATAATGAGGATTTTGAGCGGCCATACCAAACTGTGAATTGCTTGGGCTTGGCGCTGGTTTAGGTTCATATCTGGGCGCTGAAGTTGGCGCTGCCGGTGGGGCCGAAAGAGGTGAGGATGGTGAATTTTGCCCAAAAGCGGGGTTAGCCGCAGGGTGAGGGGCTGGGGCTGGAGCTGGTTGTTGTACTGGGAACTGTTGTAGTGGAGATGGAGCTAGAGTAGGGTTCGGAGCTGGCATAGCCTGGGTCGGTGCTACCGGCTGTGCGGGAGCGGCTGGGGCTGGAGTCTTTGCCCTTGGAGTTTTCACTGCCAGTAACGGGGACCGCAAAACATTTGGGTCATCAACATCATCTACTTCTTCATCAAAAATCTCATCTTCATAATCGTCATCGCTGGCGCCAAATATTGGCGAACGCAAGCGGTGATGAGCCTTGACTTGACCAGCGGCCTTGCTGTTCATACCGGGCTCTTCTGCTAGACCAGCTTCAGGGTCAAAGTCGTCGCCACCCAAGAGCGGTGAGCGCAGGCCCTTGCTCTGGTGCCTCCCCGGTTCCAGTTTGGCTACAGGGCTTGGTTCTTGGGCTTCGACGTCGTGGCTGCGATGAGGAAAAGTTGATTTGTGTTCTTTGTTCTTGCCACCATCGGCACCGCCACCCAGAATAGGTGAACGCAGGCCGCGTGACTTGGCATCTCGGGGTTTAGGCTCGAAGGCTTCTTCGTCATCATCGGCGCCACCAAGCAATGGTGAGCGTAGACCCTTGCCCTTAGGTTTATTTAATGAGGATTGAACCTCTTCTTCATCATCAAAATTATTATCGGCGTCAGAACCACCAAATAGTGGCGAGCGTAACTTTGGCTTTGGCTGAGTTTGGGGCTCAACTGGTGCTGCCTGCATTGGTGCTGCTTGTACTGGAGCAGCTGGTTGAACCGAGGGATTGGTAATGAGGGGTTTGGCTGGGCTTAAGCGCCCACCGCATTCTTTGCAAAACTGTGCAATGTCTTCGTTTGCGACCTGGCATATCTGGCACTGAATCACTGACGTTTCCTCATCGAGTCCTAGATGCCACTTTATACTGCGTGGCTCTGAATACCCAGTTTAATTCATCTATATATAGAAAGTTAAGTACTTTTTTCACTTCGCGCAATCTTGTTGTAATGCGGTTGTCAGGGCCTCTTCCCTAAATTACCTGTTGATTTCTTGGAAGACGCTAATTATTTGAGGCTGCGCAAGTGTTAGACTGCCATGACCTTCCGCTTGACTGCTATGGCCAGATCAAATTGGCGGTTAAGGAGCAAGGTCGTTATGATGCCTCTAATTAGGCGAGTAACTAAGTAAGTTGTTTGGTTGTTAGTTAGTTAACAGATTGACGATTCTCTCAAATATAGGGATAGAAAATAAATGTTCAGTTCTAAGGCTATATGTTTGGCAGCTAGTTTGATGCTGGCCGTTTCACCTGCCACCACTTGTGCGGTTTTGGCAGCTGACCCGCAACTCAACTTTAAGATATATAGTCCTCAAGACCCTCCGGCGGAGAGTCCCTCTGCTGATACAGACGCTCCTAAAAGCGAAATGCCTGATAGCTCAAGTGCCTCAACTAGTGCTGCTTCAACTCCTGCCGATCCATCTATTTTTGAAGAAGAGTCAGCTAAGGCTGAGACTCCTGTAGCCGCCCCAGTGAAAGAGACACCGGTTGTTGATACAACACCTACTAGTGCTAACACTCTGGCTGAACCACTAGCAGAGCCCTCTGCGGCTGCTGCCACTGAATCCAGCAGCGAGCCTGCTAGCGAGACTAGCTCTGAAACAAAAACCACCACTACTACTAGTACTACTAGCACTACTTCTAGTACTGCGACTAAAGACGCTAAAGTTTTACAGGGCTACATTCGTGTAGTTCCGACTGGTACAAAGATTCCAATTGTGATGGATACAGCGGTCGACTCTGATACCAGCCAAGAAGGCGATGAGTTCTCTGCCCGTACATCAGAAGATTTGACTATTGATGGCAGCACCGTGGTGCCTGCTGGCTCTATCATCAAAGGTCGTATTGCTACTTTGAATTCGCCACGAGCTCTCAATAGATCTGGTTCGGTGGCACTCAAGTTTGATAACATCACCACCCCAGATAATCGCCAAATTCCTTTAGTTGCCACAATCGTGGCTCGCGGCGGAGTTGTTCATGCTCGTCGTGGTATGAAAGATATTGCCATCGATACTGGTACCGTTGCTCTGCCTTTTGTTGCTGGCTTGGCCATTGGTGCTTTAGCTGGTAATAGCAGTAACAATAACAACAACTCAACGAGTAACAGCAGTAGTAAGATGAATAAGGGTACTGCAGCGGCTATTGGTGCTGGTATTGGTTTAGCCGTCGGTATTGCTGTTCTTTGTGCCAAGAAAGGTAAGAAGATTGAAGTTCGTCCTGGCGATGAACTGAAAATCGAACTGGCAGAAGAGCTGCGTATGCCCACTATGTAGATTGCTCGATAGTTTTATAAGCCAAATGGCCCCTCATGACAGATAGCATGCAAAACAGGTTCCCATCGGGAGCCTGTTTTTGTCTGGCATTGACTAGGGGGAAAACCCGGTGTCAGGCTCAGTCAAAAAGGGCTTAAGTTAACGCTCTTCATCGAGATAGAGTAGAGAAGGTCCGAAACCAAATTCTCAACAATTGAAATTTGTGTTCGTTATTGGTTTTCCAACAGCGTAGGACTAATCATGCCTCTATATACACCTTATGCAAACGCGGCAGAACCAAAGCGCGATGCCAACTTGGCTTGCGGTATGTCAATGCTACTGCCGGGCTTGGGTCAGCTCTACAATAAAGAGCGGCGCAAGGCAATATTCTTTATGGCCGTAGGCTGTGTCAATTATTTGCTCTTGTTAGTGCTGATTATGGCACCGCAAATAATGCAGGGATTGAAAACCTTTGGCGCAGCCAATCAAGTCAAACTAAATCAAGCTCTGGCTGTTTCCATTACTCAGCTGCAACTTGGCTCTGGCGCTTGCTTTGCGCTAATTAGTCTATTTATCGGCTTCGCTCTGTTTGCAGCGCGAGATGCCTATGATCGGGCCCAATATTTTAAACGTGCCGCTATTTATCGCGACTATGTTGTGGGCATGCCTGAGGCTACAAGCGGTTCTTACATATTTCATATTAGTTTGCTTATGTCGTGTTTCGTTCTCGCTTTCTTCTTCCTGATTCCGGCACCACCGCGCTCGCAGATAACCGAAATTGAGTTCAAGCAGGCCGAGGAGAACACTAAAGAGACTCCAAAAACAAAGAATCTCGCCGAGAATAATTCGAATGCTGGGGGTCGGCGCGACTTCAGTCGCCCTTCTTCTACAGCCGCCTCTAGAGCTTCTTCTTCTTCTTCTTCTTCTTCTTCTCCGGCGCGGCCGGCACCGACACGCACAACAGCGCCACAAACAGCGCTACAAACAGCGAGGAGTGCTCCGCCACCTACCCCTACACCTACCCCTACTCTTACACCTACACCTACGCCGAGTCTGCAAAGGATGGCTCAAAGTTTCCTTCAGCCGAAGCCAGTTGCAGCAACACCGGTCCCTTCGATAGCTGCGCCACCGAGCTTTACGCCCAGTCAAAACTTAAAAGCTTCACCGAGCAGTACGCCACTACCAGCGGTACCTACTTTGCTGGCCTCTTCTGCTCTGCCAGCATTGAATACACCTCGCCCTTCATTGGTGATGCCTACAAGCTCGGGCTCTAGTAATTTGAATTTGCCCAAGTTGCCAACGCCTGGCCAAGGCAGTACTAGTGAAGTAAAGATCGCTGCGGTACCTGGTCTGGCTTCATCTTCATTTTCTTCTTCGTCTTCTCCTGCGGGGGCCGTGACGCCCCTTCCAGTGGGAATGCGCTCAAATCAAAATGGCAACCGCTCTGCTAGCAACGGCTCTGGGATAGTGCCAGCTCCTAGTCGCTCTGGCGCAAATACTAGTGGTCTGAATGGTCGAGGGCCAGCTGTAACGCCTTCCTTAAGTAGTGATGGGGCGAATTCTGGTAACGTGCATGGTCAAAATGGTCAAAACAAGACTGGCAAAGGTGATCTCTCTAATCCTGATGATGGCCGGGGAGATGACGCGATAAAGGCTAGAAAGGATGTGGATTTTGGGCCGTATATGGCTGAACTACAGCGGCGCATTAAACGTGTTTGGTTCCCACCCAAAATTGCCCGTTCAAAGCGTGTTCAAGTAATTTTCAAGGTGCATCGCAACGGTGAAATGACCAATCTGCGACTGGCTAATTCTTCTGGTTTGACTGCTGCCGATGAGGCTGCCCTTAAAGCCATAGAGGCTGCCGCACCGTTTCATCCCTTGCCAGCTGGGGCGCCGGCTGATGTCGACATTGAATTTACTTTTGACTACAACGTCTTCAATGGCGGCGGTAGTGGCAGTTTTAGAGGTTTCTGATTGCTAACCCTATTTGCTAGTCGTTGCCTGGGGTAAACCCCGGGTAATGACTAGCAAAAAGGGGTTAGCTTGAGCTTGGCGCAGAAGTTATAGTGATGTTACTGACAGTAAGTTGCCAGTAACTGGCGGTAGGAAATTTCATTAGGTGAAGCTTGTAGAGCGGTTGGATATCAACTAGAGGTGTTTGTTTGTAGTTTTGAGTTGCTGGTCGGTTGTCAAATAACTTTCTTCGGCAAGTTCGGTAAGTAAGACAGTCAAACAAGCTTTGATACCCAGGCCAGGCTAGTGTCTGTTGTGCTACACTCAAGACTTCTAGTATCAAATTATCGATGCTACGGTTGAACCCTCTTAAAATTACCAGCTGCGCAAATACTTAGATAGATACGGTAGAAGCGTAGGACAAATTCATGACTGCAGCATCACCTAGACAACAAGGCACACAGCGCGATCCCAATATGGCTGGGGGGATGTCTCTCATCTTGCCTGGTTTAGGGCAGCTTTACAACGGCGAGCAGCGCAAAGGCCTGCTATTCATGCTCGTTGGTGTGATCAATTATCTAGTTTTGATTGGATTGATATTTGCTGCTCCGCTCATGGCATCTTTGAAGGGCTTCGGTGATGCCAACCAGATGAAATTGAACGGCGCATTGGCCGATTCATTGGCGCAGCTACAGATTGGCTCTGGCGCATCATTCATGCTGATCGGCTTGTTTCTTTCCTTTGCTGTTTTTGCCGCTCGCGATGCCTTCGACAAAGCCTCACACTTACAACGCAAGTCGCTCTACCACGATTACTTCTTAGAAATGCCTGAGGCCACTAGTGGCTCATACATATTCCATATAAGTATTTTTCTCACCTGTTTCTTGCTTGCTTTCTTCTTCCTTATTCCTCCACCGCCAAGATCTCAGATCACTGACATCGAGTTCATTCAAAACGAAGAAAACACCAAGACACCACCGAAAACACAGAAGCGTGCTGCTCACAACTCTCAAGCTGGTGGCAAGCACGATCCTAACAAACCTTCAGTACAACCTTCACCGGCTCCTAAAGCGCCAAGCAAGGCCCAAGAGCAGGCTAAACCGACTGAGGCTAAGCCTAGCCAGTCCAAGCCTACGCCAACACCATCGCCTACGCCTAGTCCCACTCCTTCGCCGCGGCCTACTCCACGGCCTAGCCCGACTCCTTCACCGTCGCCTAGTCCATCGCCATCACCTTCACCAAGTCCATCTCCGAGCCCGTCGCCAACACCGACACCAGCTCCTAAGATGCCTAATCCATTTTTCCATCCTTCGGCAGCTCCGTCTCCGAGCCCATCACCGTCGCCTGTGTCTATGCCTAAAATTGGTGGTTCCTCCATCGCCCCTATGCCTAAAGCTGGCGTAGGTGCTGGTTCTGCCAGTGCTCCTGGACCAGCGCCGACCCCTATCAACATTGCTTCTACCTCCGGTATGTCCGGTGGTGGTGGTCCACCTACTCCAGTGCCAGTCGGTGGCGGAGCTAGATCACTTGGTGGCGGTAGTGGTCCTGGACCATCACCAGCTCCTACTCGGGCCGGTCGCGGTTCTGGAGGTGGTGGCGCAGCCGGTGGCGGCTCACCTGGTATTGCCGTTGCTCCTTCTGTTGCTCGCGCTCCTGGTGGCGGTGGTGGCAGTGGCGAAGCTGGCAACCCTGATGATGGCAAAGGTCGTCCGTCGGTGGCAGCAAGAGCTGACGTAGACTTCGGACCATACATGGCCGATTTGCAGAGAAGAATTAAGCGTGCTTGGTTCCCACCGAAAGGTAATGAATCTAAGCGAGTCAAAGTTGTTTTCAAGGTGCACAAAGATGGTCAGATGACCAACTTAAGAATGGTTACTTCATCTGGCTTAACAATAGCCGACCAGGCCGCTTTGAAAGCTGTTGAGAACGCTGCTCCCTTCAGACCGCTTCCAGCTGGAGCGCCTGATGATGTAGATATTGAGTTCACCTTCGACTACAACGTATTCAATGGTGGTGGTGTCGGGAAATTCCGCAATTTCTGATAGACTCGTCAGGGTCTGTTGGCACAAGCAAAGTAAGTTCTGTTGGAATGGCCAGCAAATAAGGAGATGTTGATAAACGTTTATGGAAAGTAAATTCCTCCAATACTTCCTCGAATTCATGATTCATGACTGGTTTGCTTCCATTCCGATCACGATTTGTTCGGTGTTGACAATTGCCGTGACTGTTGAGCGCTATATGTACTATCAACAGAATCGTCGCGACGTCACTCAATTTATCCATACTCTGCAGAGATATTTGGAAACCAACGACCTGCAAAAGGCGCAAAAATCTTGCAGCCAATTGGGTGGTGTTATCGGCGAAGTTGCTGAAGAAGGCGTTCGCTTGATGGCTGACCAAAAAGAAGATTTCTCCAAGGCCTTCGACATCACAGTCGGCCTGGTATCACGTAAGTTAGAGAAGCACTTAGCTGTATTGGGAACCATCGGTGCCACTTGCCCGTTCATTGGCTTGTTCGGCACAGTGGTAGGGGTTGTATTCACCCTTGACCAATTGGGCGCATCTGGTGGTGGTACTCCGGTGGTTGTAACCGGTGTGGCTAAAGCTCTGATTGCAACTGGTTATGGTCTAATCGTTTCGATTATGGCGGTTATTTTCAACAACACTTACACTAATACTGTGAAGCGTTTTAACGATGACTTCTTGTTGCTCAAACTGCTCTTCTTGAGCTTTGTTGGCCACGAAGCAGCTACACACTAAGCTCACTTCAAGAAGAAAACGGGGAGGTAAGCTATGTCTATGGGAGCGGTCGGTGATCAATTCACCGATATTAACGTCACCCCGCTTACTGATGTGTTCTTAGTTTTGCTCGTCATCATGATCTTAATTGCGCCCTTGATTGACAAATCAGATTTGAAAATCAAGCCGCCTGAGACCAAGAACGCCAAGAAAGACGAAGCCACCAAGGGTATTAGCTTCGACATCGACAAAGACGGACAGCTTGCCATTAACGGCAGGTTTGTTCGCGATCACGATGTCAACATTATTACCAATATGATCAAAGAGATCAAAGATAAGTCGCCGAACCCAGAAGATTTGCACGTCACTCTCAATGCTGACGGTGATGCTAAGCAAAAAGACGTAGTAGAAGTTATGAGTGCTGCGGCCGCCGCCGGCATTAAAAAAATGCGCGTGGCTACTCAGCAGCAAACTAACTATTAGTGAGTTCGGGTCCCCGACTAAAACGAGGACTAAATCTAGGGCTAATTGGCAGTTCCGTTAGTCGCTCGTTGTCACCTTTCATTCATCAGGCCTTTTTCGATTGCACTGGTATTGCCGGTAGCTATCGGCTTTTTGACGTTTCTGAAAGTCAGTTGGCCAGTCGTCTTGCTCTTATGACGAAGGGGCCGGAAGCCATGGACGGCATCAATGTCACTCTTCCTCATAAAGTAGCTGTTATCGACTTTCTCGAGCGTTGTTCGCCCCAGGCCAGAGCAGCCGGTGCTGTTAATACTGTGGTGTTTAACGAGCAAAAGCTAGAGGGTCATAACACCGATATTGTTGGTCTTAGAGCGAGCCTTGAGCAGTCTCTGTCATCTTCCGCTCTCAAAGGAATTGCCATTATCGGTACTGGTGGCGCCGCTCGCGCAGCAGTTATTGCTCTGGCTGAAATGGGTGCCACTGATTTTCAGATTTTTGGTCGCAGTAAAGAGCGGGCCGATGGTTTTATAACTAGCCTTGAGCAATCTATCGCTATGTCTCAACTATCTTTGCCGCAACTTACTTTTAGGGCCTTTGCTGTGGATGCTCAGGAGAAGTTCAGTGCTGCTGTTGACCATTGTCAGCTTGTGATCAATGCTACTTCTATTGGTCACCTCGATAGTGAGGTTCCGCCCTGGTTGGAGCCCATGTTCATGGCTTTGCCTGAGGCCGTCTTTGTTCAAGATTTAGTTTATGCAAAAAATAGCGAGCCCACTGTTTGCTGTAGGCTCGCTCAAAAATATCAACTAGAGAACTCTGACGGTAAGGCGATGCTTGTGCACCAGGCTCGTTTTGCTTTCGCTCTCTTCGCCGGGCAACTGCCGCCCTATGAAGTGGGCCTCAACGCCCTGCTAGCGGCCTGTGCTAAAGCAAATAGCTAGCTTTAACCTTCAAAGAAAATTGGTACAAGTTTCATCGCTAGACCAAGCTCACCTTCGATAGCAAGCACACCAGAAAGAGCTGCTGTCATAGCAGACATGCGTCCACTGATGATTTGATGCAGGTCATCAGAATCAATTGTGATCTGACAATCAGCAGGGCTGTAGCCCGAAGAAGCGTGTTCAACAAACTCGCAGGTGCCATCAGAAATTTTGGTGAGGTAGGCGGCAGCGCCGTCGCCTTTGATATTGATTAAGTAAGTAGCGCAGAGATTTTTTGCTGCTTCTGGTCTGAAGCGCTTTTTCAATACTGCAATTGTCTCTTCTGCTGACACGTTCTTAACCTCTGGTTGGCTGAAACTGACTGAAGCTGCTGATTATAACCGAATGGCTCCAATGATGGAGCTGTTTTGTACTTTTCGTGACTGGGCAAGCTTTCTAAAAAGTTGTTCACCTTGCCGTAGTGGTACTAGATATAGTGGCGTGTTGCCGCTTTTAGCAATGGTCAGAACGGTAAAATCAGCTGAGAGAACGTGTTAGTTTAGCTGTACAGTTAGTTCTTTCTGGCTTTGCCAGTAACTTTGCAGATCACTTTGTAGGTAATAAGCTCTTGGTCGACGATGGCAAAGGCAAAGATAAAGCTAAAGACAAGGCAGATGGCTCAAATAAGCCTGCCATAGAGCCTCTGCGCAAGGGTAAGGGGCGAAACTTCCAGCAGATTGCTAAAGTGCTGCCCAAAGTGCTGCGTCAGCTTGGTATTGATAATCGCTTGAAAGAGCATACCTTTTTGCATTTGTGGCCGCATATTGTCGGTGAGCCTTTTGCTTCGCGAACTAGACCGCTGTTTATTGATAGTGAGGGCAATGTCGTCATTGCTGTAAAAGATGCCTCCACAGGGCAAGAAATTAGTTTTGCCAAAGGTGACTTGCTGAAGAAGCTTAAGCAGGCCGCGCGTGGCGTAGGAATATCAATTAACGGCATGCGCTTTGACATGAAGCGCTACTTTGAGAAAGCCACAAGTGACGAGTTTGCCTATCAGTTTGAAGTACCACTGGCCGAGCCCACTGAAGCTGATCTATACGCCATTGAGCTCAGTGTTGATGAAGCTTTGCAAATTGCAGCCGTTGCTACGAACTTCACTATAGAACCCCATCTAGAAGAGGCTTCAGGCACTAATGGGGCTGACTTCTCCCGTTTGGCTATTCGCATGCGCTCGCTGTATGAAAAAGAACTACGTTTAAAGAAATGGCGCATGGCTCACAACTACCCAGTTTGTTCGCAATGTGGCGATGTTACCCCACGCTTACATGGGGCGAATCTAATCTGCCCTCTCTGCTTCGCTACCGGTATGTTAGAAATGCCCCGTGGTGGCTATACATAAGGGCTGTTTTCAGTCTTAGCCAAGCCTCCAAAATGAAGAATCTGACACCTTCAGTGAGATCCAAGGCTTCCTCGTGACTACTGTGTTATCATCAAACCTCTTGAAGATCCCTGCCTCGCCATTTTGGCCGTAACAGACCCTTTAACGAATGATTCGACTGCAAAACGTTAACAAAAACTACGGCGGTAGACCCGCTCTGGTCAACATAAACTTGCACATCGCCCTCGGTGAGTTCGCCTTTTTGGTGGGTCCCAGTGGAGCTGGTAAGTCGACCTTGATGCGCCTGCTTTACCGTGAAGAAACACCAACCAATGGCAATGTTTTCATTGGCGGCGTGAACTTAAACCGTCTTCATGCTGGTCAAATACCCCTTTTGCGCAGACGGCTGGGCATTATTTTCCAAGACTTTAAATTGCTGCCCAGTCAGACTGTCTTCAACAACGTCGCTTACGTATTGCGTGCCCTTGGTGTTGATGAAAAAGAAGTGGCTAAGCGTGTTAATAGCGCCTTAGCTGTGGTCAACCTCGAGCACAAGTTTGACGCCTACCCCACTGAGCTTTCTGGTGGTGAGCAGCAGCGTGTTGGTATTGCCAGAGCCATAGTTAATGGCCCACCGGTTTTGCTAGCCGATGAACCAACCGGTAACCTTGACCCAGCAACTTCGCTCGAAATTGTGCAACTGCTTGAGCGTATTAGTCAGCGCGGTACTACTGTTTTGATTTCAACCCACGACCAGCCAATTGTTAATGCCATGAGAAGGCGAGTTATTGCCTTGAAGAATGGTGAATTGGTGGCCGATGTAGACAACGGCATTTACGAATTGGAGATGAGTTAGCAATTATGATGCGCACTCTGAGGATTATTCGTCGCGTTTTCATTGAGACCTTCTTAGGGCTTAAGGCCAGTGGCTGGTCAAACTGGTTGGTAGTAAGTATTTTGGCTGTTGCCCTCACCATATTTGGTGGCGTGCTGCAGATGACCATGAGTTTGAAAAATCTTGTCAATGCCTGGGGCAGTCAAATTGAGATGTCGGCTTATCTCAAAGATAGCTATGACCCGAAGAAGGTTGCTAACGAAATTAGTCAGCTGCCTGAAGTGAGACAAGTTGAAATCGTGCCCAAAGATGTTGCCTGGCGCGACATGCAGCATACTTTCAAGATCGCTGTGATTAACAACCCACTGCCCAATACTCTGCACGTCAAACTGGCCGACCCCGAACAAGTTGAGTTGCTGGCCACCAAGCTTAAGTTGTTGCCTTCAGTTGAAACTGTCCGTTCGCCGTTGAAGATTGCTAAGAAAATTACAGAGGTGCGTCACTTCTTAGAGATTGCTGGCTTCTTTATCACAGCGGTTCTGACAACTGCTACGCTCACTGTTATAGGCAATACTATCAACTTGGTAATCAAAGCTCGCCATAGAGAAATTGAGATTCTTAGTTTGATGGGTGTTGGTCACTTCTACATCAAGTGTCCTTTTGTTTTCCAGGGGGCTGCCTATGGTGCCATTGCCGCACTGCTTGCCACCTTGGTCTTGCTGGGAATTCACCTTTATGTTGACCCTTACGTCAAAGACCAGATTTTGAGTTTAGTGCCGTTCATGCCGCAGAATCTAGAGTTTAGTTTGCTGCAGACTGCTGGATTGATGTGCGCCCTGGGCGTCGCCGTTGGTGCTGGTGGGAGTCTCTGGACCTCCGGTCGATTCATCAAGCTTTAGAGTCATTCGCTATCTAAATCGCTTAAAATCAGCGACTGTCCACGGTCTAGCCTTCTCTGGCAGAATCGAGACGAAATAGTTTTGCAGATCAGTCAGTGGCATGCTGAAGACGCCATGATTCATTTGCTGATGTACCGTTGAATAGTTACCGCTCGTGCCCCAGGGGTTCCAGACTGTGACGATATCAGTGCTGGGATTGTACTGAAGTATAGTGAGGCAGTGGCCCGAGGTGCCGGTGTTAACAATGCGATGATTGCTCAGGGCCTGCATAAGCTCCTGGCGCAGTTGCTCAATGCTAGTTGTTTTGGTGGGATAGCGGGTGCAGGAATTGCCAGTCATAAACATCAGCATGCGGGCACCAGAGCCACCATGAATCACTACTTCTAAAGCTTCAGTGTCGTCTTTTTTTTGTTTTTCTGTTCTTGTAAATGGCATAGGCTTTTTCGCAAACATGCAGCCAGACACCATCTTCTCCGGCGTCGCTGTAGCAAGCGATTTCGGCGTCTGTTGGCGCTGGTACGGCAATCGGTCTATGCCTGGGGAAGGTCACTGTATAGCTACCGTCATTGTTTTGAGTGATCATGTCTATCACTCGCTGGGGCGTATGGTAAGCCAAACCGCCAATGGTCGAGAGAAAATAGCAGTCTCCTGTCTTGCCCTGTTTGATTTCTTCTATGTGGGGGCGGCCATCCGAGAACAGTAGGGGTGATTCGCTGGCGATTTTCTTTTGATAGGTGTTGAAAAGACTAACGAGTTTAGGCAGAGCCGTGCCACTGCCAGTAGTGTTGTTGCCTGAGCATAGGTCTGCCAAGGTGAATGTCTGTGTACTATTTTCTTCTTTCCAGGCGGAGCGTGAGTAAATTTTTACCGCCGCCAGAGCCGCTGCCTGGTTGCCCTTAATGGCGGGGTTTTGAATGGCCTGATCTAGTTCGTCTTTGCTTAAAATACCGTCTTGGTTTGCGTCCCAATTGCCAAACGATTGTCTGAAAAGTATGGCTAAGCCGGCCGCTTCGCTATTTTCTGCTGCCAGAGCCGAAGTGCTTGTGAAGCCTAGGCCACTGCTCAGTATTAAGGACACCAATATTATTGCTGCTAACACCATAACTTTCCTTGAGGTAATGCTTGAATAAATTTTCCAAGCCAATCTATTTTCTAAACGCCGCCCCTAAAGAGGTTTAGAATTTCATTTGCTGCCGGGTATAAACCCATTAGGTTTCGGAGTTTTTGTTATGAATGTCAAGTTTGGATTGCCCTTAGCTGCTGCGGCTCTGTTTCTCGTTGCCTTTCTTCCTTGCACGGCAAAGGGAGCAGCGAAGAAGGCTACAGGAGCTGAAGCTTTTAAAATGTATTGTGCTAGCTGCCATGCTGGCGGCGGAAACAAAGTCGCTCCTAATCATCCTCTGGCCGGTTCTAGTCAGCTTGATAGCATAGTCAGGTTCAAAGACTATCTCAGCTCGCCACCTGGTCACATGCCTTACTACGAGAGCCTGGTCAAGGACAAAACTACTCTTGAGGCCTTGTATAAGTACTGCAAGACCCTAAAGAAAGCTCCCGGTGAGCCAGCTTAGAGCTTCTTATTAAGTAGATACGCTCTTCGCTCCCAGGGCCTTAATTGGTATAGAGAGTACTTGCGTAGCTAGGGCAGTAGCGGTCACTAGCAAGAGCTGGGCGCTGCTCAAAGAAGCAGTGTTTAGTACGCTCTGTAGTGGCGCCAAATACAGGGCTGCAGCGAGCAGAGCGAGGTTGATGGCGGTGCTAGCTAACATTGGCCCGTTTTTGTACCAGGCGACATCGGTAGCATAGCCTCGCACTGAGAGCCATGACCAGGATTGCATTATTAGTGCCAATGATAGGGCTGCCAGAGCCACAGTGGCAGCGTTCGATTGATCTAGATATTTCTGGTTAAAAAGCACCGCTGCTAAAATCATGCCGCCCAGTAAAGCACTACGAGTGACAATTTGAATTTGTTCGTAGCGATCCATGAGCTGTTCTGTTTGATTGCGCGGCTTTTGCTTCATTACTTCGCTAGAGCCTTTTTGTAAGACAATTCCTAGCCCGGGAAAGACATGCATAATCAAATTGAGGTAAAGCAGTTGCAGAGGCTCAAGGAAAAGGCCTGTATTGGCCAACAAGCCCAGCATAATTGCCACCACCGAGGTCAGGCTAGCCGTCAGTAAATAGCCCACAGCGCGACTGATATTGGCGTAAGTAATGCGGCCCTGTTGTACGGCTTTGACAATGGTGGCGAAATTGTCATCAGTTATAACCAGGTCTGATGCTTCGCGGGCTAAGTCGGTGCCGGTTTCGCCCATGGCAATGCCAATGTTTGATTGGCGCAGGGCCGGTGCGTCATTCACCCCGTCACCGGTCATGGCGACAATGTGTCCTGCCCCTTGGAGGCGCTTGACGATGTCGAGTTTCATCTCAGGGGTAACTCGAGCTAGTACTGAGACATGGTTGAGGGTCTCTTTAACCTGTTCCATCGACAACTTCTGTAGGTCACTACCGATTAATATTTGCTGGTTTGAGTTTTCTGGTGAGAAAATGCCCAGCTCTTTAGCTATTGATTTAGCTGTTTCCAGTTGATCTCCTGTGAGCATGATTAAGCGAATACCGGCTTTCTGGCAGGTCTCAATAGCGCTTTGAACGTTTTCTTTGGGCCTGTCAGACATGGCCACCAAGCCGAGCAAAACCAGTTTTTCTTCTAAAGTCTCAAGCTGATCTTTCTGCGGAATTTTGTCGACATAGCGGCTGGCTACGGCCAGCACTCTCAGCCCACGTTTTGCTAGCTCTTGATTTTGAGTTCTAAACCAAGAGCGCATTTCAGCAGTGAGGGGAATGTCACCACTGGCGGTGCGCAATATAGTGCATAGCTCCAGCACTACTCCGGGGGAGCCCTTCAAGAATAAGACATGGTCCTCGCGCTCAGGGTGCTGGTGAACCGTCGACATGCGTTTGCGCTCTAGGTCAAAGGGAATTTCCGCTACCCGGGGAAACTGCCCTAATATTTTTTCGTGATTGAGACCAAGTTTCTCGGCTGCGGTAATTAGTGCGCCTTCAGTGGGGTCGCCATGGATAAGCCAGTTATCTTCTGCATCAGCAATTGTTTGATGCTCAAGTTTGGCATCATTGCAGGCGGCTATGGCAATCAAAAACTCATTGACCCGGTTGGTGAGGTCGTCAATTTTGCAGACCTGGCCATTGCTAGTAAGCTCTCCTACTGGCTCATAGCCGTGTCCTGATAATTTTAGCTCCAGGCCGTCTAAGACAATGTCCGTCACCATCATTTTATTTTCGGTCAAGGTGCCGGTCTTGTCTGTACAAATAACGGTGGTGCAACCCAGGGTTTCAACGGCGGCTAAGCGCCGCACTAGAGCCTTTGCCCGCACCATTCGTCTGATACCAGCTGCCAAAGCCAGTGTGGCAATCACCGGCAGTCCTTCGGGAATAGCAGCAACAGCAAGGGCGATACTGGTTTCGAGCATGCGCTCTAGGCTGGTATTTTTCAAGATACCAATGAGAGCAAAAACAACACAGAGCACAATGACGAGAATGCTTAATTGATGGCCGAGGATATCCAGCGACTTTGTCAGGGGAGTATCGCCTGAAATAACTTCTTGTAGAATCAAACCAAGCTTACCCATCTTGGTCTTGACGCCGGTGGCAACAACTACGCAGATGGCTCTTCCACTCAACACACTAGTGCCCTGATAGACCAGGCGGGCATCAAGTTCTTCGGCTTCAGCTGACTTCCAGACTGGTACGCTTTCACCAGTTAGAGGTGATTGGTCAAGGGAAAAAGCAGCACTTTCTAAAATGCTTAAATCAGCGGGGGCACGGTTGCCGGCTTCTAGAAGTACAATATCGCCGTAAACCAGCTCAGTCACAGGTAGTTCTTTTTCACCGCCGCCACGTCTGACCCTGGCCGTAGCACCGGCTAATTTTGCCAGGCTATTGAGCGAGACTTTGGCCCGATATTCAGTCAAAAAGCCAATCACGGCATTTATTACCAGGGCGACAAGAATACCTGCCATCTGCAAATATTCTTTCATCGCTAAAGAGATTATGGTTGCCACTAAAAGGAGAATGACCACGCTCGACTTAAACTGGTCGAAGAGGAGGCTCCAGGGGTTTATAGCCGCCCCTTTGCGCAGTTCGTTGGGGCCATCGGCTTTGAGTCTTTCTTCAGCTTGCTCTTGCGATAGGCCAGTGTTTTTGTCTGTCGCCGCTAAGGGCTCAACTGCCGCTAAATTCTCAGTCATGGTGATTATGTTAGCAGCGTTGCCCTTGAGCGGGTATTAGATAGTGTGGGGTACCAGCGAGATAAAGATGGATGTCAACACTAAGCTCGGATGAGGGCCTGAGGGTCGGTATTACTTCATTTGCTGCCTGGATGCTTGGAGTCGGTTCGATCATCGGTTCTATGGCCTGGCTCATTCATGGGCCGATGTTGGCTCGTGCTGGTGCACTGGCAGCGATTGTCGCTTGGCTTATAGCTGGAATGATGTCACTGCCATTGGCTCTAATTTTGATGGAATTGTCTTCAATGTTTCCACAGGCTGGTGGCCCGTATGTCTATAAATTTTATGCTCTCAAGCGCCTCATACCCGGCAGTGGCGAGATGCTTGGTTTCTTAACTGGTTGGTTGTTTTGGATTGCTATTATTGTTGGCCTTGCTTGTATGGCTAATGGCTTAGCAAACTTGCTGGCGGCTGCTCTCTATACAAAGGGTCAGACGCCTATCTGGTTTGCACCCCTGGTGATTGTCACTCTTAGCGTTGTCACAACGGTTCTCAATTTGCAAACTGTGAGAACCGCTGCGTCAATCAATATCGTTTTTACTCTGATGAAAGTGGCTATGGCGGTTGTCTTTTGTCTGCTTGTTTTGTGGCATCCCGGTGCTTCCTTGGCCAATCTCGTTAACTGCCCTGTTGACCCATTACCTGGTCAGTTCTGGGGCAAAGTGGCTTCGATTTTTATGCTCGCCATGGCGGGCTTTTCTTTTATGGAAATGACCGGCTGTATGTCCGCTGAGACTAGAGACGCTAGCAAGAGTGTTCCTCGTGCTGTATTTCTGACACTACTGACGGTGACAGCGATTTATTTGGTCATTTGTATTTCTATTGCTTCGGTGGCCCCACTCACTCTCAGTGCCGACAAGACTACATTGGTAATGGTAGGGAGCACGGTTCAGGCGAATTGCCCGGCCTTGGCCGGAGCAATTGCTGGGCCGATTGGTGGCAATTTATTCACAGCGGCGGTGGTGGCATCGATTGTTGGTTGTGGATTTACGGCCTTGCTGGGAATTTCTCGTGTCAGTTATTCGATGGCCAAGACTAAACTCTTCCCCCGGCAGTTTGGGCAACTATGTCCTAGTACCGGAGTGCCCAAGTATGCCCTCTGGTTTCAGTTCTGGTGCATGACTGTTATTGCCCTGGCCGCAGCCTTGCTCAGTCATACATCGTTATTTCCTGATGCCTACACATTCTTGGCTGAAGTCTTTGGCTTTATGTATGCCTTTGTTGCCATGCTATATGGCATTTGTGTGGTTTCACTGCGCTATAGTGATCCGGCTATGGAACGTCCTTTTCGCATCGGACGGCAGGGAAATTTGCTGGTTTGGCTCGTCGCCAGCTTGACTGTTGCTGTTTGGGGCTATGCCGCTTTCTTCTGTGTCAATTGGGTGCATCAAGTCGCTGGACTAGCGGTTCTGCTTGCCGGCCTGCCAATTTATTTTTACTACAAGCATGCTAATTCAGAGATTGAAAATGTAGTTTGAATAACTAGACAAAAAGCTAAGCTAAAAGAGAAGAGAGAGAAGAAGGAATATCCCTCTTCTCTCTCTTCTCTTTTGTATTTGTTTTAAGGGCTATTTGACTGCAGCTTGGACAACAGAAACTTTGTTCATTTTGTCGCCTTTGCGCAATTGCATGAAGACGCCGTCGCCTTCAATTACCTTACCGAAGACTGCATAATTCATATCGAGGAAATTAGCTGGTCCAAGAGTAATGTAGAACTGACTGCTGGCTGAGTCAGGATCGTTTGAGCGAGCCATTGCTACCACGCCGGCAGAATCATGCTTGAGGTGTGGTTTTACTTCTAGCTTGATATTGCGTTTCTTGCCAGTGGCCGCATCGGTGTATCCGCCTGTACCAGAACCGGTTGGGCAACCACCCTGGATGCAGAAGCCTGGTTCGTAACGGTGGAAATTGAGACCATTGTAGAAGCCTTTTTCCACTAGATCGAGGAAGTTGTTGGCTGTGATTGGGGCTTCTGTCTGATGTACTTGAATCTTGATCGTACCTTTGTCGGTTTCGATCGCTACAATTGGATCTGTCATTCGTTTTTGCCCTCTGCAGTAAGCCTAGGCTCTACTGAGGGCTTCCTCCGTTTAACTAATAACTGGGTAATTTTAGCATCTGTATATAAATTAGGTTATTTGCCTGGGTCGACCACGGTTACTTTGGTCATTTTGTCGCCTTTGCGCAAGGCCATGGCATTGTCTAGACCCTCGACTACTCTGCCGAAAACAGCATAGTCGCCGTCAAGGAAAGAGGCCTGACCAAGAGTAATGTAGAACTGGCAGCTGGCTGAGTTTCTGCTGCTGGAGCGGGCCATGGCAAGTACGCCAGCCGAATCGTGCTTGAGATTAGGCTTGATTTCTAAATTGATGCGGCGAATTTGATTGGTTTTAGGGTCAACATAGTTGCCTGTGCCAGTGCCATCAGGGTCACCACCTTGAATGCAGAAGCCTGGTTCGTAGCGGTGGAAGGTCAAGCCGTTGTAGAAGCCCTTGCCCACTAAGTCTAAGAAGTTATAGGATGTTTGCGGCACTTCAGTCTTGTAAATTACCAGTTTGATCGGACCTTTGGTGGTCTCCATCATAACCAGGGCATCTCCCACATTTTTCTTGATCGCTGCTCCCTTAGCAGAAGGAGCTGCCATGGCTGGACTAGCGGCGATGCCAATCATTAAAGGTGCCAGTAGTGATACTGCCGACAGTGCTGATATGGCTCTCTTGAGCTTAGACATTTATTCCTCCTCAGGATCTTTCGTACTGTTTTAAATGTTTGGAAGGGTTGCTCTAACTGGTTGTGGACCGCCGAGAGCCCCAGCCGTCTCGGCTTTGTTATAGACCGGTTTGGCTTTGGCACTTGTTGTTGCTGCTGGATTAGATATTGGAATAGTGACTGAGCCACTGCTGTTGTTATAGGGATAGGTCAATGGCACCAGTAAGCTATTCATGCCTTTGGTAGCGTCATCGTAGAAGGCTAGCCAGCCTTTGGTTTCGTCTTGGGGCAAAATAACGCGGCGGTTCAATCGGCTCGCTTCAATTTCGTGGCGGCCGGCATCGCGACCAACTGCCGTGCCCAGGTTGCGTTTTGCATGATCTTGAGCTGTCAGCATTTCGTAAGCGAGTGGTCCGGCCAGGCCGACTGAGCCGATGCTTATAGCTCCTACGGCAATCTTGTCGGCTTTGCTGAAGATATGGTTGTCGAGTTTGAGCAAGCTATCCATTGGCAGTGGTGAAAGGTTGAGGCCTGGTCCGATGCCTCTTGAGCCTTCGCCAATAATTACAACAGGATAGGTACCGTTATTGCGGATCGTTACTTCGACAAACTTCAGTCGCGGGCCTTCGTAGCGTGTCAGTGGTGGGTCTGCTGCCACTGCTGCTGCACCTAAGAGGTTGAAATTGCCGGAAGCAGCAGTGCCGCTTAAAACTACTTTCTTATCGGCTTCGGCCTGGTCTGGAGTGATAGGCAGCTCAACCATTGGTGCCGCTACGGTATCACCGATATTCTTCACTGGCAGGGGGTCTGTTTTTAAGGGCAAAGGCGTAAGCTCCTCAGCAAAGGCCGGGGCGGCTAATGACAACAGAGCGGCAAAAGCCAGAAGAGCAAGGGCTCTTTTGTCATCGGTTTTCTTTTTCACTGTGATTCCTCTAAATTTTGCCGAGTCCCTTTAAGGGGTGACTACTGGCGTTGACCAGAAAGCGAATACTTCACTGTGGCTCTTATGCCTTCGCCTTGCTTGTTGATTGATATTTTTTCAAAACCAGAGAAGTTTGCTCCACCATTTTGCAATTCCATAATGATTTGTTCTTGGGCCATGACCGTGCCAGATTTGCCCATGGGATGCTGATAGAAAATAACTGCTTGTTGGCCAGCTACTTTCATAATTTTTAGACTGGTCTGTACACCCATGTCATTGCTCATGGCATAACCCTGCTGGGGATTGCCGCTGATATTCCAAATATTGCGAGTGTTGGTTTGGAAAGCGCCTGCTGCCTGTTGTTGAAACTCAGGGGTTTTTGCTTCTACGGCACTTCTTTGACCGATTACTAACCACGAACCCATGAAGGCCGGTGGCAGGGCAACACTTTGTACACCCATTTGCATCGGTGGACGCTGGGCTGGCGGGCGATTTTGCTGAGCGCCGCCCTGCATTCTGCCGCTATTGGCATTGCCTTGAATCGGTGGCCGCTGTTGCATCGGTTGCGCTACTGGCTGGATAGCCTGCGGTGTGTAGTAAGCGCCAGACGAGACAGGAGCATAGTTTTGACCTTGGCCACGCTGCTCAACACCGAGCTGAAAAGGGTCAGCAGAGGCTGGTTGCGGCGAATATATGGCTAGCGGAGCCGACAAAATAGCCAGGGCAATGTACTGAGTCAGTTTCTTATTCATTGAATGCATCCCTTGCGAATTAACGTCATTCTATATCGACCGGAGCGTCCCTGCTAGTTGTTAGCCAACTTAGCCAAAATTTGGCTCAGCTATTTGCCGCCTGACTTTGCTGAAGAGGCAGCTGCAGCTTGAATTGTCGGATTGTTGGCAATGTCGCTAGGTAATTCCTGGGAGAAGCCAAGATCTTGCAAGCGGTGGTAGGCGGCCACACCAGTAGCTCCTTTAGGGTCAGCAATGACGATGTCAACCAGGGGTGTTAGAGCTTCGGGGGCTCGCTTTTGTTTAATCAACAGGTCTGCCTTGAGTAAAAGGGCTTCTCTTTTTAGCTGACCAAAGCGGCTTGTCAATTGTCTCTCAGAGGCCGCCTCACGTTTGGCATCAGCCTTGGCGAAGGCCGTGGCCATGCGGTAATGAGCATCCGCCGCGTCTTGAAGCCATTCCACCATTTCATATATGCCGTCTTGAACGTCTTGGGCTCTTGAAACCCCGAGGGCTGCTCGCAATTCGTCTAATTTTTGCTTGGCGTCATTTGCTGTCAGAGGCAGCTGGTGGTAGCGAGAGGCTTTTCCCTGCGGGTGGCTAACTGCTGTCTGACTTTCTGAACTATAAGTAGATTGAGGGCTGCTAAAACTTGCAGACTCTTGACCCGGTGCAGCCAATTCTTCATTGCTGTGATGGCCAGGCCTTGGCGCTCCGCCTGGTATTGGCGACTGCGAGCAGGCTGGAAGCGATAAAGTAGCTGCAAAAATTGCAGAGACAATGGCCGGGGTAATCAAACCGTAAAGACTGGTTGTCAGTGTGGCTGGTCGATAAAGGCTCATGACTTCTCGCTTTTCTTGAGTGTAGCTTTTAGAATGCGGATTCTAGCAAACTGTTACTATGGACATTTGTATATTGCTGAAATTGTAGTTCAACTTCTTGTGGTGCCAGTGTTTTCTAATTATATTGCCGCGCATTGCCTGCCCAGACGGCTCGTAGCTTTTGGTTCGGCATTTTTACTGCTTCTCAATTTCAATATTTTGCCGGCTTTGGCCGTGGAGCCGACGCACTTTAGTCCCCACGATAATTCGTTCATCAGTAAGTATCTGAAGAAAAACGAGTATATTTCGCTGGCTGAAATCAAGCCGGGCATGGAAGGCTATGGCCTGAGCGTTTTTCAAGGCACTAAGGTAGAAAAGTTTCAGGTCAAAGTTATTGGTGTAATCAAGAAAGTTTTGAATGGCAGAGACGCCATTTTAGTGCGCTGCTCTGGTGCTGCCATGGGCAAAAATAACGTAGTAAGAGGCATGTCAGGCTCGCCAATCTACTTAGATGGTCGATTGGCTGGGGCTCTCTCGTATGGTTTCGATTTCTCAAAAGAGCCAATTGTTGGTATTACCCCAGTGGCCGACATGCTTGAAGTGCTTTCATTTGATGATCGCCCCGGTGCAACAGATCACAAAACCTATAAAAATTATGACAGTTCCCAGTCATCTGGAGACGTCGCCCTACCCACTTCATCTGGTGGCGGATTTAGTCCAGGGGCCAATTTCGGTATCAATTCAACGAGCCATTTGATTCCACTGATGGCTCCAGTATCTTTAGCTGGCTTCTCTCCCCGTGCTCAAGAATTTCTCAAAGACAAGTTCAAAGACGTCGGTCTTGCAGTCTCTTCCGGCACGTCCGGTGCCCTTGATAGCAATCTCAGCAAGAGCTTGGCCAAATCCGAAAATAATGCTGCCGGCACTGTTGCCACCAGTGTAGCAGCCGCTGAAGCCGGTACTGTAAAGCTTGTTCCTGGTGGTGCAGTTTCGGTGATGCTCTCTACCGGTGATTTTTCAAGCTCGGCAACGGGCACGGCCACCTGCATCTTTGGCAATAAAGTGATTGCCTTTGGTCATGCTTTTATGGATGCCGGACAAGTGGCATTTCCTATGGCAACGGCCTATGTTCACGATATCTTGCCGAGTTTATCGGTGTCGTTCAAGCTCTCTTCTCCGCTGCAAGTAATTGGTACTATTTTTGCCGATCGCCCCTGGTCAATTGGTGGCGAAATTGGCCGCTATAGCGAGCTAATTCCACTGACAATCAGTGTCACCGATCAAAATAGACACGTAAAGAAGATCTATCACTGCCAACTTGTGGATCATCCAGAGATAACACCAAGTTTGGTTACAGCCACACTTATGTCGGCACTCGATTCGACTTATCAATCTGAAGTGCCCAACGTCGTTAAACTGGCTTCTTCTATTGAAATTAAAGGTCACGGCAAACTAGCACGTACCGATCGCTTTGCTGCCAATTTTCCCGCTCACATGACTGGCGATGCCTTGTCTCGCCTGCGGGGCTCGGTTTCTGACCCGGTCAGCGGCTATGTCGGTACTCTTGTTGATAGGCTCATGGGCAACGACTTTGAGCCCGCAGATATTACCAGTATGGCTGTGGATGTCGTGGTTGAAAATGGTCGGCAGGTGGCTAAAATCGACCGTATTTCGGTTGATAAACCGGTAGTTGCCCCTGGTGATACTGTCAATGTCAATGTGGTGATGAAACCCTTTGCTAAGCCAGTATATGTTGAGAAGTTGTCGTTTGCCATACCACGCGATTTACCGGATGGTGATATCGCTATTGGTATCAGTGGTGGTGATGAGTTTGATGCTCTGCGAAAACGCCTGGGCATAGTTGACCCCCAGTCTGAAACTCTCAAACAGGCTATTAGTCGTATTGTGAGAAAAGAGAGAGGCGACACCCTTTGCGGTGTAATGGCTTTGCCTACTCAGTCTATTTCTTTTGCTGGTGATGTCTTAAGAAATCCTCCAGCTCATTGGGTCAAGCTCTTTTTCTCAGATCGCAGCACCAAAGTGCCTTCGCTAGTAAAAGGTGAAGAACGCGCCCGTGTGCTTCTTAGCGACCTGGTAGACGGCAGTCATATCATCGCCGTCACTGTCAAACGCCCGGACAAAATATTCGCTAAATCATCGCCTTACATAGTCAGCCCCAGTCAGGTGGCTCATCCTACCGACGGCATAGTGATTACAGAACAGGCCAAAAAAGCTATTGATGCTGGTCGTAAATCAGATTCCAGTGCCCCCAGCTCTGCCACTGCTGGCGCGTCGACTGCAAGTACCAGCACGGCAGCTTCGAAAGAGACAACCGTGCCAGCCTGGTCGCAGGCTCACGCCTTCCCCCATATGCGGGCCATAAGCCTCTGGCGTCAAGATAGCGAAACTGATTTTCACAACGGCAAAGCAGATGGCATAGCAATTGATAGCGGCGGTCGCTTGACCCCTGGTTATCGCGAACTATCGCGCTTTACCTTAGATCAAGAGCAACGCATTTGGTCTTCAGTGCTGTCTCGTGGCAAATTCTATTTTGCTGCTGGCAATCAACTGATGAGCACGAACGGTGATGCGCCGACTGTAGTATCTACATTGCCAGGAATGATAATTTCAAGCCTGGCTGCCGATAGCAAAGGTAACCTCTACGCCGCTAGCGCCCCGGGGGGCGAAGTCTTCACTATTGATGCTGCCGGTAGCGCCAAGCCCTATGTCAAAGTCTCTGAGTCTATAGTCAGTGCCATGGCCTGCGATGCAAGTGGCCGCCTCTATCTAGGTACAAGCGGTTCGGGCAAAGTTTATCGGGTCGATAACGGTATTGCCACTCTTGTATTTGATAGCAATCAAGCTCATATCACGGCTCTAAATTATTCAGAGCGAGAAAATAAACTCTATGTAGGCACGGCCGAGAAGGGCTGTGTCTATAGCTTAGATGCTAATTTGCAGGTTAAAGCTGAGTTTGAAACCGGCGAGCATATTGTCACCGGTATTGCTAAAGATAAGGCTGGCAACTTATTTGTCACCACTGCTGGAGCGGGCAAACTATTTAGGGTGCAGGCCAATGGTCAGGCCGAGCCAGTGGCAATCAGCGATGCCTTCTATACTCTTTATTATGATAGCCATGACGATAGAGTTTATTCTGGTGACGCTGAAGGGGACATTACCCGGGTAGAAATAGACCCTATTACCGATCAAGCTCAGTTCATTCCTGTTTGTCATACTGAGCAAGAAGCTGTGATGGCGCTTAGTTCTGACGGCGGCAAATTGTTTTGCGGCAGCAGCAATGTCGCTCAAGTAAGAACATTTGAAATACAGCCATCGGGTGATCCAACTTACTCTTCTATTGTGCAAGATGGTCAGCGCCCCGCCAATTGGTCGAGGCTAAGATTGGCCAATGTTAAGGGTGAGAGTACTGCTGCTCTGCAGAAAATAGTGAAAGTAGCCACCAGAGGTGGTGAGACTTCGCAGCCTGATGGTTCGTGGTCGGCTTGGGTTGATGCTGTGCCGGACCCAAGCGCCGAAGGCTATTTGATTAAGAGCGGCCCATCGCGTTTCTTGCAGTATAAGCTCACCTGGAAATTAGGCGGTGACAAGAAAGGCGTTGAGGATTTGATTGTCTCGCGAGTGGATGTCACTTATCAGCCTACCAATATTGCTCCAACTATTTCTTCTATCTCGGTGAAAGCTGATGATGCCTTCTCTGGAACGGTTCCGCTGGTTGTCTCAGGTTCAGATTTAGACCAGGACAATATGCTTATGAGCCTCGAGCTTTCGGATGATGGTGGCAAGAGCTGGAAGCCAATTGTGAGTGATTTAAGAAGCCGTGAATCTGAGTCGGAAAAGGCAAAGAAGAAAGAAAAGGCTAAAGAGGCTGCTAAAGAAGTAGCTAAGGAATCGGCAAAAGAAGCGGAGAAGAAGTCTGCGAAAGATACTACTAAAGACGCTGGTAAAGAGCCGGGGGCTTCTGAGAAGAAGCCAGATTCAAAAAATATAGATCCGCAAAAGCTAGAACCGAAGAAAGAAGAACCTAAAAAGGATGAGCCTAAAAAAGAAGAATCTAAAAAAGAAGAACCAGGCAAGTCTAAGAGCGGTGGCGATAATAAGAAATCAGCCCGCAAGTTAGAAGAACGGCCAAATTCTCCCTCTTCTTCTGATTCTGACTCACCTGCTAACGCTGATGATTCAAACTCTTCGGCTACCCCTGCTTCTCCTGCACCTGCCAAAGTTGCTAACTCTAGTAAAGAGAAAGAAAAAGAGAAGGACAAAGAAAAGGAGAAAGAAGCTGAAAGCGCCAAGTCAACAGAGCAATATTCAGCCGCAGAGAAATTCACTTACAACTTTGAGACAAAGAAAATCAAAGATGGTAAGTATTTGATGCGCATTTCTTTGAGTGATAAACCTTCTAATCCAGGCCAGGAGAAGGCTGCTGTGGTGCTTCGTTCTATAGCAATCGACAATACTCCACCCAAAATAAGTGATCTGAAAATTACAAAGAAAGGCGCTGGTGTCTCAATTAGATTGACTGCTAGCGACAATCTTTCTTGTATTTCTGACTCTACTTACAAAATTGATGGGGCCGATGGATTTGCACTAGGCTCTTCCACTGCGACATTGTCCGACGCCTTGAGTGTCGGTCTGGCTGCTGATAATGTTACGCCGGGGAAAGGTGCCAAGAAAATTACAATTCAAGTGTTCGATAGAGCCGGTAACTCCACTAAGACAACAGAGAATTTACCCTAAGAAATATGATTACCAAGTTATTGCGCAAGAAGTCGCCAGAAGAGCTTGTTGACGAGGCCTATGATGAAGCCCGCTTGATGCACAAGCATCTCACTGCCTTTGACTTATTGGCCTTTGGTGTGGGCGCCACAATTGGCTCAGGTATTTTTGCCTTGACTGGCACTGCTGCTGCTGGTCAACTTGAAGCTGCTAAAGATTGGTTCTCTACCCCGCTTCTAAACTTCATCATGGGCTCCGCTCTGGGGCGAGAGGGTGCCGGTCCGGCTCTAGTAATTTCCTTTCTCATTGCCGCCATTGCTTGTGGCTTTGCTGCTCTCTGCTACGCCGAGCTAGCAGCCATGATTCCGGTATCAGGCTCGGCCTATACTTTTGCCTATGCTTCTCTGGGTGAGGTAATCGCTTGGATTATTGGTTGGGATTTAATTCTTGAATACGCCGTGGGCAACATTGCTGTGGCAGTCAGTTGGTCTGAGCATATGCTCCATGTCTTCTATGGGCTGACTGGTCAGGGGCTGCCGCTCTGGCTTACTTCCGATCTGCATACTGCGCTAGCTTTGCAGAAGTCTATTACCCAGGGCAGCATGCAGTCGCACCTCTATTCCACCACTGATATTCCGGTGATTTTGGGTCAGCAGTTTTGTATAAATTTGCCAGCCTTTGTTATTGTCGCCCTGGTTACTTGGATTTTAATTGTCGGCATCAAAGAGAGTGCTGTTGCTAATACCATTGCCGTTGCTATCAAAGTGGTGGTGGTCATCTTCTTCATCATTTATGGTGGCGGTTTGGTCAAGCCAGCTAATTGGGTGCCTTTTGCCCCATCTGGTTTTGTCGGCATTATGGGTGGTGCGGCCATTGTCTTCTTTAGCTTTATTGGCTTTGACGCTGTATCTTCTACTGCTGAAGAAACTAAGAACCCCCAGCGCGATATGCCCATTGGCATGATTGGCTCGCTTGTTATCTGCACTATTCTTTATGCACTGGTTTCGCTGGTTCTGACCGGCATCATGCCCTATCAAAACTATGCTAATGACGCCGCTCCCGTGGCCACTGCTATCGCTGTTGGCGGCGCGCCCTGGGCGCACTTATTAGTATCGGTTGGGGCTTTGGCTGGAATGACTTCTGTGCTACTGGTATTTCAAATGGGCCAGCCGCGCATCTTTATGGCCATGGCCCGGGACAAATTGCTACCAGCATTCTTCGCTAAGTTGCACCCTAAATACCGAACACCGTTTATTCCTACTATTTTGACCGGGCTCTTTGTTGGTCTCTCTGCTCTCATTGTTGATATTGGACAAGCGGCAGAACTGACAAATATAGGCACTCTGGCTGCCTTTATTATTGTCTGCGCCGGCGTGCTTTTCTTGCGCAAGAGTTCACCTGATACCAAGCGACCATTTAGTTGCCCTTGGGTACCCTTTGTGCCCTGGGCTGGAATTATCTCGTGCTTTATTTTGATGCTGAGCTTGCCTGTGGCTACTTGGATTCGCTTCGTTGTCTGGATGGGCGTTGGCTTTGCTCTGTATTTTACTTACGGCTATCGTAAGGCGAAGTAGCTATGAAGAAATTGCTTGAGGTTGATTTAAGCGTCAGTGATGACAAAGCCTACATCAGGTTTTGTGAGATAAAGGCAGGCGACTCGGTTAAGCAACTTTCGGTCAACACTCCAAATGGCATAGTAATATTTGACCTTAATTTAGACGCCAAAATCATTGGAATGGAATTCATCAACGCCTTGGCTTTGCTGCCAGGGGACGTGCGCATGGCGGAGCTCGAAGACTGAAGTTGACGATGATGGAAAACCCAAGGTATGAGTAACCGCACCTGGGCTTGTATTGAGTGTGGTAAGACTTACCGCCGACATCAGTCGATTGAATCTGTTCGTTGTGCAATATGCCGAAATCCCTGTGAGTACGTTCACTGGAAGATTCACGTACCGTCACCGAAAAAGCGCAAGGTATGGGAGAAGTTCTGGCAAGCTTATAAAGTCGAGAAGCAGCTGCTTGCTGATTATTATAAGAATGGACGCAAGGGCGAGCTGCGTCTAGAAATACTTAGCATGCATTTTCATGGTTCCGATTCCTGATTTCTCGATTTTGGTCTTCTGAATGCTCATTGCCTACTTTTGCCTTGGTTGCAGCTAATGGTTTTCGTAGGGCGAAGTAGCTATGCTTAGGACCGGTTTGATGGAGTGATTGGCCTGCATGAGTCTTGATTTCTGGACCACTACTAGTGAGTTTCTCGATACGTCGGTCTTGAATGACTTCGCTTCCAGTAAAACTGGTCTTACCGTGGAAATTACACCTGATGAAAGTAATGCTTGGCTGATGATGGCAAGCAAGGATGGACCTTGCCCGGCAGTTTCAGTCTGGGGGCCGTATTCAGTAGAGCCAGAAGATGTGGAGGAATGCGTTCTAGAGGTTGTATCTACACCAAAATGGGTCTGGCAGATTAACGTTTCTGCGGGTTCACCAGACAATTCTATTGATATTGCCAAAGACCTTTGCTGCTTTTTAGCAAAGAAGGGCAAAGGTGCGGCATATGATCTGCAAGAAGGCAAGATCTTTTTTCCGCGCCCAAGTTGGTTCTCGCGCTTTCGGCCAGCCAAGCGAAAAGTTGTTGCTGTGCCTGAAATTAAGCTCAATTTGGTCGAACTCGAATTTTTCTTGCCCTTTTCTTCAGTTAAGGCAGAGACAGCTCAAGAGCTTTTGGAAATATTGAGAGAGTATTGCCCAGCAGCTTTGCCAACTCGTTTCGGTCTCTTTGAGCCATATACGTACAGATTGCTACCAGGTAGTGATAAGCCCTTTACTGACCTTTGGACTAGCGAGTTGTCTAAGGATTGTGCCGGGATGTTCTTTTGGAACGCCTCGTCGCCTTGTCTCAGTGGGTCTGCTATTTTTGCTGATAGAAGAGAAGAGCTAGCGAACTATCCCAGTAGGTATGCGCGGCGGCACAGTATCAAAATGTCGTTTGATGGCCGGGTACTTGAGTCTGACTTGCCGTGGGCTAATACAGTCGTACAGCTGTTTCTGGCACTGGCCAAACGATTGAACGCTTTCTATGGTGCTTGCTATGTTCGCCGTCACGCTAAATTGATCAAAAACACCATTTGTCATGCTTTCAACGAAACTGAAAGTTATAAAATTTCCGATGGATTTTGTTGGACAGGGCTTCCTACCGATCCAACTTGGCTGACGTGGTTTGGTCGTGGCTACGCAGAACTAGTGGCATCACATTTGATTGATTGTCAGTTTGTCAAAGAATCATCGCCTGCCGGAATCTTCCTCCAGATGGGGCCGGACCCTATGAACCGAGATCAACTTAGCGATTATCCAAATTTGCCAGATTCACTCAAGGTGGGCGCAAGCGAAATGCCTGCTGAAGTGATTCCTCAGGTTGATGACGTTTATAAACCTGAGGCGGGTAACTTTTGATCGCTCTTGTTCTTCCTGCGATAACTTATCCGGTCATTGTTGTTCATTAGTGGGTCCAGATTAGCGCGCCTTCTTGCCGCGTTTTCGCTGCTTTGAGAAAAGACTTTAGTTTGTCTAAGTCTTCGCACAGGCAGTCTTTTGCTTCGTTATCGTCTATTTCCCAGATTGAGGGATAGATACCGGCAGCTGTCATTGCTTTTCCATCATATTGTTTCAGCAGCTCTGCATGGTCAATAGGCTTTAGTGCAAGTTCGAATGCCTCTAGTTGTTTGCTGTTAATCGCTCGGACTTCATGTTCGCGATTGTATAGTCCAAGAAGCCTATTCGTGTGCAGCAGATAGCACAGCGGTTCAGCACCCTGCCAGGCAGATCCGGTGAAGAGATAATGTAAGCCATGATAATGGAAAATATCTATGAGCGGGCCGGGTGGATCACCAGCCTTGGTGCTTTCTACAAAGTCTTGCAGAGCTAGCTGATTTTGAGCAAGCTCTTCGATCTCGTTATCTTTTAGCGCCTGCAGCGACATGTATATGCCCACGATAATTCCTCAAAGAATTGATTATAGCCAAAAAGAGAGAGCCTTTTGGGCCCTCTCTTCTCGAATCTCGTCTCAACCAGTGGGTAATTGCTTACTTGATGGTGATTTCTTTACCGGAGCGAACTTCGGTTTTTAGTGTGCGGGTTTTGGTGGAAGATACATGACCTTCGATTGAACCATGTGACACTGGAATGCGGATAGCAGCTTCCACTTTAGGCAAGCTGATGAAGAGCAAGCCTCTGTCTAGGCGAGCTTCTACATTTTCCCAAAGAATTTCTGTTTCGAATTCGAACTCACGTACCATCAATGTGGCAGGAAGTTCTCTGCGCAAGTAGCTTGCTTTTTCTTCGAACATTGTTGGTGTGCGCTTGGCGATAACTGTGAGGAAATTGCCTTCGATTTTGAGTTCTACATCGTCGAGTACAACGCCTGGTAGAGCCAATTCAAGTACGAATTGATCGTCTAGTTCCAAGATGTCGGTGCTTGGAACATCATACTGATGCATTTCGAAGCGATAGTGATCGTTGTGTAGACGATTTCTAACTGGCATGTTGAATTCTCTGTGAGTTTCGGACTGATAACCCTTGTAATTGCGATTGTAAAACATCGTTTTTCCTCGAGAGTGTCGTAATTTTGAACTTGAACCCGCTAAAAGACCGGCTTGTGATAAACAAGCCTAAAATTAGCCGTGAGCTAAGGTGCCGCAGAGTAAGTTCTGTGGCCGTCTTTGGAAGTGGTGTTGCTGTTCCGTGCTGCATATGTTAGCGCGAAACCGGCTTAATATGCGGATTTTCTCAATTCGTTTGCCATTGCACTTGTGAACCTGAGAACCAGTTCATATTCAAGGTCTTCGGACTTGGCATCTTTCTTGAAGTAGAGAAAAATCTCATGGATAGTAGCGTTTGTATATTTGGGTGAGGCAATAAAGGCTGCTTACTATGCGACCTTAGGCTTCCTCAAGCTTGGCTCTGCGAGCGCTTAATTTATTAATTTCGAATCGGTCGCTTTTATTTGCTGCTTGGCAGGGGCAATTACTTTTGCCTGTGATTTTTTCAGCTTCTGTTGGGCTTTCTGATTGCTCTTGCGGCCCGGTGGTTGAGGGAAAGCAGCCAGGCGCTTGTTGACGCGTTCTAAGAGGCTGCTCAGCTCGTTGTATTTATTTTCCAGGCGCTGCACTTCATCGGTTGAATCGGTGGCCTCCCGTTGACTTGTCTCTAGCTCGCGACGGCTCACCACCCCTTCAGTAAAGAGTTGCTCGAAGCTCTTGGCGCGGGCTTCTCTTTCGGTTTTCAGGCGCTTTCTGTTTTCTAGTTCAGAGGATGCGTCTTTGAACTGAATGGTGATTTCTTTGACTCTGTCTTTCAGAGCTTCGCGGCTCATGTATTCCACTTGCATGCCGTAGGCGCTATAGCCCAAGCCCATCAGTGAAGGGTCTGAGAGCATTGAAGGAGTGTTGGGTGGCGGTGGTGGCACCATGGATGGTCTAGCTACTCGGGGCTTGCTCTTCGCCACTGGGGTTACCACTGCGCTCGCAGCCTTGGCTCCGGTCTTGGCTGTGTCAGCGGTGGTTGGCTTGGCTGGAGACGTAGGCTTGGCTTGAGGAGCTTTTGTCGTAGTCAAAGGCTGAGCGACCGCTGTCATCGGCTTTAGTGTGGGCTTGCTTGCTTCAACCTTGTCACTGGCCTGCTTTTGCGAGCTTTCAGGTATTGGTCTTAATGCTGGGCCAGCGGCACTTGCCATCGTATTAGGATTACTGAACGTACAAATAGATACCTGAACTAGACTGCTCAGGGATAGCGCCAACAGGCACAACCCATAGTTTCTGGGCATTCTTCTTGCAGACATATTTTTACGTTTACGTACAGGCAGCATCGTGGTTTCCAAAAGATTCTATGGTGTAAGCTCTAAGCATGACCACAAATCATAAGTCTGATCAGGCAATTACAATCCTCTTCCTTGGCGACGTAATAGGCAAGCCAGGTAGACTCGTGGTGAAAAAATACTTACAGAGTCTAAAGCCTGAGTCGGCCGTGAACAATGGCCATAGTGAAGGGTTTCCCGATTTTGTCGTGGTCAACGTAGAAAACGCCGCACATGGTTTTGGCGTTACAAAAGACAATATAGCTGATTTGAAAGAAGCTGGTGTTGATGTGTTCTCTGGTGGCAACCACACCTTTGACCGCAAGGAAATTTTCGACTTCATCGATCAAGAGCCGACACTTTTAAGACCGGCCAATTATCCCGAAGGTACTGCTGGGCAAGGTTACTGCGTCTTGGAGAAAGGTGGGCATAAGCTTGCGGTCATAAACGTTATGGGCCGAGTCTTTATGGAACCACTGCAATCACCGTTTTTAGTGGCTGAACAACTTGTGGCCAAGGTCAAAGAAGAGACCAATATAATTTTGGTTGATGTGCATGCCGAAGCCACTGCTGAGAAAATCGCCATGGGCTGGTATCTCGATGGCAAAGTTTCTGCCGTTGTTGGCACCCACACCCACGTGCAGACTGCCGATGAAAGGCTCTTGCACAAAGGTACAGCTTTTATTACCGATGCCGGTTGCTGCGGGCCTACTGATGGCGTCATTGGCATGGCTGTTGAAGGTGTTTTCCGTCGCATGGTCAAGCAATTGCCATCACGCTTTGAAATTGCTTCGGGGCCGACGGTCTGCTGTGGCGTATTGATTACGGTTGACCCTAAAAGTGGCAAAGCTCTAGCAGTTAAGCGTGTGAGATTCCACGACGACGGCGATAAGAAAAGTGATTGATCTGCATTTGCATACTCACCATTCTGATGGCACCTGGTCGCCAGCTGAACTGGTAGAGCATGCTGTTAGGATTGGCATGAAGCATATTGCCATTTCTGATCATGATACCGTCAATGGTATTGAGGAAGGCCTAGAAACGGCCCGTGGGCGCTTAGAGATTATTCCCGCTATTGAACTCAATACTATTTTTCAAGATCCGGCTGGTGCCCGCCATGACGTGCATATTCTTGGCTATTTCATCGACAAAGATAATCAAGAATTGGCTGCTGCAATAGCTAAGCAGAAGGCTGCTAGAGCTGAGCATGTGCTCGATTGCATTAAGCTGGTTACGGCTTCTGGTGTGCCTATCACCCTTGAAGACGTGCAAGAATGCGCCGGTATGGGCGCTATTGGTAAGGCCCATCTTACCGAAGCAATTGTTCGTGCTGGTGGTGCCCCTGACTTAACTGCGGCTTACGAGAAGTTTATGGTCAGGGGATCGCAGTTTTATGCTGACAGAAAAAGTATTAGCCCCTTTGAAGCAGTAGCTGCAATTAAGGCCGCTGGCGGCATTGCTTCTATTGCGCATCCCGGTAAAGAAAAGCATGTGATACCACTAATCGAGGCTTTAAAAGAAGTCGGCCTCGGTGGTGTTGAAGCTTATCACCGCGTTCATTCGCTGCCGCTTTTGCGACAATATCTGCGTTTTGCCAATAAGCATAAGATGCTTGTCACCGGGGGCTCTGACTGCCACGGGCCTTATCAAGAATACGAGTCAATGATGGGTACAATCTCAGTTCCACCCGAAGTGCTTAAAGACTTGCGCCGCGCTCATTTGAGAGATTAGCTCTAATTCGCCAGGGCGATAGTTTCCATTATGTCAGTCAGTTTTGTTTCTAACTTCAGAGCTGCGAACTGAGGGTTCGTGTAGTTGAAGAATCCTACGGAAGATCGGGCTTCCTCTAGGTCTCTGGCGTATAGCGAGACCGCTACTTCGCGCAGGTTCTGAACAGGAGAGGCGTATATGCGAACAGGTTTCTTAAATTGATGGAGAAGCTGTTTTTGGCTGCACAAGTTTATAAGCGAGTTTTCGCCACTTTTTCGTAGTTCTTGATATATGCATAGAATGACATCTTTGTAGTTTTGCTCTGCCGTGCTTGCTTTCAGCTTGCGTTGCGCTCTCGGTATCTTGGTCAACATATTTGTCGCAGTCGCGAAACTAAATGGACCAATTTCGTAGTCACTTGGAGCTAATTTTTCGACAATAGCCTCTAGTTCTTCCCACCTAACCAGCAGGAATAAGGCAACCTCACCTTGGGGAGAAACTATCTGAAAGCCGTCAGCGGCCGGTTGCGGTAAGGCAATATGATAGCGGGCCGTTATCTTCTCAGATTCCAGATTGCGCGACAGTCCAAACTCAGTGCGTTCGAAACCATCATTCAGAGCTAGCTCTGTAAGGTACTCGATAACTAGTTCATTGATGACTTTGAACGGCATAATGGTGGCAAATGGTTCTTATTTGTCGTTTTTAGGGGCGCTGCTTAAGCTTTGGGAATCGCGCCACAATAATTGTCTGATTGTAATTTCTGAAATAGTTTCACCGCTATCAAAAACTTTGTGACCTGTTAGTCTGTCCATCAGCTCAAAGTAACTAGGAAAGAGACTCAGTATTTGCTCGTAGAGCTGAGAACAGAACAATTCACTACTGGCTTTCAATTCAGAAAGTTGACAGTAGACTGTCACTTCTTCTGGACAATCGTTCTTTATCATCACGGTGTGTTCATCAATTCGCTTAAAATATCTCGTACCACCCTCCATGATTCGCGGCATCTCAATCTCTTGACCCACCTGGATAGTGTGTACAATTACGTTTAGGTCACATGCAAAAAGCAAGATTTCTTCTGAGGTTCTCCCTGCTGGGCACCAAGTCAGACTTTGTCCGTCCACGAAGAATCTTATTGATGCAAGCGGAATGTACAGATCTATGGTGACATGGTCTTTCCGTAGGTTCATTCTTTGAAGGAACGCTTCTGTGTACTCAATATCCGCGTCACTCATCGTGAAACTAAGTTCGATCATTTTAACGAACTAATTCGCCAGTGCTTTTTCTAATTGCTGATTGAGAGTTGAAGTCTCCACTTCACCAATTGAACTCCAGCCTACGGTGCCGCTTTTGTTCAAGATAACTTCGAAGGGAATGTAACCCTTGTAGTGATTTTTGATCAAGCTGCGAGCTTGATCATTTTGGGCGTGGTCGACGTCAATCAAAATAAACTTCACTGGTTTGTTGCTTGATTGGCGATAGAGATCCACCACTCTTTTGGCTTGGCGATTGGTGTTGAGGTCGCCCGATGCGCCGAAGAAAACCACAGTTGCTTTGCCTTGTTCTAGCTGGCAATCATCAAACTTATCAGCTTCGATTGGAAAACCAGAGTCAGTGTCTTGGACAAATGAAATGCCTTTTTTCAGCTTCAATTCGTCCGCCGCTTGAGCCTGAGTGCCAATATTGAAAGCAACCGCTATTGTCATTAAGGCAAAAAGGGCGGTGCCCATCTTCAATTTCACTTTGTCGCTCCTGACTATTTGTCGTTTCTGTAATTTCGCAATAGCTGTCGAATTCTATTTCTAAAGCCAGCAATGGTAATTATAGACAAAGGAAAGGCTAGCAATGTTCCCAAAGCAGTACTAATTGGCTCTTATGCTGCGCTAAAGAGCGCTAGTCTTTGATTTTAAAATCGCTGGCTTTGACGCCATGGACAAAGCGCGACCATTTTTGCTGCTCGTAACTCATTGAGTATTCGTAGAGGCTATTGAGAAGTCTGACCCCAGAGCCCGATGCTCCTTCGAAAAAATAATAGACTTCTGAGCCAGTTTCGATAGTTGCCCCTGACTTTTGGGCCTTTATCAGCAATTCGGCTTCCTGGGGAAGGCGAATTTTTCGACCGAGGTTGAGGCGCTGCGACTGCTTACCGGAGCCGGAGGAAATATCAACCTCGCAGTGAATAACTTGATCAACTGCTGAACTGGGCGGCTTCTTCAGTCTTTCCCAGAGCCAGAGCGAAAGCGCCTGGTTGGCTGGCAACTCAGGGACACTGTGCAAAAACTCGGCAAAGGCCTCTAGGATCATTAATCAATTAAGTAACGGTACGGGTTATGGGCTTCTTAGCGACTATAGCACGGGGAAGTAAAGTGGGGGAAGTGACCAGTCTTGCTTCGCTCGGGGGAGAAAAGGGGCAAGATTTAGGAAATTAAACTTTATGCCTTCTATATTGATTGGCAAAAAAGGTTATAATTCTTGCACTTGAGGACGCACTTAGCTCAAGAACCCTTTTGATGCCATCCAATAAACTCTCCGAAGCCGCTACGGCGCTTCCGAACGTCATTTTATACAGTTGGCATCTCTGGGCAGTTCACGGTCGAAGACCGTTTTGTCTGTGGAGATAGGTCATTTTAAACTCTATCGTCAGCCCTCTCAGAGATAAACTCTCAAGCAAAATGATCTCAGATCTGCTTGTTGAGCGTCTTCTGCCCCAGGTTTTCAAACCTGGTCAGTATCTGGGCAACGAATGGGGCGCTCGGCGCAAGCCTTTCGATAGTTGCGATGTGCGCTTGGCTCTTTGTTTCCCTGACATGTACGAACTTGGCATGTCGAATTTTGGTCTGAAAATTCTCTACCAGTTGGTTAATGACTTCGAAGGGTTGTTGGTTGATCGCTCTTATGCGCCTGCTTCAGACCTTGAGGCTTTGATGCGCGGCGCTAAACCAGCAATACCGCTATTTGGCTTTGAGTCGCGGCAGCCGCTCTACAACTTCGAGTTGCTTGGCTTCTCTCTGCAGTACGAGCTTACCTATACCAATGTCCTGAATATGCTTGACTTGGCCCAGTTGCCAGTCAAGGCGAGCGAGCGCACTGAGTTATTTCCTCTGGTATTTGGCGGTGGGCCATCCTCAGTTAATCCAGAGCCTATGGCACCGTTCATGGACTTCTTCATTATCGGCGATGGCGAACTGGCCATTCCCGCTGTGATGAATGTTGTGCGTCAGTTCAAGGCTGAGCACCTAGAAACAGTAAATAACAAACCGCAATTGGCACCGCACTACCGGCAGTGGCTGCTTACTAAGCTAGCTACTGAAGTTGCTGGTGTATATGTGCCTGCACTTTATGATCTTAAAGCTGGTGATGTGGTTGTTACACCCATTGCAATCGAGCAAGTTGTTGAACAGTTGTTAGCCGCTCTGCCTGAGCATGCTGAAGCTTTTGAACAGTTGCGCACTGCTGTTATTCCAACGAGGGTTTTGCGTCAGATTGCCCCGCTTACTGATAGCAATCAACCTACTACCAATCTTGTGCCATATTTAGCGCTGGTACACGATCGTGAAACTTTTGAAGTAAGAAGAGGATGCGACAGAGGTTGTCGTTTCTGCCAGCCTGGTTATACATTCTTGCCAGTGCGTGAGCGTTCCGCTGAAGATTTAGTTGAGCTCTCGAAGAAGGCCCTGGCTAATTCTGGCCACGAAGAATATTCGCTTTTATCATTGTGTGTTAGTGACTATACATCACTGCATGACTCCGTTCGCGCTCTCAATCGTGAGCACAGTGTTACCCGCGCTTCTCTTTCTTTCCCCAGTCAGCGTGCTGACCGTATGAACCTTGAGATTGCCGAAGAATTGAAAGCTGTGCGTAAGAGTGGCATTACTTTGGCGCCAGAAGCAGGTACTGAGAAACTAAGAGCAGTTATTAATAAGGGCCTGTCCCATCAGCAAATTATTAGTGCTATTGAATCTGCTTATCAGTCTGGTTGGGCTTCAGTCAAGCTCTACTTCATGTGCGGCCTGCCCTTTGAAGATGATAGTGATTTGCAAGGCATTATCGATATTTTGAAAGAAGCAGAAGTGCACTGCAATGTTATTCGCAATACCGATCCAGCTAAGTACAAAAAGGGCATTGAGATTACTTGCACAATCTCTAACTTTGTTCCCAAGCCATTTACGCCATTCCAGTGGTTTGGTCAGGTCGACCCACGCGAGACGGCTCGACGCCACGGTGTGCTTAGAGCTAAGCTGCGTGAATCTGGTTTGCGCAAGGTGACCTTGAATGTTACTGACCCTGCTATTAGTTTGCTTGAAGCCGCTATTTCGCGGGGCAATCGTATGGTTGGTGAGCTAATTTATCGGGCCTGGAAATCAGGTGCGGTTTTTGATGCTTGGGATGATCGCTATCAACCTGAGCTCTGGCATCAAGCGGCGGCTTCACTTTCAACTAGTCTTGAAGATTTGGCTTGTCCTAATTTAGAAGTTGGCTCAAGGCAAGCTTTTGATATAGTCCACATTGGCCTGCATGATTTTTGGCTCAAGCGTGAATGGGAAAAAGCCGTTAACGCCGTTGAAACAGCAGCTTGTACCGAGAATGTTTGCCATGCTTGCGGTATTTGCACAGTGCTTGATACCACTCACATTCTGGCAAATCCAATTCCGGCTGTCATGAAGAAAAATCCCTTTGTCAAAGAACTGAACGCTAATAAGAGCGATCCTGAATCACATCCGTCTCTCTTCTTTGTTGCACCAAAGGAAGCTGAGCCTGCTACTGCCGAAAACTATAAAATCAGATTTGCTTTCACCAAAACAGGTGACCTGAGATTCATCGGGCACTTAGATATGCAAAATCTGCTCATTAGAGCCGCTCGTCGGGCTGCTCTAAAAATGGCCTATACACAAGGGTTCAACCCTCAGCCAAAACTTTCGCTGGCTTGTCCGCTGCCACTGTTCCAGGAAGGACTTCGTGAATTAGCCGATATCGAGCTAACCGAAGAAATGACTTGCGAGCAATTTATGCAACGACTAAACCAGCAACTGCCTCCTGAAGTACAGATCGTCGGCTCTGTTGAGTTGCCTAAGCTACCGCCTATAAACGGCGATGCTCAGGCTATACCCTCAATTGCGTCGCTGGTCACTGCAGCTCGATATCGGGCTGAATTACACGTACTTCAAGACTCTCTTTTGAACTTAGACACTAGTTTAAGTTCAGCCGCCGATAAGAAGGCTTCTACTGCTGCACTTGTAGAGGCACTGAAAATCGGTATTAAAGAGCTGATCGATAGCGAGCACCTTTATGCACCGGTGCAAGAAGCTAGCGCGACAGCAAGTAGATCTAGCAAAGAAAAGATCAAGAACAAGAATAAGAATCCTCAGGGCAAAGACATAAGGCCGGGTCTTCTTAGCTTGAAACTTGTTTCTCCTAGCGATGATCAAATCAAAACTGAACATTTAAAGAATGAGGCACCAACGCTCGAATTTGAGATAGCCACCGGATCCGGAACTGGGCTCAATGGAGTTGGCCATATCAAGCCAACTGATTTGCTGGCACTGCTTTGTCCGACGCTCAATCTCAACTGGCGTATTACTCGGCTTGAGGTTTTGACTCAACCGAGCATCAATTTTTCCAATGTGCGCTCACACAATTTAAATTCCATTTAGAGGGAAATTATGAGAAAGTCAATCGTCATTTCGGAGCAAGATAATATTGCTGCCTTGCTGGAGAACGACCGAGTGGTCGAATTCTTCGTCAATCGCGGCGAACTGCTCCTCGGTGACATTTACACTGCCTCGGTGGAGAACATTCTCCCCGGTATTGACGCCGCTTTCGTCAATCTAGGCAAAGACAAAATGGGCTTCCTGCACGCTAACGATGTGCCAGGACAAGGTCCTCTTAAAGAGAGACTAGTGCCTAAGCAAAAGCTATTAGTTCAAATCACTAAAGAGCCTACTGGTCATAAAGGCCCGCGGGTTTCTACAGCCATCAGCTTGCCTGGTCGCTTTTTAGTTCTGGTACCAGAAGAGCGGGGAGTTTCAATTTCTCGCCGTATCTCTGAAGCTAGAGAAAGAGCCAGACTGAAGTCTGTGGTTAACTTGATGAAGCCTCCAGGTGTCGGTCTAATTATCCGTACTGAAGCCAAAGGCCAGGGCGATCAAGAATTGTTTGAAGACTTCGAACAACTCTGGGATCGTTGGCAAACAATCGTTTCTGAAGCTGAAGCTTCAATTGGTCCAACTCTAATCTATAGAGATCAAGATCTGCTCTTCCGTGTTATTCGCGATGCTTACTCTCATGAAGTCAGTGAGATTATTGCTGATAGTCCTGAAGGTCAAAGACGTGCTCAAGAGTACTTGAGTGGTTGGGCCAGCAAACAGACTAAGGTTTCATTCCACACTGATGAAGTTCCTTTGCTACTGGCAAAGGGAATTGATCGCGAAATCGAAGCTGCTCTATCTGACCGGGCGGAGTTGCCATCTGGTGGTCACTTAAACGTTCAACCAACAGAAGCATTGACAGTAATCGACGTTAACTCAGGGCGTTTCACCAGCTCGCGTACGCAAGCTGAAACTGTTCGCCGCACTAACCTCGAAGCTGCTCAAGAGATTCCAAGACAGTTGCGCTTGCGCAATATCGGCGGCATGGTAATTGTTGACTTTATCGATATGGATAGTCGCAAGGACCAGCAGCAAGTTTTGGAAGCTTTCCAACGTGCTCTTGAAGAAGACCGTGCTAAGCCACAAATCGGCCAATTGTCAGATTTGGGTCTGGTTGAATTGACTAGACGCAGACAAGGACAAAGCTTGAGAGAGTTGTTCTCAATCAAGTGCCAGAGCTGTGTCGGCCAGGGCGTGATTCCACAATTAGAACTTGGACCACCAGACGATCGTCGTATCATCGCCTTTAGAAATCGCGACGAAGAAAATCGTCGTGGCAAATCGCGCGGTGGTAGTGGCAAAGGTGGCAATCAGCCCCTCAAAGCTGCAAGCGCCGTCAGTGGTCGCGTCATGCCTAGTCGTGATAGTCGAGATATAGGATTTGGCCATGACAGTGATCGTTCACATAGTCATGATTCGCATGATGAAAGTGTCGACCATGGCCATGAATTTGACGATGTGCCAGAAGAAATTCTTGCTCAAATGCCAGAGGATTTGCTTGATGCCAGAGCATCAGGCAAGGTGCCGGGTAAGCGCGTCAATTTTGATGGCGATGATTATGAAGGCCATGAAGGTCAATCTGGTGCTGGTAATGGCGATGATGAGCACGAAACTGGTTCCTTGACTGTCAAGCGTCCTAGTCTTACCGACGAAGACGATGATGAGTTTGGTGACGACGAACAGGATATGGCTGCTGATCTCGCTCGTAGTGTTTCAGCCGTAGAAAGCGTCTACCAAGAAATGGACTCGCACTCCGGTGCTCACATTGAAATCGATAAGGTAGTTGAGGCAACTATCATCACCAATGACTTTCTTGAGCCAGTAGAACTGGATGAGAATGAAAATGCTGAGGTTGGTGAAGTTGCTGCAGTTGCAGTAGATGTAGAAGCTATTGCTGAATCGTCCGAGACTCTATATGAGAGCTTTGGTGATGCGGCAGAGCACGCTGCTGAACATCAACATGATTCTGGTTCGAATGGTCATGAACAGTCAGCTCCTAGTGTTGTGGAAGAGATTCCAGAAACACCAATTGCTGCTGAGGTTGACCCGGTAACTGGAATCTATCGCCTGAAGACTAAAGCTGAGCAAGAAGAAGCTGATCGTCAGCAAACTGCTGCCGAGGCCTCTAGTGATTCTGTTAGTGAATCATCTGACTTAGCCACTGATTCAAACAGATCATGGTTGAATTCGAATGAACCAGCCTTGTTCAGTTCTGAGGATGAATCTAGTTCTAACGGTGGTGACTTTAGCCAGTTGCGTATTCCAATTGCTAGCACTGCTTCGGTTTCTGATTCTCCTTCTGGAGATGAAGAAGGCGATCGTTCTTCCACCGAATATGGTGGCGACGATTTCAGGCACGAGCAAGAATAAGCGCTAGCTAATCCCTAACTAAAACGAGCAAAAGAAAAAGCCCTTACCTTATGGTAAGGGCTTTTTCTTTAGAGAATTTGCAAGAATCGAATTTACAAGAACCACATTTGCAAAGTGAGTTTGCAAGATGCGAATTTAGAAGCTAGGTCTCTTTTGTCTTGCCATGGTCAAGCTATAACCAAAGCGAACTCCAGGAGCAATAGCTTCGGGACTAAGCAGGCTCACTTCTACCACTGCACCTTGATCGGCTTCGAATAGTTGGTAGATGGCATTGCGATCTTTAGTAAATTGTTGCTCTTCAACAAAGAAGGCACCACCAAACTGACCTTTTCCGACAAAGACCAGATAAGTAGATTTGCTTGATGGCAAGGTAATTACAACACAAGCGGTGCTGGCGCTGGTGACAAACCAGTTCATCACATGGTCGAAGTAGGAGCGGCTATCGAGGTTGTCTTCTCTCTCTAAGGCCAGACCAAGGAATAGGGCCGACATGGCGAGAGCTGCTTCGTCGGGCAGATCGTACATGGTCACGAGAGTATCTGGCGCTTCTAGGTCAGTGAGGGTCAGTGAGAGTGACTCTTCTGTTGCTTTGGCATCGGGATTTGACTTGCATCCATAGATACAACCCACTGCTCTGCCGTTATATAGAAGAATAGCGGCGCGTGACATTTTTGATTCACAAGTGGCTTTAAGACAGCCTGTGCGCATGCCGCCTTCTACATCGGTGATCAGCCATTCCAGATCGTAATCTGAAATTTTGAAGGTTTTCAAGCTTTCGAGGCTTTCTTGGTCTGGAGGCGGCATTAGTAAATCAATGGCGCGACGTAGACGGAAGCGTTTTTGTGGTGTGTGCTGATTTGGCGCTTCCCACTGTTGTTCTGGGTTGGCATATTGCTCTGGGGCGTATGACTGCCCCGACTGCTGTGGCAAAATCGGCGCGTTGCTTCCCGTTTGGTAAGGATTGCTTCCCGTTTGGGTGATGTTACCAGTCTGATAAGCCTTGGTTGCTTGCTGCTGCGCTTGAGCTTCAGCAGTGTCGTCAAGACCACGGTAGGTGCGTTGTTCGTGAGACTTTTGCTCGTAGGCTTCGTCTAAGTTCTCGAGGCTATGTTCTTGCCAGTTGACACCACCGGCTACAGAAGCACCAGGTACGCCACGGTTGCCTTGGAAAATAGGGGTTAGTAAGACGCGATCTTTATGAACGCAGACGAACTGGGCTAAAATTTCGTCGCCGATTTTAAGAGTGGCAGTGGTTTTGATAAAGCCGGGCAAATTGTCTTTTTTGATAACTACTTCGTAGCCACCTTGGTCTGCACCTTTTACTGTGCAAACCACATTTTGTCCTGCTTTGTACCCTGTCACCTTCCAGGGATTTATTTTTGCCATTGTGATTCCCTAGTTCCACAGAAACGAACAGACAGGTTTTTGCATCATGTTTTTGCTAACTCTTGAGTATGTGAGTTGGCCGAAGGGCAATTTAACCTGAATGTCTCTAAGAACGCTTGACCCTTACCTATCAATATTACAGGAAAACCTTCCCGATCAGGTAATCACGCGCCTTTTCCACAAGAAAGCTAAACTTTTTCAGAAAATGTCCATGACTTTTCCTTCCCGCTCCTTGACAAGAAATCTCGTTTTCTTCCTTCAATTTTGCTAATGAAGGCTCAACACATGATGAAGGCTCGCTTTGCTGGGTTTTATGGCACTTGAGACAGCTGCCGAAGCAAGCTGGGTCGATATCCATCCATGTATTGCAACGAGGGCAGCAAATTTTTGAGGTTGTGCCAGAGTTTGGTGTGAGAGGAAATGAGCAACTGCTGCAGACTAGGCGATTGCCGCTATCAGAGCCAGCTTTGCTCTCTTTTGACTCTAGTGCTTCAACCTTAAAAGGAATATCCATGGCGCTCTAGGGCCTCTTAACCGCTAAGTTATTTTGCTTCAACTTCAATTTGTTGAGCAAATTGCCGACCTACTGCCAATTCCATTTGGTTGCGGCTGACAATGACCGGTCCGCCCGGAATATTTTTTTCAATGTTGACTACTGCGCCCTGAGCTATACCAAACCTCATGGCTTGAACCGTGACGTCTTCGCCATCGGTATTTTTGATAGTAAATGTTTTACCTTCAGTGGCGTCAGCAAGGGTCATTTCATCTTCTCTTTAGTTTGCAGTTAGGACATAAGCCGAAAATCTTGAACTGGGCATCAATTACTTCGAAGTTGTAGCGAGAGCCAATTTTCTGACCGGCTTCTTCAAGAAAATGGTCTTCGAACTCTAAAGTCAGGTTACACCCGGTGCAAATAATATGCTGGTGCGGCAAGGTGTCTTGCTTCAATTCGTAGTGCTTATGGCCTTCAGCAAAATCTAGTTCGCGCAGGAGACCAAGAGATGAAAGCAGTTTTAAGGTGCGGTAGGCAGTGGCTAAGGAGACGTTGGAGCCTCGCTCTAGCAGTTTGGCGTGCAATTCTTCGGCCGATAAATGTTCGCCGTGAGGTTGCTCTCTGAAGATCTGAAGGATTGTTTCGCGCTGAGCCGTAATGCGATGGCCACGTTTGCGCAAGCTGTCGAAAACGGGATCTTGCCCTAGGCTTTCGCCTACTGGCAATTTATCCTCGTCTTTGTCGAGACTATCGGAAGTTTTTTTAGCGCTGTTCATTATGTCGCCGATCATACATCAAGGTAATGGCCTTGAGGGCTTGCCTCATGACTATTATTTAGCATTACCGCCTATTTAGCTATTGGTTTTTTGCATAGCTTTTGGTTCCAGATAATGTTTCAGGTATGCGCCTGTATAAGATTGCTTAAGGCTGGCAATTTTTTCGGGTGTCCCGGTGGCCACAACTGTACCCCCTCTGTCCCCGCCCTCTGGCCCCAGATCTACCACCCAGTCGGCTTGTTTGATGACATCGAGGTTGTGTTCGATGATCAAGACTGTGTTGCCTGAGTCAGCCAAGCGGTTTAGTACATGTAAAAGCTTGTCGACATCGTGGAAAGAGAGGCCGGTAGTCGGTTCGTCTAAAATATAAATAGTTTTACCCGTGGAGCGTTTACTCAGTTGCTCAGCTAACTTGACGCGCTGGGCTTCGCCGCCCGAGAGAGTGGTGGCCGGTTGACCAAGCTTGACATAATCAAGACCAACTTCCATCAGTGTGGCTAACTTAGCTTGCGCTTTGGGAATATTCTCGAAGAACTGCAAACCGTCTTCTACTGTCATCTCCAGCACTTCGCCAATTGATTTTCCTTTGAATTTAACTTCAAGGGTTTCTCTGTTGTAGCGGGCACCTTTGCAGACGTCACAGGTGACAAATACAGACGGGAGAAAATTCATTTCAATCTCGTTCATGCCTTCTCCGTGGCAAGCTTCGCAGCGGCCACCCTTGACGTTGAACGAGAATCTACCAGGAAGATAGCCCCTCGCCTTGGCTTCGGTGGTCATCGAAAAAACTTCGCGCACTATGTCAAATAAACCAGTGTAGGTGGCTGGATTAGAACGAGGGGTGCGCCCGATGGGAGACTGATCTATATCGATTACTTTGTCTAGAGCTTCAACGCCTTTTACAGCTCTAACGCCTTTGGGGGCCGGCACCGTGCGACCAAAGTAATGGCGCAAGTGTTGATAAAGCAGGTCGTTCACTAGGGTCGATTTGCCCGAACCGCTTACACCAGTTACCGCAACAAGCTTACCTAGTGGAATGTCTACTGTGATGTCTTGCAGGTTGTTTAGTGTTGCCCCTTCAATAGTCAGGCATAAGCCATTGCCGGCTCGCCGTTTTTTCGGTACCTGAATTTTCTTTCGGCCACTGAGATAGGCACCAGTAGACGATCTAAGTGAATTTACGATTTGGGCCAATTGCCCTTCGGCCACTAGTTCTCCACCGTGAACACCAGCACCAGGACCGATATCAATCAGCCAATCGGCCTCTCTGATCGTGTCTTCATCATGTTCTACGACCAAGAGTGTATTGCCCAGGTCGCGCAAACGTTTCAATGTTTCAATCAGGCGCGAATTGTCACGCTGGTGTAAACCGATGGATGGCTCGTCTAAGACGTAGAGCACGCCTGATAAGCCTGAGCCTATTTGTGTAGCCAAACGGATACGTTGCGCTTCTCCACCAGAAAGAGTGCCAGCTTGTCTGTCTAGGGTAAGGTAGGAAAGACCGACGTCGTTGAGGAAGGTGAGGCGGGCATTGATTTCGATCAAAACCTGATGAGCAATGGTTTTGTGCCGTGCCGACAACTTTTCTGGCAGATTGGCAAAGAAAGTCATTGCCTTTTCTACGGAGAGATTGCTGATGGTAGCAATTGAAAGCGATCCCACTTTCACAGATAGGCTCTCAGGCTTCAAACGTGCACCATTGCAGGCTGCGCAAGTCATCTGCGTCATGTAGTTTTCAATGTCACCACGCACTCGGTCAGAGTTTGACTCTTCATGACGGCGTTTGAGATTGTTGATTACGCCTTCAAATGGTTTTTTGTATTCCCAAAATTCGCGACCATCAAAAGAATCATGGCCCAATTTGATGCGATCTACTCCAGAGCCATACAACACAATGCCTTGCTGGGCTTTTGTCAGCTTGTCGAAGGGCGTATCAACCGAAAATTTATAGTGCTTAGCGACCGACGCTAAAAGCTGGTCGTAATATGGATTATTGGTCTTTGACCAGGGATAGATTGCCCCTTCTTTCAAACTCTTTTTGGCATCAGGCACAACCAGAGCAGGGTCAACTTCAAAGCTACAACCTAGACCGTGACAGGAATCACAGGCACCGTAGGGACTATTGAAAGAAAAAATACGAGGTGAGATTTCGGCAAAACTAATACCGCAGGCACCGCAGGCGAAATTTTCGGAAAATAACATCTCTTTGGCACTGCTATTTTCAGAATTAGCTTCGCCTTTACTGCCCGACTTTGTATCTGCTTTGTTATCAGCCTTGGAATCGGCTTTGGCACCGCTAACAGTATCAACTAAGACATTGGATTTGCCCCATTTGAGGGCGAGGGAAAGGCTATCTGCCAATCTCGATTGAATACCCTTTTTGATGACGAGGCGGTCGACAACTAAGTCGATGGAGTGTTTTTTGTTTTTATCGAGTTTAATTTCGTCTTCTAGTTCGAGCACTTCGCCGTCTACTCTGACTCTGACAAAACCTTCTTTTCTCAGCTCGGTAAACAGAGATTGGTATTCGCCTTTTTTGCCTGAAACAAGAGGCGCTAAAATCTGAATTCTTGTGCCGTCCGCCATTTCCAAAACTTGATCAACAATTTGATCAATAGTCTGCGGATTGATTAGTCGGTCACACTGGGGGCAGTGAGGTGTACCCGTGCGTGCGAAAAGCAAGCGCAGGTAATCGTAAATTTCGGTAACGGTTCCAACTGTTGAGCGCGGATTATGACTGGTTGATTTTTGGTCAATCGAAATTGCCGGAGAGAGGCCGTCTATGCCATCGACATCAGGCTTATCTAACTGGCCAAGAAACTGTCTGGCATAGGCTGACAACGATTCAACATACCGCCTTTGCCCTTCGGCAAAAATAGTATCAAATGCCAGCGAAGACTTCCCTGAGCCGCTCACACCAGTGATTACCACCAGTTTGCCCCGCGGAATCTTCACGTCTATGTTTTTAAGGTTGTGTTGCCTGGCCCCACGTACGACGATACTGTCATGTAGGTGAGAACCGTTGCGGTTGGTCTCGCTTAACATCTCTTTCTTTATATTGACTTCAACCATATCTTAGCTCGATTGGGCTTCGCTTTCCCCCAGTTCTAAGAAACAATTTGGAAATTTGCTCAGAGTCGGACTCATTAATTTACAAATTTCTCTTATAACAGCCTGTGTGTTCTGTTTCGGCTCTTTTGAGCGGGGGTAGATGAATGTAGAGCGTTCTTTATGTGGCGCCGTGGAGGCTTGTAGTAAATGTGGCCAAATTCCAAGGGCAAGGGTGGCAAGGGGTCGTCAAAGTCTAACGATGGCGATGATGAAAAACCCCGTACAAAACCCCGCGCCACGAGGACCAAGCTCAAAGCAATGACTGCAGAGGCTGCTAGGGCTCTGCAGGAAACAGGTGATCAGCCTGTTGCTAAACCACGTATGAGCCCCGAAGAGCTTTTAGAAGCTGAAATCTTCCGTGCCGCAGAGCAGGCTTCTGTCGAGCAAGTGGCCCGGGAAGAGCAGGCCAGAGCAGCTGGCCCGGAGTTTTTGAAAATTCCCGAGCAGTCGGCCAGTTTAGATGATCAATTGTCTGGTGTTTGGAAGGCACGTTTGATGGGGGCTAACAAGCCAACCCCCCAAAACACTGCGATTCCCTCTCCAGCCAATCGCATTGCCATGGAGGCCGCCGAGAAAGCTCGCACCAATGCCCAGCACGAGTCAATGATCGGTATCGTTGACCGCATGTTCGATCAGTTTCAGAATCTTGCCTATGATTTTAATCAGGTTGCCTCAGCTTCTGACTTAGAGCTGACTTGGATCCGCCCCAGTATCAATCGCGAGAATGTTGGCAATTGGCATTCAGGCTCACAGTACATATCGGTTTTCAGTGGTCGTATATCGACTAGATATTGGACTCTGGTGGTACGAGGAAGTTTTGAGTCAATTACTGCTCACATTATTCCAGCAGACAAGCTTCTTACCTTTAGTTCGGCTCCGGCAAACTTTATGCCCATGCTTGAAATGATGCCATTCTTTGATGGCGCTATGGTCTATTGGAGTGCGAACCAAAAGCAATTGAAGAGCGAGGATATTCAGCAGGCAGCAAGAGCCGTGCTGGATAGTTTGGTACAAGTTGCCCAAGAGGATGTTCCGCCAACAAGGCCAATTGATCTCTTCAATCCCAATAATCCAAGTAGTTCAAGTCAGATTACTACTGGCCCCCTACCGGTCGAAACAGCAAAACCTAGCAGTAGCTTTAACGAACCTACAGTGAGTGCTCTTGGTGGTGATATCGATTATTCGGAGCGTTATAGGCAACATTTTTCTAGTGATTCTTCATCTAATTTAGGCTCCAATTCGCCCAACCCAAATAATCAATTTCCTGGAGGCTACGGCGCCCCGGCCAATGCTTCTGCTAACAACAATTCGTTCAACGGCTTCCGGCAAGTTCCGCCAAACCAGGGTTCTAATGTCCCTTCCGGTCAGTCTTTCAATCAGATGGGAAATCAGCAGGGTGGCAATGCCCAGAGCAACAGTGATGATTGGAAGCCAGTAATTCGCTCTGTACGAGGTGCCGCCGGCCCGCAGCCACTTCAACATATGCGGCAGTTTCAGAATGTACCAACCGATACTCCCTCTCCCAATTCGCCAAGTGCAAATCCACCCAACTTAAATGCTCCAATGACGCCGCCATTCGCCGCTCCTCCTGGTCGAGGCCAAGGCCCAGCTCGCGATGACGGCTGGCGTGGAGTTGACGTAAACAAGTCAGGGGGGCTTCCGGCGGGTGGTCCTGCTGGGGGCAAGCCGCCATTTCCCGCCTTACCTTCAACCCCTGCATTTAGCTCTGATTCTTTTGCCGGAGGAAATTCCCAGTCTTTATCCGGACAACGTCCCGCTGCTGGCAATATCAATGCGCCGGGCACCGGTGATGATTGGAATTTTGTTCCTGTAGAAAAAGAATCATCAAAACAGTTTCCGCAACCGGGTCAAGGAGACAGCGGTGCGCGTCCACCGGTTAATTTCCCAAGTAATCTTTTTTCTGATATGCCAGCTAGCTTGGGCTTCCCCTCTAGTGCCGGGCCGGGAGCTAATCCAACAGAGCGCTCGAATTTGCCATCCAATCCTAGCCAGCAAGCTCCAGCAACGCCTTCGGTAACCCCTACGTCTGGTTCATTTAGGCCGAGTTTCGGCACTACGAAGGCCACCACTTCGTCGTCGACTTCTTCAACTTCTTCGGCATCAAATACATCCATTCCAGCTAGTAATTCGGGTAATTCAGGTACTTTTGGTACTTCTGGTGTTTCTGGTACTTCTGGTGCTACCAATCCTTCTAACTCGTCTAGCCCGTCTAGCCCTTTTGCTCGCCCCTTCTCCGCAGTATCGGCTTCGAAGTTTGCCACCCCTGCGCCTGAGCAACCTAAAGTGCCACCTGCTCCTCCAGCGCCAATTCATCCCCAAGTATCTTCAGCAGCGCCTCCAGCAGCGCCTATATATCCGCAATCGGCTCCCTCTGATCCTTTAGACGAGGAAGATAGCGAGGCTAATCCGTTTTATACTCCACTTACTCCTTCGTCTGCAAGCGCTGGTACTACCAGCGGTGCTTCTCCTTGGGCTACTGCCCCAGCTGCTATACCAGGCGGAAACAAAGCTGATTTCAATCCCACTGCTAGCAGTACTCAGAGCGGCATGCTTGCGCCTCCGCCTGCGCCACTACCGGCCAAGGAAGGTAAGGACTCGGCTGAACCGACTTTCTTTGAGCCTAAGCCGGTAGATACAGTTATAGAAACTGAGGAGACAAAGACCGTTGAAATAGCTTCGGTTGGGCAGTTCAGTGCTGATCGTTTCGCTTCGGAAATAGCCAATCAGGTATTGCCGGCACCAATATTACAAACAGGATTTAATCCCATGCAGGAGGCAGGCACACCACCTGCCATTGAAATTGCTGCCTTTATTGAAGAGCCCGAAGCTAAATCTCAACCAGAGCCTGAAGCCGAACCTGAAGCAAAGATCGAGCCTGAGCCCGAGTTAGAGTCTAAGCTAGAATATAAGGAAGAACATGCTGGCGAGTCTGAAGTTGATCTCGAACTTGGAACTGAGGCAAAGATTGCGGCAGAACCGGAACAAGAGCCCGAAGTAGAAGCTGAATTAGAAGCGAAGATTGAGCCAGAACCTGAGCTGGAAGCTGACCAAGAAGCTGACCAAGAGCCTGAAGTAGAAGCTGAATTAGAAGCGAAGATTGAGCCAGAACCTGAGCTAGAAGCCGACCAAGAAGCTGACCAAGAAGCTGACCAAGAGCTTGAAGTAGAAGCTGAATTAGAAGCGAAGATTGAGCCAGAACCTGAGCTGGAAGCCGACCAAGAGCTTGAAGCCGACCAAGTAGCTGACCAAGAGCTTGAAGTCGAAGCTGAACTAGAGGCGAAGATTGAGCCAGAACCTGAGCTAGAAGCCGACCAAGAAGTAGAAGCAGAATTCGAAACTGAACTAGAGGCGAAGATTGAGTCTGAGCCCGATCTTGAGGTGGAGACCGATGATGAGCTTTCAGCTGGTGATCAAGGCCAGGATTTAGAAGCAAATAGTCTCGTTGATGAAGAAAGCATTGAAGAGCGTATCGAGGATCGCAAAGAAGATTCCGCTCAAGATAGTTTCGATGATGGTGATGAAGATTTTGAGGCAGAAGTTGATTCGGAGGTTGCCGCTTCAGAATCTGAGTTGGAATCTGAGTTGGAATCTGAGTTAGACTCGGAATTAGACTCTGCAGCTGAGTTTGCCGGGAAGGAAAACGACGATTCCGAAGCCGTAATGGAAGATTTATCAGAGGTAGATCTATCAGAGGAAGAGCTCGAAGAAGATGAGTTAAATAAGGAAGAGCTAAGTGATGAAGAATCTGCTGACTTCAACAGCGAAGAATTGCAGGAGCAGTCTTTAGTTGATGATGACAGCTCTTTTGACGACTCAGATGAAGATTTTGGTGAGGAATCGGTTTCCGCTCCTGGAGCTGCGGCAGACGAAAATATGGGGCCAACTGCTTCTGAGCTTGTTAGTCTGTCTGCAATTGAGGAAGAGACCGTAGAGTCGATTGCTGAATTAGAACAAGAGTTGACTCAGTCTGCTGCCGAACTCAGTCATTCGGGCGATATGTCATCATCCGCTAGTCCATGGCGCGGACCTACCACCCTGGAATCGTCGCCATCTGAAGCCTATGCTTCTCATGTAATCGATTCACCGGCGCCAATGCCTGAATTTGCGCCGATCTCAGCTTCGCTTGGTAGCTCAGCACCATTGGTGGTAGCAGCAAATGAGCACTCTTTGAAGAGTGAAATTGACAGAGTCATAACTGCCTTTGATAAAGAACTTGAATTGATCTCGACTAAAGGGTCTGATGCCTTTGCTAGACGCGATCTTAAAGGCGCTGAGCATATGATCAAGTTGGCCGAGATGATAAGCGAGTACAAGTCTGGTCTAGCCAAATTGAAAGACGAATACGATAAAGATCTGACTTAAGAAGCTTAGTTTGTTGCTCCCTGTTGTTCTGGCTGCGAATTGGGCGGCGCATTCTGTTGTCCAGATGTCTGATCTCCAGATGTCTGTTCATGGCTTTCATTGACTGGGTCTGAAAATGGAGACTGATTGTCCTCAGGCCCGCCGACTAATGCTTTGATTGTAAACGCCAAAAATTGACTGATAGCTTCAGCATTACTAATGATGGTAATTAATGCTAGCGAAAATAGCAGCGAAGTCATTGCCACTACGAGTAGTTGCTTGCCGCGACTGAGGCTGCGTTTCTCCGGGATTCCATGCAGGGTGGTGCTTCTCTTGCGCTTTTGTTTGGTGGCTTCTACCAAGTCTTTTTTTGACGGTATTTTGCGTTCGGCTGTTTTTTTTGTTTCTGCCTTTGCTTCAATTTTTTGTGATTGAGAACGGAGCTTGTCGGAAGTTGCGACATTCTCATTAGGTCTCATCATGCCGGTTGCCGAGACTTTTGCTTTGTTGCTTTTAACTGCGGCAGGCAGCGGTAGATCGCTTGTTGCCTTGGCACTGAGCGCGGCCTCAAGGTCTTTGCGCATGAGCCCCAGCGACTGATAGCGATTCTCTGGTTGTTTCGCCATTGCCGCCATGACAATTTTTTCGAGACTGGTAGGAATTTTTAGATCTGGCCTGATCTGAGCAAATGGGGCTGGATCGTCTGAAATCTGTTTCGTCATGGTGTCAGCGTAGTTTCTGCCAAGGAAGGGCACCTTGCCTGTCAGACTTTCATACATGACTATTCCTAGTGAATAGATATCAGATCTGGCATCGACCGGTGCTCCCATGCACTGTTCTGGGCTCATGTAAATTGGCGAGCCCCAAACCTCACCCATTCGCGTTAGGCGCTGCGCTTCCTCGGCCATTTTAGCGATGCCAAAATCCACGACTTTGACATAGTCATTGGTAGCGCCTTGCCTGGTCAACATGATGTTTCCAGGTTTGATGTCCCGGTGAATTGCACCTTGTCTATGAGCGTGTTCAATTGCCGCACAAACTTGCACAAACACGTCTTGAAATCGTTCAGGTTCAAGATGGTTTTCCCGAGCAAGCAAATCTGTCAGGTTTTCTCCAACGAGATAGTCCATAACAAAATATGGTTGACCTTTGGCACTTGATCCATAGGCATGAAGATTGACAATGCGAGGGTGATTTAGCCTGCTGAGAAGCTCCGCTTCGCGTTGAAAGCGTTTGACCACCATGTCGTCAGTCATGCCTGCTGTGCGTAAAGTTTTGACTGCCACTATCTTTCCGGTGTCTTTTACTTTGGCCTTATAGACCACGCTCATGCCACCGCGGCCGATTACACTTAGCACCCAGTAGCGACCGCCGAGAGTGGCGCCCACGAGCAGATCTCTAAAATCATTTGGAATTTGAATGCGATAGAGCGGTGGCTTACCGGTATGCGGCAGCGTTCGCAGGCTTGGTGCTGGAGATCTTGCGTAGTGCGGCATCTGCTTAAAAGCTTACCTGCGATTTAAGGGGCGATGGCATTGACAACGATTTGTACGAACCCGAGCATCAAACCAATTAGGCCACCAAACAATTCTAGGACTTTCAATTCTTGACTGCAAATTCTCTTGACGAGAGCCTCTAGTTGCTGAGCGGTAAACAAATCGATTTTGGTAGCAATCAGGTTATACATACCCAATGCCGGGATGGCCTTCTCTAGCAGTTCACCAAGCTCTCGTTTGAGATACGAATGGGTAAATTGTGATAGGTCGTTCTTAGCTCTCTCCAGCCAGACTTCAGGAATCGACTCAGGATTGAAGCGGACTATCGATTGACGCACCGCACTCATGGCTTCGCCTTCTACCTTTCTCACCGAAAGCAAGATGTCGGCTTTATGCTCAACCAAGAAAGATTCAACAAATGAGACCATATTGGCCTTAAATTTGGCGATGCTCTGCAGCGGCATCGAACTAAGATCGAAGTTGGCAATTTGAATAGCTAGTTGATCGCGAATACCAAAGCGCTTGGTTAAGTCAGCAATTAGCTTTTCTGACTCTTCTGGCTCTTTCTCTAGATAGTTGCGACACTCATAGCAAACTCTTTTAACGCCAATAATCTTTGCCAGAATCTTATAAGGGGTGCTGGCGTGAGCATTGATAGATTCGTCGAGAGAGCTAATATTCTGTGGGCTCAGTAAGGTAATTAGCGATGAGCGAACTTTTGCTGGTGTGAGAAAAGCTTCCAGAATACGGGCGGCAAATTCATTGGCCTGGTCAAGAGAGATGCGCGCTGTCAGCACTACTTGATCGAAGACTTTTTCAGTAATAGCCGCGACCTTACTGTCTTTGCCATGCTCCAGCGATTCGATCGTCGAGCGAACAAAGTGCTCCATTAAAGTGGGGCTCAGTTCCGCTATGTCAGAGGCTAGTCTGTGCAGCTTGGTGGTATCTCTGAACTCTTTCAACACCGAGTCAACAAACAAGCCGATGGCTAAGTGGATATTGGCTTCTGTCAGCAAAAGCTCAACTTGAACCTTAATATCTTTTGGTGTGAGTAAAGTTTCAGTTATGGTTCCGGCGACAGCTTGAGCTAGTTTGGCTCGTCGCTTAGGAAAAATGCCCGGAGTCAGTGGTAATTGGATTTTTGTGAACGGTATATACCAGGCTTCATAGGGCCGAAAAAGAGCTGCTACAGCCATCCACGTAGCTAAGTAGCCATGGGCAAAATAAAGAAACGGGGGCATGATAACTTTCCAAAAAGTTGCATGCTGTGAGGCAAATAGCGACGCCCAATGAAATTCCATGTTTTGGTTTTTTGCCTTTCCTGATGCCTTTGAGTTGCCTGCGAAATTTCAAGCTTAGATAGGAGTTATTTTAAGCGCTCTGATAACACCTTGACCTCTCCTATAATGACTTGTTGTTTTCTTTCTCGCCAGCGGTTAACCATTGCCTCACTTCAAAATCACTATGGCACTTTCAAAGTCTAGCCTTTCAGTGGCACCAGCGCGCCATCTTGCTGTCCGTATGGCAACCATTCTTGCTGCCTCAGGGCTGGCGCTGTGTTGTACGGCGCTTTATTGCCGGGTTGCAGCATCACCCCTGTCTGGTCTGAACAATCTAACCAGTTTCAAATCACCAAAAGCTGAGAGCGACCAGGTGATGAAGCAAGTTTATCAGCTAGAAAAGACCGACACCTTGACAGGGTTAACTCAGGCAACGCGGCTCTTGGAAGGCTTGATTGCTAAAAGACGTGACGTTGCGGAGGCCCATCTTGAGTTGGGACGCATCCAGAATAGGCTTGGCAACCAGGACCAAGCAATTATGTCTTTGATGGAAGCCCTGACATTGCTTAGTGACAATCCAATAAAAGGGCTTGAGGCTCGCGAAACAATTGGCGCTATCTATATGAAGCGTGGCAATTATGATGAGGCCGGTGGTCAGTTCAAGAAAATTGTTGAGGCATCTCCAACTAATGTCACTGCCCGTGGCAATCTTGGCATCTGCTTAGAGCAAATTGGATTTGTTGACTTAGCTATTGATGAGTTTAAGAAAGTACTCGCCGTTGATCCTAATAATTTTGTCTCTCTCTATAATCTTGGTCTAGCATCATCGCTAAAAGGTGATTACAACCAGGCTTCTGCCTATTTCGAAAAGGCGATGACTAAAAATCAGAGGAATCCGCAGGTGGCAATGGCTGTCTTGGGTTTAGCCTCGTGTTATGAGGCCAAGCAGCAGTACCCAGAAGCAAAGCTGATGATTGATAAGGTGATATCAATTGATGCGCACAATCACTATGCGTATTTGGCCAAGGCTCGTATTTACGAAGCCCTCAAGGAGCCCGGCAAGGCCATTGAATGTATTCGCAAGGCCATGCAAATTGCGCCGAACGATAACAATTGCAAAGCGGCCATGAGTGAGTTGCTGATCAAAAGTATGCCGAATACTGCTAGTTTAGACAGGCTAGTTCATTAGCTAGATTAGAGAGAGTTAGTTACAGTCCTGAATTTCTGAAGTTGTGAATTTTAAGTGAGGTATATGAAAATGCGGGTTCTATCTGATTTGTCGCTTAAGGCTGTAGCTACTGGTTTGGCCTGCGCCAGTCTAGTGGGCATGGCGTTGCCTGGCTTCTGCGATGACAAAGACGCGGAAGATATTAAGAGTGCGATTTTCAGATATCAGGCTGCTGCCGAGCAGAATCCGAGCAATCCTGTTAATCATGTCAAATTAGGCAAGGCCTATTTGATGGGTGGTGAGACAGATAAGGCTATCGAATCTTTCAAAGCCGCAGTCAAGCTTAATAGTGAAGATCCAGAAGTCTACATGGGTTTGGCACGTTGCTATGGCCGCAAAAATGATGTGCAGCAAGCCTGCGACAGTATCAAAGAAGCTGTACGCTTGGCCCCGACAAAGGCTCAATATCATTTGAAATACGCTCAGTTGCTATCTCGCAACGAGAAGAAGCTCGACCAAGCTCTGCAAGAATTCAAACAAGCTATCAAGCTAGACAGCAAGGATGCCGCAGCTCACCGCGATTATGGTGCCGCGCTGGGCTTGAAAGGTGATTTCCCTGGTCAGATTGCGGAAGAGAAAATTGCTCTTACTCTTGCTCCTGACAGCGCCGATGCTCATTTCTATATGGGTTCAGCCTATGCCGCTTCTAATAAAGGCAGTGAGGCCTTACCTTATCTCCAGCGCTGCGTAGAACTAGACAAGAAGAACGCTGATGCTTACCGCTTATTAGCGGCAATCATGGCTTCCAACCACAAATTTAAAGAAGCCATCGATTACGCTCAATCGGCTGTCAATATCCATCCTGACAACAAAGCATATACAACTACTCTAGAGAAAATAAAACTGGCCTCTAAAGCTAAGTAATGTTGCTTTTGTGCAGCTGTTTCAAAATTTTATTTTGGACATTATTGCCCGGAAAGAGATTATTGGGGTAGTTGTAAAGGCTAAGGCTTTGCCTGCTGACAACCAGCCTAGCGCTAAACTTAGTGCCGTTTAGGTATGTGAAAAGGTTAACTACACGTAGATGTGTAGCAACTTGCAAATACACTAGATAGGCTCTAACATAAGTTAAGCTAAGATAGCAGTAACGTGCTTCGAATATAGGCGCCTTAACCGGCCCTTTATCGCTGTCTCTTACTAACTGTCTCAACTGGCGTATTAGGTGAGTGATGGTCCTCGTTTAGGAGGGCTCTGTCGCTTGATTTAAGTATTGACAGTTTAAAAACTCTGTTCGATTGATGTATTTTCTGTTCTAAGTATTTTCTGATTAGCCAATTTGTCGTATTAGTTTGAAGAGGTCTAAAGGCTGTGCTTGAGCGAGCTAAAATTGATGAGAAAGCTGCCAAAAGCTTCGAAATGAAGGCCAGCATTAAAGTTGTTGGTGTTGGTGGTGCCGGCTCCAATGCTGTTAATCGAATGATTGCAGCAGGCTTGAATGGAGTGGAATTCTGGTCTTGTAACACTGATGCTCAGGCTCTCGATTTGGCCGCGGCCAAAAATCGTTTGCAGATAGGCTCCAAGCTTACCCGCGGCCTTGGGGCTGGTGGCAACCCTAGCATCGGTCAGAAAGCAGCTGAAGAGAGCCGCGAAGAAATCGCTCAGGCCCTTCAAGGTGCCGACATGGTTTTCATAGCAGCTGGCATGGGTGGTGGTACCGGTACTGGTGCTGCTCCGATTGTGGCTGAAGTTGCCAAAGAAATGGGCGCTCTTACAGTTGGTGTTGTTTCTCGACCATTCCTTTTTGAAGGAAAGCGTCGCAGCAACCAAGCTGAAAATGGCATTAATGAAATTCGTTCCCGGGTTGATACTTTGATTGTCATCCCTAACCAACGTTTGCTTGAAGTCGTAGACCATAGAGCATCTATGCAAGAAGCCTTTGTCGAAGCCGATAAAGTCTTGATGCAGGGTGTGCAAGGTATTTCAGACATCATCACTGTGCCTGGTTTGATCAACGTTGACTTTGCTGACGTCAAAGCTGTTATGCAGACTGCTGGCTCAGCATTGATGGGTGTTGGTCGTGCAACCGGCGAGGGCAGAGCTGTAGAAGCTGCGCGCAATGCTATCAATAGCCCCTTGCTCGAAACTACAATTGATGGAGCTTCTGGTGTCATATTCAATGTCACCGGTGGCCCTGACTTGACTTTGCATGAAGTTCAAGAAGCAGCAAACGTTATTTATTCAGCAGTTTCCGACGAAGCTAACATCATCTTTGGTGCGGTGCTCGATGACCGCCTCCACGGTGAAGTGCTGATTACGGTTATTGCTACTGGTTTCGATATGCTTGTTCAGTCTCAGCCAAAAGCAAGACCAACCCAAGCAAATGCTAATCAGCAGCAGCAGCGTGTTGAGCAACAAGCTCGACCAGCTCAGCAAGTGCAACAGCAACAACAACAAGCTCAGCAAAGTCAGAGCAATGAGCTCAAGAAAATGGCTAGTGATATTCTCGATATTCCTGAATTTCTCAAGCAACGCAACCCTAGCAAATAGGGTTGTATAGCGGTACAAGCAATCAAAAAAGGCTCAAGCGCAATGCTTGGGCCTTTTTCTTCAATTTGCAGTTGTCAGAGCTAGATGAAATTTAGCTGTACTAGAAAGTCTGGTGTTTGCTCTACTGAGGTAGGTCTGGCTCGCCAGAGATAGACATAGGCCTGAGCTGGAAGGTTTTTCAAAGAAAGTTGGTGAAGACCTTCAATGTATGGGCTCATATTATTGCAGCCGCCATTGTAGCCACAAGAGCCGCCACAATGGATATACTGTGCAATTTCAATGGGGCGATCGTGGGTTCTATTGATATTTTGAGAATAGCGCGGAGAGATGGCAAGATAATTAAAGCCAAAGTCACGAGCGTTATATGCCACCACATCAAATGGCACATTGCCAAGTCGTTCAGGTAAATCAACGATTTTCGCACTGGCCTGCATGAAAGCCGTGACATTGTAGGTAATCTCTTCTCTCGACTCACGGGGGTAGATTACAGCCTGACTAGGAGCGCATTCAAGGGGTAAGCCGCTGACTGCGAGATCTTCTTTTGTCGGAAATTTTTCCTCGTATTGGTAGCCAGAGAGAATCATATTGGCGCAAACGAGCATGAAGGGGTTGTTGATGAAGCGAGATTCTTCAGAAAGGCCGTCGATGCTTCGACTACCAGAGTCATAGAATACTTGCCCATCTAAGCCCCACCATGGCTTACCGTCTTCTATTTGGCTAAAGATCGCCGGCATTGGCGTGTATTGATAAAGCAGTAGTTCTGTGTGTTGATTGGCAAATGACTTTCTCAAACTTTCTATATCACTGCGGGAGTGAAAGTCATACTCGCTCGGCGGATTGATCACTAGACTGAGTGGTCTTTGAACTTTAGCTTGTGGACCTAATGACAGTCTATTAGAGCTGACTTGCTGAGTTCTTGCCGGTCCAACTAGAGCTACGGCCACAACTATAGCTAGCAAAAGGCAAGCAGAAATTCCACACATTGCTTTGTTGTGGATGAGCGCTTCTAAATTTATCTGCTTTCGCAATAGGTCTGCCATGTCTCTATAATTTAGGTGTCAGTTAGCTAGGTCTATTATATGTCTGCTTCACTCACTATGTCTTTTCAGCCGGGTGTCTTGCCAATAAAAGTCGAAGGCGAGCGGTTGTTATTAGTAGATCAGCGTAAATTGCCAGCAGAGCTTTGCTATTTTGATGCTACTAGTCGCGATCAAATGGTCTTTGCTATTAAAGATATGGTAGTTCGCGGTGCCCCTTCCATTGGTGTGGCAGCGGCTTTCGGTCTGGCTTTTGAGGCTCGCCGGCTTGCTTCTTCTTCAAATCATGGAGAGCCAGATTTGCTGCTTCGGGCGCAAGACTTTTTAAATGAATTCGCTCAGGCGGCAGAAGAACTCAATCAAACCAGGCCAACTGCAGTCAACTTGGTTTGGGCAACCAGGCGCATGGCAAAGGTTGTTGAGGATGCTTTACGCAGCGGTAGTTCTTGCGCTGAAGCGGCCAGCCAAGCCTACGTTGAAGCGGAAGCTATTCTCAGTGAGCACCTTCGCGCCAATCTGGCAATTAGTCAGTATGGCTCAGAACTGGTGCCAAACGGAGCGCGCTTAATAACCCACTGCAATGCCGGTGGCCTAGCGGCCTGCGGTTATGGAACTGCACTTGGTGTCATACGAGCCGCTCATTTTGCCCACAAGAATATTTCAGTGTACGTTGACGAAACCAGACCACGTAATCAGGGGGCCAAGTTGACCATGTGGGAACTTGCTCAAGATCAGGTGCCAGCTACTTTAGTTTGCGATTCAATGTCTGGACATTTAATGAGTAAAGGTCAAATTGATATGGTCATTACTGGTGCCGATAGAATTGCCCTAAATGGAGATAGCGCCAATAAAATTGGTACTTACAATTTAGCGGTTCTTGCTCATTATCACAAAATTCCTTTTTATATTGCTGCTCCGCTGTCTACCTTTGATACCAGTCTGGCTAATGGAAAAACTATTCCCATAGAAGAACGTGAGCAAAGCGAAGTTCTCACCATCTATGGTGCGCCAACTACTGTGCCGGGGGCCCAGGCTTTTAATCCCGGTTTTGATGTCACGCCTGCCCAGCTAATTAGCGGCATAATTACTGAGTTCGGTGTCTTGCGTCCTGATTATGTCGAGAGCATAGGCCAAGCCTTGCTCAAGTTAGCGAAACAGTAGATATTCGATAGCATAGCTGATCGCGAATATTGCACTGAGAGTGGCTGATCCAGCAAACCTATACTTTACTGGTAGCTTGGTTTGAATGATCAAGTTGCCAATAATTGAAATTGGCAAGTTTGCTAAGAACGACTTTAATCCTACAAGAAGGCAGTCTGAAATTACCGATAATATACTGTGCATGTCATTGCCCAATTGAAACTGATGAGTGGCAAGATAAATGAAAAATACATGGCGGCTGATCCAGAGCGGATTGAAGTAGAGCATGGCGCCAATAGTGCGACCAACCCAGTTGAGCTTTTTGCCCTGGATGCTAATACTGTCAAGCATTTTGAACCAGGCAGGTATTTCAAAGCGGTAGAGCAGACCACCAACTAAAGTCATGGTCAATATGCGACTTGGTTCAAATTTGCCAAGCAATAATTGTCCGATAAGATCGCCGAAAGGATAGAGCAACCAGCCGATGAGTGAATTGATTGTTTTTTCTGAGGGCAAAAGAAACCTTTAGTGACGTGATGGCATGCTGCAGTGATCTGATATAAAGTGTAGTATCTCGCACTTTGACTTAGTCTGAAATTTTTATTCGGGAGGGAGTGACAATGACAATCTTGCGCAAAATTTTCGTCTCGACACTTCTTGCTTCAGCTTTTTTAAATTTGTCGCAGGGCACTAGATTAGAGGCCGCACCGCCATTAGCGCCTCGCAATCAAGACAAGGCAACAATCAAGGTTGCTAAGTCGGCGGTTAAATCACAGTTTCATCGCTTCGACTTTCGTTTAGAAGGAGTTAGTTGCGGCCGTTGTATTGTCAATATTCGCAAGGCTTTACGGCTGACCAAAGGTGTTAGTCGTTGCGAGGTGGCACTACGTAAGCCATACGGTGGCGTTGTAATTTACGATCCGACTCAGATTGACGTTAAAAAGCTCACTCAAATTACGATCACTGCTGATCCCAAAACGACAGTGACTGTCAAGGATCCCGTAGATGAATCTATCCAAAATGTACCAGTAGTTTTGATTCCCAAGTATACGTCTTTGCAAAAAACGCCTGGTTAAATTGGTGGAACCACATCAGCTACCACCGGTTCTGTCGCTTCTGATCTCATAGTGATGAAGGAAGTGCCAACTAGTGGAATTGGAACTGGGAAGTTACATTCTACCCTGGTAACCACCAGGACCTGCGCTGCTTGATAGTTTAAGGTGTTGCCGAGATATACACAAATCTTGGATCCACCATTGCTAGCTTGAAATTGTGCCACAACATCGTTTATTGCTTGCTGTGCTTTAGCCTGGCTGTCGAAGTTGGAAGCTGCTCTGGCGCAGTGTTTTGCCAGAGCATCGTTTTGTGTTTGACAAATAACGATGGCAGCAACATCCACAAGAAACAAGGCAATTATGACAATGAAAATACTACCAACAACAGTTTCGACAAGACTGCTGCCGTGTTTTGTTCTTTTCCTATTGCTGGTTCTGATAGCTTTCAAAAGCCTTTTCTCCGATTGCAGGCAAACTGGCTTCCTAGTTGACATTGGTTTCTTCAAGTGGACGTTTATCTAAATATCTAAAAACGATTGGCCGAGTTAGACCATCTATGTTCATAGCAGCCATGAAAGGCACTCCAGCAAGAGATAAGAATGGAGTAATAGCTACTTGAGTTTCAACTTGCACCATTTGCATTGGGTTGCCTGTTTCACGGTCTACAGAAGAGCCATAGTTAACAGTGCTCGCTTTGTTTTTCACGACTCCAGCGCGGGTGAACAGGGCTAAACCACTGCTTTCCCATGCGGTTTTCATATTTGCTTCAGCGGCAGGGTATTCGGCCGTTTTTACTGTAGAGCATGCTCTAACGGTCATCTGGTTGAGATACCAGCCGGCGCAATAACCAATGCCGAGATACATGATGTCGACCATCGGAAATAGGATAACAATGAAAAGAATTAGCAGCGCTGGGGCTAATTCAGCGATCTGGCCGCCGGTGCTCTTTCTTTTTGCCTTCATAACCGCGATTCCCCCCCGGGAAGATGCAAATAACGCTGGATTCCTCGATTTTGTCGAATTTGGATAATCTTGTTTATTAAAAAGTGGCTGCCGGTTACAGCTAAGTGCCACACATTTCTTATTAGCCTTATTCCCCATCCGCTGTTCCTTTAAATCCATTTACCTAGATGTGTTATTTCCCCTTAGCGAGAATTAATCTGCCCGGCGGGTGGGGTAGAATATGACTGCAAGTTTGCAGCCTAAAGTCTGAAGTAAAAACCTGAGAATATCAGCACAAGACTGAGAGCTTAAACATTAAATTGAAAGGACTACCTTGTGATAAAACATATTCGTTTTGCCATCGCCAGTGACATCACTGTTCCGGCGCTGCCAGTAGCTATGGTCCTGATTTTACTATTTTCTGGGGCGGCTCAAACTCAAGCTGCAACTCAAGATACTGTTTTATCTGAGACTAAAGTGGACAGCGCTCCAGTGCGAAAAGACGAATTGCCTGATCAGCAATTGCCTGGCGGGGCTGCCGTAGGTGATGCTCTCCGGCGTATTCAAGCTGAGTTAGATAGCCGCAAGCTCACAGAGGCATCACAAACAGAACTAGAGGCCTTAGCAACCAAGTATCCCAACAATTACAAAGTACATCTTTACTATGGTTTGGTTCTTGACGAGGTTGGTTTGCCTGAGCAGGCCATGGCCGAGTTTGAACTTGCCGATAAGCTAGGACCGAAAGATCCCAGGGCCACAGCAGGGATCATGAATCATATTCTGGCCCGGGGCGATTCAGCTGCCGCTACCGAACTGCTTGAAAAAGCCCTTAAGCGCTTTCCTGACTCGCCTGAAATATTGTTCTTTATGGGCAAAAACTTCAAAGAGCATAGACACTGGGCTGAGGCTCAGGCTGTGCTTAATCGAGCCTACAAGGCGGGATACAAAATAAAGCACCTGCCCGTTGAACTGGCTGAGCTATATACAGTAGCCGCTCCCGATATTGCTCTGCGTTTAGCTAATGAAGACCTGGCTCGCTATCCTGACTATTACCTCTCTCTTCAGGTGAAAGGGATGGCGCTGATGAATATGGGGAATTTTTCTGAGGCCATTGAGCCTCTGGGGAAACTGTATAAGCAGTCGCCAACCTTCGACCGTTCGGCTGAGTATTACTTGCGTTGTCTGTTTTGGGATGGTCGCTATCATGACGCTCTCCAGCCGGGGTTATATTTTCTTGGTAAAGAAGCCCATGTTATCAGTGGTTCGCTAGTTTCCTCTGAGGTGCTCGGCGAAATCGTAGGTCACCTAACAAGCAAGGATATTGAAGAACAGCTTGCTCAATTCTATGAACAACTGAAAAAAGAAAAAGTTATGGTCCGACCTGCTTTTCACTACTATCTTGCCACCATGTTCTACAAACAGGGCAAAGTCAAACTGGCTAAGGCCGAGGTGGATAAGCTCTTAGAGAGCGACCCCAAGTCGATTGATGGGCTATATCTATACGGTCAGTTGCAAGAGAACTATGGACGAAATTACAAAGAAGCCCTAAAGGCGTATGAAATGGCTCATGCATTGTCTCCATATAACATGGCGATTGAGAAAGCCTATATTCGCATGGAGGAGCGTCAAGCATTTCGTTCCTCTGATTGGGCAAGGGCTTTGCGCGATTGGCTCGAGAACCTTTTTGGGCGAACCAGGCTTAGTTGATATTTCTAAGATTGTTTTTGTTAGATTTATCCGATTCTAAAACTTATCTGCCTGGGTAGGCGATGAGGTCCCCAGGTCAGCTCTTTTTGCTAAGCTGGTAAAGGGCTGACGGAATTTTGGAATCATGGTGTCTTAGCGCGTGCGATATGTTCCCTATCACAGATTGGCGAACCTACCCAATGTAATTGTTGATGGTAAGGCGACTGATTCAACAGTGCTGACGCTCTCGCATTGGCCCAATAGCAATACTCCGGTAGAGTTTAAAGCTGATCTTTCCGCTGAGATTGTCTATCGCTATCTAAGCAACCCTGGTTCGGCTTTGCCATCTAATTGTGATGTGGTATCAAACAACCATTTTGATGAAGATGGTTTGGTCTCGCTTTACTGTCTGCTCAATCCAGAGAAAGCTTTGGAAGAACAATCTACCTTGGTTGATATTGCGAGAGCTGGTGATTTCGGCACATTCACTGACCGCGAATCAGCGAGAGTTTGCTTCGTTTTGTCAGCCTGGTCGAATCCAGAGCTATCGCCACTAAATCAAGCTGTTTTTGCTCGACCCCATCCTGAAGTAACGGCCATTTTGTATGAGGAATTGTTGGTTCGTTTACCCAATATTATTCAGAAAATCGATAATCTCAGGCGTTATTGGCAAGAAGAGGATCAATTTCTCGATACCACAGAGAATGCCATTGCTTCTGGGCTGCTAACTCTGGAAGAATTCCCAGAGCTTGATCTGCTGGTTGTGCGAGTGCATGACGACAGATTTCCCTATATAACCAGAGAGCACTGTCCCAGCTGGATTTCTTCGGTACTTCATCCAATGGCCTTACATAATCGAAGTCAGCGCATGCGTGTGCTTGTTATGCGCGGCGGTCATTATGAGCTCTACTACCGCTATGAAACCTGGGTTGATTTTGTTTCCAGACCACTAGCCAAACGGTTAGACTTGGCCGCCTTAGCTAAGAGGCTGACGACCATGGAAAGTGGTCGAGGGCGCTGGCAATTCACTGGCAACGATGAGATAATTGCCCGGCTTAAGTTGGTAGATGGGAAGGAAAGCAGAATTGATGCCGAGGACTTCCTCTTTGAGGTCAAGCAGGCATTGGCTCAAGGCGAGAACTTAAATGGAAGCATTTGCTAAGAAGCCTGTATGGAAGCGTGTGATCCTGCCTGCTGTGACACGTTTCTTTTCTCCAAGAATTGATTTTTATGCCTTACTAGTGGCTCAAGCTGACACTACCCTGAAAGGGGTGGAAGGGCTGGAAGCTTGGCTCAGCACCGGTGCTGCCGAGCGCTGTCAGGTCGTGCGCGATTTAGAGCATCAAGGTGATGAGATTAAGGCCTCATTGCAGCGAAAATTGGCAGAATCCTTTGTCACTCCTTTTGACCGTGAAGATATCTACGATCTCTCTGTTCGGCTTGATGAAGTACTAAATAGTGCCAAGAACAGTGCCCGCGAAGTGGAGGCCCTCAATTACTGCCCGCGTGATGCCAGCTTGTCTGAAATGGCTCGCAATTTAGTTGAGGGTAGTCGCTGTCTCTATAATTCTTTTCGAAATCTCAATACTAATTTGACTGAGGCCTCAGCCCAAGCAAACCTCGCCCGAAAGTCGGAGAATCGCTTTGAAAAAGTCTATCGTCAGGCTATGAGAGAACTGTTCGAATTGAACGATTTTAAAACTATTCTGCGCACTCTGGAAGTTTATAGAACAATGGTGCAAACTGCTTCTCGGATCGATATGGTGGCGGAGAAATTGCATCACGTCATAGTCAAAATCAGCTAATTAAAGCCAAGATACCGAGTCAATGCCAATTAATATCTACTTTGTTATGGTGCTACTTCTAGGTTGTTTGTTTGCTTTTACAAACGGCTTTCAGGATGGTAGCTCGGTGGCCGCCAGTCCTATTGCCTCACGCTCTATTGGAATGTGGCAGGGAGTTCTTCTGACAGCAGTATTTGAGTTTTTGGGAGCTTTATTTGGCGGCTCGCAGGTCGCTTCGGCCATTGCTGGAATTACTAACTACCCTCGCAGTGAGCGCTTTCTCTGTGTGCTCGCTTGTGCATTGTTGGCTGCTGTCTTATGGAATTTTCTCACGCGACTGCTCAAGGTGCCCTCCAGTTCTACCCATGCTCTCGTTGGTGGCTTAATTGGTGCTATTTTTGCTTCGACTGGGAGCTTTGAATACATTGCCTGGGGAAGTTTTAACGCCCTTATTCATCCAACTGGAGTTTGCAAAGTTATCGCTACACTGTTTCTATCGCCGTTGATTGGTTTTGCCGCTGGCTACTTTACCTTGCACTTACTGCAGTTTTTGCTAGCAAGGGCAACCAACAAAGTGAACAATACCCTCAAGGCATGTCAGTGGCTTGTTTTGCCTGTGCTCTCCTTTGGCCACGGGGCCAATGATACTCAAAAGGTTATGGGTGTCGTTGTCATGGCCATGAGTGCGGCGGGCTTGCTTGGCCGGCAAAACCCGTTGACTTCGAGTGATTCTATTCCCTTTTGGGTGAGAGTAACTGTTGGGCTATTTATGGCCATGGGAGTGGTATGTATGGCTCCTGGTATTCTCAAGCGTGTTGGTTTCGGTATTTTTAAACAGCGACCAGTGCATGGCTTTGTCACAGAGTTCGCCTCTGCTGTAGTAGTTTTTGTTGGCTCAGTTACCGGTGGACCGGTCTCGGCTTCCCAGGTGATAGCTTCGACGGTTATGGGGGTAGGCTATGCCAATAGACGCAAAGGCGTTCATTGGTTAGTTGCTCGCGAAATGGCTTGGGCTTGGCTGCTTACAATTCCTTGCTCTGCAGCCTTTGCCTATCTTCTGTTTCGCTCTATCTTTAGCTTGGTCAAGACTTGATCAGTTTGTAGAAGTCTTAAATTGAATGAGATTTCGCGCTGGGCTCGTGGCCCGGATAGACCCAAGGCGCGCTGTAGGTAGATTGCTTGAGTTGTGGGTGGAAGAGCCAGGTATTTGATGTGGCAATTAGTAGACCAGCCACAACAGCCAGCCATACTTTGTTAATGGCTTCGTTGCCTGCTGTATCTTCCGCTTTTGTTTGAATATCAGCGCCCAATGGCTTTGGACCAAGACTGCTCTGTGACATAAAACTCACCTCTGCTGCCAGTCATGCCCTAATCTGTTGCTTATTAAACAGTTTTGGCAGACTGTCGCCGTGGAATTTAGAACTTGTTGGAGTTTGAGACGTGTTTGAGTTTAAGACGTGTTTGAATTTAAATATTGTCGGAAGCCTAGTTAGGTTAGATTCGGTTTTATAGTACGCAAGAGCGAGTGTGGGAGATTTATGGTTAACGAAACTAGCAATGAGCAAGACCGTAGCTGGATGGAGCAAGACAATGACAGTGAGGAAATGCAAGATATTGTGGCCATCCGAGACTATGCCTACGAAGCATTTGATCGGCTAGATAAAGATGGCAATGGCTTCATTGAATCGACCGAGCTTCTTGCTGCAAAGCTGGATCCTGCAACAAGTGCAAAAGAGAGATCATTTATTTCTTTCCTTCTCAATAACCAGGAGGCAATTGCCGACATGGTGCAGGAAGAAAAAGCGGGGCCACGTTTGGGCCTGTCGAGAGACGATTTAGAGTCATACTTCGGCCTGATATCTCGTCTTCTCGGATAGAGACCTTTTGGGGTCTAAAAGCTTGCCAGCCCTAATGTTAGCTAATATTAGTGAGCTAATATTAGTAAGCTAATATTAGCTTCTATCATGTCTATAGAAAGGCTTTATGGAACTTTTTGCGCTATAACATGGTCTTCACGCTAAGGCGGTGTAGACATTTTATGATTGCAAAGGGGATTTAATGCGTTCTATCGAGTCTTTGGCTAGTTCTTTAGCTCTGGTAACTGTACTGAGTTCGCTAAGCGGCGGTATCGTCAATCTGCCTGCCGCTCAAGCTCAGTTTGGTGGTGCCGGCAATCAAATTCCATCCCTATTAGATGTTGAGAAAAGACGCACTGACTTAGATAAAAAGCTGGCAGATGCGCTTGCTTCAGGACGCCTAACTGCTAGTGAGGCTGAACCGTTCAAGCAGGAGCTTATTCGCCTTAAGAGCGCAGAAGATAATTATAAAAATAGTGGAAAATTCACTTTCTTTCAAAAGGCTCGATTGACTCTTGAGCTTGATGTTCTCTCTGGCAATATAGAGAAAAGCCTGCACGAGCGTTCCAGTGTTGGCCTTACTGATATAAGTGGCAAGAAACTCGACATTACCATTCGTCTCAATGATGCTTTGCAAGGCGGTCGACTAACCCCGCAAGAAACACAAAATTTTAGAAGTCAGTTAGCTAATATTGCTGCCAAAGAAAGTTCTTACCAGTCGGTTAATCCCCCTGGCCAGGCTTTGAACAGTACGCAAACTCTTGAGCTAGCACTTGATTTAGACCGTTTATCAACTGCGATAGAATCTCAACTTAAGGCGAGAACGGGCGAAGATTTTAAGTTTGCCGATCGAAATCGTGAGCTTTCTACGCGCATTAGTGATCTGGTGTCTGCGGGGCGAATCTCCGCTGCTGATGCCGATGCCTACCGCCAAGAACTAGCTCGCATCGGCAGTCGCCAGGCGACAATGACAGCCTCCGGACGTCTTCTCACTACTGAAGATCAACTTTCTTTGGCCCTTGATTTAGAGCGTCTCAATAGTAAGTTGGAGCGCTTCACTGCCACCACTGGTAATGCTGCTATGCCTGGTATCGATGAGATGCAAAGATCGCTGTCAGAGAAAATAGCAGCTGGTCAGCGCTCGGGGCAGCTTGATGCTCAGGAGTTATCGGTTCTTAAGCAAGAATTTGACCGTATTGCTTCTGTCGAGGCAAGCTTCAGAGTCGATGGTGCTCTGAGTGATGACGAGACTCTCACTCTGGCTGCTGACCTGGAAAAATTGAATAAGCGAATTGATCGCAGTATGACTCAGTCTCCGACTAATACGCTGGCGTCAAGACAGGCGCGTGTTCAAGCCAAGCTTGATCAAGCTCGGGTAAATCAACGAATCAGTGAGAACGACTATCAAGAGTTACGCACTGAGCTAGAGCGAGTCGCCGCGAGAGAGAGACTCTACCGTGCTGATGGCCAAATCACTGACAGTGAGACACTCTCCCTTGCAAACGATTTAGAGCAGATCAGTGGTCGGCTGCAACATTCTTTAGCCGCGCTACCAGATTTGAGCTCTAAGAAAGATAAGTTGGCCAAACAAATTGACGACGGTTTGGCGTCTGGACGCTTGACTGCTGATCAAGCTGACGATTTTAGACGGGATCTAGCTCGTGCCGGTCGCTTAGAGTCTGCTATGGGCGGCGCCAGTAACCAGTACAGTGAGCAGCAAGTTCTGGCAATTGTCAGAGAGTATGATGATGTGTCGGCAAGGCTTGAAAAGGCTCTCGCACCCCTGCCAGATATTGATAGTAAGCAGCTCGCTATTAGCAATAAGCTCAACCAAGCAGAGTCTTCAGGGACCCTCTCATCTTATCAGCTAATAGATCTACGAAAAGAATTTGCGCGCATAAGCGCGGTCGCTAGCTCTTTCCGTAATTCAGATGGCGGTCTTAATGATTGGGAATCGATGAAAGTTAATCGAGATCTTGATACCCTCGAGTCTGATATTACGAGATTAATTGCCGCGACCCCTGCCGCACCGCCATTATCGTCGTCAAGCGTACCATACGACACCAAGGGTCATTGGGCCGAGTCGTATGTCGGACAATTGACTCAGCGCGGTATCATCGGCGGTTTTCCAGACGGTTCATTTAAACCCGATGATGGCATTACTCGCGCGCAGTTTGCCGCAATTGCTGTTAAGGCCTTAAATCTACCCAGTGCCTCTGGTCCAGCTCGTTTTTCTGATGTTTCTTCATCCTATTGGGCAAACAGAGCCATAGCAGCAGTTAGCCAAGCTGGTTTGGTAACAGGCTTCCCTGATGGAACCTTCAAGCCAGAGGACAAAATTACCAGGGCACAAGCTCTTGTAATTTTGGCTAAAGCGCTTCCGGCTCAAGGCGCGGTCGATACTACAATTCTCAATTCGTACGGTGACGGCTCTAGTGTTCCTGCATGGGCAGCGCCATCGGTAGCGAAAGCCGCCAAAGCGCATATTCTCGTAAGTTATCCCGATCCAAGTCAAATCAAGCCAAATGTCAATGCAACACGTGCTGATGTTGCTGCCTTGACTTATCAAACTCTCAATAATTTAGGCAAGAACCTGCCCCAAATTAGAGTTGGTATTGAACCGTAGCAGATTTCAGGATAGTCCTGCTCAGATTGGCTTTGGCGACAGTTCTGTGATTTCATTCTGTTCTGAAATAGAAACTTATCCGATATCGAATGAGTTTCTATTTCAGTTTGAAATCGCCCAAATTTTTACTGATTTAATACTAAAAATTGAACTTTTTTCCTCGCTCCTTCGTATGGCATTGAAGAAGCGAGGTGAAAATTATGTCCCAGAAACGCCGACAAATTGTTGACGCAAACGAGCAGCTAATAGCTAGTTGCTTGCCTGAATTCAATTCTAGGGTACCTGATGAAGAGGCTGCCATAGATTTGATTCTAGAACTCCAAGTTCGGCAAGGAAAGCTTGCCTGCCGATGTGGTTATGAATTTGTAGCAGCAGTTAGAGAAAGGTATGAGCGAACAGTAAAATGCAAAGTTTGTCGGAAGGATTCTCACTTTACCGTTGGCACTCTGTATGAGGGCGTTAGGTCTGTGAGGGCCCGCTTGGGGGCTGTTTGGCTGATGGATCATGGTGCGGTAGTAACTTCTACAAAGCTTCATCAGCTCTTTGGTATTGCTACATCGACCGGGCTAGCGATTATTAACACGATAGGTTTGTTTATTGAATCACTTCGGGGCCAGTCCTGGGAGGATGTTTCTGAAAAGATAGGTTGCCCTAATTTTGCCGAGATCATGATTAGGCGTAGTCGAATTACTGGTGCTTATGAGCATCCGTCTTCTATACCCGAGACTGTCTCAGTGGATGACATCGATGATAGTGGTGCCAAGGCTAAGGAACAGGATAGTCATTCTGAAAATAGCTTCGATGATCTTGGTGATCTAGATAAAAAAATCCTTGCTGAAATTTCGGGAGCGCCCGTTTCAGTTGACGCCATATGCAAAAGAGTTGATCAGCCGGCTGGGCCTGTGGGAGCAGCACTAACCATGTTAGAGATTCTTGGTCACATCGCTCCTGCACCTGGAAATCTTTTTGTACGCCTTACTTCAGCAAAAGATGATGGAGCTAAAGTTGAGTTTTCTCCTAAACTGCTGAGGTTTATCGATGAGGCTGTTGAAAACATTAAGGCGATCAGGCAGGGGGTCAGTCGCAAATATCTTCAACTATATCTCGGCGCATTCTGGTGTCACTTCGACAGAGATTCTTGGAGAGTGGGCTCACTTATGCTAGTTACCCTTGACTCATCGTTGTCACCCGATAGAGATTTAATTGTTTATGAGTCACCATTGATGGTGTCAGTAGTTAGTGGCTGAATAGTCTAATGTAGTCTTGCGCGACAATCACTGACAACTTGGCATTAGAATGGTTTCGAAGTCGAGTTGGTAGGCGTTGTTTTTTACTATGCTTAAAAACTTGTCGATTAAGGCTTGGCCTTCTTCTATCTCTGGGTTTACGTACAGTCTCTTTATGTTCATGGTGTCGCGTGCAAAGCTCTTTGAGGTGTCTACTTTTGTGCCTGGCTCAATTCGAGCTCCACAGAACCCTTGGATGACACCGTTGTCTTCAGCCACGAGAAAAAGACCGTCATTGCCGAAGTAGCTACCTTCAACGTTGCGCAGGTCATTGTCTTTGCCATCGAGATCAAATTCTAGACCTTGTGACTGGCAGATTGTTTGCATTAATTTTCGGAATTCTTTGTCGTCTTGACGGCTGTAAAGTCGAATTTGCATTGTGTCAGTCTCACTTCAATCTTGCGATGGGCGATATTTGGCTATTTGATCTTTTCTGCTTCTATAAATAGAAAAACGGCCGATTACCTTTGGGGTTACCGGCCGTTTCAATTTAGCTACCAGTTAATAATGATTGGCAAATGCAAATCATTATTGAACAAGTAAGGTCACGAGCAGCAGAGCAACGATGTTCAAGATTTTGATCATCGGGTTGATAGCAGGACCAGCAGTGTCTTTATAAGGGTCACCGACGGTGTCGCCAGTTACAGCAGCTTTGTGAGCGTCTGAACCTTTGCCGCCGTGGTTGCCTTCTTCAATGTACTTCTTAGCGTTGTCCCATGCGCCACCACCGGAGGTCATGGACACAGCCACAAACAAGCCAGTAACGATGGAACCAACTAAGATACCGCCAAGAATTTTGGCGGCTGCGTATTGTCCAGGAAGGGCGTGATTCAAGTAGAAGGCGCCAATCAGAGCAATAACAACGGGAGTGAGCACCGGAAGCAGAGCAGGAACAATCATCTTTTTGATTGCTGCACCAGTGACGATACTGACGCATTTTGCGTAGTCCGGTTTGGCTGTTCCTTCCATGATGCCTGGAATTTCACGGAATTGACGTCTAACTTCTTCTACCACCATCCCGCCGGCAGCTCCAACAGCTTCCATGGCAAGGGCGGCAAATAGGAAAGGAATCAAACCGCCGATGAACAAGCCAGCAAGTACATATGGGCTGGACAGGTCGAAGGTGATTGCGGTGCCACCTTTTTCCAAAATCTTCATGTTCAATTCTTGGGTGTATGAACTGAACAAGACAATGGCAGCTAGACCGGCTGAGCCAATTGCATAGCCTTTGGTTACGGCTTTGGTGGTGTTGCCCACGGCGTCTAACGGGTCGGTGACTTCGCGCACTTCTTTAGGCATTTCTGCCATTTCAGCGATACCACCAGCGTTATCGGTAATTGGACCATAGGAGTCGATGGCAACGATAATTCCAGCCATTGAGAGCATAGCCATCGCAGCTAGTGCTACGCCGTATACACCGGCGAGAGCAAAGGCAACGAGGATACCAACCACGATAGAAAGCACTGGCCAAGCTGTAGCTTTCATCGAAACTGCCAAGCCAGCAATGATGTTGGTGGCGTGACCGGTTTCAGAGGCTTTGGCGATATAGCGAACGGGACCATAAGAAGTTGATGTGTAGTATTCGGTGATGTAAACCAGCAAACCTGTTACTACAAGACCAACCATAGAAGCGAAGAAGAAGTTGATTGCGGGAATTGGCGCTCCAGCAATCGACAAGCCTTGCATCATCTTGTCGGTGACAAAGTAGAAGGCTACTCCAGCAAGAGCGCCAGCGACGATTAAGCCTTTGTAGAGGGCGCCCATGATATTTGTGCTCTTACCGAGCTTAACGCACATACAACCGATAATCGAAGTAACGATCGAAACGGCACCCAGTACTAGTGGATACTCAATTACATAAGGAGCAGTTCCGGCGACGATTTGTTCTTTGAAGAGTTCATGGGCTAGCAGCATGGTTGCTACAGCTGTTACGGCATAAGTCTCAAACAAGTCGGCAGCCATACCAGCGCAGTCACCAACGTTGTCGCCAACGTTATCAGCAATTACAGCAGGGTTTCTTGGGTCGTCTTCTGGAATACCAGCTTCAACTTTACCCACAAGGTCAGCACCAACGTCGGCAGCTTTGGTGTAGATACCACCACCCAGTCGGGCGAATACTGAGATCAGAGAAGCTCCGAATCCCAATCCTACAAGAGCGTTAACGTCGTGAGTTGCACCATAAAAGAGTGAGACACCGAGTAGACCTAGGCCAACTACGAGCAGGCCGGTAACCGATCCACCTTTAAAGGCGACGGCTAACGCTGTTTCTAAGCCATTTCTAGCAGCTTCAGCAGTGCGAACGTTGGCGCGTACTGATACATACATGCCGACAAATCCTGAGATGGATGACAGCACTGCTCCAACGAGGAAGCCTGCAGCCGATGGCCAACCCAAACCAAATCCAATCACGAAGAAAAGTACTGCACCAACTCCTGCGATGGCGGTGTACTGTTTGTTCATGTAGGCTCCAGCGCCTTCCTGAATGGCGGCTGCAATTGATTGCATACGCTCATTCCCAGGGCTCATGTCGAGCACGCTTTTACCAGCCCAAGCACCATAAAGAACTGCAAGTAAGCCGCATCCGACGGCAACTTGTAGAGGCAGATCACCCATTTTTTACTCCCTAGTTACGCTGTTTGAATGTCAATCAGATTTGGCGAATTCAGTGATGAATTACCAGCAATGACCTTCCATTCCAATCCGAGTTTTGCTACGAAACGAAAGTTCATTCGCAATCGCGCACCCATCTCGATCGATGAAGATGCGATAGATTTGTCGGCAATAATCGCCTGGGGCAGAAATATTCCCGTTCTCCACGACTGCTTAGAGTAGCAGGAAGGGCATCGTCCCTACCCCAAATACTATTTAATTTACTGAACAATTACCTTAGTTGCCAATTGGATATATATGGCTGTAAGTAGGTCATTTCAGTCTCTGTGTTAGAATTTTCAGTGGATCTCTTTATAACTGCCAAATCTCACGAGATCCTGCATCAAGGCTTTTACTGCTGCAACTGTTGAAAATTTGTGGCCAGGGTCGGCAAAGGCCCGAGAAATCAAGGAATCAATGAGCCCTAGGCCTTTCCAACATGCATTTTTTGCTTCAGCCTATGCTTTATTAGCGTCGACTGTTGTACTTTCTGGCGTTGCCTATCCTATGAGTGCCTTGGCTCAGAGCTATGCCGACCGTGGTCCAGGTGTTGCCGTCACCCAGGCTTCGGACAGTTCGCTGACAACTGCCGGTGGCGAAGTTGTTCTTAGAACCGAATCCGCAGTAGTGGCAGGACGGCCACAGTTCCGGTATTTGCCTGGTAGCAATGGCGATACTGTTTTGACTGCAGATTTTGAAGGTTTGAGTTGGAATGCTCCGGCCAAAGTGATTAGACTGAATTCACCTGAAAAGGGTCTAAGTAATTCTTCTTTCAGCGGTATTAAAGAGATCAGGATTGCCCAGTTTCAAGCAAGCCCTAGTGTTTTGAGGGTTTCTTTTGTTGCTCGCGACCCTGCAGTACTTAAGAAGGTAGCAATTGGCGCTGCCCCCGGCCTCTTGAAGCTGTCATGGAAAGGAGCTCTAGCGAGCTCAACTGCTAGCGGTAGCGCAGCCCCTAGTACTGCCGTGGGCCCAGTCAGTCGAACTCCTGCTGCCAGCGCACTTTCTGTCAGTAAAAAGAATTCAACCGCACCGAGTAAGGCCCCGTCATTGCGCCTGGCATCGGCTTCGCAGATGCCACCCCTGGCCTCGACTAAGGGCGACCAAATAGCAAAAGAAGGATCTACAAAAGAAGGATCTACAAAAGAAGGATCTACAAAAGAAGGAGCTGCTAACCAATCTGCTTCTCAAGAACCTGTTAACGAATCATCTAAGGAAGGTAAGGGCGGTTGGTTCGCGCGACTGCGGTCGAAAACTAAAGACTACTTCAGTGCCCCGTCGGAGCCGTCGCCTGAAGCAGAAAGCAATCGGTCTTCTAAGTCGACCACTGCGCAAGCAGCTAAACAGTCGCTTAAGCCGCAGACCAAGCATAGAGATGACGATCAGTCGGTGAGCGCACCGCTAGCTCCTTCTATCGCTCAGACTTCGCCTGCTGCAGCAAAAGTTGCTCGCATGCCTGCTTTGGCTCCAAGCCCATTTGCGAAGGAACCGATTACAAGCGCTTTCCCCTCTATAAAGGAGAAGCCGCTTAAAGAATCTGGTTCTCGAGAAACTGGCTATAGAGAAACTGATTATAGAGATTCTGGTTATAGACAGTCAGGTTCCAGGGATAGTGAGAGACGCACCGCCAGTAGTGCCGGTTCTAATGGTGCCAGCTCCGGTAGTATCGGTGTCAGTAGTGCCAGCTCCGGTAGTTTCGGTGTCGGTAGTGCCGCTACTGCTAATCCCGCTACCAGTATCGGCGTCACTGGCGATCGCGTTGCTGAAGAAAGCGCTGTAGAGAAGCCGGAAGTACCTCTAGGCCCACCACCATTAATTACTCTAGAAACTGCTGACCCGCAGGGGTCTGGCGCTAAACTCGAAATTTTCAGAGTGGAGCGGCCCGACGGTAAACAGCTCAATTTCAAATCCTTTCGCCTGCATAATCCAGAGCGCTATGTAGTTGATATGCCTGAGTATCGTGAGTTAGCTAATTCGGTTTTGCCGGATGTTTCTACTTCACCGCTGGTTTCATCTATGCGAGTAGGCCTGCCTGGAGAATCGGAAGGAGCTGGGCGGTTGGTGTTGCAACTAACTGATGACACGGTCTCCATTGATGAGTCTTTCAATTCGGGCTCGAGCTATATGACCGTAACCCTGGCTAAGGGATTGACTGGTAACGCCGGTATTGCCCGCAGCGGCAACCTCGCTTCTCCCCTTGCGGTAACTAATGGTCCGATTTTGGTGCCGCGAGCACCGACAGAGACAGTGGTGGTGTTAGATGCTGGGCACGGGGGAAATGACCCTGGTGCGGTTCGTGGTGATGTGCAGGAGAAAGAAGTAACTCTGCAAATCATCGCTAAGCTCAAGAGAGTTCTCGAAAGTAAGGGGGCTCGTATTGTGCTTACTCGCTCTGACGACACATTTGTTTCGTTGGAAGATCGGGTGAAAATTACCAATACAGTGTCACCGAATTTGTTTCTATCTGTACATATTAATTCGCTTGAAAGTACCTCGAACATATATGGCATAGAGACTTATTTTCAAACAGACCAAAGTCGACCGCTGGCAGATCGAGTTCATTCCTCTCTGGTAAGCGGTCTTGGGGCTCCGGACCGCTCTGTAAGAAAAGCTCGTTTTTACGTCATTAACCACACCCCTATTCCGGCAATACTGGCAGAAGTCGGCTACATTACAAATAAGGCCGAAAGAGACAGGTTAATCTCCTCTGATTACCAGCAAAAGGTTGCTAGCGCGCTGGCTCGGGGTGTTATGCTCTACTTACAAGACATGAAATCGCAGAACAGCTTTGCTAATAATTCCTCCGGTTCAGTAAGCTCTTCTAGTGATGCTCAAAAGCCTTCCAAATTAGCAACAGGTAGTTGGAAGCCAACTAAATAGATGATAATTACAGACAGAGAAGTTGATAGCGAAATTGACTAAGAAAGTAACTGAAGACCATTTATACAAGCGCACAACCAAGCGAGTCGGGCTTTTTGATTCGGGAGTTGGTGGTCTTTCTGTTCTGCGCCACTTAGTTTCTGTTACCCAGGGCGAAGGTCTTGAGTTTGTCTATCTCGGTGATGCTGCGCGTTGTCCCTACGGCAATCGAGCTAAAGATGAGATTGCTACTTTCGTCGATGAAATTGTTAGCTGGCTAACTTCATTCCAACTCGATTCTATTGTTATGGCCTGCAATACGAGCGCCGCTGTGGCCAAAGATGCTGCTGTACAAGCCGCCTCGCGCCTGCCGGGGCTGAAAGTCTACGATTTGATTGAGCCAACTGCTGAATGGCTCGTGGCCAATCCCCCTAGGGCAATAGGCGTGATGTCGACTATTAACACTGCCAATAGTCAGGCTTTCTCCAGGGCTCTCTTAAGCAGGGGCTACCAGGGTACTGTGCAGGAGCTTGGCTGTCCTAAACTCGTGCCACTAATCGAAAGTGGTCGTTTGGGTGAAGCCGATTGTGAGGCTGCGCTTTCTTTGGCCTTGACAGAGTATTTACAAGTACTAGCTGGGGTTGATGCTTTGGTGCTTGGTTGCACTCACTACCCGTTTGTAGCCGATCGCATTCAAAGTCTTGTTGCGCTTGAACTAAAAGAACTATTCCCCGATGGGCTAAAACTGATTGATCCAGCACATGCTCTGGCTTATCAGTTATTGGGTCATGATGCCGCACCACTGGCAGTGTCGGCGAGTGAGTCAAACAATGACTATTGCACACAAGCATTTCGCTTCTTCACCACTGGCAATACTTCTGACTTCGCTCAGGCCGCTGCTCTTTGTTTAGGTGCAGAAATTGGCATCGTTCAGAAGCTCGAGATTGCCGAGCTAGAAGCTGCTCCACAGCAAAACTTCCCAGTCTCCAATGTGTCTATTGATGTCGCTACTTCTGGCTCTTTTGCTTAATAAGTTTTTAGAGGCAAATAATGTCTGAGCAGCTGCACTTGGCCCCGCCACCGATCTGGCAAAGCCTTGCTGAGGTTGAGTCTGCGGCTAGAGCGTGCGTTCAGTGTGGGCTTTGTCAAACACGCACAAATGTTGTCTTTTCTAGCGGAAATCCTCAGGCTAAGCTCATGATTATTGCCGAGGCACCGGGGCGAAATGAGGATGAGACGGGGGTTCCGTTCGTCGGAAGGTCGGGAAAATTATTCGATAAAATTCTTGAAGCTGGTCGAATTGATCGGGAAAAGGAGATATACCTTTGCAATGTCGTAAAGTGTCGTCCACCTAACAATCGACTACCACTAAAAGATGAAATTCAAGCCTGTCAAAAGTACCTCAATGCTCAGCTAGAGCTTGTTCGCCCCGCTTTGATTTTGCTAGCGGGAGCGACGGCCGTGGAAGCAGTTTTGCATGTTAAGGATCCTATAAGCCGTATTCGCGGTACATGGTTTGATTGGCAGTTCGGTGCTAAAGTTATGCCTGTCTTCCATCCTACTTATTTGTTGCGCAATGATTCAAAAGAAGTGGGCTCACCGAAGTGGCTGATGTGGAAAGACATTCAAGAAGTTCGTAGGCAACTAGATCTTTTGAATTGATTCTATCTATGTAGGTTTTGTTTACTTGATTTTTAGTTTGCTTATTTTGATTGGTGCGTAAACTTAGATTCTCAGGAATCATGGGGGCTCAGATATGGCAGTAAAGGCCGATTCATTCTACGCTGATCTTCTTACCGCTCAAATTGCAGATGCTGTTACCAACGACTTTGGTAAAGCAATCTTGAAACTTCCCAATCAAGGTCGTGGTCATGTTCATGACGACGTTGATGTATATTTTTCTGCTATAGCTATGGAGCAGGTTAATGCTATCTCTGATAAGCATGGCATTACTGACGCCGCTGCTCTGCACGAAATTTTCCAACTGACCAGACATAACCTAATTCAAGGCTTCCGTATTGGACAGAACCTTAGAGGCAATTTTAAGCCTAACTAGACCCAAGCTAGGCTGACCAAATGCTCTTGCGGTCTTTCACTCGCCAGATGTAACCATCAAGTAAGTAATGGGTTGACTGCGGTAGTGCCAGAAAAGGCACAAGCAGTGCCAGTATTGCCGTGTCATGGATTGTGGGTAAGGCTGAAAAACAGGCGAATATATTGAGATGCTCGCGCCAAATTAGACCGTCCCAGAGGCCCTCTTCTAAGTAGGCTAGCAGAGCCAGGAAGCCAAAATATAAGATGACATTGCTCAGGAGAGCATGCAAGACTTTTGACCAGTTTTTCGCACCGGTTTGTCTTGGAGCTGTGGAATTTTTAGCGGCTAAGTTTTCACCTTTGCTAGAATCTTCACTTTCTCTGCAATTTTCACGACTTGGTTCGTGGTGATAAAGCCATACCAGGGCCATATAAGGAATTCCATGGCTGACCACATTGGTTATGGTAAAAGCCATGTCTGAATTAAAGGTGATGATACCAGTCCACCAGCTTAGGGCCGTGCCTGCGATTAAGAGATTGCGGGGAAGATTGAAAAATGCTGTTTTTTTCAGTAGCGCAATTTCTTTGATAATGTAGCCTGCCATCACTAGTACATAGACCACAAAGCATATGTTGGCAAAGGCTTGCGGCAGGCTTTCGATAAAATCGCCAGCTACAAACCAACTAAAATTGCGCGGCATGTTTGAATGCCAAAAAATAATGGGGTAGAGAGTGGCCATATATACAGCGCCATTATCGAGCCATTTGAATTTCTTCATGGGCTCAGGGTCATTGCGCGAGTAGAGAACAACAAAGCCAAACTGCTGACGAATGAAATGAAAGACGGCTAAATAGGCCAGTGCCCGCCAGAAATAAATACCATCAAGGGAGTAGAGCAGGCTGCCAGCAATCCAGGCAATAGCTGGCAGGGCGAGCAAAAGTGTGCGGTTCTTAGCAAAGGCCTGTGGTGATAAATAGGTGCGGAAAAGCGAGGCGTAAACGTGGGCCACATCAACCAGGAGTACAAAGCAGACCCAGACCCAGAGTGGAATGTTTTGACTGGCAGCCATTTGTTGCCGAGCCAGAATGACAAAAGCTGTAGAGACAAAAGCGGGGGAAAGTATCCATAGACAATCCCAGCCTGGCGAGGACAGCCAGGCCTGCTTGTAATTGTCGTTGTTGCGGTTCTGAGTGAGGTTGAGCTTCTCGTTCATGTTTAAGTCTATGTTTGTGTTCTGGTTCTGGTTCATGTTTGTTTCGCCAGAATCATTTTGGCAGCTTCAACTCCGTGATATTGAGCTTCCTCAAAGTTGGAAATGCCAGACATATCTGAATGGGCAAAGAATATGTTGCCCCTTGGTTCCTGCATTTTTTGCCGCGATTCGCCCCACAAATCTCCCACAGATGGTCTAACCATGCCGTGCCCCCAGGGCCAGAGATCGATTGAAATAATTTCGTTGGCGATGCCAGGGTGCATCTTCTCTAGGTCTTCCACAATTGTTTTTGACCATTGTTCAGTAGTGGCCTGGTAGAGCGCTTGTCTTGAGACCTTTGGCTCTTGCTGTGATAGTGGGAAGTAATAGGTGATTACTGTTGGTTTGTGCCGGGTGGTAATTTCTTGATGATTGGCCACTACATAACCAAGGGATGGGCTGTAATAGCTGACATTGTCCCAGGCAGGCAAGACACCCTGACCATCGGGAAGATTCTTTAAGCTGATGTTTGCGACTAGCCAAGGAGCGTAGGCGGGAGCAGTTGTTGGCGCATAGGCCGGTGCGTGAGCAGCTGCAAGGGCATTTTTATGACTATTTTCAGGTGCCAAATTCGCGCTAGCGGTCGCTTGTCCGCTATTTTCTGCTAATAGTTTATTGGCAATGAAGCGGGGAGTGGCAAGAATGACAAAGTCAGATGTAATTGCCGCAAACTGATTGTTCTCATGGTTGAGATAGGTCGTAACGAGCTTGCCATCTACTTCTTTTACATTGGTGACTAAGGCGTTTAGTTGAATGTTCTTGCTCAGGGGCAGTTGTAATTTTTCCACAAGAAAGCCGTTGCCTTGTGGCCAGGTAAGCACTGCATTTTGCTCCGAATTAGCAGCGGTGCCGCGGCGTCCAGCGAAATAGTGGATGCCAGCCCAGGCAGAGACAAATGCAGCCGTTGAGCCATAGTCGTCTCTGCAGCAATAATCTACATACCAGAGCAGTGGTTTTGTGGCAAAGTTGTTGTTCTTCAACCACTGCGCCATTGAAATTTTATCGAGCTGAGTGAATTGCTTATCGCGGGAGCTTAAGGCAATCGGGATAGCAAAAGCTGGCTGCCCGTCGCTGCCTTGGGCCTGGCGAAAAGCAATCATTTTCTCGAAGAAACGACTGATGTCTTCTTCTTCTTGCTGTTGTAAGCCGCGCTTCGGTACCAGTCCGTCATGAAAGGCACCGTCTTTGAATAAACGGTCTTGTGGTTGATGACAGAGCATCAGTTCGTCGTATATGGCTTCGCCGCCCTCAGCGTAGCCTTGAATGATTTTTAGCTCTTCGAAAAGCTGCCTGACATAGAGTGATTCTTTGTTCGCGATTGGAACATAGTGCGCCCCCCACGGATAAGCACTAATTTGATTCTTTCCTGAACGAGAATTACCTCCTACAGCAGGCTCTAAATCAAGTATGACGAATTCGCTCAGGCCTGCTCTTTTAAGCCACCAGGCTGCCGATAGGCCTGCTATTCCGCCACCAATAATGGTGACTGTGGCCGTTTTCGTTTCTTTGACTGGGCCAGTTGGGAGATCGCCTCGCAGCATGTGGCCAACTTTTTGCGATGGTCCCAATAGGCGACAACTAAACTTAGGAGCGAAATAGTTTGTTTGGCGAAAGAGATCAAGAACATTTGAGGATAACTTCAGCTGCGCTAATAGTTTAGCAGCGACGGCAGACAGGCCTAAAGCGGCCAGGGTCTTGAGGAATCTTGATCGACTAATGGGCGTCGACATATTCACTCCACTCTGATTCAAATAAGTGAACTAGTGATTGGTTGTTGAGTTTGTTGACTGAAGTCACTGTTGGTAGCATGTCTGGAGCAAAACAGAGCATTTGCTCAACGGTATCGCTATTGACGTACCGTAAACCAGCGGGATAGCTCGATTGTGCCGCTGCTTTAAATGGGCTTAGTGAGCCAATAACATAACCCCAATCGCCAAATGCTGGCACGTAGGCATGGTATGGAGTAGTGTTGAAGCCAACAGAGGCGAGGGTTTTATCGACGCACCAAAAAGAGTTCTTGGCGTAAAAAGGTGACGTGCTTTGCACCACCACCATGCCCGCAGGTTTCATCACCTTTTTAAGGGCACGGTAGAAAGTATCGCTATAGAGTTTGCCTAACGAGTAGTTACTGGGATCGGGAAAGTCGATTACCGCTATGTCGAATCTTTGTGGTGTGCTTCTTAGCCAAACAAAGGCGTCATCAATTATGACTTTCACTTTGCTGTTATTGAGCGAGTTTTGATTTAACCGTGTCAAAACCTCTTGGCTCTTAAATAAATCGGTCATAGCCTTATCTAAGTCAACCAGAGTAATCGATCGTACTGATGGATATTTGAGAATTTCGCGCACTGCTAAGCCGTCGCCACCACCGAGCACCAGTACATCTTGAGGTTGGTTCAAACTGGCCATGGCAGGGTGAATTAAGGCTTCATGATAGCGGTATTCGTCGCGCGAGCTAAACTGTAAATTGCCGTTGAGAAACAAGCGCAAATCTTTGCTATTGCCTGTAAGAACAATTCGTTGGTAGGGCGTAGTGGTTGAGTAAATTACAGGATCTTGATAGGTAGCTGCTTCGGCAATGCCCATCAACTTGTCTGAAAAAGCAAAGCCAGATACTAGTACCACAATTAGAATGAAGGCCGTTGATCTTAGTGAATTGCGCCAGGGAAGCTCGTCTTTGAATAGGTGAATGGTCCAGAGCGCTACACCTAAATTGAAGAGACCAAAGAGAAAAGAGGTGCGCATCAAGCCGAGGTAAGGCACTAGCAGCAGGGGAAAGAGCAGGGAGGCTAGCAAGGCGCCGACATAGTCAAAAGTAAATATCTGTGATACTAGATCTTTAAAATCGAGCCTCTGCTGCAGAATGCGCATTAACAGAGGTATTTCAAGACCCACTAAAATGCCGATAATTGCCACTAGGCTGTAAAGCAAAATGCGAAAATTATCGATGTGATTGAACATAAGAAAGAGCAATGTGGCCGAGGCGCCGCCTATTAGGCCAATTAGCAGCTCTACTTGCACGAAGGTTAGAGCAATATTTTTCTCAATGTATTTAGAGAGAAAGGACCCAACACCCATCGAGAATAGATAGACGCCGATTACTGTTGAGAATTGGGTGATTGAGTCGCCTAGCAGGTAGCTCGCTATAGTTCCGGCAATCAGTTCATAGACTAAACCGCAGGTCGAGATGACAAAGACGGTTATTAGCAGAGCGTATGTCAAGTTGACTACCCGTGAATCGCTGCGGCAATAATATTGCCAACTGCGATCATCATAGCCGCGAGAGTGATTGCTAGGGGGAGATTTTTTTCGACGACAATGTCTTTCCACATATCGCCGGGGGTGAGCATGTCAAATACTTTGGTTGATAAACACAGAATGATAATGCCAAGGCCTGAATAAACCACTGCTGCCAGTACATATTTGGCTGTTAAAACTTGTTCCACTTACTACTCCTCTTTTCTTTGTGCCGAATTTACTTGTGATAATGACTGCCGGGGCCAGTTGGTCTTGCGCCGGTAATGGCCCAAGGATCGATAACTTTCCAGCTTTTCATGCCGGCGTAGACAAATAGTGCGCATAGAAGAACGCCTGTTACTAAATAGAAGCGCACCATACTTTTCTTTAAAGCCTCGCAATTGATCTTTTAGTTTTTTGAAATTGAATCATTAATAGCTCTCGTTATAAGGGCTAGGCTCGGGGTAGGGGCTAAAGTCACTATTGGACCAGCGTGCTGCCTCTACACTCCTCATGGCCGCAAAGGCGTAAATAGGCATTACACAGAGCCCAACGAGGGTCCACCAATAATTGTCATAAATCGGATAGCCTCGGCCAACCGTAATTGAAAATTGTTGATCTCTTGTTTGGAGAAAGTCACCACTCTCGGTATCAATATTGAGATAGTACTTGCCGGGCGGAACAGACGAGACCCCAAGTTGAGCGGTGTTACTTCCTTCTGACCAGTAACCGTCGCTGTCTGTGCCAGAATAGAATTCTACTGATTTTTCAAAGGGGAATGTCGTGCCATCGGTATCGTTCACTAACTCCCCTGCCACATAGAACCAGCTGTTGCTCACCGGAGCGCTGAGACTTATTACAGCGTTAGTAGTGTCATCACCCATGGAGAACACCGGAGTCGTAATGTCGGCTTTCTTGCGATTGGGTGTAAATATGCCATCGTACTGAAGCACAGTTTGCTGCGGGGCTTTAGCTGTAAAATAGAACTGCGCGCAGGTGATGAAAACGATGAAAATAGCACAGAGAGTACCAATCTGACTGCAGGCCTGCGCCTCTGTTGGTGGCTTTGTAGCAGGCACGCCGCTTTGATAGGGGAATTTGTCTGCACCGTCGAAAGCTTTATGGATTTCTTTGGCATCCATATATTCAGCCAAGCTCCAGACGATTTCATTACCGTCTTTTTCAGCTGAAAGCATTTGCGGTGGGTCGATATAATCTGCTGTTAGGTTAGAAGTGCCGACGGTAACGCGCCAATAAAATTCGCCCAAAACATATTTAACTGCGGCGGTGCCGTAGTTGTAGATTTGATAGCTCTTACCATCTAGTTTGGCTACTTCCCCTTTTGCCGGATACTGCGTAAGGCTTTTTACGTCTGGCTTACGCTTGATGGTGCGGACAAAGTTCCAGTGGCCTTTATCTTCTACTAACCAGCGGTAGCCATAGTAAGGATTGAACAATAAATATTCGGACCAGAAATAGTGGCTAGCTGTGTCTTCGCGCACCAGAAAGCCAATCATTTCCCAGGTCTTGCCTTTGAGCTTGCCCCTTGCCCCTAGCGGAATACAGGGTTTGAAGAGGGAGGTCCTGCCCACATAGGTGGAGAGAATGCGATAAGCTTCACTGGTGACGTCAATTGTTGAATTGCAACTATTGCAGACCACTGACATAGTGGCGCCAGGGTATTTAACCGTTACCGATGCCCCGCAGGCTGTGCAAGCAAACATCTTGGCCGTTGGTTTTGGCGGCGCTGGCTCTTTTATAGGGCGATTTTCATTGCCAGCTTCATCTTTACCAGCTTCATCTTTACCAGCCATCGATGCGCCTCAAATTTTTGAATTGCAGATCGTCGAAGTCGACATATGCGCCAAGAAAAACGCGATTTTCTTTTTCGGCAATTTCTATCGTTGCCATTTCGTCTTCAAAGCCTGTTAAGTCAATGCTTTCTGACTTGCGGCCCTGGAGTGCGTTAAAGGGCAATTCCCCTTCGCTATATAAGCATTTGACTTTTCGTATGTCGTCTACTTCGTAAATGCCATACTTGCCAAAATCTACTGCTTTGCCCGGATGAAGTTTGCCGATCGGTGGCACCATATCGAAGCAGGGGAAGCACACGGCGTAAAAGCCTTGTGCTTCCGCCAGCCAGCCGACTTTTTCATCGGCAAAGAAGGTAAACCATTCATTCCAAAAGCCGTCTTCATAGCCCACTTTCATGCGCCCAACTACTTCGAATTTTTGGCCTTTGTACATGCCAGTGGTGCCAATTTGAATTGGTGTTAGATCATCTTGAAGCTCGGCCACCTGGCCAATCTTCTCCAGATCCATACCCTGGCGTACAAGGCTCGCCTTGCAGAAAGAACAGACTGCAAAAACCGATACTTTTGACTGAAAGTTTACGTTTGCCCCACAGGAAGGACAACTCAGTGTAAGCATTTAGGAAATACTCTTGAGTAGCTCTGCCTTTTTAGCGTCAAATTCTTCTTGGGTTAATACGCCTTTGGTCACTAGACCATGCAACTTTTCTAACTTGGCATAGACGTCTTCTTCGCTGGCACCAGCTGCAGCCGGCCCTGTACCAAGAGCTTGGGCCATGGTTTGACCAATCACTGCTCCCATTCCCAGGCCCACTCCTGCGCCAGCTAAGCCGCCAGGGTTATTAGCTGCGGCTGCAATGCTGTCAGCAGCTTGGAAATTGGCATACTTTTTCAAGTCGCCGACTAGATTCATTTGTGATTGCTTATCGAGATATTCTTGTAACTCTTCTGGCAGTGTCACGCTCTGTACCAGGAAGGTATTGAGCTTGAGGCCATATTGCAAGAAGGGCAAATCTAGTTCTGACTTGAGCTGTTCTGAGAATTTCTGTTGATTGGCTGCCATGTCGAGGAAAGCTGTGTCAGCTTGGCCCAATTTTGTGGCGATGTGCGTCAAAATCATTGAACGCAATTGGCCGTCTAATTCGCTGGTTGTATAAACTTGGCGAGTGCCACTGATTTTTTGGTGGAAGGTATTTGGCTCTTCAATTTGATAAGAGAAAGTACCAAAGGCCCGCAGTCGAATTACACCAAACTCTTTATCGCGAATAGCAATGGGAGTTTGGGTACCCCAACGCTGGTCAATTTGTTCGCGAGTAGAGAAGAAGTACACTTCTGATTTGAAAGGCGATTTAAAACCTTTGTCCCAGTTCATCAGAGTGGTGAGAATTGGCAAGTTTTGGGTGTTGAGAGTGTAGCGACCTGGTCCAAAGTGGTCTGCCACGTTTCCTTCGTTGACGAATAGTGCCATTTGCGAATCGCGAACAGTCAGTTGGGCGCCGCTTTGAATTTCTTTGTCGAGAGTAGGAAAGCGATAGGCAAGCACGCCGTCACTTTCTTCTGTCCATTCAATAACTTCGATAAATTGCTTTTTGAAAATGTCTAACATTGAATCCTGCCTAGTTTAGAAAGGAAAGGAAATACAGAAAGTAAATATAGAACGGGATGCCTGGTTTATCGCTGTTGCTTTGGTTAGCTCTATTAATCATCGACTGCAGCTATGTTACACGGTCAGATACCCTATATAAGTTGAAAAGCACAAATTAGTTTAGGATTCCAAGTGGCTAGTTTTCTGGTCGATTCAGTCCATTTTTAAGGCCCACTGCAAGTAAGCCAAATTGTCACGCACCGACCAATCGGGACGGCCCCAACCGTGTCCTTCTTGCCATTTAATATTGAGGAGGGCGTCAAAACCTTGCTGTTGGCAAGCGGCGGCAAATTTATAGGAATGCCAGGGAACTACTCGGTTGTCACCCGCTGAGGCATTTATTAAAAGATGGGGGAAGTCTGATTTCCTCACTTTTAGTTTGGCTACTTGATGGTAAGGAGAGTAAGTTCGCAGAGCCGCAAATTCGCTTTCTATTTCCACCGAGCCATATTCGCTTTGCCAGGCCCAACCAAGACCGTGGAAGGAAAACTTAAGCATATCGAAGAGACCGTTGTCGGCAATCGCTGCTCCAAATAGATCTGGTCTTTGGCAAATTACTGCACCGACTGTCAGACCGCCATTGCTGGCGCCGCAAATTGCTATTTTCTTCGCTTGAGCCAGATGGTTGCCGCTGAGCCACTCGGCACTAGCAATGGTGTCATCAAAGGTGCGCTGTTTTTGTTCTTTGGTTGCGCTTGAATGCCATTTGGCGCCGAGTTCATCTCCGCCTCTTAAATAAGGCTGAGCCCAGATGCCGCCCATGGCAAGCCAGGTTGCTGTTTGGTAAGAAAAATGCGGTAGGTTGGCAATGCTAAAGCCACCGTAGACAGACAGAATGGTTGGGTTCTTGCCATTGAATTTGGTGCCCTTAAGGTAGGCAATATTCATTGGTATGAGAACTCCATCTTTACTTTCTACCTGCACTATTCTTTGCACCACTCTTCTGGCCATCGAATAATTAGGATGATGCAATACAGTGGTGCTGCCGCTTTTTAAATCATGGCGGTAGATTGTCTTCGGCATGGCAAAGTTTTCTAGACTGAAAAAGATGTTTGAGTCGTTGAAGCTAGTTGATAGTGAACTCAATGTTCCTTCAAAGGGTAGCTCTATTTCACTTAACTGCTTGCCCGCAAGGTCAAATTGTAAGAGTCGCGCCCGACCCTCGTGATCTAGGCTAGAGCTGATTATCCGGTCATGCAGAAGGCGCACGTCTTGCATAGCAAATTGACTTTCTTTGATTACTTCTCTAATGCTCTTCACTCTTAAATGTTCATAGTCGAACTCTAGAGCTAAGACTCTTCCTCTTGCTGCTCCGTGATCGGTCTTGATATAGATCTGGTTGTTCGCTTCACCTAATAAAGAGTAATAGCCAATCTTGCGGGGAAAGAGTGGGCAGATCTTGCCACTGCTAAGAGACTTGATTGCCAGACGATTATGCAGCTTACCGGCTGGCCATTCTGAGATTAGTGCGTGTTGGCTGTGCTTCAAGGCATAGAGATCTACCCATTCAACTTTTTCTGGGTTATGAACGATTTTGTCTTTCTTCTGTTCGTCACCGAGTCGATGAAAATAGATAGCCGCGCCTTTTGTATAGTTCGGCTCGGCGCTAGTGCTAGTTTTAGAGATAGAGCGGCGGTAGTATAAGCCACGTTTTCTTGGATGAAAACTGATAGAACCAGAAGGTACTTCTTCTATTAAGTCGGGCAGATCTTTTCCACTTTTTAGATCTCTCACTCTCCAGGTCTCAAAATCAGAGCCGTTTTTTGATAGGCCATAGGCCAGCAGATCGCCTTTGCTATTGACTCTATAGCCGCTCAGCCAAGAGCTAGAATCTCCTAGTTTTTTAGCAGCGAAAATAATTTTGGCTCGCTTACTTATGGGGCCTGCTAGAGAGCCATTGCCGCTAATTGCCAGTGCCCTTTTGATGGTTGTGAAGCCCGATTTGTCGGTACTGACATGAAAATAGAACTGGCCAGCTCTGAATGGAACACTGTGTAATTGTGCAAAAGCTGCCTGATAGAATTCTTTGGGCTTCTTATAACTGGCAATCATTGCTAGAAGTCTCAAACGACTCAATAGCGCTTGCTTTTCTAGCCAGTCCTTTGTCGCTTCACTTGTTTCTTCCAAGCTTGCGAAAGTATCTTCAATGCGTTTCCCGCTCAATATATAGCTCTTGGTTTTGCCTTTGGGAGCTGGTTGTCTTAGGCCTGCGCTGAAGCGACGCTGCAATCTTTTGGCCATCTGCTTGAGCAGTGATCTTTGCCTATTAGTCTGGATCCATACTGCAGTATCAACTAGTGTCTCAATAATATAGTTGAGCAGTTCTATAAAACCCGCTTGGCTGGCATCTAAGTGCGTGATGGCCTGGTTGAAATCTTTCAATACCAGTGAAAATTTATTCTGTCCCTGGCAACGAGCGGCATTGCCAGCACATGAGTAGAGAAAGCAAAGGCGATTTTCGCCGTCGGCAAAACTTTTCGCCAGCCGCTGTGCTCCTCTTAAATATTGGCTGCGCGCCAGAGCGTAATTTCGGGCCCGGTATGCTCGCTCTCCTTGCTTGCGAATATCGCTGTAGAGCACGCTAGCAGTTGTCTCTTTGCTTTTTTTTGCCATTTTTAGATGCAGCTATTTTTGAAATGCAGCTACGGTTCGTTTCATGGTCTTGACGAATTCTGGATTTTTGAGAGCCACTGAGCCAGCGTAAATGCAGGCACCAACCAGTCCTATCATGAGAAATTTGGTTATGCCCGGATAGGCTTGGCGGTTCATTGACTCTTTGGCACGGTTGCTAAAGCCTGGCTTTGCATGTCTACCGGTATTGGTCTGTGATTTTGCTGGCACAAGTTTGCTGCCGGCGCTGATGCGCATGCGAGCATACTCAGCTGCTGAAGGCAGTTGGCGCTGACAGGAAATGCAAAAGCGAATCATCGAGCGCACTGGTGCCTGGCAGTAGGGACAGTTGGCGTAAGGTAAACTTGATTCAAGTTCTTCTTCGTGCTCGACCAGGGCCGGAGGACGAGGTCCAAATACAGCACTCATCACTCGCGAAATCCAGCTGCGTTGAGCTTCTTCGTTTGAAGCGTCGCCATTGTTATTGTTGTTATTGTTGCTATTAACAGAACCGTTGTTGTTGTTGTTGGAGAAATTAACGACTTCGTGGCCACCAGTCTGGATGCTGGCTTTGCTGTAGTTTGAGTCTATCTGGGTATTAGTAGCAATTTCCATGGCTGTTTGATTGTTTATGGCGTTTAAGTGCCCTTCAGCGGCCAGTCCTAAGGTCGGGTAGGAGCCGGTCATCAGCGCCTCGGCTTCGCTTTCCATGTCTTTGAAGTCGGCAATTTCCATGCGATGCTTGTACGACTTGAGCTTGATGCCATCTCGTGCCAGAGCCTCGTGAAGCTCTTTGCCAAATTCCTGAATATCTTGTTGCCTTTGTTCTGGTTCTTTGGCCAGTGCTTTGTTCAAGACATTGGTGACCTCGGTACAGACCTTAAAATCGGTTGATGCCTGCGAAAACGGTGTGGGCGTGCCGTATAAATGGCAGTCCATCATTTCGATCGCTGATTTAGCTTTATAGGGCAAGAAGCCTGAGAGTGATTCATAGGCGACAATTGCCAGGGAGTAGATATCGGAGCGAGGATCGACAGCAGAAGCGGCTAAACACTGCTCTGGGCTCATATAGGGTGGGCTGCCGCAGACGTCGCCAGTTTTTGTAATGGTATAGGCATCTTGAGTTTTCGGTTCTTTTAGCTTAGAAAGGCCAAAGTCAACCAGGGTAACCCAATCTCCAGTGGGAGCATTGGATGAAAGCACAATATTTTCTGGTTTAAGGTCGCGGTGAACAACATCGAGAGAATGGGCGGCAGCAAGTCCATCTACAATCTGAGCAAAAATTCGATCAGCTCTTTCGAAAGAAAGTGGTCCGTTGTTTTTTAGTTCGTCTTTGAGACTCACTCCTTGGAGGTAGTCCATCACCAAAAAGGGTTGCCCTTGAGAGCTCATGCCAAAATCATAGAGGGTGACGATATGGTGGTGTTTTACTTGTGAGACAGTTTTTGCTTCGCGATAGAAACGCTTTACTGCCTCGGAGTCTGACACCATATGCGAGTGCAGCATCTTAATGGCCATGAGCTTATCCATTTGCTCCTGCCTAGCTTTATAGACAACTCCCATGCCGCCGCGACCGATTACAGACACTATTTCATAGCGGTCGCCCAGTCTCGTGCCCACGAGCGGGTCACGATCTCCTGATTTCAGCAGGCTGGAATCAGCAGGACATCTTTCAAGACCATCTTCGTATTCTGAGTAGCACTCAGGACAGGACTTCACAGCCTAAACTCCAAGCCATTAGTAAAAACAAAAACAACCGCCTATATTCTGGTATTCCCCTAAAAGCCATGAATATCCTCAAATTAGACGGCCAATTATTGAGTTACTTATAGGTATTCCCTGCCGTGTAATCTTCAGCTTGCCGTCTGATAATTCAAGCAACTTTTGCTCACATAAGTAGTCGATTTCGCTGCCTTGGGTGGCCAGTAAATCGACCTCATAGTCTTCTTCAAATTGTTTCAGGTCAATTCCTTGAACCAATCGCAGGCCAAGCATTATGCCTTCTTTGATACAGGTTTGGGCGTCAATTATTTCGCTCACTTCATCGGTCAGTGGGCTGCGCATATATTTTTTCAAGGAGCGCAAGTTGGCGCTGCGCACACCGTCAACATAGCGGTGGGCCCCAACACCGAAAGCAAAATAGGGAGCATTGCGCCAGTAGGTGAGGTTGTGCTGCGACTGCTGGCCTGGTTTGGCAAAGTTCGAGACTTCGTATTGCTGATAATTATGAGACTCAAGTTTTCTTACCAGGGCCTCATACATTTCAACGCAGAGGTCGTCCGATGGATAGCTGGCTGAGTCGCGAGGGAAACGACTGAGTAATGGGGAATTTTTGGCAATTTCTAGACCATAGGCTGATATGTGTTGAATCGAGGGATATAGCTCGGTCAGTTCGATCGCTGCATCTAAAGTGGCTTGCCAACTAGCAAGAGTTTGGGTGGGTAAGCCATACATAAAATCGATACTGATACCGTCAAAGCCTGCTTGATGGGCGATTTCGATCCCGGCAACGGCTTCAGCCACGCTGTGATCGCGGCCGATGGCACTTAGCTCCGCATCAGACAGTGATTCAATGCCAATTGAAAGTCGGTTGATGCCGATTTCTCGCCATTCTTGTGCCTTTTCAGCAGTAATGGCGTGAGGGGTGGTTTCTAGCGCAATTTCCAGCTCGCCTGGCTGAAGATCCGTTTGTAGCGGTGCAAATTTTAGTAGCTGCTTGTGAATCATGGCGATGTTGCTAGGCTTTATTAGCCCTGGGGTGCCGCCGCCATAAAAGATAGTCTTGAGGCTGAGGGGCTCTTGGCGCTGGCCTAACCGCGACTCAATTTCACCGGCTAGAATCTGGCAATATTCGTCTTCTAACTCGATTAGGCCAGCAAAGGCGGCAAAATCGCAAAATTCGCACTTATGTGTGCAAAAAGGAATGTGGATATAGGCGCTCTGCGGACATGGCTTTGTCTTCACGTTCTTTATGGGTTTCTGTTGGTATCATTGGCAATGTGGGCAGTGTTGGCAATGATTGTAGCGAGAAACCTAGTTATTAAGCGAAATTTCAAGTTGTGTAAGGGCCGTCCAGCAGTTATCACTTTCTGCTTAGCTTTGGCTGTCAGTTTTTCTTTTTTAGCGCAAACTGCTCAGGGGGCAAGCCCTAAATCTGATGGTTCCCTCTCAGATACTCCTAGCCTCACGGTGGCCCAGTCGGCCCTGTTGAAGCTTATGAGTAGCAAGCCGGCTAGCGTTGATTTGCGTTCCATGGGCGATTTGATGATTCAATTGCGGCGCAAGATTACCGATGATCCCTATGATGAAAATTTAAGATTAAGGCTGGCCAGTTATCTTTATCTCGCCGGCGATTTAGAAGGCTCAGCTTCTGAGATGAAGAGGGCTGTGGCGATTGCTCCCGAAGATTATTTCGCCCACATGGTCCTGGCTAAAATCCTTGATCACAGCGGTGATGAAGCCAATGCTGAGTTGGAATTTAAGCGGGCAATGCAGCTTAAGCCCGGGTCAGCTGAGAGCCATGAATATTATGCTGATAGCCTTTTTACCAGGGCTGAAGTTTCTCAGGCTGTCAGCGAATATCGCCTTGCCACTCAGCTCAAACCAAGCGCCAGTAACTTTTCTGGCTTGTCCGAAGCGCTTTTGGCGACCCACGATATTAGTGGCGCGATCAAGGCTGCTCGCCAGGCTGTTTCAGTTGAGCCCAGCTCGGCCCGGGCTCATGTGGTTTTGACCAAGGCATTATTGACCTCCGGCGACTATCACCCCGCTTTGCGCACCGCCAGGCAGGCAAGTTTGCTCGAACCGGCTTCGGCGGAGAGCCATCTGGCCCTGGGGCGGGCACTCTATGCCAACAAAGATAAGAACGGTGCCGTGGAGGAATTTCGCCAGGCGGTGCGCCTTGACCCGCTCAATGCACAGGCCCGTAATGACCTGGGATATGCTTTGTATGGCCGAGGGGATGTCTCTTCTGCCGTTTCCGAATTGCGTTTGGCCCTGCGCCTGAATCCACACCTTGGAGAAGCAAGAAATAATCTTGAAATCGCCATATATGGCCTAACTGGCAATAAACGACCATAAGTTTAAGGAAATACTGAGGTATTCAAGTTAGAATGACGCTGCTTGGAAAAGCAGTTATCGGAGGCACCCTTAGTGCAATTCAAAGGCCAAAAGCCCGCACTTAATTTGTTGATATCGCAGGCGGTATCACTATCGCTACTCTGTGCCTGTGCTTTTACAGCTTCATCTCTGCCGGTTTTGGCTGAAGATGGTGACCATAATCCTGTTGGTGACAGTTCAAGTTCAAGTTCTAGTTCAAGTTCTAGTTCTAAGCCCAGTGGGCTATCTTATTCACCAGTAAGCAGTGGTCCAGTTAGCGGTCCGGCTAACCTATCTGATTCTGATTTTGGCGCCGGTTCTGGCTCCGGTTCTGGCACTAGTAGCAGTTCTAATTCGGGGACAGGCGATTCAGACAGCGATGGACGTAAGCTCGCTCAAGGCTCAATGCGTTCAGTAACGCGCAATTCGCTTCCCGGGGTGACGGGAACCGTAAAAATTCGTCGTCCTTTCCAGCTTTTTGCCCAGACAGAAGAAGGTCGTCAGTTAATTCATCATTTGAGTTTCCGCGACACCCCAGTAAAAGACGTCATTACTGAAATTGCTCGTCGCGGCAACGTCAATATCATCATAGACAAATCATGCAGCGGCAAAATTACTGGCGACCTGCGCGACGTCAATCTCAATGAAGCGATGGATAATGTCTTAGCCGCCGCCGGTTTGCAGAGTCGCATGCTCGACAACAAAACTATCGTCGTAGGCTCGACTCAGGCAATGGTACAGCTGGGTCTTAACAGACCCATGGCACGAGCGTTCAAGCTCAGCTATTCACACCCCTATGATGTCGCTGCTCTGCTTTCAGCTTCGATTTTCAATAAAGGTTATCTGCCAGATTTTAAGACCACTACCAAGCGGCAGTTGGCAAACGAATCTACCGATGAAACAGCAAGCGAGAAGAAAGGCTCTGGACAAGGTGGAGATTTAAATGGACCTTCAGTGGAAAACACTGGTGAGAAAACCAGTGATCGTGAAGGAAGCAAAAGTGATACAGATAGCACTCAGAGTTATTCATTAGAGACTCAACCGCGCACTCTACGTGGTACCAGTCGTGCTCAAACCCAAGAAGGCGTTGGCTTCAACAATGCCGCTACCGACCCCGGTACACAGCAGATTAGAGCTAATCTAGAAATTGCCGCTGATTTTAGCGTTGACCCTAATGGCGGTGGCGCCATCGTCATACCTGATGTAAAAGGGCGACAAGTGATTGTGGTCGGCACTGCCGATGATGTCAATATTGCAGAAGACGCTATTCGCCTGATTGACCGTCGTCCTAAGCAGGTGCACATTCAAGCTTCATTGATTGAGTTGAGCAACCAGGGTATCCGCCAACTGGGTGCCACCCTCAACTTGCAAGGTGAGGGTTTATCTAGTTCAATCATGGGCAATTCACAAGCTCCGCTCAAATCGTTCTTGCCCGGCTTAGGTTCACCTGCTAGCTCTGTTGCTAACCCCAATATTCCAGCTATTCCATTTACGGGTTCTAACGTCACCAACGGTGCTGCCAATGGTGCTGGTACTCCGGGTACAGCCTACTCTGGTCTAATCGGTTCGTTGGTGCCCATTATTGCACCAACTATTGCTGGGGTTAACGCTGTCACTACCGCTCAAAGTGCTTTTAACTTTATTGCTGCCGATGGTCGCGCTGGCGGCAGAGCAAACATAGCTACCGTTCCTCATGCTATCAACCTCTCAGTCAACTTGCTGCTGCAGACAAACAAGGCCAAGCTTATTGCTAATCCTTCTGTTGTGGTTGTCGACAATTCCGAGGCTCTGATCACCATTGCTTCTGAAGTTATTCACAAAGTGACATCTACAGTCAGTTTAGGCGTTGTCACAACCAACGTTGAGCTGACCAAGGCCGGAATTTTCTTAAACGTACTGCCAAGAGTGAGCCAAGATGGTTTTATTACCATGCGTTTGCGGCCGCAGGTTTCAACGCCACTAGGACCCCCTCAGACTTTTGGTCCAGTGAACCAACCAACAGTTGTGGTCACCCTGCTGAATTACCGCGACATTATGGCTCAAGAAGTGCGCATCAAAGACGGACAGACTCTTGTACTCGGTGGTTTGTTCTCCGAAACCGAAGCGGCACAGTTGTCGAAAACGCCTTATTTAGCAGAGGCCCCAGTGCTTGGTGCTCTCTTTAGAAATACTCTCAAAGGCCGCAACCGAACTGAATTGATGTTGCTAATTACTCCTAAAATTGTAGAAGAAGAACCTAGTTCGTCTCTTGCCGATAGACGCGGCTCTGTTTCAATGTAGCAGTGGCAAATTGAAATGGTATTCAGGTACGCTCTGGCCGCTTCTGCTTCGCTGTTACTTTTACTATTTAGCAATGAAGTGGCAGCGGGACAAAAGCCAAATTCACCATCTGCTTATGCCCACTTAGATAGGGCACACGCGGCTTTAAAGACTCATCACTACAGCCGTGCCTTTGCCATTTTGAGAAGTAAGGCGAAGCAAGGCTGTCCTTATTCCCAGACAATGCTAGGTCATATGTATGCCACCGGTATTGGTGCTAGACAGAATTTTGATAAAGCCGCCCATTGGTTTGAGAAAGCAGCAGAGCAAAACTATGGCCAGGCTCAGCTTGATCTAGGCAAGCTCTATCTTGGTGGTGAGCGCGTTGTCAGAGCTGAAGAGCGAGCGATGCAGCCAGAGATTGCCAAGGCTGTCTTCTGGTTACGCCGAGCCGCTGCTCAAGGCATTGATGAAGCCCATGAATTACTGGCGAAAATTCCTGGTGAGCAGAGCGCTGAATATAACCTCACTAAAGCAAGGGCGGAGGCCGCACAAACTGCTAGTCAGGCCGAATCGGGTGTTGTCACAGGCTGGAAGGGCTACGCTGACATGACCAATACTCTCAATCAGGCCAGCCAACAACGGTCCAGTAACTAGCCCGTAACTAGCCCGTAACTAGGAAAGTTTAATGGCTCTGCCATGGCTTCGACATGACCGATGTTTAGTATCGCCTTATGGTCACCTCTTGTTTGATTGTGACTGCAGCGTACTTTTACTACCATCTTCATGAATAGTGAGGCACCGTCAATGGGAAAAGATTGCTCTCTTGATTCTGTCGGTCAGAACTATAACGATCACTCTATCAGTCCTATTCTAAGCGAGGTTATGGAGGAGTTGCATCGCGGCGGTATGTCATTTCCCGGCCAGAGAAATGATTACTCACAAAGTCAGGGGGGGCGAAATTTTGGCCACAGTACTGGTTCGATTGATTTTGCCAATTGCGAGAATATATATGAAGCCAGTCATTCTAGTGAGCCAGCTAAGAATAGCCTTTTAGACAAATTTGATGAGGTTTTGCTTGATATCGAGCGCGCAATCAGGGCAAGCGATAGAGGTAGTGCCCGCATGGCTCGGCAATGGATGCATGAAGCCGCGGCCGATTTGCAAGATCTTGGCACAGTCTTAGAGCCAAGTTCGGAGGCCTCTGTTGCCGAAACTGGCAGTGACACCTGTGACAACTGTCAGTCTGGATCTCAAGCCGCGGTAGATTCAGGCGTCCAAACTGACTTGCCGTCTGATGCTACTGAGCCGACACCGGAGAGCGATGCTTCTAATTCCCAGGTCGACAGCAGCAAGCCAGTGGCCGGAAGCATCGATGAAGTATTGGCTCAGAATGACCGCAATCAAAACTCTGTTTTCCCTGGGGAGAATACTGATCGATTTGGTTGGTATGGCGGTCGTGCCGGTGCTGGCATTGATAAGCCGACTACACCTGATTCGCGATTCAATTATTTAATGGCCTGGAACATGGTTTATCCAGAGAAAGGCAAACAGGCTAATCCTGATGCCAGGGTAGAAATGCAGAATTTCCGTACTTATGTGCATACAAAAGATGGTAAGTGGCTAGAGGTGCTTAACCAAAATAATTCGGGAATAGGTGGTGGCCTTTCTGACGCCGATTTTGCCGATATGTATGCTGTATACGACGCACCAATCAGTAATAGTGAAGATGGCGTAGCGTCGTTTAAGGCTCCACCACCAGGCTTTAACTTCCAACCGTGGATTAATGGACGGGGTGGGTTCGATAATCAAAATATAGATGGTGTTTATGTTTCTGGCATGGTGCGATCGGATAGACCAGACTCAAATTTGGTTATTGATCAAGGTGCCGACTGGTATGCCAAGCAGGACGGTACTGCAGTTGGTCTTGAAAATTCCGACGGTATTGGCACCAGCAACTGGTTGCGACTTTCTGACAGCTGGCAACCACTTTTCTATAGTACTGTAAGTGCCGACGAGTTGAGACGCAATCCACCGCCCGGTATAACAGCTTAGTCATAAGACTAGTAATATTCTTGTTGTTGACAGTGTTAGTATTGTCGTGATGGCGAAAATATTATTGATTGAAGATGATGAGGAGATGTCGGCTACCGTGGCGAAGTGGCTGAGCTTGGAGCATCATGCCGTGGAAATTGCTCGAACCGGACCTAGCGGCTTAGATCTGGTTTTGGGTGGCGGTTTTGATGTCATTGTCTGTGACGTTAATCTACCGGGTCTAGATGGCTTTGAAATTTGTCGGCGCTTTCGCGATTCAGGCGGAACTACCCCAATCATTATGTTGACTGGGCAAGGACACATCAAAGATAAGGAAATTGGTTTCAATTGTGGTGCCGATGACTATCTCACCAAGCCCTTTAGTGTTCGCGAGTTGGGTTTTCGCATACGGGCTTTGCTAAGACGTCCTGATACCTATAGAGGCAAAGTTACAGTTGGCAATCTCGTTTTGGATTTAAGTGCCCGCACAATTTTCCTCAACGGCAATCCAATTGCTCTTCTTCCCACCGACTATGCCTTGCTTGAATTCCTTTTGCACCATGCTGGGGAAACCTTCAGCACCGATGCCCTGATTACTAGAGTTTGGGCCACAGACAAATGTCCAACTGTTGAGGCTGTTAGATCTTCGGTTAAGCGTATTCGACGGGTGATAGATCAGCCTGAGCAAGAGTCGTTAATTGAAACAGTTAATAAAATTGGCTACAGACTGAGAAAAGAGTAGTTGTTATTTTTGATCAGCTCTGGGTCAAGATAGCGGAATTTCGAACCAAAACGTGCTGCCTAGGCCTACTTGTGAGTTGACCCCGATTCTGCCACCATGCGCTTCTACAATTGCTTTGCAAATTGCTAGGCCCAGTCCTGTGCCGGATTTTTCTTTGTCATTGCGCGGATTTACCTGTTGAAAGCGTTCAAATATTTGTTCTAAGTTTTCAGTTGGAATGCCGCGCCCTTGGTCAGTAACATTAATCCTGGTGACAGAACAGTCGTCTGAAAGCGCCTGCTGTTCTGCTGTTACTGTGACCCTGGAGTCGTCAGCACTAAACTTAATGGCATTGCCTAGCAGATTGATGAGCACCTGGACAAGCCTTTCGCTGTCGCCAACAAATTCAATGGAGGGGCCTTCATAGCTAATTTTGACTTTTCGGCTTTCAGCCAAGGATGCCACTGAATAGTTAGCTTTGTTGAATAGTTCTTGGCTGCTCAGGGCATCAAGGCTAAGTGAAATTACACCGGACTCCATTTTTTCTATTTCTAGAAGCTGGTTGATCAATGCCAGTGATAATTGTAGGCCCCGTTCTGCTCGATTTATATATTTCAGGGCGTTGTCTGGTAATTGAAAGTGTTCTGAAGAGACTAGCTCAAGAGATGCTTGTACTGAGCTTAGTGGCGTGCGTAGATCGTGGCTGAGCATGGCGACGAAGTCTCGTTTGAGTTGTTCCAGTTTTTTTCGCGCCGAGATATCACTGATAACACAATAGAGCGATTCGTTGGACTGTGACCAGGTGACTGCCCAGGTTGTGTCTAGCCAAGTTGTAGAACTACCTTCACCACTGCGGATTTTAGCCTCAAATCTGACTTCGGAAGCACTAGTCTCAGCTTCTTCCAATTTTGCTACTACGTTCTCTCTGTCTTCTTCACTGATGAGCTCAATCAGGCGGGCGTGAGATAAGTTATCTGCACTTTTCTGCCAAAGTCTCGTAGCGGCGTTATTAAATTCAGTCAATTTGAGATCGCTGTTTACAGCGCATATAGCCTCGGCGGCATTGTCTAGAATAGCTCTTTCTTTCTGTCTCAACTGCACCAAAATGTCGTGCATTTGATGATGAATACTATCGATTTTTGCTAGCTCATCATCGCCACCAATAAATTTACCTGGTGCTCTTCCCATCGCTAGAAGTTTGGTATTTTGCATTAACTTGTTTAGTCTTTTTGTGGTGCTCTGGTTGAAAAAGAGTGCCAGGCCAAAGGCTATGGCACCACTGAGAACTAGAGAGAGCTTCAGCGCCAATCTCAGCCTGCGATCATAAGTTTCATACTCGATTTCACTTTTGGCCTGGTCTTTCTTCTGGTCTAAAGTGAGTTGATTAGAGATATTGATAAATTGGTTGAGTTTACTTTGGGCGCCGCTCCAGAGCACCGCTGCCTGCAAATCATTGCCACTAGTATAGGCAACTGTGGCTTCGTCCAGAGCTTTGTCAATCTCGGCAAACAGTTTGACTAAGTGTTTCCACTTAGTTTGTTCAGTATTATTTGAACTACTTACAATGTTCAGTTCGGTAATTTCAGCTCTGATTTTTTCCTTGAGGGCTGCTTCTGCGGCGCTTTCCTTCGGCTGATTTTTTACCTTGCGAAGAATCAGTAGTGAAACTCTCTGCACATGTGAATTGACAATTGAGTTTAAGTGGCTTGTGAGTTCTCTGGCGTGAACTGCCTTTAGCCTTGAAGTTTCAATTTGATTGAAGAGATTGGTGACATAGGTAACCAGGCCAATTTCAAATAGTACTGGCACGGAAACTAGAATCAGGACTTTTTGAGATATCTTAAGGGCCAGTTCTTCCCTTCCTTTTGCTCTTGTCAGTTTGCTCTTGTCAGTACGGAATTATCTTCAACAAAGATATTAGCAGACCAACAGTCTGCCTCCGTACTGGCCGGACTCAAGATTTCTCTTCAAAGATAAGTGCATAAAGGGGCTGCGGCCGCTATGGCCCATCCATGTCCAATCTTATTCTTTTGCACATCATGAGCACGCTGATAGAACTGTTCCGCTTCTCTAGCAGAACCGAGTTGGTTATATAAGTCAGCTAGCTGACGCGCTACCAAGGCAATCAGAGGATGGCTAGGGGCGAAGGCTTGCTCACTTAAATCTAAAAGCTTTTTGGTTGTGTAGGCTGCTGCACCCAGCTTAGATTGATCGTAATAGAGTTTTGAGAGTTTGAACATTGTTCTGAGAATATCAAACTGGGAGAACTCTTCTGAATTTTGTTTGATTCTTAGGCTGCGCAGGCAGATTTCTTCTGCCTTTTCCGGTTGATTCAACAGTTGGTAGGTCTCAGCGAGGAGATCGAGAGTAGTGGCAATGCATCGGTTAGATCTCTGGCAGATCTCAGCTTCGAGCAAAGCCATCTGAAAATTGACTTTAGCATCGTCGTGCCGTTGTTCCAGTAGAGCAGTCTCGCCTGCAGCAATGAATGGTTGCCATGCATCTTTCAAATATTGCACCATGACTATTACCTCAGTTGAACCTCAGTCGAGAATTGCTTGAAGGGATAGAATCGCTCTATTCATTTCATTGTGGTTTTTAAAAATGGTGAAACTATGGCAGGCAGATTAATCACATTGCTGCCTTGCCGTGAGAAATCGGGCTATTTATTGCTCAGCGCAAATTAAGTGGGCGAGCTCTTCGGCCTGCCCTTTCAGTTCAGGTACTGCCACACTTTCAAGTAATACGGCTTTGAGCAATGGACCGATGGCGTAGAGTTGGTTATCGCTCTGCCCACTGCCATCAATGACCTTTCCTGACGGCTGGCAGTTGATGCCGGCACCAGTTTGATCGGGGACGATTAGCAGTCGTCTATGAAGATTAGCCATGAGAGGGCTATCGATTGCTTTGAGTTTCAATTGCGGGCCGGTGCAATTTATTACTTTGTCAAATAGAAGTGTTTGTGGCTCTGAATAACGTTCTTGAATCGCTACTTCGACTTTTGCACTGTTCTTATCTGCTTCAGTTTCTTTCATAGCTTTGATGCCACCAGAGAGAATGACTAATTCTCCATTTTTTTGATATAAGTCTATTTTTGCAGCAATAGACGGTGCCATGCGATGGCGATGAATATCCCAGTAGGTCTGTAGATGGCGCATAAAATTGCGCTTCTCACCCGGGGCGAGATTGACCCACCATCTTTGAGTAACTGATCTGAAACTATCTATTCCAGCTTGCCAGTTCACTGCCTGAGCCGATTTCTTTCTCACTAGCTTTAGTGTAGCTAGCGCTGAGTGGCTCAATTGGACGATTTCTTCCCATGCCAGTTGGGGAGGATGTAATTCGGGCCGCTCTAAGTGCCTCCGGGGAAGGAGACCGTGACGGGAAACTGCCGTTATTTTGCCGACATGGCCTCTGGCTTTCAGTTCAATAATTTTGTCTACTGCCGTAAGACCGGTGCCAACTAGCAGAATTGACTCGGTATTTTCGATGGCTGTAAGGGCGCTGGTATTCCACGGATTATGGATATAGCGAGTACTACTGATGGCTAATCTGTCTAGCCAGGCCGGTCGCTTACCGGCCAGATTGCCGAGAGCTAGCACGACAATGTCAGATTCAAGCGACTGCTGATTCTCTAAGATTACTTGGTATTTTGGCTTATTCTTGCTTTCAGGCGGCTCAATGTCTATTGCCAGCTGATTTATTAGAGTGAATTGGCATTTGTTTTTGCCGACTTTGGACGAGTTGTCGGCGATGGCTGTGTTGAGCAGCTCTTGGACATACTGACCAAAAAACATGCGCGGCAGAAAGTCTTCAGCCTTAACTGCTGGGTCTTTAGCTCTGGCATAGTTGAGAAAATGGTCCGGTTCCTTTGCTAAGGCGCTCATACCAGCGGCACTAACGTTGAGGAGATGCTCGCCACAGGTAGTGCTGTAGGCTAGCCCCAGGCCTGCTCCTCTTTTGCTAAGAGAGGGCTCGACAATAGTGATAGCGCAGGCCACTTTGTCTTGCCTGAGAAGGTGATAGGCCGTCATGGCGCCGCTGAATCCGCCGCCTATGATTGTTATTTTGATGGTTGGCAAGTTGGGCTCGTGGGGTCTTCTCTATTCCACAGTAACTGACTTGGCCAGGTTGCGAGGTTGATCCACGTCTTTGCCAAGGTAGTCAGAAATAAAGTAGGAGAGCAGCTGCAGTGGCACAACAGTGGTCATTGGTGAGAAAAGCTCATCAACTGGCGGTACTGTTAAGACAGAGTCGAAGGTCTTCTGTGCTTGCTCATCGCCATCCACAGCTACTGCAATCATCTTGGCTTTGCGTGCTCTTGCTTCTTGAGCGTTAGACAAGGTCTTTTCATAGACTAAACCAGGCACTAGCACTGTGATCACAGGCACGTTTTGATCGAGTACAGCAATTGGCCCGTGTTTTAGTTCACCGGCAGCGTAACCGGAAGCGTGAATGTAACTCAATTCTTTAAGCTTGAGTGCGCCTTCTAGGGCTGTAGGATAATTCAGTCCGCGGCCTATGAAGACAACGTCATGAGCTTCAGCGTATTTGACTGAAGTCTCGCGAATTTCTTCTTCGCGAGCGAGAATTTGTTCGATCATAGCTGGCACTAAGTTGAGCTTGATCTTGAGGTCTTTAGCTCTTTCCGGGCTGAGGGTACCTCGGCGCTCACCTAAGTAGATTGCCAGCAAGTAGAAGCAGGCTAGTTGAGCCAAGTAGGTCTTGGTGGCTGCTACTGATACTTCAATGCCACATTCGGTGACGATCAGGTTTTGGGTCAGCTGGGCCAAGTGCGAATCGGCACGATTGGTTATACCTAGTGTGTAAGCTCCCTTTTGCTTAGCAGCAGAAAGAGCAGCCAGGGTATCGGCTGTTTCTCCTGATTGGCTTACAGCAATAGCGAGAGTTGATTCGTTGCAGAGTAACTTGCGACCACGAACTTCAGATGCAATATCAACGTCAACAGGAATGCCTACCAGTTCTTCAATCAATAATTTACCGACCATCGAAGCGTGGAAGGCGGTACCGCAAGCAAAAATATTGATGCGGGTAAGACCTTTGATTTCTTCATCGGTGAGGTGCACACCGTAGTTAGCAGAGGCACTGCCTGATGGTGTCAGGTGGTCGATGTTGAGGTCGATAGGGTGATTAGGATGGCGAAGATATTTTGAGAGGGTTTGGCGCAGCACCAAAGGTTGCTCGTGTATTTCTTTGAGCAAGAAATGTTTGTAGCCGCACTTGTCGATGACATAAGGGCTTGTATCTAAGGCAATAGGGCTGCGTTTTACTTCAACACCTTCGAAAGTGAAAAGACGAACTTTTGCTGCTGTAATTTCAGCTATTTCACTTTGTTCTAGTTTAATCACACGATTAGTGTACTGGCGCACGGCCATTGAATCGGAAGCGAGGAAGTTCTCGTCGTTGCCCAGACCTACAGAAAGGGAGTAGTGGTGATTGATGGCGTAGATGCGATCAGGGTGTTCTTGGCTGACTACGCCGAGAGCAAAAATACCGACCAGGCGTTTAACTGAGCGGGTAATGGCTTTCAGTAGGTCTTTGTCTTTAGCGTATTCGTGTGATACCAGATGTGCTACCACTTCTGTATCAGTATCGGAGTTGAAATGATAGCCCAGCCCTTTGAGTTCGTTTTGCAACTCCTCATAGTTCTCGATGATGCCGTTGTGGACCACAGCAATGGTGCCAGTGGCATCGGTATGAGGGTGGGCGTTTTGGTCGTTTGGTATGCCGTGGGTGGCCCAGCGAGTATGACCAATGCCAACGGTGGCTGATGGGCGTTTGCTGTCTAGTAGAGCTTCTAAATTGGAGAGTTTGCCAGCTGCTTTGAGTACGCAAAGGCGACCGTTTTCAATAACGGCTACTCCGGCTGAGTCGTAACCTCTGTATTCAAGGCATTTTAGCTCGTTGAGCAAAACAGGTGCTGCATGTAAAGGGCCAAGATAGCCAACGATTCCGCACATTTTTACTTCCTCCAAATCCAATCCCAGTTAAGCTTGCTTTTGACAGTAGGCTTTAGACTTCCATCAACTCCGCTTCTTTGTCGTGGATGTACTTGTCGATATCTTTGACGTATTTGTCAGTAAGCTTTTGCAGGTCAGCTTCTTTGCCTTTAATTTCGTCTTCAGAAATCTGGGCACCTTTCATTTTTTTCAAGTCTTGGTCACTGTCGCGACGAATATTGCGCACTGCTACTCTCGATTCTTCGCCGATTTTTTTGACCATTTTGCTCATTTCTTTGCGGCGGTCTTCGGTCATTTGAGGAATACCAATGCGAATGACGTTGCCATCAGAGTTTGGTGTAAGACCAAGGTCTGATTTGTGAATGGCTTGCTCGATTGCCTTCAAACTACCTTTGTCATAAGGCTGAATGGTGAGTGAACGACCATCGCTGGTGGAGATATTGGCAAGACCTTTGAGAGGAGTCATGGTGCCGTAGTAGTCAGCTTCGATACGGTCGAGCATTTGAGGATTGGCGCGGCCGGTTCTCACGGTTTGCAATTCTTTGTGCAAGCTCACTAGCGCTTTTTTCATGCGCTCTTCTGCGTTCTGTAAGACTTCTGTGGTTGTGCTCATGAATCTATCTATCCTTACCTTAAACCTTATGCTTAAACTCGAACTGCGTTACCTACGATAGTTCCAACTTCTTGGCCTTTGACAATGCGTTCAATGCTGCCATCTTTAGCAAAATCGAAGACAAGTATTGGAATGTTGTTTTGCTGACAAAGTGATACTGCCGCAGGATCCATTACTTTGAGACCCTGTCTGAGCATCTCGTCGAACGATATGTGGTCTAGTTTTTTTGCTTTAGGATTGGTTCTTGGGTCATCGTCGTAGACACCGTCGACACCATTCTTGGCCATCAAAACTGCATCTGCTTTCAGTTCAGCGGCTCTTAGGGCCGCTGCTGTATCGGTGGTGACGTGAGGATTGCCTGTGCCACCGCCAAGAATGACGATGCGATTCTTTTGCAGGTGGCGGATTGCCCGCAGACGAATGAATGGTTCGGCTACTGTAGGCATGGCAATTGCCGTTTGTACGCGAATGTCGATACCTTTTTTGTTGAGAACCTCACCAAGAATTAGGCAGTTCATGATCGTAGCCAGCATGCCAACGTGGTCGGCTGCTGCTTTATCCATTCCCCACCCAGCCCCTTGAACTCCTCTGAAAATATTGCCGCCGCCTACAACCACAGCAATTTGTACGCCGAGGTTATATGCGATCTGTATCTCGTTGGCTATGCGGTTAATTTCCGCTTGATCGATGCCAAAGCCTTGAGTGCCCATGAGAGCCTCGCCGCTAAGTTTGAGTAGAATCCTTTTATAGTGAATGGCCATTTGGTGATTCCTTTGCAAAAGCGTTCAATTAAGAAGACATATAGTCTTCAAAAGAGAAGACAGCCAGATCATAACGCGATCACGGCTGTCTATCTATCTACATGGCATTGGTTTAAGCGGAAGCTTCAGTCTCTTCTGTAGCATCGCCATTGTCACCAAGGATGAACAAGGCATAGCGCACAACTTTAGCCTCGACACCCATTTCTTTGCCCTTGGCTGCTAGGTATTTGGCAACTGACTGTTGGGGGTCTTTGACGAAAGGTTGCTCACTGAGAACACGCTCAGCCAAGAGCTTGTCAACACGGCCAGTGACGATTTTTTCTTTCATCTCAGGCTTTTTGTCAGCAAGATCGGCTTTGCCCAATTCAATTCGGCGTTCGTTTTCGATAACTTCTGCTGAAATGTCGTCGCGGGTCAAGAATGTAGGCTTAGCTGAAACAACATGCATAGCCAATTCGCGGGCTACAGCTTGTAAGTCGGCTTGGTTAGCCACTGCTTTATCGGTTTCAATTTCAACGATTGCACCCATCTTGCCACCCAGTGTGTGGATGTAAAGACCGGTTGTGCCCTGGGGCTTGGACAAATCAAAGACTGCTAGGCGCTTAACTGAAATGTTTTCGCCAATTTTAGCGATTGTTTCAGTTACTGCTTCTTGCACGGTTTTTCCGTCAAGAGTCAAAGCCATCAGGGCTTCTACATCAGCAGGTTTTTTGCTGCCAGCTAATTCGGCAATTTGTTTGCCAAGGGCAACGAATTGGTCATTTCTTGCAACGAAGTCAGTCTCGCAGTTGATTTCAACCAGCGAGGCTACTTTGCCATCAGCACTTACTTGGCCAACTACAAGACCTTCAGATGTAGCCCGGCTGGCTTTTTTGCTAGCGGACGCCGCACCTTTTTGTCTGAGCAGTTCGAAGGCTTTGTCGAAATCGCCAAGAGCTTCTACTAGGGCTTTTTTGCAATCCATCATTGCTGCGCCAGATTTCTCGCGCAAGTCTTTGACCATGGACGCGGATACTTCAACCACTGTACTCATCTCCTATCCTCATATGAAAGTGGAAATCGTGAAATTAAATCGCTTGAAATTAGCCTTCGCTGGCAGCTTCAGCAGGAGCTTCTTCGCCAGCGCCTACAACAGCCATTTGAGGCTCAGCTTCAGGGGCAGCTTCAGGAGCGCCATGTTCTTTCCAGTCAGTCTTTTCGGCTGGAAGTTCAACTTGAACGCCGGCGCCTTGCTTGCCATCAAGAATAGAGTCAGCAATTTTGCCGACAATGAGCTTGATCGAGCGAATGGAGTCATCATTGCCTGGAATTACATAGTCGATGCCATCTGGATCGCAGTTGGTATCGATAATTCCTACTGTGGCGATGCCGATTTTCTTGGCTTCGTTAACAGCAATGAATTCACGTTTCTGGTCGATAATGAAGAGTACATCTGGTTTACCACGCATGGTCTTGATACCACCAAGTGATTTTTCCAGTTTCAACAGTTCACGGTTTAGAACTGATTGTTCTTTTTTGCCGCGACGGAAAAGATCGCCGTTATCGCGCATTTCTTCCAACTCTTTTAGACGGTTAATACGCAGTCTAATTGTTTCGAAGTTGGTGAGCATGCCGCCTAACCAACGACGGTTGACGTAGTGGGCGCCGCAACGTTTTGCTTCTTCTTCAACGATTTCAGAAGCTTGTTTTTTGGTGCCGACGAAAATAATGTTTTTCTTTTCGGAAGCGCATTTTCTGATGTATTCACAGGCTTTATCGAGAGCGCGAGTGGTTTGCTCAAGGTCGATAATGTAGATGCCGTTTCTTTCACCATAGATGTAAGGTCTCATCTTGGGATTCCAGCGGCGGGTCTGGTGGCCGAAGTGAACGCCTGCTTCCAAAAGTTGTCTCATCGATGCTACTGGCAAGGGTAATTGCTCCTTAGTTAATGGGTAGGCCAGAAGGTATGGCGGAACTGAAAACCTGGTAGAGGTTCTGCTGTGGCAAACACCAAGCGAAATTGGCGACGGCCTTCCGTAGGACCGCCCGCTCTATCAGAACTCCAAGGTATCACCCTTAGACATGCACTGGCTTGAATCTCTAGAGAACCTTAACGGTTTGCTTAAGAATTGCCCGCCAAGGCATATCTTGGTCGCTCTGGCGACTGGAAAGTCAATCACTGACTGGCTTTGTGGCTTTTCTGGTTTGGTCGACTGTGCTTTTGAACGCGCTAGTAGTGACCGGAGAAAGGCCCATATATACCTATTTGTGGACTCTTTGCTAATAACTAGTTATAATAAAACAACGTAAACTTTTGCTAACCTGCTGCTAGCAAAATTTAAGTAGCCGAGTGAGGGTAAAGTGTCGAAAGTATTAGTGCTCAATGCATCCTACGAACCGCTCAATATCTGCACCTGGCGCCGCGCTGTTGTCTTGTTGATGAAGGGTAAAGCAGAACAAATCGAGAACAATGGCAAAGAAATCTATACCGATGTTCCTTTGCCTACAGTCATTCGTCTGCGTTCGTACGTCAAGATTCCCTACAAAGAAATCAGCTTGTCGCGCCGCAACATACTGCACCGAGACAATTACATTTGCCAATATTGTGGCGATAAGAGGCATGATCTCACTATCGACCATATTATTCCGCGCTCGCGGGGCGGCTTGGATAGCTGGGACAACGTTGCAGCAGCCTGTCTGCGTTGCAATGTCAAAAAGGGCGACCGCACTCCGAAAGAAGCCGGGATGCCACTAAACACCACCCCGCGCCGACCAATGTCGCATGTGGTTTTTGAAATTTCAAAGCACGCCGGTGCTTCTGAATATAATTGGAAGAAGTATGTAATCGGAGCATAGCCTCAGTTTTTGCAGTGAAATAGTCCTTTCCGACTATTCGAATTGCTGTCTATACTAAGGTGCTACTTTGGCTATGCTTTGCTTGCCGCTTTTTTGACGCTGGCAATGCATTATGCTGAGTGCTTGTGAGATCGGTGCCATGACTGTTCAGTCTGAAATTTCTACATCTTCCGAGAAGGCACTTTTTGTTAGTGTCATCCTCGACGTACAGATTCAGGGCTTGAAGGATAGGTTATTCACTTATAAAGTGCCGGAAGCGCTGCTTGGTAGCGTATTTGTCGGAGCCCAAGTGATTGTTCCTTTTGGTCCAAGGCAGCTGGTTCCTGGTTATGTTATTGATTTGATCGCTCATTTTGAAGCCGACTATGCCATTAAGGAAATTCAGGAAGTTCTAGAGCCTGAGCCATTATTCGACCAGGAATATATAGATTTTCTTGGTTATATTGGCAAGCAATATTGTGCCTCGCTGCAAGAAGTGATTGCTGCAGCTATACCGGCTTGCCTGACTACCAAGCTAAAGAGAGTTGTTAGGCTCACTTCTAGCACTGCCGAAGTGCAATTAGATGACGCTGCTAAGCTGATTGTCTCTCTCTTGAAAGATTCAGCAAAAGGGGCGCTGAACTTAAATATTTTGCGCCAACGCTTTGAGCAGATTGGTCGAAAAGCGCGTCCTAAGCTTGATGTCGTGCAATTCCAGCGGGCCTTGCGTGAGCTAGTCAAGGCTCAGTGCTTGTTTACCGAAGTTGAGGAAGAAGGCTCTACAACAGCCAAAACTGCCACTTTTCTCAAGTCGATAGACGGTGCCTTGGAGCTTGCTAAAACAGTTAAACAAAAAGCTGTAATTGCGGCCATTCTTGCCCTTGAGGCAGAGGGGAAAGCTGTTTCTATAAATCTCTTAGCTGAGGAGGCCAAGGTTAGTCGGGCGACAGTCGATAAGTTAATTGGTGCCGGTCTAATTGTTGCCCAAAGCGAAGAAGTGCAACGCGATTCACTGGCGAGCTTACCGCAGGCCTTCATTGACCGGGCAGCAAAAGACAATAGTTTGCCTCTCACTGCTGAGCAGTCGCAGGTTTTTCAGGTGCTAAAAGATGACCTGTCACAAAGGTTAAGTTTGAGCCCGCAAGCCTCTCTTGAGCAAGCTGTTGAGCCCTGGCTTTTGCACGGTGTCACTGGTTCTGGCAAGACCGAAGTCTATTTGCGATTGATTACTGAAGCCCTCAAACTCGGTCGCTCGGCGCTCTTTCTTGTGCCCGAAATTAGTCTTACTCCGCAGCTCTCTGGCCGCTTAAAATCTCGATTTGGAGGCCTTGTGGCTGTCTGGCACAGTGCCATCAGTGCTGGTGAGCGCTATGATACTTGGCGGCGCTTGCGTAGCGGAGAAGTGCGTGTGCTCTTGGGTGCTAGATCGGCTATTCTTGCTCATCTTCCTGACCTTGGTGTAATTATTTTAGACGAAGAGCACGATGGTTCTTATAAGCAATCTTCCCCAAGCCCACGTTATAATGCTCGCGATGTCGCTATTGAAAAAGCTAGGCGCACTGGAGCTCTTGTGCTATTTGGCAGTGCCACACCAGACATTGTTTCTTATCAGAGGGCAAAGCAAAGTAATCGCATTTTGGCCATGCCCAATCGTGTTTTTCTACAGGCTATGCCTAAAGTTACTCTTGTTGATATGCGCAAAGAGTTTGCCGATGGTAAGAAGGCGATTTTCTCACCGCAGCTAGGTCGGGCTATTGATCAGCGTCTCGCCCAGCAAGAGCAGGTGGTTTTGTTGATCAATCGCCGTGGTTTTGCTAATCATGTTTTTTGTCAGCTGTGTGGACATGTGGTCAAATGCAAAAATTGCAGTGTCACTTTGACTTTGCACCGGCGCTTGCGCTTACTAAACGCTGAAGGTAGCGACGAGCGGCTTGATGGTCAGCCTCTTCAGGGGCACCTGGCTTGCCATCATTGCGGATTTAGATCGTCTCTGAAAGAAGAATGTCCGAGCTGTAGCAGTCCCTTTCTAAAAGAGTCTGGGCTCGGTACACAGAAAGTTGAGCAGGAGGTGCACAAGCGTCATCCGGATGCTCGTGTCGTTCGTCTCGATTCTGACGTGGCGGCGAAAAAGGGTGCATATGAGAAAGTCTTGAATCAATTTTCTCAAGGTGAGGCCGATATTTTGATTGGCACCCAGATGGTGGCGAAAGGCCTTGATATAGAGCGCGTTACTCTAGTGGGAGTTCTCACGGCTGACGCTGCCTTCAACTTGCCCGACTATCGCTCAACTGAGCGTGGTTTCCAGCTTCTGACCCAGGTGGCTGGACGAGCTGGCCGGGGCGAGCGCGTCGGTGAGGTGATTTTGCAGACTTATGCCCCTGAGCTAGAAGCCCTGCGCCTGGCCAGTAAGCATGACTATCACAGTTTCTTTGGCCCAGAGCTAGAAAATCGAAGAGATTTTGAATATCCACCCTTTAGTCAATTGATCCGAATTGTTGTCAGCGGTGAAGATCAATTGCTGGTGGAGTCAGTTAGTGACTTACTTGCCGAAGAGATTAGCCGGCTACTGGAAGATGATGTACCCGAGAGTGATGTTAAGTTGCTTGGTCCTGTGCCCTGCGTTATTGAGCGCATTAAAGGGCGCTTTCGCTATCACTTAATCATCAAGAACAAAGGTGGGCCGGCTGTTCAGCAGATGATCACCGACTATATGCGTGTGCGACGCTTTGGCCCGCAAGTGTCCGTGGCTGTCGATGTAGACGCCCTCGATATGATTTAAGTGATTGTTTGTCCGCTCACTAAATTAAACTAGTTCTCTTTCTTCTCAGACTGCTATTAGATACCATTTTGGTATATGGCAATCAGGCGCTAATTTTGTGCTTTCTCGTTCTTTTCACAAATGATATTCCTCTACTATTTCTGCTTTAGCCTTGTTCTCTTTGTCGCTGGTCCATTTCTTCTCTTCAAGAAGAAGGCCAGGGCTGGTCTGTGGCAGAAACTCGGTTTTGTCAGCAAAGAATTACGAGCAAATCAAGCTAAACTTTGTGGTTGTGTCTGGTTTCACGCCGTTTCGGTGGGCGAGTTCAATGCCGTACTGCCGCTCATAAAGACTTTTCAGGCTAAGTATCCACATCTGCCAATTGTGGTCTCAACCACTACCTACACGGGCCAGCAGCTCGCCCAAGAAAAAGTAGGGGGGATTGCTAGTGTATTTTATTTCCCGTTTGACCTGCCCCGCGCTGCCTGCACCTATTTAGAGCTGCTCAAGCCAAGGCTGGTGGTGATTGCCGAGACAGAGATTTGGCCGGGCTTTAGCTATCAATGCAAAAGGCTTGGTGTAAAGCTCGTGGTCGTTAACGGTCGCATGTCGCCCCGCTCCTTTCAGTCTTATCGGCGTCATCGACGAATTTTCGCCCCGGTGCTTCAGGCTTTTACTGAAATTGGGGTACAGTCTCCTGAAGAGGCCCAGCGCTATAGTGAAGTTGGTGGTGCCAAAGTAAATATTAGAGTGCTGGGTAATCTCAAATTTGATGGTCTCAAGCCGATTGCAAGCGAGCAAGTTACTCAGTTGCGGCGGCAGGTCAATTTACCCATGGACCGGTTTGTTCTAGTGGCAGGCTCTACCCATGAGGGGGAAGAGACAGCCATGCTTAAAGCCTATGGTCGCATGCTTGATACCAATGGTGGTGAATTTGCCGACAAGGTGCGCTTGGTTTTGGTGCCTCGTCACCCTGAGCGCTTCGACCACGTGGCTGCCATGGTTGACCAGGCCGGCTACACAGTGCGGAGGCATTCGCGCTCGGAGTGCTTCACTGATAGCGGCCGAGAAGTTTATTTACTTGATGTAATTGGCAAGCTTTTTGACTTTTACAGTCTGGCAAATATTGCTTTTGTTGGTGGCACTATTGCGCCTGTTGGCGGTCATAACATTATGGAACCCTATGCTTACGGTGTACCCGTAGTGGTCGGTCCGCGAGTGGAGAAGACCAAAGACGTGGCTAAGGCATTGGTGGCATGCCACGCTCTTTCACTTTGTAATAGCAGCGATGAAGTGGTCGATAATCTCTTGCGACTTTTTGCCGACAGCAATGCCCGCCTTCGTGCCGGTGCCGCTGGAAGAGATTTGCTGAATGCCAGCCAGGGTGCTCTCAATAAGGCGATGGATATGCTGGCTGACAATCTTAAAGAAACTACTGTTCCTGCGCCAGTGCCGACAAAGCTGAGTAAAGGTTAGGGCAGTGAAAGCAAACAACAATAGTCTATTAGCTGATCTGCTCAGGCCAATTTCATACTGCTATGGTCTCGGGGCCTATGCCCGTCTCGTCACTTACACAGCCGGACTGGCCAGTCGCAGATCTGCTGCTGTGCCTGTTGTCAGTGTTGGCAATATCACAGTTGGTGGCACTGGCAAAACTCCATTGACTATTGATTTGGCAGAGCGTCTCTCCTCTTTCGGGTTGAAGGTGGCGATTCTGTCGCGGGGCTATGGCCGTAAGTCAAAGGGCTTGCAGGTGGTAGCTGACGGCAGTGGAGTTCCTCTTGTTTCGGTGCAAGAGGCTGGTGATGAGCCCTATTTGATTGCCCAAGCGGTGCCCGAGGCGGTGGTCATTGTTTGTAGCTCTCGCTTAGAATCAGCCCAGCTCGCCGTGCGGCAATTTGGCGTTCAAGTGATTATTCTTGATGATGGTTTTCAACACATCAAGCTCAGGCGTGACTTTGACCTTGTTTTATGGGACTACAACGATAAACCAGAGAAAGCAATGCTTGTGCCTTCCGGTCGCCTGCGCGAGCCTCTTACGGGGCTAAGTCGAGCCAGTGATATTGTTATTACTAAGGTGCCAGAAGGCGAAGAGCAAATCGAAGTAGATAGGCTCAGTACCCAACTTTCGCAATTAGCTCCCAAAGCCAATATTTACAGTTGTCGCTTTGCGCCAGCTTACCTTACTGGTTACGCCCAGGCCGGTCAGTTGGCTCAGCCACTGAAATTGAGTGAGTTGGCCGGAAAGAAGATCTATTCTCTATGTGCCATTGCTCGACCTGAAGGCTTTGCCAAGGTTCTGGCAGAGCTAGGCGTAGTACCGGTGCGCCAGCGCCAGTTTAGCGATCATCATTGGTTTAGCCCGGCACAAATAAGTGAAATAGAAGCTGATTTTATTGCTAGTGGAGCTGATCTTTTAGTAACTACCGAAAAAGACCTGGTGCGTATGACACTGTCACCAACTATGGCTGCTAAAACTTGGGCTGTGGTGCTCAAATGCCAGTGGATATCGGCTGCACCGAACTTCTTGTTAGATCCGATGTTGAAAGCCAGTTGTAGCAAGTATGATTGAGAAAAAGCCAACAGCCCAAACTATATTAGTGATTCGCTATCGCTTCATTGGCGATACCATTTTGACCGTGCCATTTTTGCGTAACTTACGAGCGGCTTACCCGAGTGCTCGTATTGACGTGCTAACAGGCCCTAAGAGTGGTGAAGTGCTTGATGGCTGTCCCTACATTGACTCGCAGATTGTTTACGACACTACGCGCTTTCATAAATACGATAGTGGTGCCGGAAAGACACGTTCGTTTGCCTCTTATGTTTGGCAGTTACGTAAACCTAAGTACGATCTGGTTTTTGTGCTCAAGCGGTCTTTTTCAAGTTCTTTATTGGCTTTCCTTACCGGGGCCAGGCGGCGGGTAGGCTACGCCATGGAAGGTTCTGGCCAGATAATGCGTAACTTGCTTCTCACTGACAAAGTGCCTTGGCGTGAAGATATCCACGAAGTTGATTCGCTTATTTCAGTGCTCGAGGCCGTTGATATTGTTGTTCCGCCAGAAAAGCGCGCCCTTGAATCTTGGGTGAGCGCAGCCGAGTTGGCTAAAGTTAACGATTTGGGTTTGCTGGCGCCGCTTCAGGCCGCTGGCAAGAAGATGGTTCTCATTCATGCTGCCGCTGCACATCCTGACAAGCTCTATCCATTATCTAGTTGGGCCGCTCTAATAAAGCGACTCTATCAAGAGCTTGAGCTTGTGCCGGTGTTTTCTGGTGATCAGCAAGATGTGGCACTTTATCAGGAGCTAGCAGCTCTTAGTGGGCTTCAGGCGGTTGCTCTCAATTTTGCTGGACGACTTAGCTTGCGAGAGAGTATGGCTCTCTATAGCCAGATGAGCCTAGCTGTATGCGTCGATTCTGGCCCCGCGCATCTCTGTGCTGCTGCCCAGGTGCCTACTATTGCTATTTTTGGGCCAACGGATCCTGTGCGCTGGCGGCCTTATGGTGAAAGGAATGCTGCTGTTTTCGCTAGTGCTTTGCCCTGTCGGCCGTGCAATTATCACAAGGTTTGCCATAATAGAGAATGTCTAACCGAACTTTCTCCTGATCAAATTTTTGAGAAGTGCTTAAATATGTATCGAGGTCCTCAAACGGGAGCACTGAATGTCAGTCAAATTTAAAAGCCTAGTGTTGCTCGCGATTTTTGCGGCGACAGCTTTTGCTTCTGTTCCTGCTGCCGAATCGGCCGCCAAAAAACGCAAAGCTAGAGCCACCAATGCCGCTGCGACGGTTGCGCCAGGCAGCGGCGGTGCCGTTTCTCGCAGTGGTTTGCCGCTCTGGGTGCAGTACGACCAGGGGGGCATGTACTACTACAGTAAAAACGAATTAGAGAAAGCCAGGCAATATTGGCTCACTTCTTTGAGAATGGCCGAGCAGATTGTACCCATAGAAAAGGCCAAGGGCTTAAGTGTTGGCACAGAGCAGCATGTTTGTGACTTAATCAGTCACCTGGCAATGTTTATTAGTGATACCAAGCTCAACCCCAAGGGTGTTGCTTACGCCAACCAGGGCTACAATGCTTTGCCTGGCGCAGGCTCTTCGGCCTATACCGATCAACGAAGATATGCCTATGACGCCATGGCTGCTAACTTGAAAATGATTCGGGAAGATGCCCGTTGGTTTGAGCGAATTATGGTTTTCGCTGAGAGAACTGTTGGTAAAGATAATCGCTGTCTCACTTCCTTGAAAGGCACCCGGGCGCAGATCGATATTAGTGAAGCAAATTGCAAATATACGATGTCTACTTTAGAGAAAGAATTGAATATTAGCCAAAGCGCTATCGATAACAGGCCGACCAACCGCAGCGCCACAAATAATCCTAATGGTTTGGCGCCCAATGGTGAGTATGTGCCACCAGGTCAGAACCCCTAGTAGTAAAGTTAAGAGGCGCTAGGCTTCTCAAAAAGTCCCTTGCTTTCTAGTAAAACCGGAAGGCCTCTGACCAGACAAAAAGCAGCGGAGAGATAGACCAACACAAGAGCTGTGGGCTGAGCCCAGCTGTCTTTCAGCATGGCTGTTTGGGCGGCAATAACCAGGCAGAAGGCCAAGGCTTTTACCACCGCGTAGGTGAATCGACTAAAGTTAGATGCTACCAAGAACTTACCTATACCTGATTGCATCATGGTTTTAGCGCCGAAAGCAGTGAAGCCTTCGCTGCTTGCCTGGCTGCGCATGGCGTCGACAAAGGTACCGCGAACGAGAAAGAGTAATGGTACCCAAACCGGTATCCAGCCTAAGGATGAGAAGACTATCCAGTAAGCCATTTCTACTGCTCGGTCTCCGGCAATGTCGAGAATGGCACCAAGCTTGGTTGCTTGGTTGAGTTTTCTGGCAAAGTAGCCATCTAGTCCATCCGCCCAAATCACAAGCACTGTCAGGACAAAAGCTGTCCAGAGAAGTGTTTGCTGACTCTCTTTCGCCGGTAAATAAAGTAGAGCGAGAGTGGCAAGGGCAAGCACCACTCTCGATACCGTAATTAGGTTTGGGACATTCATTAATTAGACGTCTAAGTGAGCTACCAGGTGTGAGTTCTTCTCAATGAATTCCTTACGCGGTGCTACTGATTCACCCATAAGCAAATCAAAAATATGATCGGCTTCTGAGGCGTCTTCAATAGTTACTTGCTTAAGGGTACGAGTGGCAGGATTCATGGTTGTTTCCCAGAGCTGCTCAGCCATCATTTCGCCGAGACCTTTATAGCGCTGAATATCAACGCCTTTATCTCCCATTTCGGCTAGTACTGCTTCGAGTTTGTGTTCGTTATAGCAGTACTCTACTCGCTTGCCTTTTGATACTTTGAACAATGGTGGTTGAGCGATATAGACATAGCCGTTATCGACTACGGGGCGAGCATAACGGAAGAGGAAGGTCAGCAGTAGGGTGCGAATGTGACTGCCGTCAACGTCGGCGTCGGTCATGATGATTACTTTGTGATAGCGCAACTTGCTCAAGTCAAGGTTGAGGGCGTTAGGTCTGAGCATGCCCGTGCTCTTGCCACCGTCCTCATCTTGTTCTGTTACCACCAGGCCGAGGGCCTGAATCATGGCCTGTACTTCGTTGTTGTCGTAGATGCGGCTGGGCTGCACTCTTTCAACGTTGAGAATTTTGCCGCGTAAAGGCAAGATTGCCTGGAAACTGCGGTCGCGGCCTTGTTTGGCTGAACCACCGGCGGAGTCACCTTCTACCAGGAAGACTTCGCATTTTTCTGGGTCTTTGTCGGAGCAGTCTGCTAACTTCCCTGGTAGCCCGCCACCGGAGAGAGCCGATTGGCGACGTACAGTCTGTTTCGCTTTTTGCGCTGCTTCTCGAGCTTGCTTCGATTGCAAGACTTTCATCAAGATGTCTTTGGCTGGCTTTGGATTTAGCTCTAACCAGTCAGCTAGACGCTCGGCAGCAATCCCTTGAACTACCCCTTGTACTTCGCGGTTGCCTAAGCGCTCTTTTGTTTGACCTTCAAACTGCGGGTCTGGAACCTTGACCGAAATAATTGCAGTCATACCTTCGCGAATATCTTCGCCAGTAAAACGATCATCTGATTCTTTCAGGATGTTTGTTTTCTTGGCGTATTCATTCACTACTCTGGTTAGAGCATTTCTAAAACCAGTTAAGTGGGTGCCACCATCATGAGTATTGATGTTGTTGACGAAGCTATAAACCGACTCTGAATATAGAGTGGTCCATTGCAGCGAACATTCTGCGGTAATGTCGTTGGTTCTTTGCTCAAAGTAGATTGGTGGTTTGTGTAAGACATCACGGGTTTCATTGAGGTATTCGACATAACTGGAAATACCGCCAGCATAGTGATAAGTCTCCGATTTTCCAGCACCTTTGGTGCTGCGGTTATCAGTTAGAACGATACAGAGACCTTTGTTGAGGAAGGCCATTTCTCGAAGTCTAGTAGCAAGTACGTCCCACTCAAAGAAGATCTTAAGCCGTTCATTGTCTTCGTTAATATCGTGGAAGATCAGCTCGTCTGGCCAGAATGTGACCTTGGTGCCCTGCAAATCGGTTTCACCCAAAACTTGCAGTAAGCCGTCAGCATCACCGCGCAAATAAACTTGTCTGTGAACGCGACCGAGTCGATAGACCTCGACCTCAAGGCGCTCAGATAGAGCGTTCACGACTGAAGCACCAACCCCGTGGAGACCGCCAGATACTTTGTATCCGCCGCCACCAAATTTGCCACCAGCGTGGAGAACTGTGAAGACTGTTTCAACAGCACTCTTACCGGTTTTTTCGACAATGTCGGTAGGAATGCCGCGGCCGTTATCTTGAACTGTACATGACTCATCTTCGTTGATGGTGATGTCGATTTTATTACAGTGACCAGCCAGGGCTTCATCAACTGCGTTATCAACGATTTCCCAAACTAGGTGGTGCAGACCTCTAGGACCGGTGGTACCAATGTACATACCTGGTCTTAGTCGTACAGCTTCTAGACCTTCTAAAACATCAATTGCCGAGGCATTGTATTCAGCTGATATTGGCACTGGAGCCATAGATTCAGAAGCTTCGCTAGCTTTAGCTTCGCTTTCACCACTGGTGTTAGCAGTATCGGTTACTTCAACTTTGTTTTCGGAGTCGTCTTCAGTCAACGCTGCCACTGTCCCTTGTTCTTTGTTTGCCATGTGTATTCAAGATCCCAAACGGTTTTGTTAGTTTCTTTGCAATTTTCGGATTTGTTCTCCCAAGTCTTTTGCAAGACAAGAGAGTCGAGCACTATGCTCTAGGGGGCAAATCGGATATCTACCGGCCGAAAGGTCGTTTCTCTCGTGGAAGAATCACTTTGCTTCATTGCCCTTCGTACAGGTCAAATTTTAGCACAGAAGCCGATCTCGCTGCTTTTTACAGGAGCAAGCCTGGCGCTAGATATAAAATCGTATGTAACAGTTACAATCGCTAGAAGTTTATACTTGTATGTGGCCGTCCCTTAGAAACTCTGGAATCTAGCTTTGGAAATTTATTTTGAGCCAAAACCGGGCCTTGTAGAACGTTCAGCCATTGCTCTCGGTTTTTTCGATGGTGTGCATCCGGGCCATCAGGTTGTCATTGGTAAGGCCGTACAAGAAGCCAAAAGGCTTGATGCTAAGGCCGGAGTGGTTACCTTTGCCGACCATCCCCGGGGCCTGACCAGGGGACAAGCTCCGTTACTGCTCACAACCATCGAGCAGAGACTAGAACTATTTGCTCAGCAAGGGGTCGAACTGGCTCTTGTGTTGACGTTTTCGGAAGAGTTGTGCAAGCTTTCACCTAGAGAATATGTGCAGAATGTCCTGGCCGCCAGCATGGGCGCCAAGTCGATTTCGGTTGGTCACAACCATCATTTTGGCCGCGACCGAGAGGGCGACGCTGATTTATTGCGTGATTTGGGGGTCGAGCGCGATTTTGTTGTTCATGTGGCCGACATGGTTCTGGTAGAAAACCAGGAAGTATCAAGTAGCCGAATTCGCGATTTGATACTGTCCCGTGACATGGAGTTGGCCAGCGTATTGCTTAGCCGACCTTATAGTCTGCGCGGAGTCGTTGTTGGCGGAGAGAAAAGGGGACGGCAACTTGGTTTCCCGACCGCCAATGTTGATGTGGCCTTCAATCAACTGGTTCCGCCGACAGGAGTCTATGTTGGATCAGTGCGATTGAATGATGGTAGCCGTCATCAAAGCGTAGTTAATATCGGCGTTCGCCCTACTTTTAAAGGTGGTAATGCTGATGGCGAAGCTCAAACTAAGCTCACTATTGAAGCTCATTTGCTTGATTTTGATGGTGACCTTTATGGTCAAACAGTAGAGGTTTCTTTGCTTAAGAGTTTGCGGGACGAGAAAAAATTTGCTGATTTAGATGCGCTCAAAAACCAGATTGCTACTGATTGTCAGGTGGCTCGTTGCTATTTGGCATGTTGAACCAAGTTAGTTTGAGGCATTTTGCGAGTCAGTAGAGTTACTGTAAGAAATTTTCGTAACTACAAGAGTGCTGCCCTTGATTTGCATGATGGCAGAAACGTTCTAATTGGAGAGAACGCCCAAGGCAAGACTAATTTGCTAGAGGCTATAGAGTTAATTGCTAGTGGTCGCTCCGATCGTTCTAGTAGTGATCGGGAGCTAATTTATCGTGGAGAAAACCAGGCCTTAATCGAGGTTAGTTATCATTCCGCAGGATACAGTGAGACTGCTTGCTTGTTGCTCACTGCCGCTGAGCGCACCTCACGCAAAGCTAAGATCAACGGTGTAATTCAGTCAGGAAGCCGACGATTTGCTCGTCTCACCACGGTAAGCTTTAAGGTTTCTGACCTTGACCTCTTGCGTGGTGGGCCGAAACACCGTCGTGATTGGCTTGACCAGCTGGTTTGCAAGCTCAAGTCGAGCCATTTTGAACTGACCTCACGTTATGACAAGATCATTCAGCAGCGCAATCGTTTGCTCAAATTGTTCTTTGAAAAACAAGGCCGGCTGACAGGTTCAGATATCGATGAGCTTAGAGTCTGGGATAAGCAACTGGCTCAATATGGTAGTCAAATCATTAAACAAAGGGTGCATGTTTTGGCTCAGCTCTTGCCTCTAGCCGAGCTGCATCAATCGGAGATATCCGGCAGTAGAGAGCGCCTTACTGCCAAATATATTTTTAAGACTGACGAAATAGAAACAGAATTAGATGGAGAGGCAACGGTTATAGGCATTGAGCAGTTGAGCGAGATGGCTGAGCGAGAACTGGAGCAAATAATTCTCAGTCAGCTGAAGAAGCGACGTTCTGAAGAAATTGCCAGAAAACAGACTGTTTGCGGTCCTCATCGAGATGACGTCAGTTTTGCTCTAAACGATTTCGCCGCCACGGCTTACGCTTCCCAGGGGCAGCAGCGCAGTCTGGTCTTGGCTCTCAAGCTGGCTGAGTTGAAGCTAGTCACTGCACGCTTAGAGGAGCCACCTTTGCTCTTGCTTGACGACGTTCTGGCAGAACTAGATCTCGGTCGTCAAGGTATGCTGATGCAATTGGTTAATAGTGAGATGCAAACATTAATTACCACCACTCATCTTGATGGTTTTCGCTCAGAATGGCTGGATGGGGCCAAAGTAGTTACTGTTAAGGCCGGCGAGATTTTATCGGACTAGGGTCAAACTTCAGTCAGGAGATAAACTTTGGGCTATCAAGGTGGTTAAATGACACCATGTTAGGGTACATTAACATTGGTTAAGAAAACTGCCGAATTAGAGTTAGGTTCACTGCGTGTTCGCCGAGCATTTACATGACATAGATCGCAAAGTTTGCCTTGAATGCAACAGGCAGTTCACAGGTATCGTTGCGGCCTGTCCTCACGATGGCGCCAACCTGGTGCCTTTGGCCCGCGACCCGATGGTCGGCACCTGTTTAATGGGCAAATACGACATTATCGACGTAATCGGCCATGGCGGTATGGGTGTGGTCTATAAGGGCCGGCAGGTCCTGATGGACAGAACTGTCGCTATCAAAATGCTGCAGTCACAACATATTGCTGATTCGATGAGTGTGAAGCGCTTCCACCAAGAAGGCAAAGCGGCTTCAAAAATGAATCACCCACACGTGATTACAGTCTACGACTTCGGTGTCACTCCCACCTCTGGTCAGCCTTTTATCGTCATGGACTATTTGTTAGGCACTGACCTATCGCAAATTATTAAAGAGGAAGGACAGCTTGGCGTTGAGCGCAGCTTGAAAATATTGGCTCAATCTACTGATGCTCTTGATCATGCTCACCGGATGGGCGTAATTCACCGAGATCTGAAACCTTCCAACATCATGTTGATTGACTATGAAGACGAAAAAGATTACGTCAAAGTGGTTGACTTTGGTGTGGCAAAGCTCATTAGCGCTGGGGGCGAACAGCAACGTTTAACCCAGATGGGTGAGGTCTGCGGTAGTCCGGTTTATATGAGTCCCGAGCAGTGTCAGGGTCTGGAGCTTGATAGTCGCTCTGACATTTACTCAATGGGAATTGTAATTTACGAAACTCTCACCGGTCGCTTGCCGATCTTAGGTAAGACCATGGTCGAGACCATGAGTAAGCATATAACCGAACCACCACCACGCTTTACTGAAGTGCGGCCCGATCTATATATTCCGGAACGTTTAGAAGCTGTGGTCTTTAAGGCCCTCGCCAAAAATCGTGAAGATCGTCATCAAAGCATGGCTGAGCTTACTCGCGATCTCGAGACAGCTATTCCTCGGGCTGGGAAGAGCCAGGTACTGCGTACCGACTTCCCCACCATGCCACAGAGCGATGATGATAAGAAGTCTTCACCTTTTGCCAAGCTCACTCCTTTTCATTGGGTGGCCATTGCCTCTGCCTTGCTAATCACCGTTGGTATTGGCATTAAAATGATGATGGATGGTTCTAAGAAACCGACTCCCCAAGCCATTGTTGCTCCTGTTAAAGTGGTTACTCCTGCTAAAGTGGTTAATCCGAATGTAGTTAATCCTGATGTGGTTAGATCAGCGCCAGACAATACGGCTAAAGGCACTAATAGCGCTAGCTCTACTGCTTCTTCAGCCACTGTTCTGCCTGGCAGCTCTGCAGTTAGTAATCCTGAAGCGAGCACCACTGGTAGTGCTACTACTGCTGGCGTAAGCAAACGTCCACCTGTAGATGCTCAGCCCGAATCTGTTGAACGCCCCAAGACAGTTAGTCTGCCGAAAGTGAAGAAGGTTCGCAAACCGCGGGTTGAAACTGCCTCCGCACCTGCTCCGCATGTGGCAAAGCCAGCCAAGGGCCCGGCTTTTGATCCCTTTAAAGATTTGGCAAAGAGCAAGAGCTTCTAGCTTGTTTTCTAATGATTGTGAGCAGCCGCGACCAGTCTCTTTACTCTTTCGCTATCAACGTCGTTGATCCAATTGCCATCGAACTTTGCGTAGGTTCCGAAAATAACGGCATCGGCGTATTGGGCGAAGGCGGCGATGTTGTCTGGTGTAACTCCTGAGCCTACTAGTACCGGAATTTTTACCGCTGCCTTTACTTCGCCTACCGCGCTTGGTGGCGGCGCATCACCGGTGCGCATACCGGTGACAATAACGCCATCGGCTTTGAAAAATTCAGCGGTTGTTGCTGTTTCTATCAGGCTGATGTCTTCAGTAATGGCGTGGGATGAATGTTTCTTTTTGATGTCGGCAAATATCTTCACTTTTTCGGCCTTAATTGCTGCTCGCTTTCTCACTATTTGAGCGGCACTGGCTTCGTGAATACCTTCATCACCTATGTGGGCATAGACGAATCCTTCTACTCGTACAAAATCAAGGTCACTGGTGTGGGCTACTGCCATTGCTTCTATATTGGCTCCGGCCAATATCTGTACACCGATAGGCATGTGGCATTCTCGCTTGATGGCACTAGCTACTACAGCCATAGCGGCGATGGTCTCTGCTTCGACATAACCTTTTAAATAAGGCACATCATGCATATTTTCAATAACAAGTGCATCTACCCCTGCCTTTTGGTAGGTTGTGGAGTCGCTCAAGGCGCGTTCTATAATCTCTTCCATGTTGCCTTGGTAGCCCGCCGCTCCAGGAAGGGCGTGAATGTGGACAGCGCCTATTATTGAGCAGCTTTTGCCAAACATTTTATGCTCCTATCTAAGCAATACTGCGCGCACTGGACTAGCTTCTAAATCCATAAATTTAAGTGGCAATGCCACTAAGAAATACTCGCCTTCATCAACGTCTCGCAGATCAAGATTTTCTAGCCATACTAGACCATGGCGATCTAAAACGTTGTGGGTAGTCAATTCTTTTGATCTGATGTGGTCAACCGATGGCGTGTCGAGGCCAACTAAGACAAAGCCGAGTTGCCCCAAGAGCTCTGCTGTATCGCTTTCGATATAGCTATAATCTTCTTCGAAAACTTCAAAATTGATGGTGTCAGCTGTCTTAAACAATACGCGCTTGACTCTTTCACTGACAGCCTTGAGCTTCTCTTTCACCATTGAAGCAGCGATGCCGGCTTTGCTCGGGGCGAGGTTAATCACAGCAACCGGGCCAATAAAAGCCGTTAGGCTCATAGCACCAGCGGTAGTGTCGTTTTTACTGTCATCAGTGTTGTCTGGGCTTAGTGAGCCTTTTATATGCACCGGTGCATCGGCATGGGTGCCCACATGTGGGCTCATAGTCAGCGCCGTTAAATTGATAATTTTGCTACTTTCATAGCTGAGAGTAACTTTGCGCGAAAACGGCGTATCGCCAGGGAAGCAAGCAGATTTTTCGTCTACCGGTTGGGAGATATCGATAATTTTTTCGAAGGAGAAGTTCATAAATTAGATATTGCCGGCAACGTCAAAATGGAAATAAGTTTTGATGTGATCGGTTTTTATGTCTCTTGGAGTTTTGCGTTTTTCTGGGCGTGGCCCGATCAATTTTAGTTTTTTCAGTACTTCTTTGAGAATAAGCTCCATGTGGCGGTTGTCAAAACCGCTGGAGAGCTTGATGCATAGGCCTAGGCCCTGGGGATATTTAGAGCAACTGCCGATACCCACTCCGAGCAAGCCATCGGCACCCTCTTTGGCGATGATTGGCGCTTCACAGACACCAAAAAGGTCTTGGGTGATCAGTCTAAAATCAACCCGGCCTGCCCCTGATATGGCTCGCGGGTGAGCTAGCATCAATTGGCCTAGCTCATGATAATAGGGCGCACATTGGGCAATCTGATCGTCTTCAAATGCCACTGCTGTATTGCTCAATAGGCTCTGGTAGAGGTAAGACATCTCATAAGCTGAAAGAGCATAGTTTGGCAGCTGGCAACCATCTGTGGTGCTCAATAATGACTCTTCACTGCGCTTAATTAGCGCCGACAAAACTTTCCTCAGGCGCACATGCTGCGGTTGGTCGGCCAGTAAATATTTTTCTGGGTCTCCAGCGGAAGCTTTGATGGCAGAGAGATAGCCGATATGTTTGCCACTGCAATTGTGGAAACGCCTTCTTGCTTTTTCTTCGCCTTCACCAATTTGATCTTTTGTCTCGCTTGAAATCGGCACAGCTGGTGGGCACTTAAGTCCATCTTCGCTGGCGCCGGTGATGGCGATAATTTCTTCAAGCAGCTCAAGGTGTCTGGGTTCGGCGCTATGGGATGCCATGAACAAAGCAAGATGCTCAGATTTTAATTGAGGAAAGTGTCTCTTCAAGATTGGCAAATGCTGTATCAGTTGCCACGGTTTCAGTAGTGAGCGACTCCACAGTTGATAGTTGATATCACCTAATTGCACTAGCGGTTTGACCGTAGCAATTGACTGCAATTGATCGCTGCTAGACTGAACGCTACTAGATTGAATGCCTTCCACCAGGCTGATAATGCCGTAGACCGTTACTTCTTTTCTGCCACTGCGCTCGATGGTGAAAAGGGGCTGCCAGGGCAGGCTGCTGTCGCTCGGCGTTGTCAACTGGGAGGGCATGTAGTTTGTCTGCATTTTGGTTAGTAACTTTTATCAGCCAATAAATTTGTTCAGTAATCTTCTCAGTAAGTTGCTTATTCTTCTAGGGACAAACTCTTACCTTAATAAATTCGCTCAAAGCGGCCTCGACTTCTATTTCATGGTGTAAAACCAATGTTTTAGCATGCGGCTTAGCATAGGGAATAAAATGGCAGTTTCGTTTAAAACGGCAATTAATCCAGGTCACGCCTCGCCAAGTCCTTTGGGTTCTTACTCTCATGCTCTAAAGGTTGGCAATTTGCTCTTTATTTCCGGTCAGGGCTGCCGTGATCCGAAAAGCGGCATTGAAGCTGGGCTTACTTTTGATGCCAACGGTGCGGTGGTTGCTTACGATATTGAAGAGCAAACAAAAGGGGTTCTTGAAAACCTTAGGGCTGTTTTAACTGCCGCTAATCTCGGCTTCGAAAATGTTGTCGACATAACTGTTTTTCTTGCCGACATGAACGACTTCCAAAAATACAATGGTGTCTACGGTCGTTATTTCTCCATGGAAAATCCACCAGCACGAACCACTGTGCAGGTGGCTAAGTTGCCTGGGCGTAACTACATTGAAATCAAAGCAATTGCGGCTTTTGCCGATTAATTAAGGGGTAAGGAGTAGAAAATGTCTAACGCTACAGTAGCCAGCTCTCTCAATCTCGATCTGAAAAAGATTGAGCACTTCATCGGAGGGAAATTTAAGGCTGGTTCTGGCAAGGAGACTTTCGAATCGATAAACCCGGCCACCGGTAAGGCTCATGCCACTGTTGCCCTTGGTACCGCTGATGATATCGATGCTGCGGTGAAAGCTGCCCGACATGCCTTTGAGAAAGGCCCGTGGCCTCGCATGTCGGTGCGTGAGCGCTGCAATATTCTGCGCAAAATTGCTGATTTGATTTTAGCCAGGCGTGAAGAATTTGCCATTGCCGAGAGTATAGACAGTGGCAAACCAATCAGTGAGAGCTTTGACGGTGATATTCCTCGTTCGGCTTTCAATTTTCAGTTCTTTGCTGATTTTGCACCGAGCTATGTCGAAGAAGCGTTTTCTACTGCTGAAAATGAAAGACACATTGCCGTGCGCGAGCCGCTTGGAGTCTGCGGTTTAATTACTCCGTGGAATCTTCCTCTTTATCTTGCTACTTGGAAAATTGCTCCTGCTCTAGCTATGGGTAATACCATTGTGCTGAAGCCCGCCGAGTGGACGCCCTACACTGCTTATCTGTTAGCTCAAGTGGCTGTGCTTGCAGGTCTACCGGACGGCGTTTTGAATATCGTCCAGGGCTTTGGTGCTGGCGGTGCTGGCGAAGCCCTGACTCGCCATCCCGATGTGCGATCAATTTCTTTTACTGGCGAAACTTCTACTGGCCGAGCCATAATGCAGGCTGCTAGTGCCACCATGAAGAAGCTCTCCTTTGAACTGGGTGGCAAAGGGGCCAACATCATTTTTGCCGATGCTGACCTAAATGAAGCCATTCCCACTGCTGTTAGAGCTGCTTTCCGCAATCAAGGCCAGATATGTTTAGCTGGTTCAAGACTATTTGTGGAGCGCAAAGTCTACGAAGAAGTAGTTGAGAAGATTGTTGAACGTGTGCGCAAAATAAAAGTGGGCGATCCTCTCGATAAAGAAACCGAGATGGGAGCCCTGATTGCCCGTGAGCACATGGAGAAAGTGCAGTCTTACTTAGCTATCGGCAAGAAAGAAGGTCATCTACTCTGTGGTGGTGAACGCCTCACTGCTCTTGGTGATGGCAATTTCTTGAGTCCAGCTGTATTCACCGGATTAGAAATCGAGTCTCGGTTCTTGCAAGAAGAAATTTTTGGGCCAGCCTTGCCGATTTTACCTTTTGACAGTGAAGAAGAGGCAATCGCCCTAGCTAATTCCACTCCCTATGGGCTTTCTGCCTCGGTATGGAGCCAGGACATCGATCGCTTGCACCGAGCCAGTACTCAAATTAGAGCTGGTTTGATTTGGATCAATACCTGGTTTGCTCGCGACTTGAGAACACCTTTTGGCGGCCAAAAGTCGTCGGGCATGGGTCGCGAAGGCGGACGCTATAGCTTGGAGTTCTTCTCTGAAGCTAAGACTATTTCTTATAAGTACAGAATGTAAAATTACCGAATTTAAAAGGACCGAAGACGATGGATTTAGGTATTCGCGGTAAAAAGGCTCTCGTTACGGGAGCTTCTAAGGGCATTGGCCGGGCCATTGTCCAGGCCCTTAGCGCCGAGGGTGTTGAGGTGATTGCGGCATCGCGCGATCAAGCGAACCTGGAGGCCTTAGCAGCTGGACTGTGGCGTAAAAATGCACCGCTTCATATTTTCAGTGCTGACCTCAGCCAGGAAAGTAGCCGTAAAGAACTAATTGGTTTTGTCGATAAGACCTTCAAAGACTCTGGTCTCGATATTCTCGTGCACAATGTCGGTGGTCCTAAGCCTACCGATACGGCTCAGACTTCGGCCGCTGATTGGCAGGCCGGATTCGAACAGCTGTTTCAATCTGTGGCCGAACTCAATTGCGCCTTTCTGCCTGGTATGAAAGAGCGCAATTTTGGCCGAGTTCTTTGTGTTACCTCGCTGTCTGTGATGGAACCTATTCACGGACTGGCAATTTCGAATTCGCTTAGAGCCGCTGTGACAGCTATGCTTAAAGGCTTGGCCAGCGAGGTGGCGGCGCACAATATCACCGTTAACTGTGTGGCACCGGGTGCCATTGCTACGGATAGGCTCACTGATTTAATGGCTGCCCGAATGGCAAAAAGTGGCCAGAGTGAAGAAGATTATAACCGTGAATATTTGGCCAGTATTCCGGCTGGTCGACTTGGCACTCCAGAAGAGTTCGCTTCTGTGGTGGCTTTCCTTGCTTCGGTTCAAGCTGCTTACGTAACCGGTTCGACAATTTGTGTGGATGGTGGAAAGCGTCGCTCTACTTATTAGGTAGTATTATTTATGATTCTTGGATATGCAGGTAGATAGAGGTATATTGTGAAATTTCTCGTTCTCGGTGCCGGAAAGATGGGCTATGCCGTAGCTTATGACTTAATTCGCGGCTCTAAGGTAGAAAAAGTAGTGGTTGCTGATAGCAGCACTGAAAACCTCAAAGAGCTAGTCAAGCGCTTGCCTGACGAGAAGATTATACCTGTCGAGCTAGACGTCACCAATGAAGAAGAATTGGCCCAGTTAATGGCCGAAATTGATGTGGCTGTCAGCTGCATTACTTACAAGCATAACTATGAACTAGCAAAGATTGCTCTTGCTACTAAGACTCACTTTGTCGATCTTGGCGGTAACGAAGAAATTGTTGCCAAAGAATTCATGCTTGACGAATTGGCTAAAGAACAGGGTGTAACTATTATTCCTGATCTGGGTTTGGCACCAGGTTTAGTATCACTATTGGCTGTTAGCGCCGCCGAAAGCTTCGATGAAATCTACGATATTCGGCTGCGTGTGGGCGGACTGCCAGCCAATCCTGATGATTGTTTCATGGATTATTGTCAGGTATTTTCAATTGATGGCTTGATCAACGAATACAACGAAGATTGCACCGTATTGAGAGATGGCAAAATTTTCTCCGTGCCATCGCTTTCGGATAACGAATCAATCGAATTTCCTCGACCATTTGGCACCATGGAGGCTTTCAATACCTCTGGTGGAATTTCCACTTTGCCCCAGAGTTATCTGGGCCGAGTGCAGCACCTCGACTATAAAACTATTCGTTATCCGGGCCATTGCGATGCCATCCATATGCTTAAAGAGTTAGGCCTGATGTCCAAAGAAGCAGTTGAAACTGCCTCTGGACCGGTTGTGCCTCGTGATTTATTGTTCAAACTTCTCAGCGATAAGCTGCCAAAAGATGAGCCAGATGTGGTTTTGGTAAGAGTGATGGTATCGGGCTTGAAAGATAAGAAGCCAGTGCAAATCGTCTGGGATTGCATTGATTATGCCGATCAAGCTGCTGGTCTTACTGCCATGATGCGTATGACTGCTTTCCCTGCTTCAATCGTGGCCCAGATGATTGCTCGGGGAGACATCACCGAGCGCGGTGTTCTGCGGCAAGAAACCACAGTGCCGACCAAGCTTTTCTTGGCCGAAATGGACGGCCGTGGTATTCGCTTGCAGATGACTGAGCGCGCCCCTGCCCATATTAAGTAGCTCAGTCTATGACAGGCGAAATCCGCTGCTAGTGATTTCGAACGGGTGCGCCTTGCGGTCGTGCTGTGTGGCGCGAGCTTTGATGCACCGTATGTCTCTAACGTAGTCAGGGTCGCGGCCTAGCCCTAGCAAGACAATATTGTCTGACATATTGCTGAATCGACTAATTGAACTAGTGTCTTTGCCGTCGTCGAGGAGGCCACCAAAGGTTTCGTAGGTCATCAGCGTGGTCACGCCTTTCAATGACATGTGTTGAAGAAGTGAATATAGATAGTCGTGCAGTCTGTCTGGATCGCTGGAGGATCTTGAGAAATCACTAATAGAATCAATTACCACCCGCTTTATGTTCTTTTCTTGAAGCAGGCCAAACAGTTTGACAATGACGCTATCAATTTGTAGCTCGACAGGAGAAACGTACAAGAGTTCGAAGCCTTCAGCCTGAACCTTTTCTAGATCGGTACCCAGCGATTTTATTAGACGGGCCAGCTGTGAGGGGTTTTCCTGGAAATTTACGTATAAACTGCGCTCATTTTCTTTGCAGCCTGCCAAGGCGAATTGCAAACTAAAAGTTGTCTTGCCTGCACCGGCTGGCCCAGCAACAACTGTGGCGCTGCCTCTTAGTAAGCCACCGCCAACTATGAGGTCAAAACCTTCAATACCAGACTTGACTCTCTCTCTCTGAGCGTCATAACTTTCGGCTACTTTAGGAGTGACAAGTCGGGGGAAAATATCGAGGCCGGAGGAAGTAATTTTGCAGCCGTGGAGGCCCTCTAGATAGCTACTCCCGCGCAACTTCAGGACCCGTAAGAAGCGTTCGTCTCTTGTGCTGAGAGAGCTGCGAAGAAATTGCAAAATGCCGTCGGCTACTGCGAATTCGGGCAAGGTTTGGGCGTGCTCATCGGTATATTCGCCCAGCAGAAAAACCGTGGTCTGATAGGCGGTAAGCAAACCTGTTAGTTCGTAGAGCATGCGGCGCATTTGCTGGGTCGACTCGGCGAGATCGTGCAAAGCTTTAAACGAGTCGATCACGATAATTTTGGGTGAAAGTGAATGAATGGCCTCTTCTATAAATGGAACCAATGCGCCGATACCATGCTCGCTTAGTTGGCTGCCAATTTCCTGGTAGTGAACGCTAGATCCGACCTTGCTTTCATCGAAAAAGCTAAATCTTTGTAGATACATAAGAACTTTAGCCACTGGCTCTGAAAGAGTGGTGACGTAAAGAATCGGTCGGTCATCCTGCTCTTCTCCGGCATGATGAAAAACCAGTTGCTCAGCAAATATTGTTTTGCCTGTGCCAGGTTGGCCCATAATGATATTTATGGAGTTGCTGGGAAAGCCTCCATTGAGAATTTCATCCATCTGAGGATTGCCAGTGCTGATGCACTTGTAACTACTGTGCTTCATGGCTGCTTTCCTTTTTTGCTATGGGCTTCCTCAAGAATCTTGAGGAGGCGGTTCTTTTCTAGTGGCTTCTGCATGAAAGCATCAGCTCCTGATTTAAGAGCTCTTTCTTCGGCGGCAAGCACACTCAAAACTATTACGCTGGTTATATTCTCGGTGGCAGAATCACTCTTTATGAGACGACAGAGAGCAAGTCCGTCCAACCTTGGCAGTAATACTTCGGTGAGAATCGCCATTGGCGGCACCAGGCGAGCACTGTCTAGAGCTTTGTAGCCGTCGTCCGCGCACGACACTGTATAGCCGGCGTCCACCAGAAAACGACTGATGAGATTGCGGACGTTCTGGTCAGAGTCGGCAATCATCACTATTTTATTTGGAGTTTCCATTTAACCTAAAAAAAGACCTTGGCGTCGCCATGTTTCTATGCTCGCGAACTATAACAGACATGGGCTTTAACCGAAAGTTCCCGTCTGCTCTTAAATTTCAAGAGTTTAAGGCTAGTCTGTCCAAAAAGCTTGGGGGCTGTGTAGATACTTTCGTGCAAGCAATCTCACCAAAGGAAGCGCTAGATGGCAGTATCTAATTCAACTGAGCTTGAAGTCGAACGTAAACCTAGTACTGAGCGCTCTAATGAACGCAACGGTATTAATCTCCTTGGCATTAGCTTCGATTTTATGCCTGGTCGTGGTCTAGAGAGGACCGCCAACACTGATGCGACACCAAAGAAGATTGAGTGGGAGAGTGATGTTAGCGGCGCTTTGACCAAAGCTCAAAGAGAGCACAAGCCCTTAGTCGTTGTATTCAAGGAAGACCGCTGTGGTTGGTGCAAGCTCTTCTCTGACGAATTGCAGAAACCCGAAGTGGGCGCAATCGCTAAAGACGCTGTCTATTTGCAAGTTACCCCTTCCACTAATTCGGAAGCTAAGCAGTTGGCTAATTTAGTAAAAGTTGAGGGCTATCCTACTGTTTCAGTACTTTCAGTGGAAGGCGGAGTAATTAGCCCGATATCCAAAGTAGCTGGCTTTATGGACAGCAATAAATTTATCAATCATATGCGGGTTGCTTTCGCTGCAGCTCGTAGCAAGAATCAGACTGTTTAACTATAATTGCCACTGTCAATTTTGGAGTGGCAATGGAAGTCAAATGTGATTCGGATCAGATCTCTGTATACATAAACGCTCTGCGGAGCGAGTACGAAGCTAATCTGAAAAAGTTCGTTGATTTACCCAGTGTGAGCATGGAGCCCGAACGGGCCGAGACGATGCTAGCTACGGCGGCAATGGCTATCGATTTGCTGCAGTCACAAGGTGCCAGCGCTAGGCTAGTTAAAACTGCCGGCCAGCCAGTGGTAATTGGCGAATTTCACAGCGGCGCCGATTGCCCGACAGTGACTGTCTACAATCACATAGATGTGCAGCCGGCAGACCCATCTGAATGGCTCACCTCGCCTTTTGATATGCAGATAGATGATGGCGTCTACCGTGGACGCGGCACTACTGACGATAAAGGGCCAGCTTTAGCAGTCTTGTATGCCGCCTCCTATGTGCACAAGCAGGGCGTGCCTATCAATATTAAGTTCATATGGGAATTAGAAGAAGAAATTGGCAGCCCCTCATTTGAGAGGTTCTTACAAGATAATATCTCTGACTTGAAGACCGATTCGGTGGTGATCTCCGATACCATCTGGGTTTCGCGCGAAAGGCCTGCCATACCTTATGGCTTAAGAGGTTTGCAATGCTGCTTGCTTAAGCTCAAGACCGGGGTTAAGGATGTACATTCAGGTACAACTGGCGGCCTGGCTCGTAATCCTATCGCTGAGCTAGCATTTTTGATCTCCAAATGTTTTGACGCTAAAACTGGAGAAGTTAAGATTCCTGGTTTCCTTGATGATGTGCGGCCAATAGATAGTGCCGAGTTAGAAAATTTTGTGGCATCTGGTTTTAATGTTGCCAATTTCAAGAAAGCTCATGAATTGCACTCTACTCGCACTGATGATGCTTCTGAAGCCAGCGCCCGCATTTGGGCTACTCCCACCTTTGAAGTGCATGGTATCACTGGCGGTTACTCTGGGCCGGGCGTGAAGACCATCGTGCCGCATCAGGCGGAAGCAAAAGTTAGTATGCGTCTGGTGCCTAATCAAGATCCGGCCAAGGTATTGGCTATGCTGAAGAAATTCGTAGCAGAGCATGACCCGGATGTTGAGGTTGTGGCTGAAGGTTCGCTCAAGCCATTTCTTGGTGAATTCACCGGGCCCTTTGCCCAGGCGGCCAAAGAGGCTATGAAGACTGGTTTTGGCAAGGAGGCCGCCTTCACCCGTGAAGGTGGATCGATTGGTGCGGTTGTGAGCATGCAGGAAATATTGAAAGTGCCACTGGTATTTTTAGGGCTGTCACTGCCTGAGCACGGCTACCATGCCATCAATGAAAACTTTGACTGGCAGCAAGCCAGCGGTGGTATGCGCATGTTTGTTGACTATTTCGAGCGCTTGGCCAAAATTAAGTAAGGGCCTTCTAACTCAGCTGTTTCTTGTCTATTTTGCCTGCAGAAGTGCGTGGTAGCGGATGATCGCAAGTATAGAATTCCCATTCCATTGGCCTTAATTCGCGCTTCAAATGCTGGGCACAATATTCGCGCATTAGCTGAACAAGCTTTTGGCGATGTTCTTTCTTTTCTTCACCGTCGCAGTTAAGGCTGTCTGACCATTGACCTGGTTGCAGCACTGTATGGGCCTTGACGATTTGTCCCAGCTTACTGTGGGGCACACCAATCACCGCCACTTCTTTAATGAGGGCATTGGCACGCAGTACGTCTTCAACTTCTGCAGGAAAGACTTTGTTGCCGGCAACAATTATTAGTTCTTTGGCCCGGCCTGAGATGTAGAGATAATCGTCTTTGAGATAGCCGATATCGCCAGTAAAATAGCCACCATCATGAATTACTGCATTGGTGGCCTGGTCTTGGCCAATATAACCAAGCATAAGCGTGCTGCCACAAATAACTATCTCGCCTGATTGACCTTCGGCTTGTTCAGTGCCATCGGAGCCTAATATTTTGACTTTAGCTGAGGGCACTAGTTTGCCAACTGATTGGTCTGGGCCGTTAAGATTGACAGCAATAATTTTTGATTCGGTAGAGCCGTAGCCATTGTTGAGGCGACGACCAAAGACTTTATGAAAATCCTCTGCGAGAGAAGCGGGCATCGGTGCGCCACCACACAGTAGAACTTTGGCATTGCTTAAGTCGATGGCGCCCTTGGGTAAGGCTAGAAAAGCACCATATATGGTGGGAACACCAACCATGAATTCTGGTTTGAATTTGTTATTAGCAGCGACAATGCCTTCTATGGTCATCTCTGAAAAGACTACTGTGCTGCCATCAAGCAGAGCAATCAACATTACTTCAAGGCCCAGCACATGCGAAACCGGCACTGGCAGAAGGACATTGAGATCTTTGTGGAAATCAGCCATGTCGCCCAGTTCGCTTAAGTTATTAATTAAGCTGCCTAGGTCGTGGAGGGCACCTTTAGGTGTGCCAGTTGTTCCCGATGTGAGAATCAAGAGAGCTGGGTCAGTGAGGCTGGCAAAGTCACTGATGTGATCGGCTGGGCGCACAGTCGCTTCGAATTTATGCAGTTGAGCAATATCGCAGAGCGCAATTTTGGCGCCGCTATTGAGATTAGTCTCTAGGGCGGCGTAGTCTTTGATCAAGGCCGGAGCGACCAAAACGACTTTTGCTGAAATAGCTGGGGATTTCGCTACATTGGCTAGCTCGCCTTCGGTTAGGCGAAAATCAACCGGTACAGCTATAGCCCCAAGCCGCCAGGTTGCCAGTATGAAGGCTGCCAATTCAGGGCAGTTGGGGGAGGTCATGAGAACTTTGTCGCCAGCACCTACTTTAAAGCTTTTTAGTAGGCTCTCAGCTTGGCCAATCAATTGCTCTAGGGCTTTGTGATCGATTTCTCTAATCTGGCCGCCAGGCAATACCTGTATCAGCGCGGGTTTTCCGCCGTTGGCATGACCACTGTCGGCCGTGCCCGGTCTTAAGATGCGATCTAGCTTATCTTGGAGGTTAGAAGTAGCCTGCATAAATACCTCAGATACAATCTGCGAATGACGATTGTACTTTCTATTCTTACAAATTTGATCTTCTTTCCATTCTTCTGCCCGACAGCTATAGAATTGTTTGGTACTCAAAATTCGTTTGGTACTGAAAATAGGAATCTTTCGTGACTGACTTCTTAACCACTTGGCCTGAGCTTGATTACCAATCCCTATATGCCGTGCCCATTGGCGGACAGGGTGAGCTGGGGCAGGTGATGTGGTTGTTTATCTACCAGGGCGAAATGATTGTGGTTGATGCTGGCGCCAGCTACCCAGCTCGGGAACTGCCGGGTGTTGACCTGCTTTTGCCTAATACTTCTTTTTTGGAGGCCAACCAAGACAAGATTACGGCACTCTTGCTTACCAATGGTCATGAAGAGCATGCTGGGGCAATTATGTACCTAGCTCATCATGTTAGCTTGCCTCGAGTTATGGCTCCACGCTTTGTGGCAGAGCTAATCAATCAAAATGTATACGATCTATATGGTACTAGCGAAGCGACTGAGTCTGCTAGTTTGCCTGCCATGGAAGTGGTAGATGTCAAAACCAAATATCAAGTAGGACCCTTTGAAGTTGAATGGATTGTCAGTAACAACGCCATTGCTGATGCTTGTGCTCTGCGTATTAGTTGCAATGCCGGCACTGTTATCTATACTTCGAGCTTCAAATTTGACCAGACACCAGTTGATGGAATATTGCTTGATGTTGGTCGCCTCGCCACCATTGGTGATGAGGGTGTCACTTTACTAATTTCTGACTCAGCTAATGTTGAAGCTGGAGGCTACACACTTTCGGAGAAAGTGGTGGCTGAAGCTATGGAAAAATTAGCAAAGACTGCTAGCGGTCGAATGATTGTGGTCATGCCTGGCACTAATACTCATCGCTTGCAGATTCTCTTTGATGCTGCGGCAAAGTCTAATCGCAAAGTCATTCTTTTAGGCGACACTCTGCACAAAATTGCAGTCAGTGCAGCCATTACAGGGAATCTCAATTTCGATAGAGCGATTGAAGGTTCTATCAATGCTTTGGCTGGTATGAAGGGGCGAGACGTGATGGTTATTGCCAGCTCGACCGAAGCCGATCCAATCAATGTTTTAGATGAAATGGCTTACGACAATCATCCTACAGTCACTCTAAAAGAGGGCGATACTATTGTCTTCTCTAGTGATGTCTTACCTGGACGGGCGCGTCACATGGCTCATATTCTTGACCAACTCTTGCTTAAGAATGTCAGTGTTGTCTGGGGGCAGCGTAAAGGAGTTCATGTCTCCAAGCATGCTTCCAAAGAAGAATTGAAGTTGATGCTCTCGATTACCAATCCTCGCTATTTTGCTCCAGCTATAGGTGAGGGGCGGCATATCACCCAACATGGCGAAATGGCTACAGCTTTTGGTCTTGATGAAAGTGCTATTTTTACTTTGAGCAACGGTGATCTGCTTGAAGTTCGCAATGGCGTTGCTTGTGTCGCTGGCTCGGTAGCTTTTCAGCCGGTTTTATTTAACCGGGAACAAGGTGAGCGAGTTACAACTGCATCGGTGAATGAGCGGCGCGCTCTCAGTTTAGAGGGAGTGGTGACCATTGGTTTGACTGTCACCGCCGGTGGTGAGATAGTTACCGGCCCTACCGTTGAAGTTGGTGCTTCTGGCTTCCTGCGCTCAAGTGAGTGGGCGGCCATGCGCTTGGAACTCGATGGCATTGTAAGAGAAGCTGTTTCGCGTACGAAGAAAGATTCAAAAAATGATGATGTCACAGTTCAGCTGCGCTCATCTGTGCGTGAAGCTGTTGTAAAAGCATTGCGTTCCAGGCTTTCGGCAAAGCCCACAGTGCAAGTCTTAGTGCATCAAGTCACTAGTTGATTTCATGCACTCTTTTGTTTAATGCAAGCATTACCAACCGCCGGTAATTAGCATTGAGTTGGCATCGTTTAGTACCAGGGTAAGTTTATCGCCGGGATTGACCTTGATTTTTTCTTGCCAATAATAAGTCAGTCCGGGCGTCTTGTGTTGGCCAGTGGCATACCACTCACCTGGTTTAAGTGCTACTACACCTTCCATGGCTGTGCCTTTATTGACCGATTGCAGAGTTATTGGTGTTGGATCTAGACCCAGTCTCAGCGCTTCCATCTCTTCGTCTTTGTGGCTGTCTTCGTATTCTTCGACGGCTTTAAGATAGCGAGCATGGCGTGCTTCTTCGATTTTGTTTATGCGCTCGACTTCAGGTTTGACATACTTGAGCATGTTGTTGGCCCAGCGGTAGAGCCCGGCAACTACTTTAGGTTCATCTCCACCGGCACGTTTTTGGGCATTGCGATAGGCATAGTGCCAACGCCAACCGATATCAGGATACGGCTTAGTAAGCGATTGCCTGCTGAGATAGCCAGAGCTGATCAGCATTTGTTTGATGTCTTTGTCTTCTTCAGGCAGAGGCAGTGGCGGTACTTTTACTTTTGGTGGCTTGGTGGAATAGGGGTAGAAAGTAATTTTGTCGACGCGGTCTTTCATTTGCGGCACGCTGATGCGCAGCTTTACCCAGCCTTTTGCCTGAGGATCAACACCGTCGGGTGGTAGAGCCTCAACTGTATTTCCTGCTTCGGTGCTTTGATTTTGGGCGGCGCCAGCATGGTTAGTTAAGGCTGTGGCAATGGTTAAAGCGATAGATAGCGCCGCGAGGCTGCTACCAAGCTTTCGTAAGTGGCTTGATACCATGAGGCTCCTAGTCGAGTGGTTTGTAGTCTTTGGGCAAGCCAAAGTTGTACATGCGCTCAAAAGCTTCTTTTAGTCCTTCTTCTCCACGCTTAGCGCGCGAGCCAGAAACTATTTCAACCAGTCGCTTCCAGCTTACCTGTTGAAACGGACTAATATCTTCGGAGGTATTGCGATCCCGCTCGCTTTCCATTACTTTCAAGACCCTATCAGACGGGAGTTTGTCGAAAGCATCAACACAACGTATGTCGAAATGGTTGTCGCGACCAGCATCAAGAATTTCAGCTACTTTTTCAATGGGCATACGATTGCGATAATGCCTTACTGAAGTAAGAGCATCGAAGACGTCAGCAACAGCAATTATGCGTGAGAGGAAAGGAATTTCTTCACCCTTTAAATTGCGATAGTAACCGGTACCATCTAATTTCTCGTGGTGGCATGAAGCAACAAAAGGCACAGCCCCAAGTCGTTTGGTGAAAGGCAGATTATTGAGTAAATCAAAGGTGATGCTGGCATGCTTCTGCACTGTGGCATACTCTTCGGGAGTAAGGCGGCCGTTTTTCCATAAAATCGCTTCAGGCACGCCAATCTTGCCGTAGTCGTGCATCATAGCGGAATAGCGCAGTACGTCTAAATCTTCAGCGATGACATCAAGGCCAGTGCCAATCAAAAGGCTATAGTTGGTAACCCGCACTGAGTGACCGGCCGTTAGCGGGTCACGCTTATCAATGGTCTGGGCCAAGACTTCTAGGGTCTTATCAACAAAGCTCTCAATTTCAGCGTAAGCTTGGGCTTGTTCAATTAAGCCAGAAGCAACAGCTGTTAAGGCTTCTAGCCAATCTTCATCTTCAGAGGTGAAGGGGCCAGCTAATTTGTTCAATACCTGGAAGACACCAATGATGCTACCTTCGCGGTTGCGCATGGGCACGCATAAGACACTTCTGGTCTTATAACCGGTGTGTTTATCCACAGCAGGGTCGAAGCGTTCATCTTTGTAGGCATCTGGAATATTGATAATTTTGCCGCTGCGAGCGCAGTGACTGACAATGGCTGTTCCCGACATTGGGATGCGAATGGTACGAGCGCCAACAAGGCCTTGGGCTACTTGCGTCCACAGTTCGCTTTTCTCCTGGTCGAGCACAAACACACTACAGCGATCGCACTTGAGCATATTCTGCGTTTCGCGGGTGATTGTTTCGAGGAGGGCATCGAGCTTGCGTTCGGTCGCCATTGATTTGACTACACGATAAAGTCCAGACAGAGGACGGAGGCGCTCTAATTCTTCTTGTAGTCGAAGAGATTTGATTTCACGTTCAATTAAGGCAATCTCGCGCTGGTGCAGTTCAGATTCTAGATCGCGCAAATCTACTGCACTTAAAGCCGGCTTGGTGGCCGCTTGGCTGTTCGCTGAATCAGGCACTGTCTTCTCAGCGCTGGGCTGAGAGTGATCATGCTCGTGCCCGACTCTTTGAGATCCCTTTGCCATACGGTTAGCCTCTTGCTTTACTAACTTCTATATACCCTTTAGTCTTGCCTGCCGGTTACTCTTGAGCTTGCAGGCTTGGAGGATAGGCTGGAGCTTCTAGACGTCGCCAGATCAAGAGCCAGGCCCGACCAATTACTCGTTTTTGATCGAGGAAGCCCCAAACATGGCTGTCTTCTGAATTATTGCGGTTGTCACCCATCATAAACAGGCGACCAGCGGGCACTATGATTGGTTCGTTGGCTTTGGCCTTGTCGCCGGTTGGCTGAATATAGTTGCCTTTAGCGTTGCGCCCTCTGATATCAGCAAGAACATTGAGATTGTAGGCTGGTACTTCTTTTATGTAGGCCGATTCGTCTAAGAGTTGACCGTTGACGTACACGCCCTGGCCGTCTTGAACACGAATTATGTCGCCGGGCAGACCAATCACTCGTTTAATGAAAGCCGGGTCATTAGGGAAAAAGGGCAAGCCAGTCAAACGGCCGAGCCAGTGCAAGGGATCATTAGATAGCTCTTCACCGCCCATTTCAATCGCCGGGGGATAAAAGACAAGAATGTCACCCCGCTGAATTGGTTTGCCCAAGTGACCGGAAATCTTTTCGACAATCAGGCGGTCGTTGATTTGCAGGGTCGGTTCCATCGAGCTTGATGGAATGTAGCGCGCTTCGGCAATGCCCCAGCGAATACCGATGAGTAAAATCAAGGTAACGACAATTAATTCAATGGCTTCTTTGAGGAAGCCCTGAAAAAATCCTTTGGGAGAATTGTCGGGAGATGAATTCTCGGTTTGTTGGGGTGCTGAAGTGGTCACAGGCAAATTATCTAGTCCTAAATAAAGAAGTGATTATACAGTCAAAACCTTTTTTTTGACGGCCTTAGCCGCTAAGGTCGCTGCTAGCACTTCGGCAAAGTGATCAAGCTCTGCCACGGGATTCATCTCCGTAACAGCAATCAGTATGGAAGAGCCCAATTCTGGATAGGAGGTGGATAGGTCGATGCCACCTAGAATTCCTTTGCCTTTCAATTCATCAAGCACTTCTTCGACTTTGACACCTTCGGGTAAAGCCAGAGCAAATTCGTTGAAGAACGGCTGCTCGAAGGTGAGCTTGACGCCATCAATGGCAGTCAACTTATCGGCCAAATAGTGTGCTCTCTGCAAGCTGATATCAGCTAATTCACGTAGCCCCTGTGGCCCCATGCAGGTCAGGTATACCAGCATGGCTAAGGCATTCAAGGCTTGGTTGGTGCAAATATTAGAGGTCGCTTTCGCTCTTCTGATATGTTGCTCGCGAGTTTGCAAAGTGAGCGTAAAGGCTCTTTGGCCTCGATTGTCAACAGTCATGCCGGCCAAACGTCCTGGCAGTTGGCGAATGAATTCTTTGCGACAGGCCATATAGCCAGCTGACGGCCCACCAAAGCTGAGGAAGTTGCCGCAGCTTTGAGCATCACCAACGACGATATCGGCGCCTAGGTCTCCTGGTGCTTTCAACAGACCGAGGCTAATGGGATCGCTGATTACGACTAGCAAGGCACCGTGTTTGTGAACGGCTGCAGCAATTGTTTCAAGCTCTTCAATACAGCCAAAGTAGTTGGGATATTGCACAACAAAGCAGGCCACATCACTGTCTAGAACTTTTTCTAAACTGGAAGAGTCATTGTCATTTTTGGCGATGACAGTTTCGATACCAAATGCCTTGGCATAGGTTTCAGTCACCATGCGGTGCTCGGGGTTAACCCCAGCAGACAAGACAACTTTCTTGCGCGTAGTGCCAGTAGCGCTATTGGTAGACAGTCGCACTGCCATCATGGCGGCTTCGGCTGTAGCAGTCGGACCGTCATACATCGAGGCATTAGCAACGTCCATGCCGGTAATCAGGCAAACTGCTGTTTGGAATTCGTATATCGCCTGGAGGCTGCCTTGTGATACTTCTGGCTGGTAGGGCGTGTAAGCTGTGGCAAATTCAGAGCGAGATATTATGGCTGGTACCACTGCTGGTACAAATCTTCTATACGATCCACCACCGAGAAAAGAAGCTTGTTGGCTGGCTGGTTTGTTCTTCGCCGCAAGCTTTTGCATATAGGCAGAAAGCTCAAGCTCAGATAGACCTTCTTGGATATCTAGCGGCTTGGCGCGCACTGATGCGGGAATATGGCTGATCAATTCCTCAAAGGTCTTCACTCCGATTTCTTTGAGCATTGCTGCTCTTTCGGCCTCGGTGTTAGGCAAATAGGGGAAATGCAGTTCTTTATCGTCGATGTTGTTGTTGATCGTCATTTTCTCTGTCTTTTTAATAGCTGAAGGTAGATGCTAAAGATGTAAATGCTAAAAACTCGAATTGCCAAATACTAGAAATGCCAAATATTAGTTGAGTATGATGCCACATCTATAAGTGTAGCCATTTAGTCGAAAGTGATGATAAAAAATACTTCGAAAAACAGAGTAAAAGCCAAAGCAGGTAGTTGGTGAAAATTGTTGTTGGTCTTGGAAATCCGGGCGCACGCTATGAGATGACCAGGCACAATGTTGGATTTCGCTTAGTGGAAAAGTTGGCAGCACAATTGGGCGCTGACTTTCGCAATAGTGGCTCACTGCAATGCGATTGGGCCAGGGTGAAAGTAGGCAGTGCTGATGTTGTGCTTGTCAAGCCGCTTACATATATGAACTTATCGGGCCAGTCGGTGCAAAAGGTTTTGCACTGGTACAAAGTTGATATAAAGGCTCAGCCAGGAGATTTGATCGTCGCTCACGACGATGTTTCACTGAGCTTGGGGCGTTTGCGTTTTCAGAAGGCTGGAGGCGCTGGCGGTCAGCACGGTGTTGAATCTATTATTGAATGTCTTTCTGGCAATAAGCAGTTTGATCGACTCAAGCTGGGTGTAGGGCCAGATCCCGGTGGCGCCACTCGGGGTGATTATGTGCTCAGTAATTTTCCGCCAGAGCAGCAAAAAATAGTTGACGAGATTTTGCTGCATGGATGTGAAGGAATTAAGCATTGGCTCAAGACTGATATTGACAAATCTGCCAACCGATTTAACGCACTTGACCTCTGTCCAGTTGAGCCGAAAATTGACGAGCCAAAATGAATTTCTGCTAAAGCGGCATATGCTCAGTGGTTTAGTTAATTATCCCTTTGCTAGCGCTAAGCGTCATGGTGGATAGCTTTGGCCTGGATGGGCGTTACGCTTTGTATCTAAAGAAGATGATTTTGGCGGGAGTCTATAACAACACTGAAATAATTCTTGAATGAAAAATCATGCTTCTGAGAGGTGATTAGGGCGATGTCAGTAGCCTAGAATCACTCATGAGTCAAGGCAAGGAGCCTTTGAAGGGGTACCGTTAAGTGAACAGTTTGGCACAAACAAGTTTGCTGGATAGATTTATAAGCGCCAAGAAGGGCAGCGCCAGCCGCAATTTCTTTCTATCAGCACTTTGGTGGTCGCTATGGGGTATGGGAGCTGGCATGCTGGCTGGCACCGAATTCTCACTGCCCGACCTGATTAGAGGCGTTCCGCAGTTGGCAATGCCGCACCTTAGAATGTGGCACGTCAACGCCGTCGCCATTGGCTGGTTGTCGATGGGTTATGTGGCATCTATGTTCCACATGATTCCCACGCTCTGCAAGTGTGATTTGTACAGCGAACGGCTCGGCAATTTCACTATGTGGGCCTGGAATATCCTCATGATTGGGGCGTTCTGCACACTACTAAATGGCAACACAGAAGGTCGAGAATATGCCGAGTTGGGCGCCATTCTCGACGTTATTGTTGTTATCGGTCTGGTCGCTGTAGCGTTCAACCTTTATATGACGATCGTCAACCGTAAAGTGAAAAAGCTCTACGTTTCGCTCTGGTATTTCCTCGGTTCGTTGTTCTGGTTCCCGCTGGTATATGTAATCGGCCAACGTACTTTCGTTGCTCTACCTGGTTTGAACGACGCCATCATCGGCTGGTTCTACGGCCACAACATTCTCGGCATGTGGTTCACCACAGTCGGTGTTGGCATGATGTACTTCCTCATTCCGCGTTTTACCAAAGCCCCTCTATATAGCCACGGTCTTTCGATGTTGGGCTTCTGGGGTATTGCTCTTTTCTACGCACCAACTGGTACGCACCACATCACCCAATCGCCAGTACCTGAATGGTTGAAGGCAATCGCCATTATCTCTTCAATCTTCTTACTGGTTCCAGTGTTGACAGTGCTGACCAACTTCTTCATGACGATGCGCGGCAAGTGGGGCATGGTCGTTACCGACTTACCTTTGCGCTTTGCTGTTACCTCGTGCATGTTCTATTTGGTTACTTGTACTCAAGGACCATTCCAAGCGACACGATGGATCAACTGGTACATCCACTTCACTCAGTGGGTTGTCGGTCACGCTCACTTAGCGTTGCTCGGTACGTTCTCGTTCATTCTTACTTCTTCGTTCTATTACTGCATGCCACGTCTGACCGGCAGAGAGTGGCATAGTCAGGGGCTGATCAGAGCCCACTACTGGCTTAAGTTCTTAGGTTTCACTCTAATGATGACGTCGCTAACCACTGCTGGTCTTGTACAAGCAGCTGGTTGGGCCCTTGGTTACCCTGTTGACCAGTGGGGCTTGGCGCTTGTTCCGTACTGGTTCCTGAGAGCGATAAGCGGCTTCATGATCGTCACCGGTCAGTGCATTTTCGCTTACAACACATATAAAACGCTCTTCACACCTAGAGCTTCTGCCGACTCAACGGTTAAAGCTCGGGAGGTCAAAGTCTAATGTACGGTTACCGGTTAGGTGCAATTGGTATTGTCACCACTTTCTTCATCATCATTTTCTCTACTGTATTGATGCCAATGGTGCTTTTTAACCCGAAAGCATCAGGTCGTGGAAATGACTATAAAGTGATTCCACTTTCGGTTGGTGACGCTGCTCGCGGTCGTCAAATATATGTCAGAGAAGGTTGCTTCTATTGCCATACACAGTTCACTCGTATTCAAGACCGGGGCTACGGTCCATTGGTCAAAGAAGGCGACTATGTGTATGAAACCCCTCACCAATTAGGTACTGCTAGAACTGGTCCAGACTTGACCAACGAAGGTGGCCGCTTCCCGTCACAATGGCAGAAAGCACACTTGATTTCACCTCGTGCCGTTAAGCCTGGTTCAATCATGCCGAGCTTCAGTTATCTTTCTGAGCAAGACATGAATGACCTGGTACAGTACATTCAAACTCTTGGTAACAAGCGGACAGTGACAGCTTTTGTCACTCCACCTGATGAGTACTTGCCTACCACTCCACAAGGACGCGGTTTGGCTGCTCGTAAAACTGTTGATACCACATCCGATGCCGCAGCCAATGCTGGTCGTGGTATCTACACTCAAAACTGTGCTGCTTGCCACGGTCTAGAGGGTAAGGGCAACGGACCTAATGCCATTACATTAGAGAAGAAGCCACCAAACCTTACTCGCGATTATTACAAGCAATATCCTGATGAGCACTGGTTCTACAGAATCTCTGAAGGTGTGACCGGTACGAGAATGCCGCGCTTCCAGTCTGTTTTGTCAGAAGAGCAACGCTGGTTCTTGGTCGCTTACTTGAAGACCTTGCCTAAAGAGCACGAGGAGACAATCGACAATCTTGACCAGCTAAATGTGGCCGAGCCGACTCATCTTCCAGTGCTTACAAAGCAAGTTTACGAACCGCACCACGGTAAGGAATAAGGAGAGCGCTATGTGTCCAAATTGTGTTCTTAATGGAGCTAGTATCGGTGGTGGTGTCTGGGTAGCGTTTGGTATTTGTGGCTTCTTCTTCTTAATTGCTGTGGTTGGAGTTCTCTGGGCTTTCAGAAACGGTGAATTTGAAGATCTCGAAGCTGTCAAATTTGAAATGCTTGATGACAGCGAAGAGCTCGTGCTTGGCGGTAAGGCCAAAGCTGCTGTAGAAAAATTGCGTACTCAAGGCGAAGGCGCTTAACACCTTAAGTGCAAAAAGCGCATAGTAAGGAATGGAGAAAAATGGCTGAAGAAGTCAAAAAAACAGTTAGCACGCCGGTAGTCGAAGACGATGAGCACTACGAAGTCGTTTCTGAATACCGCATCGGTGAAGGCGCCCCGCCTCCTTTTCTGGTGATTTGTTTCATTCTGATCTTTGTATATGCAGCGGTGTCTTGGATTCCCTTCTTTGGTTATTAGAGGAAGATGTCACTTAGTAAGTTGAAATTGGTTTTCAGTAACCAAAAAAGTCTCTCCCCCGCGTCATCTCTTAGAGTTGACCTAAAGGCCTCGCTTCTTTTGGCGATGATTCCTGTGATTGTTGGCTTAACTGCCTGCAACGACAGCAAAGTCACTCTGCCATCAGCAGATGACGGCCTGGTTAGCACCAAGGTTACTCTCGGCGACAAAGAGCCAATCTGGCCAAACGACGATCCATCAATTCCTGATGGCAAAGGCGTATATGCTGCTCAGAATTGTGCTGCTTGTCACGGTCTAGATGGTAAGCCTGTTGCTGGTAAAGCAACTGTTGACCTCTCTAGCAAAGAGTGGGGCCGAAAGCAAAAGCCAGTGGAGCAATACGACTTCATTACCTTCGGCAAAGAAGGCAGCGAACACCCATCGGTGCGCTCTAAACTTCGTCCACCAGACATATGGAAACTAGTCTTCTATGTCAGAAGTCTATCTACTCCGCCTTTGACCGACGCTGAAATACTTGAAGTACAACCAGTTTTCGGTGCTAATTGTGTTGTCTGCCATGGTGCTAAGGGCTACGGCAATGGTCCGCTGATGAAAGGCAACGTGCTTGAGCCAGCTCCAGCCAATTTCCAAAGTTTCCCCCGCTTTTATGACCGTACAGATGAAGTTCTGTGGGATCACATTGCTAACGGGATTAAGTGGGAAGGGATGCCTAACTTCCTAGGCAAAATAGATAGGAAGTCGGATAAAACCAAGGTAACCACCTTCGACGAAGCCTACATCTGGAAACTTGTGGGTTATGTTCGCCACTTCCATGAAAGCAATATGACTGAAGACGCTACTAAAGCCCTTCATGCCAAAGAAGACAAGGAAGAAAAGGAAGCGAAATAACACAAATAAAACTAAGATTGGACAATATTCAATCACTAGTACCGAAGACCTAATACAAAGACCTAGTACCTAAGACCTAAGGATATCGACCATGACAGACGGAGTCAGAAGAAGAGTCATTTTAAAAACGGTAGCTGCACTACCGCTTGCAGCTACATTTGGGCTTTTGATATCTCCTTTTCTCAGATATTTGCGACCAACATTGAAGCCGCTCGACATCCTTGGTCAATCTGACCAACCTTTGGCTGAGCCGCCAATTCCTACTTTCACAGATAAAGATTTCCCCGATCCATGGACTTGCCTGCCTTTCATGTTCAATCAGAAGTACCTCGAGTACAACCCTGAGGGAGCTGAAGTACGCAAGATTCCAGGCTTCATTGTTAAATTGCCCACCGGAGATGTGGTTGCCTACAGCCGCATTTGTCCACACCTTGGTTGCATCTTCAACTTCGTCAAAGATCCAGATGAATGCGCTAAGGGCTACAACTTCAAACCCGCTGGCCCAGTATTTGCTTGCCCTTGCCACTTGAGCGTTTATGACATTGCTCAGGCCGGAAAAGTAGTAAGCGGTCCTGCTCCTCGTCCACCGCGGAAATTTGAAGTTAAAAAGGTAGGCGAATCGTATCAGGTGGTTGCGTTGGAGGCTGGTTCAATTGCCTAGTTTAGTACAGGATAAAAGCATTGCGAGCACCCTCACCGCAGCTGGTGATTGGGTCAAAACCCGCATCAACAACATCGATATTTTCGATGAGCACTATCAAAACGAAGCGAAGACCAATCCCTTCTATGCGTTAGGGCCGATCTTCTATTTGGTTTGGTTCATTGTTATGGCCACAGGTCTGATTTTGATCATGTGGTATGTGCCAACTAAATCAGCTGCATTCGATTCTATTCTCAATATTCAAAACGGTATTCCGCTTGGTGGATTGATGAGAGGCATGCACAAATATGGTGCTGATGCCATGATCATCGCCGCCACCATGCGTCTCTATCGCATGTTTATCAATGCCGATTACAAGCCTTCCAAAGAATTCAACATTGCCATTGCCCTGGTCACCCTGCTGCTAGCGATGTATTCCGGTCTCTCTGGTTACTTGCTAATTTGGAACCAGCGGGCATTTTGGGCGACCAAAGTGTTTGCCACATTCCCTACCTACATGGACCAGTTCGCTGTGATGGGAGACTTCTATCAGCCTCTCTACAAGTCGCTGCACTTGGGATGGAACACCGCTGAAGTATTGCTCGGTGGTGGTGCTGCCATCACTCAAAACACAATGACGAGATTCTTCTCGTTGCACTTAGCTTTCTCTCTCATTCCACTTATTTTTGTTGAAATCTACTTCTTCAAAAATGCCTATGTGCGCGTACCGTTGAACTGGACCAAGCGTTCGATCTTGATTCTGATGATTGCCTTTGTGGCAATTGCTCTTCCAGCCGCTCAAGGCTCACGGTCTGATCCAGATGTCACTCCTTTGCCAATTCTCTCTGACTGGTACTTCTTAGGCTTGTATCAGATGTACAAGTACCTGGAGCCGGTTGTGGCAACTTACATCACTATGGTCATTCCAGTTTCAGTAATTCTCCTGCCTTTCCTCGATACCTGGATTACAGGTTCGGAGAAAGACATCATGAAGAGACCATTCATCTTAATGATGACCTTCATGGGAGCGGCTTGCTGGATAGTCTTCTCTTACTTGATTATCGTCAACATTGCCGATATTCACTCTGACCCGCCTTACTGGAGATCCTTCCTCTACGGCACTATCGATATCGGTATTGCTTGGCAGGCCATTCTTATGATTCGCAATAAGAACCTGCAAGAGAAAGCCAAAGGCTTCGTGGGCGCCATGGTTATGCTGGTCTACTGCCTGATTCAGTCATTCAGTGCCTATACCTATAACTACATGGCTCTGACAGAAATGTTCATTGACCCACTGGGCCACGCCGCTCTCTATGGCCTTGCTCGACCAATGATGAGTAATGCCAGTGAAGTTGAAGCTGTTGTGCGGAAATTGCACAGCACCTCTAACTCTGGTGTTCCTCTCAATAAAGAGTACTGGAACTACCATGTCACCTTAGACCCAGGCTATATCGCTAAATTGGGTGAGCCCGTTGCTAAAGATGACTTGCAGAAATTAGCTGAGCTGGCTAAAAACAAGACAGCGCTAGATTTAATTTCGAAGTTTATTCCAACCTTTGAAACCCCGTCTGGTCCTAATGGTGCCTATGATGCCATCAAGTTCTCAGACCCTGTCAAAGGACCGCACCCAGAGTATGAGAGCATGACTGACTTCATGATCAACAACCGCTGGGCTTGGGATTACTGCACATTGCAGGATCGTCTAGTACCAGGTTTGGTCAAGGGTGGCTATCCTCTGAAGGTTCCAGACAACGACTGGTGGTGGATGATTGGTGGTCCTCTGGCTGGTGCTCTAGCTCTGATTGCTGGAATTCAAGCTAAGCAGGCTCAAGCCAAATTGGCCGCACCGAAAGCTGCTGAACCTGTTGCCGCTGCCTAGACAACTGCATATATAAAGTGAGTAAGAAGAATCAAAAAGTGAGCACCGCTAGTTTAAATAGCAATTTGAATAACCTCAATGCTAAGCCTGAAAATGGCGCTAGTGGTGCTTTCTCTTCTTCTACTTCAAACAGAAGACTGAAGATCAAGTTTGTCTATAAGTTCTTAGCTTTTGTTTTTTCAGTGGTGGCGCTCTCATGGTTCTTTGAAGGAACCAGACAGATGCAAGCTGGATTATCAGTTTCGGCCATCGTATACGTGCTTGCTGGAAGTTTGCTTACTGTCGCTCTGATTGGGGTGCAGGCCTTCTTCATATATGCAGAAGAGAAATCTAAAGACAATCGCACCCGCAAGATTCGACTCTTTGACGCTGTTTATGAGCGTTTGACTAGACCGTCTTGTAGTGACAAATCTGACGAATCAACCGACCCTGAAACTCATGGAGATAACTAGTCGTGGGTAAAACGATTGACATTGTTTTGGTAGTTGTAGGCGCGGTCGCCTGCCTAGCCCTAACCGGGCTGATGCCTTGGGCTGAGCTTGGTATGACCGGTGCCCCTGACGCATGGCCGCTCTGGCTGCGTTGGATCAATGAGAATCTGGGCTTGCCACTACCGAATTATGACCAGGTTGCTAGTCTCTCGACTGGCTGGTCAGAATATTTGAAGAAAGCTGGTGCTGAGTCACGTTTCGGAGACTATGCTTACTCATTAGTTATGGGCCTGGCAATGGTCGCTGCAGCCATAGGCATCGCCGCTATTGGTCGTGAAGAAGCTGAAGAAAAGACTGTTTTGCCCGTCAAGAAATAAGTACTGGGAGTTCTGAATCATGTACACGTCGATACCGAAAGGCCTAACTGACCTAACGCTCGCAATAGAAAAGGGTACTAATGCTGTGATCAGCAATAGGTACAATCCTTTCTATTATCACGGTGCGCTTCCTCAGTTCTACCTGTGGGTGCTCTTCCTTTCAGGGCTTTTGCTTTTCGCCTACTACATTCCAACGATTGATAACGCCTATTTCTCGGCCAATCTTGTAAACGCCTGGACATCGGTTGACTACATTACCGATAAATTGCCGATGGGAGCCGTTATCCGTGGTATCCACCGTTATGCCGGTGACGCCATGGTAATCACCATCGTCTTACACGCCCTGCGTGTTTGGGTCACTGACCGCTATCGTCAATACCGCTGGATTCAGTGGGTATCGGGTATTGTCTTGCTTTTGATGGTGCTCTTCATTGGTCAAACCGGTTACTACCTGGTTTGGGACGAGCGCTCTTTAGTTCTTACCCGTATGACTGTCAGTGCTTTCGATGCTATTCCTTGGATTGGTCCTGGTCTTAAGGCCTGGTTCTTGAACGGTACTGCCATCACTAACTTGACACTCTCTAACTTCCTCTTTATTCATATCGGTCTATCATTCTCGCTTTTGTTTGGCTTGTGGGTGCACTATGTGCGCATGACCAGACCGGTTATCACTCCACCTCCTGCTATTAACTACATGTTGATGGCTGCACTACTTGTGGTTGTTTTCGCTTATCCAATCACCAGTGGCAAGATGGCTGACATCAACACTGCACCAACTAGTTTTGATATCGACTGGTTCTTCCTCTTCCCTTATTGGTTGATGGCAAAAGTTGACCTCACTACTTATTGGGTCTTGATGGTAGGCGCCACTGTTGGTTTGTGTTTGGTACCGCTACCAAGTCTCTACAAAGCTGCTAATCCGATTGAAGCTGCTGAAGTAGTGCTGAGCAAATGTACTGGTTGCTCCCTCTGTTCCAAAGACTGTCCATATCAAGCCATTGAAATGGTGCCAGCACCAGCTGGTTCGCGTTTCAAATTGCTTGCTACGGTTAAGCCTTATCGTTGTTCTGGCTGCGGAGTTTGCGTGGGAGCCTGTGCTTTCGATGCAATTGACCTGCCGAACTTACTTGATACTGACGTTACCGCTCAGATCAGAGCGATGGCTGAAGCGAAACCTAACTAATAACCTAATTTCAAAAAAGGGTAGTCTAAGAAAATGTCCGAACAAAAGGTAATTACTCTGATCTGTGAACGCGCTTGCGATCTTGATTCAGTGTGCAATGACAAAGGCGAAGTCAAAGAAGTTGATGGCCTGCACGTGGTCAAGCTTCCTTGCAGTGGCATGATTCAACCTCTAATGATCGAAGCGGCTATGAAAGCTGGAGCTGCTGGAGTAATCGTCACTGGGTGTCAGATTGGCGACTGCTACTATCGTGAAGGTAATCGCATGATCCGCGAGCGCCTGCTTGGCCAGCGGCCTCCTGGTTTGAAGAAAACAGTAGATCGTCAAAGAGTATTGGCCCTTTGGTTATCGCGTCCGCAAAAAGATCGCTTCTTGAGCGAGGCCAAAGAGTTTGTTGCCTTCGTACGGCAACTTCCCCCGCCAGCACCTGCTGCTGCTAAACCAGCCGCTAAGTAGTTTTTGAAAAATTTGAAGAGTTTGAAAAGTTTGAAAGGGTAGGAGATCACAGACATGGCCGAGAAAGCAAAAAAATTGACCGAAGTAGACGTCATCTACAGATGGGCTTGGTTTTTCATTCTCTACTTTGTATTTATTCTATTGATTGCCTCTTTTGGCTTGGTTGCTGAGTTCTAACTAGCATTCCTGGAATAACTTTTAAAAGCCCCGCTATCAAAATAACGATAGCGAGGCTTTTTCTATTTGTGATTCTCTATTTGTGATTCTCTATTTGTGATTCTCTATTTGTGATTCTCTATTTGTGATTCTCTATTTGAGATAATCGCGCAGGCTGCCTGTGCTATCCATATTGCGCAACTTTAGCAAAGCGCGACTCTCTAATTGTCTAACGCGGTCATCGCTGAACCCTAAAACTGTGGCTACTTTTGCCGCAGTCAGAGGTACTCCGGTATCGAGTCCGTAGCGTAAGCGAATAACATTAGCCTCATTGGCACTTAGTTTGGCCACAAGACTTTCAACATCTTGTTTGCAGAGCTTTATGATTGCTTCTTCTTCAGTGGCGAGATGATCTAGGTCAGCTAACTGATCTATTAGTGGATCTCCTTCTTCTGAAGTGGTGGCATCAAGGGAAATTGGCTCTTGAATTGACTGCAGGATTGCTTTGATTTTGCCTTCGCTCAGGCCCAGTTCTTTTGCTAGTTCATTAGAACCAGCTCGACGACCTTCTCTTATGAAGAACTGATGAGCCGCCTGGTGGATTTTCTGCACAGTTTCAGTCATGTGCACTGGAATGCGAATGGTGTGACCTTTGTCTTGAACTGCTCGAGAGCAGCCTTGTCTAATCCACCAGGTGGCATAAGTGGAAAATCTGAAACCGCGTTCGGGGTCGAATTTATCAACCGCTTTGAGCAAGCCAAGATTGCCTTCTTGAATTAGATCGCCAAGAGAAAGGCCGCGACCAACAAAACGTTTGGCTATGCTAACGACCAGCCGTAAATTGGCTTGGGCCAAGCGGCGTTTGGCCAGCTCGCTCCCTTGCTGGGCTTGCTTGCCTAACAGCTGCTCCTCTTCTTTGTTGAGCAGCGGATAGCGACCCATGTCCTTAAGATAGGCCGATAGAGCCTCATCGCAATTATTGTCGATGGCCGTGTTGATAAATTCAGTTTTCTCAAGTGGTTCTTCACTATCAAGAATCTGAAACTGATCAAAAATTTGTCTGGTTTTAGAATGTTTTGCTTTAGTTAGAGATTGCATGTCATCACCTTGTTTCAAGGAGCGGGGCTGGGCATTGGCGACCGCTGTGAGTGTAGGTATTTCGCTATAGTGTTGAGTGCACTATGATCTCTATTCAAGCAGCTTCAAATAGACCGTTCTATTTGGATAAGCTTCTCTTAATCTTCGCCGCTCATACTTACTTATTTTCTTTCTCTTCGAGGCACCATGAAACTAGTTGATCTCACCCGTCCCCTTGAGCAAATTGATATCAGCGAATTTCCTGATCTACTCAAGCCCCTCTATCGCATTATTTGTCCCCAAATTGAATATGTCGGTCATGCTCATGGTGCTCAAATAATGTCGCAGCTTTTTGGCTGTTGTCCCGATGATTTGCCAGAGGGTGAGGGTTGGGCAGAAGAGAATATCAATATCAGCACTCACCTCGGCACCCATGTTGATGCACCATGGCATTACGGAAGTAAAACAGGCGATCAAAAGGCTTTAACCGTGGATCAAATTCCTCTTGAAGAGCTTTATTTAAACGGTGTTGTGCTCGATTTAACGGCCTTAAAGGGAACTGGAGCGGCAATCACCAGGGAGCATCTTAAAGAGGCACTAGCAAGCATTGACTACACCATAAAAGAAGGTGACGCTGTGCTATTGCGAACAGACCACGACTTAATGCCCTTGACCTCGCCTATTCGTTATAACTATCCCGGTTTAACCGCAGATTCAGCTACTTTTCTAGCTGAGAGCGGAGCACTGGTTGGCGGTACCGATGCCATGGGTTTTGATCGGCCCTTTCACCTAATGATTGCTGACTATCAGCAAAGCCGCGACAAAGCTCGTATCTGGGATGCCCACTACGCAATGCGTGAGTATCGTTTCTATGTTGTGCAGCAGCTTGCCAACCTTCAGGCATTGCCACCCTTTGGTTTCAAAGTTGCATTCTTCCCACTAAAAATCGTTGGTGCCAGTGCGGCACCTGCTCGAGTTGTGGCTTTTGTCGAAGATTAGCTACGGCTGTCAGCTGTCTTTCGTAAAGGTTGCCGCCGTGCAAGTGGTTAATCTTTCTCGGTATTCGCGAGATACGGCGGCGAGTTAATAGACAGCTTAACCGTATTACCTGTTAGCAAACTACAGGGTTTTCACTGGTATTTTTCTCTTGGCAATTTGTGGTTAGTTACTTCAGTGACTGATATCTGACAACAAAGCTCGATCTGTCATCTTTGGCAACGCCAGGAGTGGGGAAACCAATCTGAATGATGCAAGTAGCTCCATCTTTATCAGTTCCCTGAACCACGTCTTTGGATGTATAGGTAATATTCCAGCGATATTGACGCAGGCTGTTGAGCCACCATTCGTGCACTTGAGCTTGAGTCTCTTTAGCATTGAAGCTCATGACATAGGCCGGGCCTTGTTTCTCATTTTTTATGTGATTGTAAATCAGGCCACGAAGGAATTTGGCTTTGCCTGTGTATTCAGGCAGGTTTGGTAATGAGACTTTCTCTTTAAGGGTATCTGGCGCAGAGGCTACTGATTCGGTCACATTTGGCGTTGTTTGTCTTTGTTGACCTTGCTGAGCGATAGCCGTTTGACCGACCGATAACAGAAGCAATGCGGCTGCACCAGTAGCTATTGAAAATATGCTGGTTCGCCCTCTTGCAAAAGAGCAGTTAAACACTGGGATTTCCTCCTTATAAACTAGGCTTACAATCTCTAATTCCATTCTTGTCGGTATATAAAACGGCCGCCTCTTTAATTATAGAGGCGGCCGCTTTTTCATGCATCGGTTTTTAGACTGCTAGCTGATTGTTAGTTAGGTTTGCAGAATGTAGCTCCTTCGACTGTTTGTTGGAATTTCAGTTCTCCCAGCATGTTGTTGAATCCAGAGGATGGTTGCCAGAGAGCTGAGTCTGTACCGTCAGGTGAACTGTTCACTTGGGTGAATGGCACTTCGTGATAGTTACCATCTCCGATTGAAGCACCACCTACGTTCTTCTCGGTGTTTACAGCCCATCCGTTTAGAGGGTAGGTGCTTTCGCACTTGTTAGCTCCAGCTGGTAGAGGACCATCAGCAGTGGCAACATCTTTCCATGGAAGTGTGGTGTTCACTACTGGTTTTTTGGAACCTGGATCAACATACAAGTACAGTTTGCTACCACCTTTAGCTGCGGCTGCTCCGTTGAGAGTGAGAGGGAAGTTGTTGTCACCGAGAGCGGCTTCAACGTCTGCTTGTGTCACGGTTGGTTCTACTTGTTGCATACGCTTGGTCATCATATCGATGATGCTATTAGCGTCACATGTGGTGCTTCCGGTGCCTCCTGGGGCATTGAGCTGTTTGAGGTAGGTGAGAGTGGTACCAACGTTCATGAAGTTGATATTGTTACCACCAGTGTATGGTTTGCCTGAACCAGTAGCGCCTGATTTCTCAACATGTGCGCCGTTTGTTGGCCAGGCCTTCAGGCCTGATGCAGGATATCCACCAGCAGAGGCGCAGAACTTACCACCTTTGCGACCGGCAATTTTTTGCAACAAGTCAGCTTTCATGTATTCAACGTTGCTGAAACCACCAGGCTGAGTAGTTGCACCGTAGGATGGTCCGCGACCATAGTTGTCCATCCAGTTAGCGATGTTTCCTGCGCATGGCACGAGGTAAGGAGAAGTGCCGTTGTCCATGGTGTCATCGTACATTGTGTAGAAGCAGTTCTGACCGCCACTGCTCTTACCGAGAGCAATGAGATCGGCGTAGCTGGCATATTGGCCGTGAGGAGCACTGAGACCATCTGTGGAACGAAGATCATGAGTTGAGGAACCCCAGACAGTGCCAGGTTTGAGATAGCTAGCTAGGCCAAGAGTTTCCCATAGGTAAGGGTCACCTGCACCATAGTTTGCTCCCGATTCATCAGTGAGGTCATTGACTCTTGGGTTGCCTAGGCCGTCTAGGACGGGGTTACCCGAACCATCGAGCATAGGGCTGCCCTTTGGATGGGCACCGAGTGTAGCTACATATTGCTTCCACTTCGATTGAGCAGTGGTCACTTCACTCTGGTTGGTTGAGAATACTGCGGCACCACCATTGGCACCAGTACCGCTGCCACCATAGTTGGCGGTATAGACACCAGAGCTTGGAGGATAGAGTTCATTGTTGAAGATGTCGTTGTTGCCGTTGCTGACTGGGCTTGTGATCACGCCGTTAGCCAACTCAGCATCATCGCCGTTCTTGATGCGGACGAATCCTCTAGGGATAACTGCAGCGAACTCTTTGTTGATCACACCTACGATAGCGCAAGCAACAGAGGTACCCATGGCACCAGATTTGCCCTCAAGGGCTCTGGAGTTGGTGCGGAAAGCGTTTGGAGGAGTATCGGCATCAACAGCGGCAGTGGTGAACTGACCATGGTCGACCAAGTGGGGCTTGGTTTGTGGCAGTACTGGAACGCCATACAAGAATGTAGGGTTGCCGTTGACGTTGAATGGGGTGTAACCAGCTAGGTACTTAGCTGTAGGGTCGCCTTTTGCTGACTGTGACGACAGCGGAGGAGTCCATCCACCTAATGCATCTAGAGTATTTTTTGCAAAGTAGACGTTAGTTGAGCTGCCGGTCTTCATATAACCAGTGTTAACTGCACCTACTAGACTGACTGCTGGGCCATCCCACATTTTTGTGTTGTTCTGGCTAGCAATGCTTGAAAAGTCTGTGGCAAAGTTAGGCTCTGCAGCCAAATTATTTTTGAGAGCTAAGCCGATTGTTCTGACGTCGGCTCTCAATGAATTGGCGTGGCCGATAGCTGTGCCGCCTAGAGTTTCTGCGTTTTTACCTACAATCAGTGCCTGGGCAACGAGACGGTTGTAAGTAACGAGGTCAACTTTGCTGTCTTTTGGCTCTGTTAACTCACCGAACTCATCAATAAGGCCGCCGGTCAGTGGAACAGCACCTCTTCTGACGGCTTGTTTGGCCACATTCAAGACACCGGCATCGGTAGCGTTGGCGACTTCTCTACCACCACCAATGATTTTGGAGAGGAAGAAGAATCCGACCCCCACTAGAATTACGAGGAATACGCACGCCGCTACTAGTCCTAGCGTGGCTCCTCGTTGTCGTCGAAGTTTCATAATTTGCTGTCCTCCTGGAGCCGACTCGTCGGCTTTGTTGAGTATTGCCCGGAGACTTATTCGTCTTTGGCGCTGAAGATTAGTCGAGGTTGCCTGGACTGGAACGGAATGAAATGGATTAGTAATGCTCTCTATATTATTGTCGTCTAATGTTTGACGGTCGTCAAGATGAGGCGAAAATTAGAGTATTTATCCATAGCGCCTGACAATTGGAGCATCTCCAAGCTTTGGCTTCTATCTATATTCCCAATTAATCTGGAAATTATAGATTAAATTAGCGCGACTTAATAAAAGGCTCAAAATCTCGGTGTAGCGCCTGGGGCTTGGCTTTTGGGAGATTTAATCCTGTTTTGACTCGGCGAATATTAACTTCCGCCAATGAAATCAAGTGGTTTTATGTGTAGGAGTTAATGAACTTGGGGCTAAAGAGATCGAAGTTATGCCAGCCACCACGAGCCAGAACAAAAACTGTACCTGGGGGCGATAAAAGACTGTATCTACTAAACCTTGCACGATTAGACCTGTCAGAGCTGCCGTTAGGCCCAGGGCTATCCAGCGAAGATTGGGATTTTGCCAGAAGGTTAGATGAGCCCGGGCGTAGAGACTTACGGTCAGTAAGAGCGATGAGAGCAGGCCCAGCAGGCCGCACTCCACACCAATTTCCAAGGGCACGCAATAAGTACCAAGGGCGTCAAAGCCGCTCTTCATATACAGACCGTAGGCTAGGGGAAAAGTTGAGTTGCCCGGCCCGACACCAAACCACCAGTTGTCCATAAACATTTTGGCCGAGGCCCGCCAAACATAAATTCGGTAAGCATTAGAACTATGCTCTGAGCCAGCAAAGATTGAAAGAATGCGGCTTTCAAAATTAGGAAATTTGAAGTGCACCAAAAGTGCAGCGGCCACGCCGCCAAGTAGAAGAGCTAAAACAATCGGCGCTATAAACTTCTTGTGTTTCGCTACCACATAGAAAAATAAGGCCGCGACAATTACTGCTGTAATTCCACCAAGGGCAAGAAAGGCTCCTCGGCTACCAGTCAGTACGGTTGCCAACGCAATGGTTAGGGCCATGCCCAAGCAAGCCAAGGTCGCCAGCAATCTTATATATGTATTCTTTAGCCATCCTAGCTTTTCGTTCCAACAATTGACTGCAAGAGCCAGTGCTAGTGGGAAGAGCGGAATGAGATAGCCCGCCAGTAAGTTGGGATTACCGAGGGTGGAATAAATGCGCGTGCCTTTTGACTCAACTGTTGGATCTTCCCAGGTTGCCAGTGGTGCTACCCCGATCTTGTACTGGTATAGACCATATAAGCTGACAACAAAACCAGCCACCACAGCAGACAGAATTAGTTTGTTTAGCCTATTAGGCTTGCTCAAAATACTAGTGAGCAAAAAGTAGTTGATGATATAGACAGCGACTTTGCTCAATCCTTTTATGCTCTGCACTAGATAGTGAGAGGAGAAGGTGGCGATAATGTTGGCTGCTAAGTAGGCCAGAACAATTCCGTCAATCGCTGAGAATTGTCTCTCCTCTTTGCCTCCAGCCAACCTGCCGATAATCCACACCAACATTGCTGCGGTTGAAAGAAGAGCTACTGCCCCTTTGTCATTGGCAAATTGCGGCAGGGCGAGCACGAGAAAGAGCAGACAGCTTAAGGCAAAGGCCAGTTGTTGCAAGGTGGTGCCAGCATTGCTTATGGCACTTTGAGCAAAATTTTGTCTGAGACGATTGAATAAAGCGACCAACCAGCCAAGTAAAGCTGAGTTGGTAAGCGCTTGACCCCAGGTCTTGTCGAGAGCGGAGAAACTAAAAAAAGAAGCAAGTTGTGTAAGCATTATTTAGAGTGCCTGATTGATGTCTACCACCACCCCTTGCACTCTATATTTGAAGGCCTCAAGCTCGATCTGATTGCCCAATTTGATTTTGTTGCCGCGAATGACATAACCGTCATCGGTAGCATCAGCTTCGTCTTGCACCGTGACATAAAAATCGTGGGCGATGCTGTTGGCGGGGTCAGGAAAAGCCATGGCTTTCTTACCATCGGGGCTCAAGAACGCTACTTGCTTTTGCTGATGGTCAACTTTAACAATGGTCATCGGCGGCTGAACTGGTTGGTTGCGAATGGTAATCGAGCTTTTGTCGCCTACCTTAAATAGATTGATGTCTTTGGTTTTTAAACCGGTGATGAAGACCTCAATATTGACCTTGTGAGTGCCTTTAATTACTTGATTAACCCCAGCGTGTCCAGCTTTTGCCAGGCCAAAGCCAGCAGCGGAAAGTAAGGTCACAACTACTAAACCGTAGTCGAGTATATTTAATTTGCGCTTACTCGATATCTTTGATTCAGCTGTGTGCATTATCGTGGGCCCTCTGACTAGTCGCAGACCATAATACTAGAATCTAAAAGCTAAGAGCTTAAGGTCTAGCCTTCGCTAGTCGAGTCGGCAGTTATGTCAGCAGCTGCTTTCTTCTTGGCTGGCTTCGGCGGTTCATCTTTTTCAAAGAAAATTGAGACTGCCCCAGTAACCCGCCTTACCAGGCGAACTTTCTCAAATTCGATTTCTTCACCATATTCGAGCTCGTCTTGGGCTTTCTCCTTGAGCAAAGTGATTAAAAATGCCCGATCTTGCTCCGAAAGCTGGACGGCCCCAACATGGTTGTCGTTGGCGATCTTGAGCAGTTGCATTGTCGACATGTCAGGGGCGATAGCTGTCATTTTGACTACTTCGGAGCCTTTGGCGAGAGAAAGCACTGCCAATTGTACTCATTAGCCTTCGACATGAGATCAATAAAGTTTTTTCGGAAAAGCATGGGGTTTCTACGAAATGCCTTGTCGAAGAATTCGCTAATGTCGATAGACCTATGCACGCGAGGGCGACACCCCAAATTTCTAGAGGAATTACTAATCATGGCGATCGAAAACAACGAAATCGAAGTTAGCAAAGTTGAGTCTACCCACAACCACAAGTTTCACCAAGAATTGCAGGCCGAACCCATGTCAGATACCAGGTCAGAAGCAGCATCTGAAAAGAATAATCCTGAAGCAATGCGTATTCGCGAAATGCTTGCTGCTAACGAACTGATGATTGAACAAATCAAAGCTCATGCTTTTCAGGTCGCTGACAGAGCTTGCGAAAGTATTGAAAGACTACCGTTTCATGTTCAACGCGAATTTATGAGCTCAATTTCTAAGTTCAACGAACCTACAGACCTTGTCTACAACAGAGTTAGAGCTAACTATGAGAAATCACAGAACGCTTAATGGTCTAACTTGATAGTCTCAGTCGTATCAATAAATCTTCTAGTGCTGGCTTAATGGTGTAGTCTTTTTGTAGTGTACAAATGGAAGTTTAGAAATGGCAGTTTCCTCTTCTAGAATCTTCCGCAGGCGCTGGTATTCGCCCCCATATAACTTAATATCGTTGTTTCATTTAACCCTTGGTCATTTCACGACGAGCTCGGATGAGAAAATCGTTTGTCCACTCGTAATCTGGTCGCTCTGGCAATTTAGTTTGATCAAAAGCCTGAGCAAATTGTGAATGTAGTTCTAGTCGCCAACTATTCACTTCTTCCCATGAGGTCTGGCCATGGCGAATAGCCAATAAGCGCTCGCGCTGGCTGTCAATTTTTACAGGAACAAAGCCTTCCTTCAAAATGGTAATGCCTGATGAAAGTAATCGCACAAGATGCATTACGTGCTTCCATTTAAGTTCGCCATGGGCTCGCAAGTCAGTTTCTAACTTCTTAAATTGTGAAAGAATGTAGCCGTTGTAGGTTTGATAAACGAGTTTCGAAAGCAAGCGCGAACGCTCATGCAGCAGCTCTTGGGCTATTGCTGAGGCTTCCTCAACCAGCGGAGTGTAGAGGCATTCAAGTACATTGGGATTGGCTTTGAGCGCTAGGATCAAAAATTTCTGTAGCTCCCAGAAACACTCTTGATTTTCCTCATTTTCGATTTGCTCTGGCAGCCCATAGAGTGACCAGTGGAGATCGGCTGGCGGCAAGTATATTCCGCGCCTATCTGTATCAGAGCCGTCGACTTCAAGACCATATGCCCTTGAGCCAACAACGCAGCGATAAATGACATACTGGCTCAAGTCGGCGTCATCTTCAAAGCTCTGCGGGCGATCAAAGTTGAGGCTCTGCACTTGTTTGCGAATGGCTATTTCTTGGCGGTGCAGGCCGATTTGACCGCCATCAGGAAATTGAATCAAGTAAGCATGGGTACTATCGCTCGGGCTTTTAACTATTTTGCCGACTGTACCCTTGCGTCGAAGAGCTTCACCAGCCAATCCGCGGCACTCCACTAGAGTGACTATCTGGGTACCAGCTGGGAGAATTAAGTGGGGCTTGGCCTGATTTCGGTTGTTCATAGGGTGCTATTTTAGTCGCTTTCGGTTCTTTTTTTGACTTTGTGGGCATATTCAAGGTAAGTCGTGGGTCAAAGGCCTACAGAGTCTAATGGTCTTCTAGGCATCTTTACTTAGTGTGGGGGAGTGCTTATTGAGATACTCTTGTGGTGCCAGAAACAGCAAAAAGCAAAAGAAGCGTCGCTCTTCCGGGGCTGTGCTCGTTGAAGCCGTGGTATCAACCTGCATTTTACTGCCCATCATAATTTTGACAATCTGGGCCTGGCTTGAGATTTCATACGCTTATATTATTGGTATGAACATGACAGAGGCTGCTAATCTTGCCTCTCGAGCGCTCGCTGCTGAGTATTTTCGTGACCCGTCTGTCGCGCGAGATTTAGTCAAGCAAAATCGTGTGCTGTCGCGCATTCGCATTGACAATATGGTGTCGAGCAATGCCCAATTCACTATTCCCGAAGGCGGTTGGCAGATCAAGAAAGCCATGTTTAGCGCTCCTGAGTCGGTCACTGTTATTTGTACTTACATTCCAGAGGAAGGCGATCCTCCTCTGCCAAAGTTTCCTAATCCTGACCCGCTTAATTTGCGCTCGCAGGTAAACATTAGTTCGTCAGCTACCGCCTTCATTTACTGAGCGTACTTATATATAGGTATAGATTTTGAGACAACCCCGCCGTAATCGCTCTCAGTTAGCTCAGATGATGCCTGAATTTACGGCTTCGCTAATCATGATTGTGCCTTTAATCGTAATTTCCATTTATGTGATGATCGAGGCCAGCGAAGCGTATGTCATTCATTGCACCTTGAAGCAAGCGGCTAGCACTGCCGCGCGAAAATTGGCTATGTCATACGGAATGGATCCCAAATATACGGTGACGCGCTGGTGCGAAATTGTTTCATCGATTGATTATCCTGGCGTTGTGAATAGCTACAAGCAGTTTGAACTAGGTGGTCAGGGCTTTAATGAAAAGGCCAACCCACCAACGGTCACAGTAAAAGTGCACTTCGTTTCTGATGAGTATGGTTGTCGGCATTTTCCTGAGCCCGATATTCTTGGCTTGGGTAAAGGCTTTGAAATTGTGGCGGAATCAACATGTCGCCTAGAGTAAAAAAATGAGTGAAAGTACTGGTGAAGCCATCAAAAGGCCCAAGTAAATATGCATGATGGTGATGGAAACCTTGGTCAAGTGAGTGAATGCTATTAAGAAGGCAAGAAAAAATGAGTACCAAGCCAACGGCTATTGCCGTCAAACTTACTAGAAAAATCAGGGCTGGGCGCAGTAAGAATGGCGCTCTCAGCTCAGTTTTCTTGTTGGCTTTGATTTTTGGCCTGCTCGTTCTTGGCTCAATTGCGGTTGATTTTGTCCACGGATTTCATATAAGAAAGCAGCTTCAGGTGGCCGCCGATGCTGGTGCTTTAGCTGGTGCCTACATGCTAACGGCCCCGGCCCCTAGTCAGTATCAGCAGAAGAAAGCGATGGGCTGGGCTGCTGATATGGTCGGACGCAATGCCTCTGACAATCAACCCTTGATTGCTGACGGCCAAACCGTTGCCGTTGATGTCGATATTAATTCCAGGCCCAATACGTTCCCCCATACCTGCGAAGTGACAATTACTCGGCAGATGCCGACTATCTTTGCCAGGTTCGTTGGTTTTCCTAGTATTCCAGTCAGTGCCAGTGCAGTAGGCGGTGCCTACTGTGGTCTGCGCTCAATTTCGCCTAATCAGATTTTACCAATAGGTATTTCTTCTAAGGCGGTGGCCACTGGCATTTTACAGCTAGACCCAAATAAGCCTAAGCAAAATGCTACCTGGATCTCGAACTGGAGTGGCATGAGCAATCCCGGTTTAGATGTTGGTAGCAGTCCACTTAATATTAACGGCAATAGTGATCCTGCCCTGATGAATGCTTTGGTGGGCAACACATTTTTCTGTGCCGTGGTTAAGGCCTCAACTGATGATGGACCTCTACCGAAGAATCAGGAAATTTTGGGCACCACCAGGGTGACCCTGAAAAAGGTCAGAGGGCCCAATGAACTAGAGGTACAAATTTCAGGTGGTGGCATTTTGAGAGGACGACCAGGATTTCCCAGCTTACCAACCGCTAGCTCAGGCGATTTGCAATTTGCTCTCAATTCTCAGTCCTGGCGCATCCTTCTGATCGATGATGACGTTGCTCGCAATGCCACAATCGCAAAGGCTGCTAAAGCCTGGTAGTTGAGCTACTAGTTCAGGCGAGAGTGCTATTCAGGCAGATTGAGCTGCTCAAGATGCTGTAGCATTTCTTTTTGGCTGGTTACTTCAGTGCCTGGTTTGCGCACCACTATGGATGCTGCTAAATTGCCGAGAGCCATAGCTTCTGGCATGCTTGCACCAGAAGTGAGGGCCAGTGCCATTGTCGCTACTACAGTGTCACCTGCTCCTGTGACGTCGAAGACTTCTGAGCGGTTGAAGGCCGGTAGCTCAACCATAGGCTTGCCGCGCTCGAAGAGCACCATGCCATCGCCACCGCGGGTGACTAAGAGTGCTTTTACTCCTGATTTATTCAAAAGTATTTCGCCTAGTTGTTTTAGTGACTCTCTTGAGGTGATCTTAATGCCTGAAGCGGCTTCAGCATCAGGCTGATTTGGTGTCATCAGCGTGCAATTACCAAAGCGCTCAAAGCTGTTTTGGGCGTCAACAATTACCATGGTGTCACGATTTTCGGCCAAGGCTCTGACTGCAGCGATGACACCATCAGTGATGACACCAGCTTTGTAGTCAGAGACAATGATGGCATTAAATGATTGATTGGCCGTGTTGATTTTCTCAATCAGGCGCGACTCAATTTGGCTATCAATTTTAGCGTGAGATATGCGATCGATACGCAGAAGCTGCTGCAAGAGTGAGTGCGACTTTGAAATTACTCGGCTCTTTACCGTTGTTGGACGACTTTCGTCTTCGATCAGATCGTAAGTGATGCCGTAGCGCTCTAAGACTTTTGCCAGTTTAGGGGCATAGTCATCTTTTCCGCAAACTCCAATGGCATGGCACTTGCCACCAAGTGCGGTGATGTTATGGGCAGTATTGGCTGCACCACCAGGTATAAGCTCAGTTTCGACATGCTCAAGTACAAGCACTGGAGCTTCGCGCGAAATTCTCTCTGGCCGGCCTTCAACTAATTCGTCTATGAGCAAGTCGCCCACCACAACTACTTTGCCGCCGCTTAAATTGATAATGCGATTGCGCAGAGCTGATTTTGAAAAAGGGGAAGGTTCAACAGATGACTTCAGGCCCAGTTCAGTAATTTGCACGCGTTCTAGTTCCTTAAAAAGCTGCTTGCCGGTGGGGTTATCGGGATCGATACCGAGAGCAAATAAAGTTGCTCTTTTTGCCTCTTCAATATATCGTAAATGTTGATAGAGACGGGCTAGATGAAGTGTATTTGAGAGAGCGTCGCCGAGATTGTCACAATTGAGCAATCGTTCTCTGGTTTCGTTCAGGCCCTTAGACTCTGCTCTAGACAGGCTTGCGCCGTAATTGTGTTCGCTGCTTGGCGCTGTCAATTCTAGTAATTCGTCAATTCTAGGCTTAAACCTTTCAAAGGTTTTATCTTCGCCTGGGGGCGAAGTGAATCCCGATTTGCGCGGTAACTGTTCTGGCCGTAAAAAAATAGGAAGGCTGCCTATCTGTGCCTTTTCAACCTGGCTCATGACTGTAAATTCTTTGCTTCTTTGCTCGCTATTGCCCGCTGGGTCAATATGACGGGTCATTTTGGGCTCTTGCTCTTGCCCTTTGAGCAGATAGTTGCGCCGAGCGGTTTCTTTAGCCAGATTAGCTTCTGTGTCAGCTTCCAATGACTGGGTAACGTCCAGCTCTAGCCTGTTTTTAGCCTGAGCGGCGGCATCTTCTTTGCCTGGTCGCTCACTGCCCTTGTATCGGGGGCTATCGTCTTGATATTGACCACTGTTGGACATTTATTCCCCTGCTTCAAGTCTAAGATAGTCTATCAGTGTTAAAATCCATGTTTAAAAACGCCACACAAATGAGACTAGCAGATGCCATTTATTCAGGCTAATAAACTGACCAAGATGCTGAAAAACAGAAAAATTCTTTCTGCTAATTTGGCCTATGCCTTATCTTTGGCCAGTATTGTGGCTTCCGCAGCCTTTGCTCAGACTACTACTATTACTACTACTTCTAGCGCTACTTCGGCCGCAACTCCAGAATTAAGGCCTGCTCTCAACAGTACTGCTCGCACTAAAGCCATTCGTTCAGATACGGCTACGGCCGTGAAAATAGCTCGCATGCGCTGGGTGGATAAGATGGTCACGGCAGACCCAGGCCTTGTTGCTGCTATTTGCAGCCATGCCGCCTCGGCTCGCGTATTGGCGGCTCATCCCCATCTAGATAAAATTGCTGAAGCCGACCACTATACCTGTAGGCGTATTACTAAGTGGGGCTCTGCTGCTGCTATCTTAGCCAAGAATCCGCAAGCCTTACGAGTGGTCACCCTTGACCCTGAGGGGATTTATAGAGCGATTAAGCATGACCGCAGTATTGCCAAACGCCTGACCAAGAATCCTAACTTCAACCAGATGGTGGTTGAGAATCCGGATCTTGGCAAGCTGCTGTCCAATTACATGTAAGTCTAGTTAGCCTTGAATTTTCCATTTTCACTGCTAGAAGTTTTTCAAGCGCTTGCGATTGGCCTCCTTACTGGCCTTTTGTCCGGTACATTTGGTGTCGGTGGTGGCATTGTCTGCACGCCGATGTTGCGTCTGATTATGCACCTCGATGCCCATATGGCTATTGGCACAACCTTGGCGCTAATTGTGCCGACATCAGTGGCTGGAGCAGTCAACTATGTCAAAGAAAAACTAGTTGACCTAAATATGGTCAAACTGCTGGTTTTGCCTGCCATTATCGGCACTCTGATTGGTGCTGCCTTAACCTTGCAAGTGCAGGGGCGCACTCTCATGCTGCTCTTTGCCGCACTAATTACCCTTGCTGCCATTGACTTACTTTCTGGTTTTAGCAACAAACTAAAGCAGCAAGCTGCGACGAAGGTTGAACTTGAGCCACCTGATTTAGCTCAGCCAGACCTAACTTCTAAGAAACTGAGCTGGCTGAAAGTCTTTCCTGTGGGCTTGTTGACTGGACTATTAGCGGGCTTCTTTGGCGTCGGGGGAGGATTCATCCTCATCCCTATTCTGCTTGCTGTTTATGGCATGAGTGCTAAGTCTGCCTTTGGTACATCGCTGTTAGTGGTAGCGTGTCTTTCAGTGCCAGGAACTATTGCTCACAGCATTAATCATCACGTCCAGTTCTTGCTGGTACTTGTGATGGTGCTCGGCGCTGTACCTGGTTCTATGATTGGCAGTAAACTAGCCTTGCGCCTCAAAGATTCTTTGCTCAAGCGCGCTTTCGGTGCCATCATGTTAGCAATGGCTGCTTTCATGGTCTATAAAGAACTATAACTACTGTTTAAGTGATCCTTGCCATGCTGCACATCAAGTTGCTCGAACTAGAATCGGAAATAATTGCCCGAGAAGAATCTGCCAGGGCAAAGTCTCTGGCCGTCTTGCCGGCTGAGTGCGATTTGTTGAAGCAAGCAGTTGAGCATGAAATCGGCCTGCGCTTAGCTGATGTTGTACCTGGTGATTGGCGCGGCTGGCTCACCTACAGAAGAGGCAGTAGCGAATTGATTATTATTCGCGGCCGTGCTTTCAAAGAAAGTGGCATGTTTGGCAAAGTCAAAGCTGGTCTTGATTTTTCTGGCGGCCTTGACTCAATTGCTGACTATGCGCGGCAATTTGATGTTTCTGCCCCGCAAGATCTCGACCATTTGATGATCAATTTTGGTGTGGTGCCGTCAACCACTAAGGGGCTGGTGGAAAATTCAACTAATGAGATTGATGCTACCGGTGGTGCACGAGTTTTTCTCTGGTATGGCGAGAATCTAGCGCCTTATCGTTTGATTTTTGAGGATGAAGTTTCTAGTGATCCTGAGCATAATTTGTTGAATGCTGTGGCTGAAGGCCTTTCTTGGATTGTCGCCAAGCCAAAAGATTTGACATTGCCACAGTTTCTTAAGCAGAAGAATTGAGCTTTTCTAAGTGCTTCTAACTACTGCTTTTTGATTTGCACAGTCTCTGCCACTTTTTCTTCAATCTTGATTTTTTCACCAGCTTCATCTTCATCGTTTTCATTGCGCATATGCTGCACTGCCGCCTGAGCAAACTGCATCAGTTCAATTGGTACGGGGAAAATCAAAGTGGAGTTTTTCTCAGCCGATACTTCAACCATTGTTTGTAATTGACGTAGCTGCATGGCGCCAGGCACTGTGCCAATCACTCGGGCTGCTTGAGCCAGTTTTTCGGCCGCTTGATGTTCGCCTTCGGCGGCCACGATTTTTGCTCTTCTTTCCCGTTCAGCTTCTGCCTGCTTGGCCATGGCCCTTTTCATGCTTTCGGGAATTTCAACGTCTTTTACTTCAACTGAAATTACTTTCACGCCCCAGCCTTCGGTTTGTCGGTCAATGATGGCTGAGAGCTTGGCGTTTATGGCGTCTCGTTCAGTGAGCAATTCATCTAGCTCGTGTTGTCCCAGAACGCTGCGCAGTGTTGTCTGAGCAACTTGCGATGTAGCATTGAAGGGGTCTTCGATTTTAGTCACTGCCTTAAACGGGTCTACTACCTGAAAGAAGCAAACTGCCGCTGTTTTAGCCGATACGTTATCTTTGGTGATGATTTCTTGCATCGGAATTGACATGGTGATGATGCGCAGGTCAACCTTTCTTGACGTTTGAAAGATTGGGAAAACAAGCTGTAAACCAGGCCCGCGTACTCCGTCTGCTCGACCAAGGGTAAAGACGATGAAGCGTTCGTATTCTTTGATGACCCGAAGTGACGTGAGCAAATAGACCATCAAGAAAAACAAAAAGCCAATACCAAATTCCATCTCATCTCCAGTATTTATCAGCAGCTAACACGGGCTACCACTACCTAGATACCCATAGGGCGCCTGGGCTAGTCATATCTGCCTGATAACCCGGTAGAATAAGCAACGACTTGGGGCTGAACCAAGCTTTCATAAACATCCGCTCAAGAGAACTAACTCATGAAAAAGTCTGTGGTTTCGCTGCTCCTGCTTGCTGTGTCAGGTCTTCAATTGCTTTCAGCGCCACCAGCGAAGGCCCAGAGGTCGATGGTGTATGCCATATACAAGTCTGGCGTTGCCGCCTATGAAAAGGGTAATTATCGCGAAGCTCTCAGGGCTGAGCGACAGTGTGTCGATATGCTGGCCACAACCAAGCACAAACCGGTTGAGGAAGCTGGCATTCTTTACTCGCTGGGCGAGACTTTGCGCTGTATGGGCAAACTTCAGGAGTCAGAAGCTGTTCTTAAGAAAGCTATGGCCATAAATGATACTTTGCCAAAGATGAGTCGAATGGACAATTGGCTTTTCAATAGCATGGCTGCCCTATACCTCGCCCAGAGTAAATTTCCCGAAGCTGAGTCTTTGTGGAAGATGGACTTGCAGTATCTCAGTAAAGACTCTCCCCAGAGATTTTGGCCTGTCAACAACTTGATCACTCTCTACCTGCACTGGGGAAAAATTGATGAGGCCGAGTCTTACATAAAAGAGGCCTTGCGCATCGCTAAGAAGTATCCCAAAACTCTAGGTGTTCAATATGCGGAGTTGAATCAGGGTCTGTTGCAGGAGCAGCGGGGAAAATATAAAGAGGCCGAAGAATTCTACAAAGAGTCGTTTGCTAAATCTATCGCTATTTGTGGTGCTAATCATCCTTATGGCGCCATAATTTTGCTAAAGCACGCCGAGCTCTATCGCAAGCAAAGTCGTTTTGCTGAGGCTGAAGCGACCCTGAACAAAGCGTTGGATATTTTTAAATCTCATTATTCGGCCGATCACCCTGATCTTTGTGAGACTCAGGTGAAACTGGCTCGGGTACTATCTGAGCAAGGCAAATATCAACAGGCCAAAGAGCTTGTGCAAACTGCTCTCAAGAATGAAGAGTCTCTTTTCGGTAACACAGACAGTCTCTTTATTGCCCATGCCAAAGAGTGTCTAGGCAACATGTATAGACAAGATGGTCATTACGATGAAGCCCAGAAAATGTTAGAAGAAGTGCTGGCCATAGAGCGTAAGGTTATGGCTATGGATAACATCGATATCGCAGTCACCATGCGCAATTTGGCCCTAATTCATGCCGACCAGGCAAACTTCAAAGAAGCAGAACAATTGCTTCAAGATTCAATGAAAATGATCGAGGAGCAAACTGGACAGGATCATCCTGAACGTGCCGCAGCTGCCAGCGCCCTTGCCCATGTCTATCTGCGAGACGACAAGTTCCAAGAAGCAGAGCCACTGCTGAAGAAATCACTTGAACTCTCAGAAAAAGTTCTTGGAGCTAACAACGCTCTAACAGCTGATGGTGTTCATGATCTTGGTGAGCTGTACGTAAAGCAGAAGCAATATGATCAGGCTGCTATCTATCAGCAAAAAGCGCTAGCTATTGATGAGAGTCTTTATGGTGAAAAGGCACCGCAGGTGGCAGCCGATCTCACTGCTCTAGCCTCAACCTACGGCTATCTAGGTCAAACCGATAAGGCCTCTCCATTGCTTACTCGTGCTGCTGAGATCAAAAATGTGCTTCCTGGTGGCAATACTAAACTTGAGCTACAGACTAAAGTTCTCTCGAAAGAGCACGATCGTCCGGTCCACGACAAATGGGCCTTGGTAATTGGTATCAGTAATTTCAAAGATACTTCAATCAATTTGAAATATGCCGCAAAAGATGCCACTGATTTTAAAAACTTCCTCGTCACCACTGAGAACTTCAAGCCCGATCATGTCAAACTTTTAACTGATGAGAATGCCAGTCGCGACAGCATAATTGGAATGCTCGGCGAGAAATGGCTCTCGAAAAGAGTACGGCCTGATGATATGGTCGTGGTCTATGTATCGAGCCATGGTAGCTCAGCTACAAAAGAAGCTGGCGGCGCCAATTTTTTGGTTGCTTATGACACCAATAAAAATAGTCTTCCTGCCACCGGCATTCCCATGCAATGGTTAACTAGCATTGTTAGCGACCAGGTACATTCAGACCGTATTATTTTGATTATGGATGTCTGCCATAGCGGAGCTGTCGGAGCTGGCCAGAAGGGCCTGAACCGAACTGTTGGTCTTGATACCAATGCTTTAAAGATCGGCAAGGGGCAGATGATTCTCTGTTCGAGTTTGGCTGAGCAAGTATCGTGGGAGTCAAAGGGCTATGAAAACAGCGTCTTCACCAGACGGCTGATGGAAGCTCTGCAGACCGACAAGGGCAAAACCACAATGTTCGAGGCCTACAATAGGCTAAAAGTGCTGGTAGAATCGGAAGTATTGCAAGACCGGGGCGATTTGCAGACACCACTGCTGGTGAACAAAAGTTGGATTGGCTCAGATCCGGCCCTGGCAGTAGAACCGTTGGTTAAATAGGCAGGGGCTCAGTTTGAATTTAAGTCACCATTAGACAATATGGATTTGGAGGTTTTTAGTGTTGCGTTGGTTCCTTATATTGGTTCTTGTGATTGGAAGCTTATCTTGTAACCAAGCTATTTATGCTCAATCGCCCAAGGCGGTTGAGGCCGCCAAAATTGATTCTGCTGCTTCTACTGAAAGCGCTGAGGCTAAGGATAGTAGCGAAGGCGCAGCTTACCAGAGTCTGAGAGTCGATGCCTCTTCTTCTTCGCGAGAGCCTAAAGCTGCTAAAGATAAGCTGCCAAACCTTAGAGCCTTGCTCAATATTCTCGCCAATGCTGCTGAGGTTCTTGGCCTTGTGCTTGGTGTACCAGCCTGCCTGCTTGTGCCAGTGGGATTATTTTTCGTCTGGCAGAAAGGCAAGCGCTGGTATGGTCTGGCAATGATTTTGTTTGGTCCAACTCTCGTGATAGTAGCTGTGGCAATTCCTGGTCTCGTCGATTTGCTATTCAATGCAGTTGTCGGCGCCGCTAAATTTGATTAGATTTCGCTGTTCGTTTCAAAGCCTGCTGCCAGCGGGCCGTGTCATCGTCGGATTGCTGAGTCGATGTAGCGTCGAACATTTACTCAAGAGTACTTTCAAGTGCTTTAGTTTGCATATTTAGGTTTGCCAAAATCTGTAGGCATCAAGTTCTTACGACGTGGAGGGCCGAAATCGGGTTTGGGTTCGGGAGTAACCTTCCCTGTTGCAGCTGCGCTTCTCATATCTTTTAATAGGCTGGGATTGGGAACGGCATTGATTTCGTGCAGGGTTACGGTCTGCTTGGCGCTTTCTCCCGCTGAAATGCGACGTGCGCCAGTATAGGCAAAGCCAGCTTGAGCTTCTAAAACTGGTCCTGCCAGCAAGCCAAAGCCAAGACCAAGTCCTAAACCGGCCAGCGCACCTGTCGACTTATGTGGTGCAATCAGGCTATCATTCATCGCTTGACTGATTGATAGACCAGCATCGCGACCAGCAGAGTAGCGAGCGCTTACTTCTTGAGTGTAGCCTAGAACGGCTCCCTCTGCGCCAAACCTTGTCACGGCCATGCCAGTAATATTGTTTGCGCCAGCCAATCTTGCACCTATGTTAGTTGCAAACCCGGCAGCTCTTGCCAGTGGCACCCCTGCCCCAATGATCGCTCCTGAGGTAGCGTCGTCGATTGGATTAGAATACGCACCATCGATATACTTTACCCCCGCCTTAACTGCTGCGCCCTCTAGGGCTGCCACTGCAATTGATGAAGGTTTAGGTCTAAATGCTACTGCGCCGAAGGCTGCTAGGCCCGAAATCATTTCTACGCTTTGCTTCTGGCTATTCTGGTAGCCTTCTACTGTCTCTTGTATGGAACGTCCGCGATGAGAATCAGCTTTGTTTTGCTCAGTGCCTGTTATGCCAGAAAAAGAGTCATCATCAAAAGACTGGCTTTTCCCAACTGAGCTCAGCATTGCTTTATGAGCATTTATACTTCGCTGCACGGCGGCTGAACCGTTATCGCTGTTTAAAACCCATGACCAGGCTCTCCCCGCAAGCAAGTTGCTTTCGGCACTAGCGCCAAGATTGTTTTTAAGCCAATCAACCGAATTTCCGATCGGTCCTTGTTTATCTTTTTCCAGCTTAAAGGTTTTCTCGGCCTGTGCAACTGACATAGATAGAGAAACGAGACCTAGGTTATTTGATTCGGCAATGTTCTTAGCTCTTGATTCAGTTGAATGACGGGCGGCCTCGGGGGAGTAGTCCATGACGCTAACCTCAAGAAAAGTAGAAGGGGGGTAGTGGCAACGGGGTTAATGCAACCTCGATGCCAGCATCATATTGGCGACCCTGTGAAACTTTTGTGACACGTGTTTTCCGCAATTTTCCAAGCCGATAAAGATTCATACCCCAATAGATTGCCCAGCTTTTGAGCGGGCTTGTCTTTGGCTTGGATTATTGTGTAACTAGACCAAGAAGCGGCCTCGAGTTTGAGGCCTACAATAGGCTAAAAGTGCTGGTTGGAATGGTCTTCTCAATCATTTTGAAAGCTCTCTTGCTTCGTCGTAGATTTTCTTGGCTTTCTCTTGCTGATTCATTTGATTGAGCATTTGTCCGTAGCTTTCCAAAGCCTGTTTTGTAACTGAGCTATCTATGCGCGGCTTTTTGCGCAGTCGGGAGAGGGCTCTCTCGTATAGCGATTGGGCTTGCGCATAGTTTTTTTGTGCAGCACAAGCGCGGGCTACATCTAGTGTTTGAACAGCGATTTCAGGATCGTCTTTGGTGAGATTTAGTTGCTTTATTTCTAAGGCTTGCTCGTAGAGCTTCTGTGCCATTGCATTGTGGGCGCTGCGCTCCAGGTCAAATGCTGTCTTGTTCAATTGAGCAGCCATATCTAGACATTGTCGATGACGCAGAGCACTCTTTTGAAACTCGATTTCTTTAGAGACCGATAACAGAACAGTCTGAGATTCAGGCTCTCGTTTCATTTCTTCTGAAGCTAACGCTGTAGCAATTTCCGATAGTTCCGTGATTGCTCCTAAGCTCGGTTCCCGGACTGCCTGTATTGAATTCAAAATCAATTTGTATAGTTTCAAGGCCTTTGCTTGGTTGTTTAATTGGCGATAGCAAATGGCAATTACCATGAGAGCAGGAATAGATCGAGAGTATCGCTTTGCTGCCGATTGGCAGATGGTATCGGCCCATGTGTCCCAGCCCTGGCTGTGCATAGCTGCTATTACTGTAACCAGGGCTGGGTCTGGCTCCGCAGCAGTGAGCCAGGTTTTATTGATGTATGTTGTAAGCAGCTCCAGGTCGGTCGGTTGAACTATTGTGAATGTAGATATTAGAACGTCAGCCGGCACAAAAACCGAATGTGCCATAGCTTGTCGGAGCATCATCAGTGCCCCGCTGGATCTCTTCTCGGATACGTAGAGTGCCAATAATATTGAGGTTGATGCTGAGTCAGCGTTTGTTTTAGCGTAATCGAGAAAGAGAGATTCTTTTTCTTTTGCTAAGGCAAAGTCTTTCTTGCCTAGTGCGTACATAGCCAGATGTTTGATGGCTCGCTTGTCTAACTGAGAGGCTTCAACATAAAAAATTTTTGCAGCGTGCCAGTCGTGAAGTTTGTCTTTGATTGCCCCAAGAATAATTAGGTCTGAAACCAGTTTTTCATTTGAGTCGTGCAAGTTGCGGCGAATAGCACAGGCGTGAGTATACAGTTCACCTGCACTGTTGATGGCCGCAAGGTCGGCAGTCTTCCTAATGGCATTGCGGACGATCGAACTTCCGACAAAGCGGGATCCGACTCCATAACTTTCATATTGTGGCCCTTGGTCAACGATGCCGACTTCTTTGTTGTCGGCAAAGGGCAAATTGGAGGCCGCCAGAATTTCTGTCCGGGCCACTGATTCTAGGACCTGGGGCAGCCGAACATTGGCCGCTCCAGCTTTTTCTCTTAGCTTCAGTACACGAAGGTACAATCTGTGTGCTGACTTGAAGTGTTGCGCACATTCTAATTTCTCGGCCAAGCTCTCTGCTTCGATTAACTCCTTAGGTGTCTCCAGCGGGAGATGGTCAATTGTGAAAATAGAAATGTTTTGAAACTCAGTACTGGAATTTGGTGGAAGGCGATCTGGGGTAAGTAGGACATTGGTAACAGAGCGGTCGAGAGTTCCGTTGCTGGTGTTGCCATGCTGAAGTAGGTACTCTTTTCCTTCATTCAGTACAGCTTGGCGTGCCGGAATATCGTGGCAAAACGAACCTTGATCTGCCCGGGCGCCTGTTGCTCCAACCCCAGTGAGGGTCGCTAGTATGGCTATCCCAAAGCTTCGCAGAGAGAGTTTCGGCATTAACTGGGTTGCGCCGGGCATGGGGAGATTTGGTCTTTGTTTTATGCAACTCACTGCAACAGAAACTCTTGCGTTGGTTATCTTTTGCTTGCTCTTGGACTGGTTATTTCACAGGCTCTGTGACTGGCCCATGCGTAGTATATACGGCAACGTTCAAAATGGCGATTTTGTGCTATGTCTCAGCCGTGACTAAACACTGGCTTGAGGCAGGGTAAATATAAAACAGCTGCCTTTGCCGTCACTTTCAACCTTGATGGTACCTTTATGCAGCTCCACTAGAGCCTTGCAAATGGCAAGGCCAAGACCGGCACCGCTTTGCTGCTCGCCCGCTCGGAGCTGTTTGAAGCGTTCGAAAATTATCTCCTGCATTTCTACTGGAATTCCGGGCCCACTGTCGCGCACTGAAAATTGAACCAGTGATGATTTGACATGTGCATTGAGAACTACCTCTGCTCCCGGTGGGGAGAATTTCAAGGCATTGCTAATGATATTAGTGAGCACCTGGACAGCGCGGTCAGAGTCGCACGAAACATGTCCTTCACTGCTTTCAATGCGAACTCTGCACTTGGCCTGCTCTGCCAGTTCTTCTGTTAATAATTGCGCCCGCTCTAGCAGTTGTTTGCATGAAATGGCTGCGATTGAGAGGCCGAGTTTACCGCTTTCAATTTTATCGAGGATAAGCAAGTCGGAAATTAGTCCCGACATCTGCTTGGTCGACTGCTCTGCCGTGCTCAACATTGTTTTTCCGGCGGCATCGATTTCTCCGAACATACCTTCTTCGAGCATCTCTAGTGTGTGGCTGACAGCGGTGAGCGGAGAACGCAGGTCATGGCTGACCATGCTGACTACGTGTTGCTTAAAGCGTTCTGCCTCCTTTAGTCTGCTGATATCGTGAAAAATCAAGATCAGTAAATATTCTCTTGGTACTAAGCTCAGAGAGACTAGAGAAGTTATCGATTTGCCCGCAGCAGTTTTCAGTGTGGCTTCAAAATTGCAGGCTGAGGTGCCGCCACTGGCAGCGCGCGAAATATTGTGTATCGCTTCTCTGCTATTCTCTCGATCTAGCAGGGTGAGGTAGGTAGAACCGAGAAAATTCTCTGGCGCGAGTCCAAGAACGGTTTCTACACAGGGGCTGATTTTTATGATTTTCAAGTTATTGTCAATGACACAGATTATGTCACCGGCATTTTCAATGATGATTCTTTCTCTTTCTAGTAGTGCCTCGATTTCAGTTGCCATTTTATGCATAACAAGATCTAGTTCAGCGATTTCATCGTTGCCCGATATTGGTGCAGCCAGTGCTTCTCCCTGGGCAATGCGTCTACTCTGCTCTGTCAGATGGGCCAACCTTCTTGTTACTGATCGAGTAGTCAAAAATGCCAGAGCCACTGTCGCTAATATACTGATGATTAACGATGCCCATAATTGCAGGCGCATTTGTTGGCGCAACTCTGCCTGAATAGATGGGCCTGTAACTGAGACTGCTTTTTGCTTTTCGCCAAGAGCTATTAGCTCGGGAGTGATCAGTTTCGCTGCAAGAGCTTGAGCTTGCATCCTCAGGCGTTGTACTTCTTCTTTGTTGCCATCCAGATAGGCTTGTTCTGCCTGAGTAACTAGACTGTTGCCTTGATCAATGTTCTGTTCGACTGTGTGCAGGGTGCGAAGGTCTTCTTGATTTTCCCGACCTACAAGCACAGTTAGTTGCTCTATCTTCTTTTTTGCCGCCTTAATAAGTTCTTTGCGCTCTTGTCCCGCTGAGAATTTATCCACTTTTAGTGTGATTGAACCCGTGCCCATATATAGGTCATGGATCAAACCATTGAGCAATGTCGAAATAGCACGGGCATGTTCGGCTTGCGCTGCGGCTCTTTCCGATTGAGATTGCAGATCGGCCATTGTGGCTACAAAGTAGCAAGAAAAGACGAGCGGAATCGCCACAATAATTAGACCCTTGGCGACAATTCCGATTTTTAATCTCTTCAATTCTTAGCGCCCATAGCGTACAGATAACAAGAACTTTTGTTTGTTTCGCAAGGGCGAAGTATAGCAAAGCTTTAAAACTAGCACACTGCTGTCGCCGTCGCGTTCTGAAAAGGCGCATGGGCTGCGTATTTCTACGAAGAAATTGTCTGTTTAGGCTAGTCAATTGTCCAGGTTTAGTCATTTCGATGAATTACTGTTAAGGCATCTGAAAACACCGAGTGCCGGAGCAATATCCGAGAAATTTGTAGCACTAGACATTGAAATTTATACAAGGAGATCGCAGTTATGAGCCATTTTGAGAACAGTGAGCTTACCAGAAGCCCCGAGCCAAACATCAGCGAAATTGCAAGCCACGCCTTGCTGGCAGACAGTATGCCTCCCTTTAAAGTGGCACTTAAGCAGGAGGCTAAACCGATAATATTGGCTTCCAATGACTCTAACTCAGGTTGTAGCACTAGTGACGCTGGTTCAGGTTGCAGCACAAGAGATGTACCACCACCGGTGGAGCAACCGGCACCAACGCCGGTAGAGATAAAACCACAATTTTCGCAGCAACAAGACCAAGCGCAAGATCAAGTGCAAAAACAAGCGCAAGACCAAACGCAAGGCCAGACACAAGCCCAGCAGGCCGAAGCCAGCGCAAAACTCCAGAATGAAAACAAGCTTTCAAATACAGGCAATGTAAACGGAACTGTGGAGAATACAGTAGGCAACACTGTAGATAATAAAGTGGCCAATACAGCTGGTGGCGCCACTGTCGATGCCAGCAGCGCTAATAAAAATAGCAATGCCAATAACGTCAGTGTTGGCGGTAATACATATAAGTCTTATTCCGATGCCAGGGGTGAAGCTCTACCAGGAAACGAGTGCCAAACATTTGCGGTCAGACTCGATGGCCATTTCCTTGGTACAGGAGGAGCGGTTGGACTTTCAAACTCAGACAATAAGTGTATTGAGGCTAAGGCTGTGAAAGTCAACTGTGATGCCACAGACACAATGAGCAGAGCCAACATAAACAACTCAAGAGCTGAGCAAAGCTGGTTGCAGTTTGCTGACAAAAACCAACAGGCTCAGATCATCGATCACGGTATCAAGAGTGCCCAGCACATTTCAGAAAATGTTGTGGCGAAGTCTGTCGAGTGCGTCCAGGGTGAGAAACAAGTTGCTCCACCAGTGCCTGCTCACCAAGCGGAACGTAAACAATCCAGCCAAGGTAATTATGCGACAAAAGAGGAAATGCACGCCCTTGAACAACGCACAGACTCCAAACTAAACGCGGCCTATAAACACGGTATGCAAAAGTAGCAAGTGATCAAATGATCAAGCGAATCGATATGGCTCAGGCCTATCGATTCGCTGGGGGAAACTGTTCATCAAATGTGACTAGAGGTTTTAATTATCATGGGTGATCGAAATATAGGAAAACAAAATGAGAATGTTGGAATGCCTCAGGAACTAACATTCAGTGACGTAATTGCCATGGAGCAGTCTAATCGCAGCAATCAAGCCAGAATGAGAGAAACTCATCTTAAGGGTTCTTCGGTAGAATTCATCGACTTCTCTGAAAGCACCACGCCCAATATGAAATACGATGAGTCCAGCAATTCTTACCAGACCGATGACGGCTACATTTTGCCCTTGGGAGCTCCAAAGATTGAGAGGCTTTCCGGCTATGTATTGGAGGATCAGCTTAACCAATTAGGTGCAAGCGAGCAGAACAGAGATAGTAGCGGCCTTCAGTCACATTCAACTGAGCGCCGTAGTGCAGACAATAATTCACTTGTTGCTCTGCCAGGCAGCGAACTAAACTACGGCACAATGGCTAAGGGCCTGAATGGTCGTAGTCTATATGCTCCGCCGAGTACTTCTTGCAGTGAGACCTCTGTTTCGGCAGATTTCCATTTCTTGGGAATTTCTGGAGGTGGCCTGACTATATATGAGGAGCAAAATGATGATTGTCGCTTAGCTCAGACTGTGGCTCAATCATGTGCCATTGCCGAGCTTATTTCTCTTGATGTGCAAAATGCCCCTAACGTAAAAGAGCTGATCAAGCGCTCTGATGCAGTGGTAACAGCAACCGACTATTGTGCTGAGACCATTGCTGCCGTTAAGAAAGTGGAGCGGCAAGCAAAGAGAGACGAATTGCAAGAGGAGAAAGAGGAACTACAAGCAGAGAAGGAAGAGGAGCAAGCGGAACAGCAATCGGAGGACGAGTGATTTAGCGTCGCATCTGAGATTTCCAGAAGCTGAAAGCGCTAGAGTGTGCGATTGCCGACGATTACAAATTGCTCTTTCAGCTCAGTAAATAGTTCAAGACAATGGTTCGCCAGAGATTCTCTTGATAGAAGACAGTGGTCAGCGGCAAGAGCGACAAGGTCTTGATAAGATCTTGTGCCGGCGATAGCAGTATCGACAATCAGTGCTGTAAGCTCGTTCACTTCAATTATTCTGATCTTATGCGAAAGAGGATTGCGCACCGCTAATAACACCACAGCCTTTTCTTGGAAAAGAAGAGGCTCTTTATCTTGAGATAAAGAGTCAGTAACTAATGTGTCAATCGCGCTGATAATCTCGGGAATATCAAATTGATAACGCAGCACCCTCAAACACGGATTGATAATTGGCGCCAGGGAGGAGAACTGTCTGGCGTCTTTCAGTTCTGGTTGTATCTGGCAGCGAATTTCAACATCAAGCTCGCACAGTTCAGCCTCTGTGATCTCAAAGTGTATGAGGTCTGCCATGTAAGGATATTCTGCCGCTAACTGACTTTCTTCCGCTAGAAAGTAAGCATGAAAGTAAGCTGCCATGCTATTGAGCAGGAAGTGATTGCTGTCAGGCTTTCTGTTACTGGAGAGCTCGGGCATCTTATTGCAATAAGATAAAATCAGTCTCTCCCATTGCGCTGCGGCAATTTTCCAGGTGCGAGGACAAATTGCTTTCATTGTTTCCAGTCTGTTTGCCTTGAGCACGGCGGCATACAGGGATGCTCCTCGAAGATCCAGCTTTTCATCGACTAAGTCAGGTAGTGCTCCGCCAGCTGTGGCCGCGGCTAAATAATTGGGGTCGGTCCAAAGGCGGAGCAACATTTCTTCTATCTCTTTTAGCTTGAAGTTGCTCATTTGACCACCTGGCATGCCCTTGAGCAGATAGCCCTGATGGCCTCTATTTCGTCTATTATCTCTGCCAGCTCTGGGATATTTTGATCTCTTTCGATGGTCACACCGTGCACGGTTGTTTTGGTCAGTGCATATTGCAATAGGTCGTAGACTGGTTGCGCGATTGCGGCCCCGTGCGTATCAAGAACAATGTCTGTGCGCTCTTTGTGTCCGGCCATGTGCACTTGCACGGTTCGTTCCATTGGTATCTGGTCAAGAAACTCATAGGGATCTAAGCCATGATTGACTGAGTTGACATAGACATTGTTCACGTCTAGCAAGAGGCCACAGTCGGCTTGCTCAATAAGTTCTCCAATAAATTGAGACTCGCTCATGGTGCTGCCTGGAACTTTCATGTAGTAAGTTGTGTTTTCCACAAGAAATGGAATATCAATATATTCTTTGACTTGTTTTATTCGTGCCACCATGTGAGCCAGTGTTTCTTTGCAGAATGGTACGGGAAGAAGTTCGTGCAGGTAAATTTCTCCCAGGCTGGCGAAGCAAACATGATCGCTAAACCACGGTGCCCGAATGTCGCTGACGAATTGTTTGAGGGCTTTGAGGTACTCTTGGTCAAGGGGGTCAGAACTACCTAAAGAAAGATTGACGCCATGGCTCACTGCAGTATAAAGACTGGTCGCACGGTCGAGGATTTCTTTGCCCTCACCGCCTTTGCGCATATACTGCTCAGGAATAATTTCTAGAAAATCAATTTTGTCTGTGGCTGTGAAAATTGCTTCTGCCAGTTCCCGACGCAAGCCGATGCCAACTCCGAGTTGGGGCAGCGTCTTCTTTATAGTTAAGAAATCACTGTTCATGCGCTTTACCGGCAGAATGCAGGGCCACAGCTTAACTGATTGAAGGTTTTAGTATACTTGCTCTTTTTCCGAATGCAAGTCCTTTCAAAACCTTGAAAGGGCCAAATATTCATTGTCCGTATTTTGTCACGCTGGGCTAACTATGATGCCTTCGTTCTGACAATTTACTACAGTCCAATTTGAGCATTACTAGCGCCAGGCATTTGCCTGAAGCTTTGGGGAGGAATTTACTATGGCAGACGGTTATACCAAATTAGATCAGGTGGAAAAGTCAATAAACTCTGGTGACGCTAAGGTCGCTGATGGCGTTCTAGCAACAATTGGAGATCGAGGTGATCAGGAATTATTCAAAGGTATGATTGCGAGAAAGTGCAGCTCTAATGATGGCCTTCCTGCTTGCACAATCGATATGAATGAAGGCGAAGGTAGCATTCACTTCGGTGGGGAACACAAAATGACCCTGACTGATAACGGCAGTAAGCTTGGTATGAGAGATGACCAACCGAGTAAGTTTGATCAGGTCAAAGACGCCTTGAGCGATGTTAAAGATAACGTTGTTAGATTCGTCAAAGACATAGATCCAACGACGCTGATAGGCAACGGTAGTGCCGGTGAGGCTGCAAATAAGCTAAAAGATCGTGATAACGAGATCAAAAAACACCTAGATTAGTTCAGAGAACTTCATCATGCCTGATTGGAAGAATATTGGTCAATACACTGCTGAAGGTGAGTTGGAGAGCCGGGAGTGCCATGGCAACTCAAGCTCTGCTTGGAATGAAGAACTATGCAGTGCCTGGGAAAGGCAGAAGAGCAATATTGTCGCTGTTAGTGGGCAGATGGACGCTGGTGGCGGTGTAGTTCTTAACCGTTCTATGCTGCCACATTTGGCAATTGCAAACGATGAGAGTCTAATTCTTACTGCTGCTCATCTGGTGGACAAGAAAAGGTCTATTCTTGTCGGCACTTACGATGGGCGCGGTGAAATGGGCGATATGGACCAGGCAAAGTTGATTGCCCTTGATCGAAGCAAAGACCTGGCCTTGCTGCGGGTTTCGCTTGGGGCGAAACCTAAGGTTGATGGTATGAATTATCAAGATTTTGCCGAAGCTAAATCTGGTAAAAGGGCATTGGCGGTTCTCACCGAAGATTCAACCCGTTCGCTTGGAGTTTTTCAAGTTTCTAGCAGCAGCTCCTATGGAGCTGCTGGAGGCGCTGCCATCAGGAAGCAGTGCCCTGCGGTGTCTATGACTGATGGAACTGACGTTGTGGTTCTTACCACTGCCGACGCTCCTGGCACTTCCGGCAGCCCTGTAATATCTGAGGAAGGAAAGATTCTAGGTCTGGTAAGTCAGCGGCTGCCAAAGATTGAGGCAAACAAAGTATTGCTCGACAGCGAACGTAAGCCAGTATGGCAGCAGACTGCCGCTGTAAGTAGCCGTGAAATTAGAGCTTTCTTGCAACATGTAAATCAAAGGAACGCGCTTTAGCGGTTCCTTTGATTTGTCTTTCTCATTTATGATGATGGGCTTTGCTGTGTGATTTGTGTCGTATTTCTTCTGATTGATAGCAGACTTCTACTGGTATTAGGCCTTTTGACTTGTCGCCTTGAAGTGCTTCAAATGCAGCGTCTGTGAGATCTATCAACCTGGGCATTCTTGGTTCTGGTGTCGAGAGGCGACCAAATCCACCTGTGTCTCGCACCGTCACGTCAATAGCTTGACTGCCGTCATCCAAATTTTTCACATGTAGTTTTGAACCTAGCCAGACATGCCCTTCTCCCATCGGATGTTTGTTGTCTACTGCTGCTGCTTTTAAGCGATTGTTTGAAGTGTAGGCCGAACCGTCAGCAGTGGCATTGCCGGTGGGATGATAGTAGCTAGCATAACCAGTTTCGCACACCACTTTGGTGTGTTTCGCTTCTGAGCTAGAGTCGATAGAGAATCCGTTTAACATATGCGCCACAGCGGGATTATGCACGGCTGAGGCTTTTGTCTGCTCCTCCATTTGTCTTTTGGTAGTGTTGTAATCATTCGAGGAAAATGTGAATTTCGCTGGTACGAAAGACTCACTGGGGCGAGCCGATTCTGGCTCCGGTTGGAAGTTTTCTTGTGTTTTCATGTTAGTAAATCTGCTGGCTTGTGCGCTCGCGTATGCGCGCACAGTTACAGGCGTAGCGAAGCGCATGTACATGGACGGCTGTAGCGAACTAGTAATACTCCAGAGATTCCGCAGTTGCTTTGGGGCGCGCTTAGATTGGCAGAACTGGAGAACTTCTGCCGCTTGTTTTGTTGAGCCTAGTTGTCTAGGTGTTTATTTTGCGATTCGGATTGTGAACATATCACGTCGGCTGTGACAAATGCCGAACACTTTAGGGCTAGCAAGAAAGTTTTGTTGGGGAGTGCAATTAGGTTCTGGTGACAGCTGGACCTAGCTGCCGTCTCAATTCTGGTAAGGTAAAAATGAATGTGCTGCCGCTAGGGCTGACAGTGCTACTCTCTACCCAGATGGTGCCACCGTGCAGTTGCACAAGCGCTTTGCAAATAGTTAGACCTAGGCCAGTACCGATATTCTGGTCACTATCTCTGACTTGTTCAAATCTCTCAAAGATGCGATCACGAAGATGTTCTGGAATACCAGGACCACAATCTTTAACTGAAAAATGTACCAGTTGCGATTTTGATTCTGCTTTGATTGTGACTGTAGCTCCGGGTGGAGAGAACTTCAAGGCATTGCCAATTAAGTTAGTAAGTATTTGATTTGCCCTGTCTGGATCGCACGATACCACACCTTGTGCACAATCGATGTTCACCTGGCATTTTGCCTGGCGAGCCTGAGCGCTGCTTAGCACCTGCGCTCTCTCTAATAACTGTTGGCTAGAAACACTGGTAGTCGCTAGTCTGAGCGTACCACTTTCAATTTTATCTAGGTCGAGTAAGTCAGTAATTAACACTGACATTTGACTAGCTGACTGTTCCGCCATAGATAGCATTTTTTTGCCATCTTGATTAAGTTCACCAAACAAACCCTGGGCAAATTTTTCAAGAGTTTGGGCAACCATGTTTAGTGGCGAGCGTAGATCGTGACTAACCATGTTTATCACGTCTTGCTTGAGGCGCTCAGCTTCCTTCAGGCTAGTGATATCGTGAAAGATCAAAATTAGATTTCTCTCTTTAGGGACTGCACTCATTGATATCAATACATTTAAAGGTTTGCTGCCATTAGACCTAAGCTGTCCCTCAAAATTATGGGCCAAATTATTGGCAGAGTCGCCGCTAACATTGCCTGCTGTCGCTCTGGCCAGAGCTGAAATTTTGCCAATCACTTCTTGATTAGTGCTTCTCTCTAACAGTGTTGTGCAGCTTGCTCCTATGAGTCTTTGCTGGGGAATGCCCATCACCGCCTCTACCGAGGGGCTTATCCGGAGGATATTTAGATTGTTATCGGCAACACAGATAATATCTCTGGCGTTTTCCAAAATGATGCGCTCGCGCTGCAGAAGATCATCGATTCCCTCTGCCATCTTGTGCAGATTTAGGTCGAGCTCGGCAATCTCGTCGGTTCCGGGTATGGGCTCTCTCAGCTTTTGCCCTTGCGCAATGCGCCTGCTATTGTCAGCCAGATGGGCCAGTCGTCTAGTTACCAGACTGGTGGTAAGGAATGCCAGTGCTACCGTACCAATGATGCTTAGCAGCAGGGCCGCGTATAGCTGATTGCGCATAGATTGCCTAATCTCGCTCTCTACAGCTGGATCAGCTGCTGACATAGCATTCTGTCGTTCACTAAGAGCAATCAGTCTTAGGGTAATGATCTTTTCAGCGAAGCGCCTCGATTCAATTCTAATGCGCAGCTCTTCTGCTTCATCTCCACGAGCGAATGCTTTTTGGGCCCGTGCCACAAGGGCGTCGCCTGCGTCTACGGCACTGCTTACGGCCTGCAGTGTTGCCTGGTCTTGCACACGGTCGCTACCAATCAGCTCCATTAGTCTGTGAATTTTATCTTTTGCTGTGCTCACTCGTACGCTGTGAGCCGAACCAGGAGAAAACTCGGCTACGTTTAGTCGAAGAGACTGCAACCCGGTGTAGAGCTCATTAATCAAATCGTTGATTAAATTGGAGATTTCTTGGGCGCGCTCCGCTCGAACAGCTGCTCTTTCTGACTGAGCCTGCAGGTTAGCCATAACTGTAACGAAGGCACATTCGAAGACAAGCGGAATCGATACGAGAATGAGACCTTTGGCTACAATTCCTAGTCTGAATTTGTTCAACTTTCAATGCCAGAGGTGAAATCAGCCAGCATTTTAACATCCTTGTGATTGTCCGTATTTAGTCACAGAGCTCTGGCAAAATATATGTGGATTGTATAAATCCCCTATGATAGAGAGAGTCTCCAGTTCATACCCAGATTTCCCTTAAACTCTGCCGACAGAAAATCAAAACGGAGTTCTTTAGTAATGGCGAAAATTTTACTGGTTGAAGATGACATGGTCGTGGCCGAGTCAATTAAGCTCTGGCTTAAGAATCAGCAGCAAGTGGTTGAGCATGTCAGCGACGGTAATGCCGCCCTTGAGCTAATCACCTTTAGTAGCTACGAAGCAATTATCCTTGACTGGGAATTGCCTGGTATGAGCGGGGTAGAAGTGTGTCGTCGGGTGCGCTCGAGCCATAATCGAGTGCCGATTTTAATGCTCACTGGAAAAGACAGTGTGGAGAATAAAGTCACAGGCCTTGATGTCGGTGTTGATGACTATCTAGCTAAGCCATTTAGTTTGAAAGAATTGAGTGCGAGACTGAGAGCGATTGTTCGCCGCTCTGGTGGTGTTGCCTCAAACATCTTGCAAGTCAATGATATTACCCTCGATTCTGAAAGTCATCGTGTCACCAGGGGCGGTGAAGAAATTGAGCTAATGCCTCGCGAATTTGCCGTATTTGAGTTTCTCTTGCGCAACAAGAATCAGGTCTTCAGTGGTGAGGCTCTTTTACAGAAGCTCTGGCATACCGATTCGGACTCTTCGAAAGAGGCTGTGCGCGCCTGTATCAAACGCTTGCGCCAGCGCATAGATGTCGGCGACGACGAAAGTTTATCAATCATTGAAACTGTGCCAAAGGTTGGTTATCGCATCAGGCAGCATGATGCTGGCAAGTGCTAAGTATCCATATGGTCCGTAAATTTTTTACTAGTTCTTCTACTCTATCGGGCCGCTCCATTTTAATTGTGGGAGCGGCTGCTGTAGCTCTTGCTTGTTTTCTCATAACCAATATTTCTCCTCCGGCCGACAAAGGAAGCAAACTTGGTCATGGCCCTGTTAGTACGGCCGCAGAAGCCGTCGCTGTTGCCGAAGAGTGCATGAAAAACTCTGGCTATGCTGGCGAACCAGCTAGAGACCTCTGGCCGAGGGGGAACGAAATTTTTGTGCTACTTAATGGTCATTGTAATCTCGTTGAGATGCGAGCCTCGCGCGCGCTTTTGTATGAGGCGAAGGCTGTTGCCTATGAGGACCTCGGCAATCGCTGGATTGTTGGTTTCCCAAATCGAGGCGGTGGCGACCTCGGTGTTCAGGTAATGGTCGGCCGCGACGGGTCGCTCTTTCTTTTGCACGACCCGCCATCGCGAATGTCACTTTTCAAATGTAAGATTGATCCTGAACCAATTATTACAAGAGTTCACAGTCATGTCGGTTCGAAGTAACCAACGGTGCCTACTGCGAATGTTTTGCAGCCTGTGAAATGATACAGATCAATTCGATTGTAGAATTTTCGTATCTCTAGTAAGCCTTTCGCCTTTGACTAAGCAAGATCGCCATACCATCTTGGGGTCGTAGTAGACCGTGACTTTATTTCCTACTTTGAAATTTTCAAGATAAGCCCTAGCTTCTTCCTCGTTTGCAAAGTAAAATCCAGGCTTGCCAATCGTATCGCCGTCAATTTTGGCACCATCTATTAAGTATGAATACTTGACCTTGGGCTCCCATCTACTGCTACCTGGACGGAGTCTTCTGCCATATCTGATCGTCGACAAATCGGTGATAACACCGCTGGTTGATTTCCACTCTGCTGTTTGTTTGACCCAGTCGTCCAGTGTCGCCTTGTCAGAGGTACCTCCCACAAACAAGATCATCAGTAGCACCGCTAATATAGCGACTGCTAACAGTGCTACTGATTTTGCATTCCAGGCGATCTTGGCTTCGGGAGCCTTCTCGTCTTCCCTTGTCATTTCACCTCTGTAATTATAAGAGCTGACGAATGGCTTCATCTTTAGAGCCATCGCGCACCGAGGGCTCTAGGTCGAAGCGGTCGAGGTTCATTACCTTGTTCCATGCTGCCACGAAGTCGCGGACAAACTTCTGCTTGGCGTCAGCACTGGCATAAACTTCAGAAATTGCTCGCAGTTGTGAGTTTGAACCAAATACGAGATCAACTCCAGTGCCTGTCCATTTGACTTTACCGGTTTTGCGGTCACGTCCTTCGTAGACATTCTCATTGGTGCTGGATTTCTTCCAGACAGTATCCATATCGAGCAGATTAACAAAGAAGTCATTGGTCAAACTCTCAGGTTTGCTAGTGAATACTCCTAGTTGTGAGTGGTCGGCGTCGGTATTGAGAACGCGCATGCCGCCGATTAGTACGGTCATTTCTGGCGCGGTGAGAGTGAGTAGTTGTGAGCGATCAATCAACTTCTCTTCTACCGATCTATCTAGGTTGTGACCACGGAAGTTGCGGAAACCATCAGTGGTTGGCTCCAGCACGGCAAATGAAGCAGCGTCGGTCTGTTCAGCCGATGCGTCAGTGCGACCCGGTGCGAAGGGTACATGAACTTCCTGTCCGCCGTTTTTGGCTGCGGCTTCAACTGCGGCGCATCCACCCAAGACAATCAAGTCTGCCAGAGATACTTTCTTGCCAAAATTGTCGCCACTGTTGAATTCCTTTTGGATTTTCTCCAGCGTCTGCAAGGTTTTTGCTAGTTCAGCTGGATTGTTTACTTCCCAGTCTTTTTGCGGAGCGAGTCGAATACGTGCACCGTTGGCACCACCACGTTTGTCAGAGCCGCGGAAGGTAGAGGCCGATGCCCAGGCAGTGGAAACTAGCTGAGGGATAGTTAGCCCTGAAGCCATGATTTTGCCTTTGAGGGCATAGATTTCGGGATTACCGATCATCTTATAATCGGCAGCAGGAATTGGGTCTTGCCACAATTGCGCTGGAGGAACTGTGGGACCAAGAAGCCTTGAGACTGGCCCCATGTCGCGGTGGGTGAGCTTGTACCAGGCCTTAGCAAAAGCTTCTCTAAATTCTTGTGGGTTCTCGTGGAATCTTTTGCAAATAGGCCCATAGATAGGGTCGACTTTTAGGGCGATGTCGGTGGTGAACATCATCGGCGCATGTTTCTTTGTTGGATCTTGAGCGTCTGGCACGGTACCATTCGCCAAGCCGCCTTTCGGGGTCCATTGTTGTGCGCCAGCTGGGCTCTTGGTTAGCTCCCATTCTAAGCCCAATAGATGATCGAAATATCCGTTTGAAAACTTGGTAGGTGTGGTTGTCCAAGCCCCTTCTAAGCCACTAGTAATAGTGGCATCACCGTTGCCTTTGCCAAAGCTGTTTTTCCAGCCAAGGCCTTGCTCTTCTATGCTGGCAGCTTCAGGAGCTGGACCTACATATTTGCTTGGATCTGCTGCACCATGGGCTTTGCCCAGGGTGTGTCCTCCAGCGATTAGAGCAACCGTTTCTTCGTCATTCATGGCCATGCGGGCAAAAGTTTCTCTGATGTCTTTAGCTGCCGCTAGCGGGTCTGGCTTGCCGTTTGGTCCTTCTGGATTAACATAGATTAGCCCCATTTGGACAGCAGCTAGCGGGTTCTCTAGTTTGCGGTTGGCTGTATAACGATTGTCTCCCAGCCACTTAGTTTCTGGCCCCCAGTAAATATCTTCTTGTGGTTGGAATACATCAGCGCGTCCGCCAGCATAGCCAAAGGTCTTCAAGCCCGATGACTCAAGGGCGCAGTTACCGGCTAAGACCATCAGGTCAGCCCAAGAGATTTTCTCACCATATTTTTGTTTGATGGGCCAGAGTAGGCGACGGGCTTTATCGAGGTTGGCATTATCTGGCCAGCTGTTAAGAGGCGCAAATCTCTGTGTGCCGTACCCTGAGCCGCCACGGCCATCAGCTACTCGGTAAGTACCAGCACTATGCCAGGCCATACGAATGAATAGCCCTTCATAGCTACCGTAGTCAGCCGGCCACCATTCTTGTGATGTCGTCATCAAAGTATTGATGTCTTTTTTTACGGCCTCAATGTCGAGTTTTTTGAACTCCTCGGCGTAGTTGAAATTTTTGCCCAGTGGATTGCTCTGGGGCGAATTCTGGTCAAGTATTTTCAGATTCAGTTGATTGGGCCACCAGTCTCCAATCGAATAGGCGCCGAGAGCTGTGGGTTTGCGTGTGGCGTCTTTCGTGAAGCCCATAGGGCACTTGGCTGCGGCTTCTGTTTTTTCGGCAGCTGGTTTAGCTGCTTGTGCAGGTTTCTTGGCACCAGGGGGAGTGCTGCCAGCTAGTTCTTTCGCCGAAGCACCACTGATTATTTGACTAGCCAGTAAAAGCGAATAAACAAGATTCCTGGTTTTCATTTTTATGCCCCTATTGAAGGATCGTGTGATACCAAAGCAATTGCTAATAGGCTAGTTGCCTATTTTAGCTTGCCTGTTTGTTGTGAGTCCGACAGCCTTTTTTTAGGTTTGTTCCGACTCGTCTTGTTGAAGGTCACCAAAGAAGGTGACTTGTACGCCGTGAACTTTGAATTTCTTGTCAAGGAGTTTTCCGAGCTTCTCTACTTTTTCTGCAGGCACATCAATAATTTGACCTGTTTTGACATCAATAAAGTGATGATGATTAGACAAATTAGCGTCGTAGCGCACTTTACCGGGCTCAGCCAGAACTTCGCGCACGACTCCTGCATCTTTGAGGGAGCTGAGGGTGTTGTAGACCGTGGCTCTGGATAGTGCCACTGGCAGTTTGCCAGAAACAGCATCGAGTACCTCCTCAGCGGTTGGATGATCGAGAGTATTTAATAGATACTCAGCAATAACCATTCGCTGTGGCGTTGGTTTAACGCCATGGGAGACGAGCACTGATTCGACTGACTGACCGTTTGGAATCATAATATCTTTAGACTAGATCTAATTGGCTTGCCCGTCAAGTCGCTTTCGTATGAATTCTTCGGCTTTGGCCATTAACTCAAAAGAGATAATTGTCTGCTCGCTAGCTCTTGGTCTAAATACTGACTCTCCTTTAAATTTTCTAGCGTCTATAATCTCTAGACTTTGCCAATCTGGAGATTGTTATAAATGGAATTGAGTCGCAGTGGATTGCTTTCACTATTTATAGTTGGCGCTATCGTGATTAATTTCTGGCCGAGCGCTGCTCTAGCGCAAGGCAATGGGGATAACGCCCCAGGTCAATCGGCCACTAGTGCAGCTGCGAAATCAAAGAAATCGTATGAAGTCAAACTCAAGATTCTCAGCGCTGCGGCTCAAGAGAAATTGCTCAATACTCGCATAAATAGCGGGCTTGGTGAGAAGTTTGGGCAATTTAGCAATATGTTTTTTGTGCGGAGCAAATTAGACACTGATACCTGTGTCGGTCTAAGTTCTGATGTCGAGGGCATAGGTGAGCGCGGATTGATGCCTGCTTTTCCCAGCTCATATAAATGTACTTTGAGAGAGTTACTTGATGTCATAGCCTTGCAGACAAACACAAAATGGATTTATCGAGAGGAGAGCCAGGTAATGGGCTCCGACAGCCCGGAGCCGAAGACTGCCGATGGAATTGCAATCTTCACATTTGTTGCCACCGAGAGAAAACCTCAATTCGAAATGACACCGGCAAAAGATTGGAAGATGGTTGAACATGCCTCCTGGACTATGTTTGTGCCACCAACAGCACCAATGGGGATGGACTTTCACGTTGGTGGCAAGCTTTCTGCTGATACTCCTGAGAAGTTGAAGGAGCTGATTAAAGCCGCCCCCAGCGACGCTGCACTTGATCAGTATCGACGAGTCAAACCCGATGCTACGGCCAAAGATTTGAAGCTAACTAAGATTGGACCTTATGATGCTTATTTCTTTGAGGCTGCACTGCCACCAGATGGAGTGGAGAAAATCCGTTGGCGTCAGTGGCATTTAGCTGTAGGCAATCAACTTGTTTTCGTTATCAGCACCCTGTTTAAGGATAAGGACACAAGCTTATATCCGGATGTTGAACAAATGATCAAAACTTTTAGAGTGCGCGAGACTAAAGAAAGCAAGACCATGTGAATGGTGCAATGGCAGGCAAATGCCTGATGCCGTGCTACTGCGATGACTGAGCTGTACAGGCCGAAACTGCTTGTGCCACCAGCTTGTCTGATGGGAAGTCTTCTTGCAGCTTGACCAGGGTGGGGTATAGGGCTGGATGACCAAGCTCTTTTGCCGCCTCGATGGCGAGGTTCCAAACGTCATCGGCTTCTAATGCTTTGATTAGTGGATTAAGTACCCTTAGATCTTGGCAGGTGGCGAGCCCGGCGATGGCTTGGTAGCGAGTTTCGTCGTGGCTATCTTCTAATCTTGCAAATAGGGCTTCCTTAATATCTGACGTTACCGGTTGCTGATGCTGAGCGTCGAGATATAAGCCAAAGGTGGCCCAGTCACGAACGTCATTGTCTGGATCTTGCGATAGAGTAATTAAGGTTCTGATGGCCAGCGCATCTTCGCTGCGGCCAGCAAGGGCGAAAGCTGCGGCATAGCGAGTTTCTGCATTCGTACTCTGAGCGATTTGGCTGAGGAATTCTGAACAATCGTTGATGTCGAGATGTTTGACTGCAAAGGCAAGAGCAGCGACAACTTCCTCGTCTTTTTCTATTGCCATCATCGCCGTTATTGCAGCGATCGCTTCTTCTTCAAAGGTCCTTCCAGGAGCTCTCATTAATACCAGTGCTGCCAGTTTCCTTTCGTCGGCCTGACTACTTACCGTTAGTTTAATAATGGCGTCGAGAACATCTCTGCTATTGCTTTGTTGCAGCACTAGAAGGGCCGGAGAGTGCTCTAGCTTGTCGGTCAAAGCTAATTCGATTAGGTCGGCTACGGGCAGCGCTTTTAGTTCTTTGATTTGAGTAGAAACGCTCTCTATTGAATAACCTTCAGCAATTAGGGCTTTATACAATTGAGCCCCAGGAGCCTCAAAGATAATGAGGAGATCCCAGGGACCGATTGGGTCACCTGGAGCATGCTGCTTTTCTACCAGGTCTCTAAATTTCTGCTCGAATGGATACTGCACCATCGGTATTGATTTCCGGCAATTTTTACCAAATGAATACTGAGAGCTAGAGCCTGCCTGCCTTTTGCTGAGCCCAGTGTATTTAATATAGCAATTGTTTCTGGCTCTTTGTTGGCGCCGCACAGAATGTGTAGAACTTGGCTAGAACTTTTTAGTTTACTGATCTGCTGGCTTTGGCGTGCAGGCCAGAAGGGCTTCTTCTATTAGTGCATCCCCTGGAATTAGTTCGTTGAGTTTGACTAGCGCCGGATATAGCGCGGGGTGGGCAATTGCTATGGCAGCTTCTAACGCGCTATTCCATACTTCGTCTAGTTCTAGTGCAGCGATCAATGGCTCTAAGACTCTTGGATCTTTGCAAATGGCAAGTCCTTCTAAAGCTTCGTACCGCGTCTCTTCATGGGCGTCATTAATATTTGCAAAAAATGCCTCTCTTATGTCATCTCGAATGTATGGCTGTTGCTCGAGGCCGTTGTATAGGCCAAAAGTTGCCCAGTTGCGAATATCGTCATCGCTATCTTGAGACAGTGTTATCAGTGTTTTGACTGCGAGATCATCGTCAAGGCGGCCACCAAGGCCATACGCTGCTGCAGATCGAGTGCTTGCATTTTGACTCTGAGCCACTCGCGCTAGGAACTCGGAGCAATCATCGATGTCTAGGTGGCTAACTGCATAGGCGAGTGCTCCTAATACAGCGTCTTCTGTTTCTGTTGTTAGCATTGTCGTAATCGCTGCGACAGTTTCTTCTTTGAATGTGAGGCCAGGTGTGCGCATCAATATCAATACAGCTAGTTCTCTTTCTAAAGCAACGTCACTTAAGGTCAGTTTAAGCGCAGCCTCAAGAACGTCTCTTCCTTTGCTAGCCTGGAGTACTATTAGAGCTGGAGAATATTCGCACTCATCTTGAAGCGCTAGTTCTACAAGGTCTGGAACAGACAATTGTTTTGTGGCATTGATAGCAGCATAAATGTTTTCGCTTGAGTATCCAGCCTTGATGAGAGCTTGAAATTCGTCTCCGTTAGGTTCCGAATATGTGATCAGGTTATCCCAACCGATCCAAGGATACTCCTCATTTTCAGCCTCGCAGAGACTTCTAATAGTGTCTCTAAATTTTTGATCAAACGGATACTGTGCCATCTTGCTCTTCCTGAATTGCAGCTGGCTTACGTTTCAACCGCGCCACGAAGAAGCCCGAAAAGTCATGACGTGATGGCAAGAATAGTGCGTAACCTTGAGCTGCTTCTTCTTCTAAGCCAAGCTTACTGAGCGAATCATTGATGAAGCAGGCGCTGATATCATCGCGATCAAAGTCGGCGCCGCTCTCATCATTGAGAAACCACTCAATCATGTCTTCGTTCTCTTCTCGCTCAATCGAGCAAGTGGAATAAATTAAGGCACCGCCTGGTTTAACCAGTTTAGCGGCGTTGGTGAGTAAGGCCTTTTGAATGACATTGACTTCGGCAATGTCTTCTTCTTTTAGCTTTAGTCTTATATCAGAGCGCTTATTAATTACGCCTGTGCCCGAGCATGGTGCATCAACTAAGACTTTGTCTACAGGTGGATGTTCGTAGGTGGTGCCATCGGCTGTGTAGGTTTCTATGTTGGTCAGACCAAGGCGTAAGCGATTTTCTTTAACCATGTTCAGTCGCTTTTCGTGCTTGTCGATGGCAATGATGCGACCTTTGTTGTTCATCAATTCGCCGATGTTGACAGTCTTGCCACCAGGGGCTGCACAGAGGTCAATGACAACATCGCTTGTTTGTGGGGCCATAACTTGACCAACAAAAGCTGCAGCCTCATCTTGCACCGAGAAGATACCATCTTCGTAGCCCGGTAGCTTTTCGATTGGTCCTTTGAGACTTTTTCTCTCAGTGATAACTAGACATGTCGGCACGAGCATAGAGCGCTCAGCCACGACACCTTTATCGAGCAATAGACGCTGGTAACCATCGGTTTCCATGGCTATGTCGTTGACACGCACTGTCAGTTTTGCTGGAACGTCGGAGGCTTTTAGCAGTTTTTCTGTTTCTTCAGCGCCAAAGCGCTTTAACCAGCGCGATACTAGCCACAGTGGCATAGAATGACGTTCGGCTAGAGCCGCGGCCAGTTCTGCACCTTCCAGCTTGCTCATGTCAACAGGTTCGGCAATAAGTCTGCCTTTTTCAATATTGCGAATATGAGTACGCAGTATGCCGTTGACAAACTTTGAGAGACCAACGTGACCAATCACCCGAGCTAGTTCAACAGCGGTATCAACAACAGCGCTGTGAGGAATATCAGGCATTGATTCAATTTGGAAGAAAGCAATACGCAAGAGATTGAGCAGTGGTGGCTGAATCTTATCGATTGGTTTGCTTGCCACCGCGCCTATGGCTTTATCTAGATTGTTTTTATTGCGCAGCACACCTTGTACTAGAGCTGTGATGAAGGCCCTATCTCTTTCTGATAAATCATATTTGCTGCCATCAAGAGCATTGGCCAGAGCAATGTTGGTGTAAGCACCTTTCTCTTGCACTTTTATCAAAACTTCTACAGCAATTTTGCGTGATGATACTCCACGTTTGCGCAGGTGTGAATCATTCTTTTTCAGAGCAGGTTTCGGCTCGCTATTTTCGCTCATGTAAGACACTCACCTGTTTCCAATCTAACGCCGTTTACCCAGGCTGCCGCAGCCAATTTGGCGCGGTTTGCCGGTTGCACTTCAAGCAACTCTAATAATTTTTTGTCGCCACAAAGTACGAAAACTTTGCCGTCAGCTTTGATAATTTCGCCGGGCTTGCCGCTGGCTGCTGCTGATTGATAGAGAGCACTGCTATCATCCAGCATCTTGGTCTTTACTACTTTTAGTTCGGCCTCTCTGAAATTAGCCATGGTAGCTGGCCATGGCGTTAAACCGCGTACCAGGTTGTGAATTTCTTGGGCTGGTTTTTCAAAGTCAATTTTTGAAATAGCCCTCGATAGCATTGGTGCCAAAGTGGCTTTGCTGTCGTCTTGTTTTTCGGGCACGAGAGTCTTGTTAATCAGTGCTTCTACTGTTTTGATCAGAAGGTCAGCACCGACTTGCGACATTTCGGTTGCTAGTTCTGGCGCAGTCATATCTGGGCCAATAGCAATTTCGGCTTTGAGTAACATCGGGCCAGTATCGACTCCGGCCTCGGTGTACATGGTAGTGACACCAGTAATAGTGTCGCCATTAATCACTGACCAATTGATGGGGGCTGCTCCGCGCAATGTTGGTAAGAGTGAGCCGTGTACGTTGATTACACCTAAAGGCGCCATCTCTAAAACATTTTTTTTGAGAATCTGACCAAATGCCACCATCACCAGTAAATCTGGTTCTAGTGCTTTCATGGCCTCGACTGTCTCGGGTGAGCGGGCCAGAGCCTGTGGCTGAAACACTGGTATGCCGTGAGCTTCTGCCAACACTTTCACTGGCGGCATCTCTACTTTTCCACCACGACCCTTGGGGCGGTCGGGCTGACAGACTGCGGCGACAACTTTTAGGCCAAGCTTTTCTTGATTTTCAATCAAGCTGGCAAGACTAGGTACGGCGAATTGAGGAGTGCCGAGATAAATGACTTTGAGCATATAGTTTAAAATCAGTGGCTAACAGACTGTATAGTGTATCTCGCCGCCGAGAGAAGCAAAAGTGAACTCGTCTAACACTTCAAAAAGAGTCTCTTTCGGCCTTGATGCCAGGGTCTGGCTTTTGGCGCCTGCCTGCATTTGGCTCAGTATGTTTGTGCTGGTTCCTCTTGTAATCTTGTGGGTTTATAGCTTCGGTGGCCGTGATTTGCTGGGTCGAGTCACCTTTGGCTTCAGTTTTGATAACTATTTGCGCTTTGTAAATGGGCCTTATTTATCTGCTCTTGTGCGCTCAATTACCCTTTCGACACTGACAACGGCATCAACCCTTGTGGTGGGCTATGTCTTCGCCCTTTGGTTAGCATTGTTTAGCAAGCCTGCTCTTCGCAACATCTTGCTTCTACTTGTTGTTTTGCCCCTGTGGACTTCTTCTCTTTTGCGTATTTATGCCTGGATAACGATTTTGCGTCCGACGGGTATTTTGGCCCATTTATGTTCGGCTTGGGGCTGGCAGATGCCGCCTTTGCTTTACACGCCCTTTGCTGTCTGGCTGGGAATGGTCTACAACTATTTGCCTTATATGATTTTGCCGCTCTACACAGCCATTGAAAAAGTTGATATCAAGCTAATTGAGGCCTCTCTAGATTTGGGAGCTAGCCCTTTGCGCACTCTTTTTAAAGTGTTGTTGCCTCTCACCAGTGGCGGTATCATCGCCGGATCTCTCATGGTCTTTATTCCATCGCTGGGCGATTATGTTACCCCCGACCTTCTTGGTGGTGGCAAGTACATGTATATGGGTAATTTGATTCAGAATCAGTTTCTTACGGTGCGCGACTGGGCCTTCGGTTCGGCCGTTTCAACAGTGCTGATTATTATTGTCTCTGGGGCCGTCTGGGTGTATATGAAGTATGCCGATACTAGCGAGATTGCCTGACTATAAGCTTAACCTAGGCAAGGGGTCTCCAGTCTCCGCTTCGCAGAAGTGTCGCAATGACAGCCCTAAATTCCGGCGTGTCTACTTCTGCAAATGTTGCTTGTAAGCCAATCTCTGGTCTGGCCAATGAGGCGAAAAATTGTTTCCAAGTCGGACGTGACACAGTCAGGCTCTTCTTGTGCCTAATAAGAGCAACTGCCACCAAGGCCGCGCTTGATTTACTGAGCGTAATTTGATTGACAATGAATTCGTCGGGGTGCTGGGCAATCAGTCGAAACGGTCGCAATGTCTGTGCCGGAAAGTCCTTGAGATTCGTGGTTACTATCACATCAGCCGAGACCGCGATCGCTGCGGCTAAGACATGCCGATCGTTTGGATCGGGAAGTATCAGTCCATCTATCAGCGGCTCGTAGCCTGTCACCAGGCAGTCCTGGATGGCTGAATTCATTAGGTCGCGCAAACTTTCGAGTTTCTGACGTGTCAAATTTGGCTTGCGCTCAAGCAGGTTTGAGATCCATTCCTCATGAATCTGGTCAGTCCACTTAGCAGAAAACAATCCGGTCTCTGCCAAGTTCAAAAGCAGATTCCGGATCATTTCTGCGTAAAGCACGCAAGAGTCAAATAAGGCAGTGTAGCCTGTCGGCGCGTTCACTTACATACCCAATCCCAACTCTTCGCTTTCAGTAGCTAGCTTGCTTAGCGCATCGTAGCTGGCCTTCGCGGTCTTTTGTTTGTATTCCATTAGATCCTTGAATTGAATTCGGCGATGTTTTCCTTTGAGCTGGAATCTGATTTTCCCTTCTTCAAGCAGCTTGATTAGATAAGGGCGAGACACATTCATCATACTGGCCGCTTCTTGCGTTGTTAGTTCTGCATGAATAGGCACCACGATCACAGCATTGCCGTGAGACATCTCCTGGAGAACATTTAAGAGGAGATTGAAGGCAGCTGGGGATAACTCGACCCTGTTTCCTGTCGAGCTAGCTAAGACGTAATGCTCAGCTCTAGGTTCATTCTTCAATAGAGAGAAGGCCTTGGTGGCTTGCCGAATATCCGCTTCCTCTGGTACTACTGGTTTTTCGAGCCTCATGGCCATAACTGATCCTCCTGCTTCCTAATGTCTATCCTGCCAGATAATCGAAATAAATGCAATTAGATGAATTATTCGCAACTGGAAGCAAGAAGTGCTGATTGGCATTGCTAGGTACGGCCGTCTGGGTCTGCATGAAGTATGGCGATACAAGCGAGATTGCGTAGCTAAGCTATTTTTGTCGCTTGTAGAGTTCTATGAAAGCTTGTCGAAAAGCTGCACCGCGAGGGTCTAAGGCCGCTCGTCTGGCGTCAATTACTCGTTGCTTGACGATTTCTGGATTTTTACTGTCTTCAATATACTTAGCTTTCTCTATCTCCGTTCGCTCCTTAACCCGTTTTTCAACGAGAGCTTCTTGCTCTTCTTCAATTTGATCGATTAGGGGGCCGTTAAGTGGAGATATGTATATGGGATTATCGACATAGACTTTGAATGGCAGCTTTACTTTGTATAGGTTGAAGAATCGTCTTGCTGCGTCTGTTTTCTCTTCGATTGCAACAATGCGGCAGTCTTTGAGGCCTTCAACCCAACAGTGGCCATTGAGGGATTCGTCAATTTCTCCAACTAACTGGTATGGAAACTTCTTGTATTCTTTGAGAGTGAAAAAATCAGCTCTAGTGCAGAAAATAATCTGCCTCATAGATTCTGCCAGCTCCTTATTTGGAGCAATTCTTAGATAAGCAACAATCTCGGGCTTCAGCTCGTTTTCTTTCCATTTTATAAGGCGCTCGCGCACCGCTTCTCTTCTTTGTCTCGCCTCAGTAGTGCTCACACCTGGCACAAGGTTAGCTATCTTCCAGTAGAGCATTTTGAATGCCCATTTCTTTTCACCTTTGCTGTACCAGTCATCTATGTCTTTGAGCTTGTCTTCAAGGCTCGGCTGTGGCCCCTCGAATGGATCGACTAGTCCGTCGCACTCTGAACTTTTAGCCCAGCGATAGGTAATCTGATCCGCCGATTTTGAGTTGAAAGAAGAAAAGGCGAAGTCAACCTCGCCCCATGGATACTCGTATGTGAGCGAGGATACTAGTGGATATTGTTCGCGAATTGGTTCAAGTTTTCCAAACCAACTGCGTACCATTTCTTGAGTAATAGCGGCCGCTTCCGGGCGCAGAGTAAGAATCAGACTGCTTGGGCCATCAAGCTTGTGGGGTATGTTCAGATCGACATGCTTATAGAGTACGTTGCCTTTGGGTATGCCTCGTCTAATTAGGTTCGGCTGATCAGGAAACTGCACTTCAAACTTGTCTCCTACAATGGTTTCAATCTCCTTTTGAGTGGGGCAAGTTTCGTGTTTGACCATCTCTGCAACTTCTTTCTGAATTCGCAAGATATTGTCTTTTGTCAGGTTGTTGGCTGTTGAAGTCGTGTCTGGTAAATTAGCTTTGTCACTTGCCGGAGTGGCTGCGATCAAATTGTTAGCTGGCTTGCTGCTGCCGTTTAGTTTGGCCAGGGTTGCTGCATACACAGAGACATCTCTGCTTTCGCCTTGAGCCGCGTTGTAGCCAATTTCACAGCATCTAATTGCATCTTCTGTGCGGCCCAGGCCAATCAGTGCGTCTACTTTTGGTAAGTAATAATCAAGGGCATGCCAGCCCTTTAGGCCGTTGTCGCAAGCAACGACGATTTCTTCATAATAAGGTTTCGCCTTGGGCTTGTCTAAACTGCCTGCATAAGTAAGTAGGATCCTTATACGTAGGTCTTCTGCCATATCAAGACTTGGTCCAGACTGACTTTTTAGTGAAAGATCAATTACCCGGAGTGCTTTGGCGTATTTTCGTTCTTTGTACAGTTTCTTCGCGTAGCGATATAGTTCATCAGAGTATCTGCCTTTTAAACCTTCTTGATACTTGTCTGTTCCCTTGGCATAGAATGTATCTTCTGCCAGCCTGGGGTCATCTAGACCAGTGGGCATATAGGCCGGTCGCTCTCTATATCCTTTTGCAGACCTCGCCGTCGCCATTAGACAGTGAGTAGAAAATACCGATGTAACCAATGCCACCACTAAAAGTTTTTGTTCAGTTTTCATGAATCCAAAGCCCTTTGACGGCCTAGCCCACATTACCTGGTTTTATCTTGCGGACGATGCTCAACATGCGCTCGTAGTCTGAGCGGAATAGTTGCGAGATGGCGCGACCAGCTTCAATTAAATAAGCCGTTGAGGCTTGCTCTGCCTCAGCCGCGGAGTCATAAGTTTGCGCTCTTGCCCGCGCTGCTTCGCGCACACAAGCGGCCATCAGCTCGTCGGCCGGAACACTAGTGACACCATTGAGCAAGCGTAAAAATTCAAATTCGCTCGATAATTTCAACACTTCTTCTTGGCTGGCACTGTAGACAAAGTCGTGCACTTCTGGCGGCTGTGGCGGCAAATGTTGATAGATTGCCTTGTCGCTCCAATCTAAATAGCCAACAATCTGCGCGTGTACTTCGGTTTTGAGCAGGGCAAAAATATGGGGCTGCTCTACTCTTAATTGGTCTCTAGTTAACCCCAGAGCGCTAGGTTTGTGCACGCTGTCTGGTGGATTAGTAATGACATTGAAGACAATGGCAAAAATTGAAATGTCGTTCTCGGGCGAATCAACTCTGACAAAACTACCAAAGCGCGGCTTAAGCACTTTGCCATTGGAGCCGACATTACTACTGTTGCCAGCGTTGCTCTTAATAGTCTCCGCCACAAGACCAGTGATAGAAGAAGTAAGCACTTCTGCCAGGGGGCTCTGAGGCACAACCGCAGTTTTGCTATCGCTCTTCTTAGTCAGTGGCTGGAACCTCTTTATTGGGCTTGAAGTTTTCTACTGCTTCATCATCTGGAATGGCACCAATAGAGGTGCTCTGATTAACGATAATAGAAGTTTTGCCAGAGTCATCGGCAATATTTACAGCTACTTCAGCGTCTTTCAATGTGCCGCTGATGGTAACGAGATTGCCCATGGCTTCGTTCTTTTCGATATTCCAGCCCTCGGCCTTGAGTGCGGTTTCGTACCAGGCGGCTACTTTTTCAATTGAGTCGCTACTTGATAGATTTAAGTAGCGAGAATGATCGTTAGCATCTTTGTCATTTTCGCTAGCTGACTGCGAACCACTGGCGATGGCACCGGGATAGACAAGTTTCTTTAAGTCATCGGGCACAGAACCTTTACCGGCTCTCGATGTCTGATGCATGCCGCCGGAGTTGAAGCTTACTTCTTTGCCGTCACCGCAGCCGCTTAGTAGTGCGATACTGCCAAGGGCGCACAGGCTAATTGCTAGACTGCTAACAGTCAGCTTTGCTGAGGCTTTTGCAAATAGTTTAGACAAAGATTTCATAGACTCCATTTTTGAGCAATGGTTTTTAGAACTGAAAATTAGAACTAAATTTTCGAACTAGATAATTACACCAATATTCTAGCCGATTCTCTATGCACTAATTTTGCCTCTGGCACGCTTTGAGGCGAAAAAGCCTTCTCCCAGCATATGTACGCTTAAAACTGTGAAGCAAATCAGCAGACCGGGTATGACTGCAGCCCACCAATTGCCGGCAATGAGGCAAGACTGGGCGTCTTTGAGCATGCTGCCCCAGCTTGGAGTGCTTGGGCCCAAGCCTAAACCAAGAAAGCTTAAGCCAGACTCCATAATGATGGCGTCGCTCACTAAAAGCGTGCCCTCAACCACGGCAGTGGTGGCGAGAGCTGGCAGCAGGTGCTTGCCCAAAAGTTGGGCAAAGGAGCTACCGAGGGCCTGAGCGGCCATGAAAAAATCTTCCTCTTTGATTGCTAAGACCCTTGCTCTGGCCACTCTTGCTGATTCTAGCCAGGTAGTGGCGGTGATTGCCAGAATGACAATGAAATAGGGCAAAAGCCCGTCGGTGTAACTGGTTACCCCGAGGGCTGTAAGTAGAAATGGCGGAAAATGTTCCACCAACTCTGGGGCAGACAAAATTGAACTGAGGGCCAGCAGGAGAATAATCGATGGCACGGCTAAGAGGGCATCGACGAGCCGCATCATCAAGTTATCGATGGCTCCCCCTGCCAGAGCCGCCAGGGCACCCCAGAGGTTGCCCAGGGTGACTGCTACTAGGGCCGAGCAAAGGCCCACAGAGAGGGAGCCGAGGGCACCGTAAGCGATCATTTTCAGGAGATCATGACCCAGGGCGTCAGTGCCAAGAATGTGAGGGAACGTGAGTGATGGCGCCAGGTTTACTGCATTTAAGTTTGATGTGGGCGGCTCAATGGTGAGCCCAAATACTGGCTGCAATAGGTTTAGAAGCAGCGGCAGCAGGGCGATAGTGAGCAATAGACCAAGGCCGATGGCGCCGCTTATGAGTTTAGTATTGAGTTTAGAATTAGTTTTAGAGTTGGCTTTCATAGGTTTTTCAATTTTCTGCTTTTGCTTTCCGCTGGCGCAGTTATTGCTGTAACCTCGGGTCAATGACATTGTTGAGCACGTCAGCTAGCAGGTTGGCCAAAATCACAATTGTGCCGTAGAGCATGACCAGGCCCATCAATACTGGATAGTTGCGGCCAAAGGTTGATTCCACCATCAGTCGGCCCATGCCAGGTACGCAGAAAATTGTCTCGATTAAGACTGAGCCGCCAATCAATGCCGGAAGCGAAAGACCGGCCAAGTTAACAACTGGAATGAGGCAGTTCTTGAGAACGTGGTCGGTGATGACATTTTTCAGTGATAGGCCCTTGGCCAGAGCGGTTACCACATACTCTTTACCTAGTTCATCGATGGCGAGAGCGCGCACGTAGAGTGCTACTTTGGCCATGCGGCGGGAAGAGAGAATGATGGCTGGAAGCAGTAGATATTCAGCGGCATAAGCCAGTGATGGCTGGGCCCCAGGTGGATGTAGGCCGAGTATGGGCAGATTGACCAGGGCGCTGCTGTAGGGGCTGGCCAGAAAGGCCAAGGCGATAAAGGCCAGCCAGAAATTAGGGGCTGAGTATAGAGCCAGCAAAACAGCGGTTAAGGCTGAGTCGGCTTTTTTGTTCTTCAAATTGAGCACAATTGCCACCACGCCAAGCAAAAGGCCCATGGAGAATGACAATAGCAGCGCTATTCCCACCAGGGTTAGAGTGGCGGGGATGCGCTCAATTATTACTTCTTTGACCGGCCGACCGTCGCGGTAAGAGCGCCCCAGTGCATTGGTTGAGGCAACGCTATCGCTTTTGAGCCAGCCGGAGAGCCAGAGCAGATATTGCTTGGCCGGGCTTTGGTTAAGGCCAAATTCTTGCCGTAATAGTTTGAGGTCTTCGGCTGGCAGCTCTTTTTGCGCAGAGCCAAGCATTACATCTACAGGGTCACCAGGAAGGGCGCGCATTAAAGCAAAGCTGACAAGTGAAACGAGGAAGAGCATGGGAATGGCTGCCAGTACTCTCCTTATAATCATTTTTAGGCTTACCTGGTGCTGAGACAAAACGTTAAGCTAATAATAACCGCAATGGCTGTCACTTCTTGCTTTTCATTGAGGCGAAAAGGCTCTTGCCGCCTTGTTCGAATTGACAAATAAGGCCGTGCCAAATAGCATGTACTCCTACCTTCAAAATTGCGGCGGCATAGCCAAGTGGTAAGGCAGAGGTCTGCAAAACCTCTATCCCCCAGTTCGAATCTGGGTGCCGCCTATCTTTTTCTGATTACTGACGACTTAATAGACTGCTTTTCTGCCGTTTATTAATGTTGCGAATTTACAACTTCGTTTCAGTAACTTATCATCTAAGACTCATTCAAGTTACAATAAGTACTTGTCTTGTATTGGTTGCTTGTCTTGTGGGCAGTTGGCGCAGTTGGTAGCGCGTTTCCTTGACATGGAAGAGGTCACAGGTTCGAATCCTGTACTGCCCAAATTTTTTATTCGCTTTTGTCTTTCAATTGTTTGTACTGACCAAGGCTCTCAAGCACTATCCGTCTTTGTTCTGGCTCTAGAGGTTCTAGGGCCTTTTTTATTTTCGCAAAGGCTTTTGTTGCTATCTTCGTGTCGGGGCTTTTAGGCTCAAGGTTGGGCAGTACAACTTTGGGAAGAAATAGGGCAGCATTTACACAGAAACGCTCTGCCAAAATGGCGATATGGGTTTTGGTTAAATCTCGGTGCCCGTTCCAAATTTCGCTAGCGCGGCCAGAAGGAAGGCTCAGTAGTTTTCCAAAATCTGATTGCTTTAGCTGATTTACTTCAAAGAGATATTTGACGTTCTCAATTGGTGTGAAGTTACTTTCTCTTGCGTGGTGCACTTTTTCGTATTGAGCAATTAAGGTGCTGAGTACATCGAGATAGTCTTCTTCATCATTATCTAGAGAGTTGATTTTGAGATACAGTTCGCCAGCTACTGCCAGAGCTGCATCTAGTTCTTCTTCAGACTTGATTGGGCGCAATGGAAGCCGCTCTGTTAGTGATTTGTACTTACTAGCCATCGTGTTACCAAGCCTCCATATCATATTCAAGGTGAGTCATTACTTTTAGAACAAAAACTCTGTGTTTTATAAACCAAACAGTGGCGGCCAGGCGAAAGTTATTGCCGCCAATATTGAAAATCCAGCGGTCGTTGCCGATATTGTCAGCGCTGTTGAATGTTCGCGAAACATCGGCTGGATTTTTCCACTGTTGCGCTTTGACAGTGGCGACCCAGTGTCGCAGTGGGCTCTCCGCGTTGGGGTGCTTCTTTGCGAATTGCCAGATTACTTTTTCATTGAGCAATTCCATCGAGCGCTCTCTACGGTGATTTATCCATAGTCCCGTTTTGTGAGTAATTTGTCAATCAAATTTGCTCCCGTTTTGTGAGCATTGAACTAAATCTTTCCAACCAGCGTCTTAGATAAGAGCGGTTTCTGGGCAGGATGTTTCTATGAGCAAGCTAGCTGCATTATTACTTTTGATAATTTGTCTTTCGCCCTTTGGTCAGGTCGAAGCTCTGGCTAAAAGTGGCGACACCAAGGCTATAGAGACGATTAGCCAGGTGCCTAGTTCTATGTCTGTCCATTCACGCAGTCCTTTTGCCGTTGGCAATTTCTTTAGCGCCAGTGCTGCTGCTGCTGTGAAGCCGAGTGTCGAGAAAAGGCCAGGGCCGAAAGATGTAATCGGCCAGCAGCTTGTCGATGCTAATCCGACTTTAGAGCAAGTGCGCTTGATTCCCTCTCTGGATGGGCCTCAGCGCAAACAGGTCAACGAGCTGTTCAATGTTTATCGCAGTGATTTGAAGCTGCTCAATGAGCAACTGCGCCCCTTGCGCGAAGAATTCAAAACGCGCTTAAAGTCTGAGAAAGAGAAGTTCGACAAAGAGAAGCAAGACAGAGACAAGCTAGCCAAAGAGAAATTAGCGCAGGAGAAATTAGCGCAGGAAAAATTAGCGCAGGAAAAATTAGCTAAAGAAAAGCAAGAGCCAATTAAAGCGGAGCCAGCTAAGTTTGTGCCAGCAAAAGAGGAGGAAGACGTTGCCATTGCTGCCATTGTCAGCAAAATCAAAGAGCGACAAAATCAGTTCACTGAAGCCTTGAACAAAGTTGTGAGCCCAACGCAAATGCTAGAGCTAGAGCAGCTCAGACGTGGCAAGGTGCCAGCATATGCCCAGTAGAAATAAGAATAAAAATGACCAGCAAATCAGGCACTTGCTTAACCGTGCTGGCTTTGGCTTTACCCCTGAAGAACTAGCGCCCTATCTTGAAATGGGCTATAGCAGTGCTCTTGATCAGCTAACCAGTCCATCATCAACTGATAATAGTGCCCTCGATAATATGCTCGCTGAGCAGTCTTTTGATTTCACTAATCCTGATGATATTAAGCGCTGGTGGCTCTTTCGCATGATGTTTACGCGGCGGCCTTTAGAAGAGAAAATGACTCTCTTCTGGCATGGACACTTTGCCACTTCCGATAACAAAGTGCGCAACCCCTATGCCATGTATGTGCAAAATTGCACCATACGCAAACACGCTTTCGGCAAATTTGATGACCTTTTGCTGGCCATGTCTAAAGACCCAGCCATGATTGAATGGCTTGATAATCAGCAGAACCGCAAGAATAAGCCTAATGAAAATTATGCTCGCGAAGTCATGGAACTATTCACCATGGGCATCGGCAACTATACAGAGCAAGACGTCAAAGAAGGTGCGCGCGCCTTTACCGGATGGCAAGCTAAGCCTGATGGTTTCTTTTTCAATAGTGGTCAGCATGACAATGGCAGCAAGACTTTTCTTGGTCAAACTGGCAATTTCAACGGAGAAGATATCGTCAAGATTCTGGCCAATCAGAAGGCTACTGGTCATTACTTAGCGGGCAAGCTGATTCGCTTCTTTGCTCTCTATAATCCCTCCAATTCTTTTGTTGATGAGATTGCTGGCGTCTATAAAAAGAGCGATCACAATATTGGAGCCATGGTCTCTGCCATTTTTTCCTCGCACAATTTTTCATCGACTGCCTGTTTTCATTCACTAATTAAAAGCCCCTGTGAGTATGTTGTTGGCATGCTCAAGACTTTTCAGGTCAGTCAAGTTGATGCGGAAGTGCCGCGTCTGATGGCGGCCATGGGGCAAAATCTCTTCAATCCTCCTTCGGTCAAAGGTTGGGATGGTGGAGAAAACTGGATTGCATCAGATGTGATGATGGAGCGCTTTAACTTTGCCACAAGAATGATTTCGCAAAAGTTTGACTATCTTGAAAAATATTCTTCTCCAGCCAAAATTGCCGCTGAGCAGGGGCTTACCAGTGCTGCTGAGACAGTAGATTATTTTCTTAGCCTGCTTGTGGAGAATGACGCCCCACCAGCCGTGCGTGAGCGGCTAATTAAGTATGTTTCGAGCGATATGACTGGTAAACCTATGACTAAACCCCTGGCTTCAGGCAAGCTCCCTGAAGATAAAGTTCTTGATGCTCGGCTGCGTGGCCTGGTACATTTGATTATGACTCTGCCCACTTATCAACTGAATTAATAGACGACCTAACAGACGACATAATAAAGGTGCGAACGAAATGACCAATCCCAGTTCTATCTATAGTTCGATTAATAGGTCGATCAGTCGTCGTGATTTCTTGGCCGGATTGGCGGCTTTAGGAATACTCGGGCAGCAGCAGTTGGAAGCATTTGCTTCTCAGGTAGATCCTCTTGCTGGGGCAGAGCGGTCGATTTTAGTTATTCAGCTCAATGGTGGCAATGATGGTATCAACACGATCATTCCATACAGTAATGGTGCCTATTATGATGCTCGTCCGAAAATTGCAATCAAGCAAGCTGATGTGCTGCATATCGATGATAAAGTTGGCTTCCATCCTAGCTTGACGGCCTTTCAAGAGTTTTACAACCAGGGCAAATTAGCGGTTATTCAAGGAGTAGGTTATCCTGAGCCTAACCGTTCACATTTTCGCTCTATCGAAATTTGGCAAACGGCACAGCCTGAAATTATTGGTGATACCGGTTGGTTGGGGCGTTACCTCGATCACTTGAGCATCTCTCAATCTCCGGGAAAAGTTGTAAAAGCGAGCATTGAACCGGGCAAAGAGAAAATTGCCATGTTGGCAGTCAATGTCGATCCGCTGTTGCCTAAATCATTGTTGGCACGAAAAGTTGCAGTGCCCTCAGTCTCTGATGTGCAGGCCTTCCGCTTTAAAGTAGATCCTCTCTATCAAGCTGATCGTGCTCTACAGCTTGAAGCTTTCAATGATATCTATCAAAACTTTGACGATAGTCGCCCAGTGGTAAAGAAATTGCGCACTAGCGGCCTGGCGGCTAATCGTGCTTCTGAGCGCTTACTTGATTTGGTTAAGGGTCACAAGACCACAGTTAAATATCCCGACGGCAAGCTGGGATCAAGCTTGAAGTTTATTGCTCAGATGGTTAGTGGCGGTATTGGTGCCAAGGTTTATACCCTTGGCTATGATGGCTTTGATACTCACGCTGGTGAGCTGCGCACGCAAACCAATCTGCTTGCTGGTTTAGGCAAGTCACTGAGCGCCTTTCAGGAAGATTTGAAGCAGCACGGTTGCGACGATAAAGTGATGGTGCTTGTCTTCTCTGAATTTGGCAGACGGGTAGCCGAGAATGGTGGCGGTGGAACTGATCACGGCACTGCTGGACCTTGCCTTGTGCTTGGCGGTGGTGTCAAAGGCGGTCTCTACGGGCAATACCCATCGCTGACTGAATTAGATCATGGCGACCTGAAATTCAATGTCGATTTCCGCACCGTATATGCCACTATTCTTGACCGCTGGCTGGGTGCCGATAGTCGCGAAGTTCTAGGCAAGAATTTCGATAACCTCGACTTCTGCTAAATTTCTAGTTTTCATGCCTAAAGGCCGCTGCTAACTCTTTATGGGTCTGGCGGAGCGTCGCCTTCTAGCATGACAAAGAATTTGCGCTCGCAGTCCCACATATTGTCGTCTTTCCAGTTCAGCAGAGAGACCTTGGCTGACCAGGCTCCCTCTTTTGTCAGGTTGACATCGGGCTGGAAGATGTAATGACCTTTGAAAATATCACCAGGGTCATTGGCATTAAAGTCTTTGGTAAAGACCACTGTGCCATCTGGATCTTCAATGGTGACGATGCCTTTGTATTGGCGGCGCTCGTAAGGTGTACCAAAGCCAATGACGCAAGTGCAGTTCATTTTTGTCGGTAGTTCTTTGAGAACAAATAGATCAAAAAGACCACGGGCATCCACGCGACCATCTTCTTCGTGGTCGGCCCCTTGGCAGAAAAGAATGTACCCGCTGTGCAGATACTTCATAGTATCGCTCTCCTTACGCCTGCCTTAGAATTTTACCGCTTTTATTGAGCGCAGCCCTATTGTCAGCCTAAGAAATCGATTGTCAGCTTTAGAAAAGACATCAAGAAAAGAAATTGGGCCCAAAAGAGAAAGAAGGAAAAAGAAAAACCCTCGCCAACCGGATGGTTTAGCGAGGGCTCTTTATCTCTTGATTATCTAGAGCTTAGTGGCGAGTATCTTTCTTGGTAGAAATAACTGCTTCAGCAATAGCGTTTGGCACTTCTTCGTAGTGAGCGAATTCCATGGTGAATGTACCTTGTCCGCGGGTCTTGTTGCGGATGTCGGTGGCATAACCAAACATTTCAGACAATGGCACTGAAGATTTCACTTTTGATAGTGAATCAATGGTGTCCATACCTTCAATGCGGCCACGTCTCGATGAAATGTCACCGATAACGTCACCCATGAATTCTTCTGGAACTTCAACTTCTACCTTCATGATTGGTTCTTGAAGAATAGGGCTGGCTTTCATGAAGCCTTCCTTGAAGCCGATAGAAGCAGCGGTCTTAAAGGCCATTTCGTTCGAGTCAACTTCGTGGTACGAACCGAAGACCAAGGTGCACTTAACGTCGATTACAGGGTAACCGGCCAGTACGCCGCCAACTAGTGTGTCTCTTACGCCAGCTTCAATTGCTGGGATGTATTCTTTTGGAACGACACCACCAACGATTTTGTTGACGAATTCAAAACCAGTTCCAGCAGCAAGAGGCTCTAGTTCGAAGACTACGTGACCGTATTGACCACGACCACCCGACTGACGGATGAATTTGCCTTCGCACTTGACGTTCTTTTTGATGGTTTCGCGGTAGGCAACTTGTGGCTTACCAACGTTGGCTTCTACTTTGAATTCACGAAGTAGACGGTCAACAATGATTTCTAAGTGCAGTTCGCCCATACCAGCAATGATTGTTTGGCCAGTTTCGTGGTCAACACGCACTTTGAAGGTTGGATCTTCTTCTGCCAAGCGGCCCAGTGAGACGCCCAATTTGTCGGAATCGCCTTTGGTTTTTGGTTCGATAGCAACCGAGATAACTGGATCTGGGAAGTTCATCGATTCCAAAATTACTGGTGAATTTTCTGCTGAAAGAGTGTCACCGGTTGTGGTGTCTTTCAAACCGACTGCGGCAATAATGTCGCCGGCGTAGGCTTCATCAACGTCTGTGCGGTTATCTGCTTGCAATTGAACGAGACGGCTGATGCGCTCTCTCTTACCTTTAGTGGAGTTGAGAACGTAAGAACCAGCTGCCAATTTACCGGAGTAAACACGCAAGAAGGTTAGTTTACCGACGAAAGGATCGTTCATAACTTTGAAGGCCAAAGCTGAGAATGGAGCGTTATCGTCAGGAGCTCTTTCAGTTTCAGTACCATCTGGCAAGGTGCCCTTGATAGCAGAAACGTCAGCTGGTGAAGGAAGCAAATCGACAACGGCGTCGAGAAGCTGTTGAACGCCTTTGTTTTTGAAAGCTGAACCACAAAGAATTGGAATAACTTTGTTGGTACAAACTGCTTTTCTCAAAGCTACTTTGAAAGCTTCGTTTTCAACAGTTTCAGTTTCCATGTAGATTTCCATCAGAGCGTCGTCGGTTTCAACAACTGACTCTTCAAGTTCTTTGCGATATTTTTGAGCATCTTCAAGCATGTCGGCAGGAATGTCGACGATATTGAATTTCTGACCCATAGGATCTTTCTCGTCGTAGACGTGGGCTTTCATTTCAACTAGGTCGATTAGACCTTTGAAATCGCCTTCAGCGCCGATTGGCAATTGAAGAGGGTGAGCATTAGCCCAAGTGGTAGACATACCAGGAAGCTGCTCTTTGATTTGTTTGACTACTTTGTAGAAGTCAGCGCCAGTACGGTCCATTTTGTTGACCAGAATCATTCTGGGCACTTCATAACGGTTGGCTTGCTTCCAAACTGTGTTGGTTTGTGGTTGTACGCCACCAACTGCACAAAGCACGATAACAACGCCGTCGAGCACGCGCATGGAACGTTCTACTTCTACGGTGAAGTCAACGTGTCCGGGGGTGTCGATCAAGTTGATGCGCTTGCCTCTCCACTGGGAGGTGATAGCAGCTGCTGTAATGGTGATGCCGCGTTCTTTCTCTTGCTCCATCCAGTCGGTGAAGGATGTGCCTTCGTGCACTTCACCCATTCTGTGGATCAAGCCGGAATAGAAGAGAATCCGTTCTGTTGTGGTAGTTTTGCCAGCATCGATGTGAGCTGCAATACCCATGTTACGGACGTCTTGAAGCTGAATTTGTCTTCCTGCCACTGTCCCTGTTTTCCTCTCTTTAACGCTATCCATTTGAACCTTCCAAATATAACTAGCTGGGTACTATCTTGCCGTGCTCAACCGCTGGTGTTGACGACCTTTCTCTTAGAACGCGTTGAGACGCGCTCTTCTTGAAAAGACTAAACTTAGGTTACCACCTGGTATCGCACCATCTTTATATCCTTCATAAAGATATTCAGAATTGACTGAGCATTCTTTACAAACAGATATAACTTTGTCTCTATGAGACTTTGTACAACAGTTTTCACAAAAACGCTTCGACCAGTGGCCGAAGCGTTTTTTAATAACACTTTATACCGACGATCTAATTTTAATTAGTAGCGGTAGTGAGCGAAGGCTTTGTTGGCTTCAGCCATTTTGTGTGTTTCGTCGCGCTTCTTAACTGATGCTCCGGTACCGTTGCTGGCATCGGCTAGTTCAGCAGAAAGACGCTCGGCGAAAGTGCGACCTGGTCTCTTGCGGCTGTTGGCGATGAGCCATTGTGAAGCGAGAGCGAATCCGCGGGAAGACTTAACTTCAACTGGAACTTGGTAGGTCGAACCACCAACGCGGCGGGCCTTAACTTCTACTAGAGGAGTGACGTTCTTCAAAGCTTTATTGAAAACATCAAGAGGCTCTTGCTTGGTGCGATCTTTGAGAATTTGTAGAGCATCATAGAAGAGGCTCTGGGCTGTGCTGCGCTTACCGCGCTGCATCATACGGTTGACGAAGCGTGAAACCTGTTGGCTGTTGAATACAGGGTCAGCTACGGTAATTCTTTTATCTGCTTGCTTTCTGCGAGACATTCTTACTATTCCTATTTATTAGTTCAGGTTGGAAATTGAGGCTTATTTCTTCTTGCCGGCTGCTGCGGCTGGAGCGCCTGGCTTAGGACGCTTAGCGCCGTACTTCGAGCGGCTTTGTTTGCGGTCTTTAACGCCGGCTGTGTCGAGGGCGCCTCTGACGATGTGGTAGCGAACGCCTGGAAGATCCTTAACCCGACCGCCTCTTACGAGTACGACTGAGTGCTCTTGCAAGTTGTGGCCAACACCTGGAATGTAGGCGGTGATTTCAATACCGTTTGTAAGACGGACTCTGGCAATCTTGCGAAGTGCTGAGTTCGGCTTCTTAGGGGTTGTTGTCTTCACCTGGGTGCAAACGCCCCTTCTCTGAGGGCAAGACTTTAGCGCTGGAGACTTGGTCTTGTAAGTCACCTTGCTTCTTTCGCGTCTGATCAACTGATTGATGGTAGGCACCACTGCACTCCTAAGAACTACGACTACTGAACACAAACTTAAACGGGCAGGACAAAAACTAGCAGATCACCCAGAAAAGATTGGACAGCTGCAAAGACAACTAACCAACATGGGTATCGGCAAGTTTTCAGATTATCAGATGAGCCCAGGTGATATAGCGGACTTTCCAAAATCCTTTACAAAGCAAAAGCCAAATGATCGAATTCTTAGACGAAACCCCGCTAAAACGACCAATTCTTAAGCGGTTATCACAAAAGACGGTTAAGTCTGCCTGGCTTTCAAGGGGAAGAGTCAGTTGTTATTGCCCTTAATTTGATTGATGCCATAAGAATGTTCGGCAATCAAATTGATCGAGGCTCTAGGAATATTTATGGCTGGTTTGCCCAGGGGGTTGAGGCTAACTGTGCGCTCTAGCGATAGCTTCTTGGGCGGCGACTTGGCTCTGAGCCAGTGGTCGCGGGTCAATAGCGAGAAATGTCCGGCCCGCTCTAGGCCCGCTTCTTCAAGGGCTTCGATCACTGAATTTTGATAATCGTAGGCTTTGGCAATGACCATGCCCTTCATTCCAGCTCTGCGCATTATTGAAAGTACAAATTTGACCAGGTCGCGAGCGGTATGGGCCCAACCTGGATGCACAGCGAACTCTAGATGATAATCACCCTCGCGGTGGGCCGTAACACGGCAGGCTGAGGTAATGACCTTGCGTTCTGGGTCGCTAGCAACCCAGAACCAACTCTTGCGCCTGATTAGACGGCGAGCCAGTTTGTCGAGGCTCTCTACTTTTAGGGGGAAAACATAGAAGTCTTCTGGTAAATATTGAAAAGTCAGTCTGAGATCGGCGGGGAGCACGTCTTGGTGCAGTTGATAGAGACTGGCCTGGTCTTCAGGAATGGCCAGGCGGAAATTATCTTCTGATTTGCTTTCTGGCTTGGCTGTGCTTTTCTGCTCCAGGTTTTGTTCTGGATTTTGCTCGGCTTTTGCCTCTGCTTTAAGGTCTAATTTAAGGTCTGCCGGCACTTGGTAGTGAGTGATGCGGGCTGAGCGTCGAAAGCCGCAGCTAGCAAGTACTGCCAGAGCGCCTTGATTTTGATCTGAGGCTTCGGCAACGAAATGGCTAATACCTTGACTGCCAAAAAGAGCAAAGGCGAAGCGCAGTAACTCTTGAGCGATGCCGCGGCCCCGGTGATTGGGATGCACCACAAGATGATCGACCTGCCAGCAGTATTTTGATTTGCCAATAGGATGTAGCGAAATCATGCCAATGACAAGGCCATCTTCTTTGGCTACATATACAGATGGTGAAATATGCCAGTGACAGGGCAGCCAATGTTGCCAAAATGTCAGACCAGTAATCATGTAGCGGTCTTCGGCACAGAAGCTCTCATAAGGCACGGGCTCGCCCTGGTAGCGCAATAAGGCGCGAACCTGGGTTGATTCTGTGGCAAATAGGGGCTCAATTTTGATCATAATTAAGATGATACCACGCTTGCCAAGCGGCCCCGCTTGCCTTCTGCCTAATTGGCTAAGTGACTGCGACCCGGCTATACTGAGATGCCGACCGTACTATTTAGATGACTCAGCCGACTAAGCAACCAGTTAAGAAGACAGCAAAAGACGAGAAGCCATTCTTTAAGACAGTGGCCGACAATCGTCGCGCGCGGCATGACTACGAAATTCTCGATACCTTAGAGGCCGGTATAGCCTTGTATGGTACCGAAGTTAAATCAATTCGTGCTGGCAAGGCTAATTTAGCCGATGCCTTCGTAAAGGTAGAAGACGGAGAGCTTTGGCTATATAGCTGCCATATATCTCCGTATGACTTTGGTAATCGATTCAATCATGAACCGCTGCGCAAGCGCCGTTTGCTGGTTCATAAGAAGCAAATTCTTAAGTTGAAATCGAACATGCAAGAGAAAGGTCTGGCCCTGATTCCGCTTAAAATGTACTTCAAGGGTCATTTGGTTAAAGTTGACTTGGCTCTGGCTAAAGGTCGAAAACTATATGACAAGCGAGAGAATATTGCCAAGAAAGAGACAAAGCGCGATCTTGACCGATTAACTAAGTCTCGCAATAACAGTCACTAAAAAACACGGAATCAGACAACATAGAATTTCAGCGAGGGTCAATGGCAAAAGTTAAAAGCTCGGTCTTAAGTTTGCTCTTAATGTCGGGGCTACTTCAAGGTTTAGTTCAATTAGCTCTCGTTGCTCCAGTCTGGGCCGCTTCTCCTGTGGCCATTCTCAAAAGTGGACGCAATGGTGCTACTTATCAAGATCAGCACATTGGAACTTTTGAAGACGACTATAAAGTCTTTCGCAAAGCCTTGGATGGTGCCAACGTTCGCTACGATGAACTGAGTGATGGCGATGTTGATGCTGGTGTCGCCAGGCTCTCTGGCTATAAAGTAATTGTGGTGCCACTGCTAGTTGACCTGCCAGCAGCTGAAGTGTCGGCTCTTTCTGATTTTGCTCGCGGTGGCGGTAAGCTTCTCATCACTGATGGTGCTGGTGTTCCTGGTGCCGGTGCTCAATCTTTGGAAGCACTGGCGGGTGTTGCTTCAGCTAAGCAAGCAACGATTAAAGAAGTAAACAAATTAGTCTGGAGTAAGCCTGGCGCAATTAATGCACCAACTGCCGAGTTCGCCATTGCTAGCGTCATTTCCCAATTGGCTCTGAGTGGCACTGGTAGCAGTATGGCTACCTGGCAAGATGCTAATGGTCAGGAGCAAGGCATTGGTATTGCGCGGGCCGGTAATGTAATTTTCATGGGTTGGGCACCTGGTGTTCAAGGCGAAGTATCAAGCAATGCATTGATGCTCTCGCAAGCTTTAGACGAATTGTCGCCTGGTATCACTCAAGCTGCAGCCGTGCAAATTAGCTTTGCAGATTATCAAACGATTTCGCAAGAATTAGATTATCTTGCTAAGCGCACTGATGAGGCGATCAAGACCGCTAAGCAAGCTGAGTTTTCGGTGCCGCTCAAAACCATTCAGGCTTCTTACGATTCAGCTGTTGAGCACGTCAAATCTTTCCAGCAAGCTTATAGCGATAGACGTTTCTTAGAAGCCGATGAGCATGTGCAGAAAGCCCGTCAAGACTTCGCTATGGCCTTTGCTCAGTCGATGCCGGTTCGTCCAGTTGAAGCTCGTTCTGTCTGGCTTGACAGAGGAACAATTGTCTCCACCCGTGGTGCCAAAGGGATGGCTCAGCTTTTTGATAAGTTGAAGACCGCCAACATAAACGTTGTTTATTTCGAGACCAACAATGCTGGTTTCACCATGTTCCCTTCTAAAGTTGGCACTCAGAACCCCGAGACTCTAGGTTGGGATCCGCTTGGTTGCGCCATTTCGGAAGCGAAAAAACGCAACATGGAATTTCATGCCTGGTTCTGGACCTTTACTGTAGGCAATGCCAAGCACAACCCCATTGTTGGTAAAGAGTCAGACTATCCTGGTCCAGTTATCCCGGCCCATGATTTCTCTTGGGCATTGGCTTCTCAGACCGGTGCGCTTTTGCCACCACGTCAGTTTGAGTATTGGCTTGATCCTTCTAATCCAGATTGTCGCGCTTACATCAAGAGCTTGGTTTTTGAAGTGGTAAATCGTTATCCTGTTGATGGCATTCAACTAGATTACATTCGCTATCCCTTCAACAATAAAGGCTCAGAGATGGGCTTCAATTGGCTTGGTCGACAAAAGTTCGAGCGCGAGACTGGTCTATCGCTCGATCGCCTTGATGAAGACACAAGAACGATGTGGATTCATTGGAAAGCTAATAACGTCAGTAGCTTTGTTAAAGAGATGTCTGAGTCTCTGCGTGCAGCTAAACCTGGTATTCGCATTTCTGCTGCTGTTTATGGCATGCCCAAGCGTATGCGTATGAACGCTATTCAACAAGAGTGGGAAGTATGGGTAGCGAACGGTTGGGTGGATACTCTCAATCCGATGACCTACGTCGGCACAGCAAAAGAACTAAACGATGCTGCTGGATTCGTGCGCGAATCGACAGCTGATAAGGCTCTTTCTTACCCTGGTCTATCTATTCGGCAGCTTGATACTGCTGGCTTGGTGGAGCAATTAGACACTGCTCGTGTGATTGGTACACTGGGAACAACCATGTTTGCCGTTGCTCACCTTGATGATAAGAAGGTCAACATGCTCAAGGTTGGCCCTTACAGACGGCCAACCACTATGACTCCTCAGTCAGATCCAATCAAAGCCAGTCGGCTTTTGTTCGACGATTTCTCCACCATGGTCAATCGTTATCTACAAGATCCTAAAAAGCGCATTATGTCTGATACTGCTAGTACCAATGATGTCGTCAATCAACTCGATTCAGTGCAGAAATCACTGCACAACTTGTCTAGCAATGCTAAGCCCGAAGAAATTGATGCTGTGCTTAAAGACGTCACCTCACTTCACGCCACAGTACGTGAGTGGTTGCGCCTTGAAGCCTTCATTCAACGTGGTTTCCGTGCTCAGTACATTGCTAACTATTTGAGTCAGGTTGAGGCCATTCTCTCTTATGCCGCTCAACATGCCAGAACAACCACCGCTGGTTCTAGTGCAATTGCTACTCAGGCTGCTAATCCAGGGTAATCTGGGCTAATGAAATTAGTTCAGTTTCGCAGTTGGCGACTGTTCGCTGACGTAGAACTCACACGTGAATATTACAGGGCAATACCGCAGGGGTGTGCTGCTGCATGTGCGTGCGACGATTGCCGATTTTTTGACGGGCACCGTGATCAGATTTTTCCTGCTGAATTTCGTGACCTGCTAGAGCGCCTCGGCATTGATTACACCAAAGAAGCTGAGTCTTACACTTTTAGTGAGTCCGCCAATTGCGGTGACAGAGCGGGCTGGTTTCACTATGTCGGCAGAATTGAGGGTGTTGATGCTGATTACGATAATGAATACCTAGATGGTGACTTTTGCCTATTTATTCATCCTGCTAACGCCTTATTGCAGGAGCCGTTTCTAAATCACGCTAAAGTCCATCCTGGTGTAGTTTCTGTAATTGCTTTGGAATGGTCTTGGCCAACTTTGCCAATAAATCTAGGATGATTGGAAGGTTGCAAGCACCAATGATTTTTCGGATCTATTTTTCGATTGCCGTCTATATAAAAAATACTTGAGTACTCAACTATTTCGAAAATGACGAATGACCCATTAAGAGCTATTTTCTTGCCGGCCGTTATCGCGAATTTTTGACAGGTGCGCTCAGCCATTTGCCCACTTCCACATCGCTAGTGGTGCCGGGGCGCGGATAACCATAATGAGTGGAGAGGCGGAGTTGTGAGACCATTCCCTTCTTAAAGCGCAGCTCTAAGACCGATGAGACGTCTGTCCCGTGCCATGTGATTTGCGAAAAGTCGGCATTATGTTTGAAGTTAGGCGATGGAAAACGCTTCAATAGACCTTTTTTGCTCAAGCCGAAGAGATCGTCAAAAGTCTGCTCTGCGAAAAGTTTAGTCTTTTTGTCGAGAGGTCTGACAATTGGTCTAGGCGGGGGCGTTTGATCGTCACTGTCTGCTCCTCCAAGTGGAAAGCTAGTGCCTCTTGTATAGGGTTTAAACTCCGTCGTAGAAAAATCGCCAACCTGAGTAATCTTTAGGTGTTCAGACCGTTCGCCTCCGGCTTCTTTCTCCACTACTTCTGTCGCAAGAGCTTTGAGGCCACAAAATATAGGCAGAAGCAAAAGCGCACTAAGAGCTAATGTGGAAGCCGCAAGTAATTTTCGATTGCTGTTCATCTGACAAATTGTCCGTTTTCGCTCATAGATCAAATCATAGTCTAAATGGTGCTATGTACCATAAGTCACAAATGAACTAGCGCGATTTGGTCGAATCTCTCATGTATTTCATGACGTTAGGGAAAAGCTCATGCATACGCCTATCGGCATATTTGTCGCTGCCTTGACCGGTGGCTGTGGCGAAGGCCTCGGCAAAGAATTCTTCTTTGGCGGGAGTGCCCAAGTAATAATTCATTGGTCCACCTGGCTGCACTTCTTTTGATAGCTGCTGCATTTGAGCTGGAGAAATATTGTTGACGTCATTTACTAAGGCGGCTTGGAAGTTCTTGTCTTGCACTGAAAGGAATCCGCGGCCAGCGCTGTAGGCATGGCCGGCCTCGTGTCTGGCCAGGCCTGCGACGTCGGTATTTCGCATCGATTTGACCGGGGTGCCGTCACCCAATTGCTCAAAGACGGCAATATTTGGTGGTTTGCCTTTGCCGTCAAATAAAGAAGGGGCATCAAGCGAGACTTTGTGGCCGTTCACCACCATGGCTGCCTTATTGGTGCCCATGGCTTTGTCGTATTCGTAGATGTTTTTGAAAACGTTGACCTGGACGCCTTTGTCTTTTAGCTCTTGGGCTACTTTCTCTGGCAAAGTGGCGACGCCGCTGGCCACTTCTTGGGCAAAGGCTGCACTGGCGCCTCTGTTCTGCACTTCGAGAATAGGTTTGGCGCTCTGTTTATCGCCAACCATGGGCTTGTCGCCAATATTTACTCGGTCGCCATTGCCTTTGTCAGCGCCGGCGTTCTTTTTCCCGTCAGTTGGCGCTAGTTGGGCCATTTGCAGATCTTTGAGGTGGTCTGCCATATTCGACAAACCCAATTCTCTCGGTTGACCCGATGCCGAAGCGAGCTTTTGATCACTGGTAAGCGGTACTTTGTAGCCTTCAAACCTGAGCGCTGAAGTATTGCCAGGATTGCCGATTTCGGGGCCAAAGTCTTTGTTCATCTCTTTGGCCGAAAGCCGGCCGCTATTTCGACCGTTATCTTGGTCAAAGTTAGCAACGCCGGGATTGGCGTCGGTTACTTTGGGCTGCTCTTTGGTGGGTGCGTCTGACATATTTCTAATCTACCCAGGCGCCCATGAAAAAGTCGTGAAACTAGACCTTAAACCAGAGCTTTATCTATTAGGTAAACCATAACCGGGCTAAGTCTAAAACCAAAAATGGAACCTCTCCCGGGGGAGAGATTCCATCGAAAGGAGGACTAATAGCGTTTGCTAGATTAGCTGCCTGAGTTCCAATCGGTCACTGGGGTGATGACTGGTTGAGCGTAAGTGACTTCAACTACTGGTTGTTGTACAGGTTGTACTGGTTGTTGTACTTGCTGTATAGCAGGGGGAGCGAAGTTTACTTGAGTTGCAGGTGCTTGTACTGCTTGAGCAACAGCAGGGGCGGCAGCGGCAGCTGCAGCAGCGGCTTGTTGTTGAGCGGCATAAGCTCTGAAGGTCTCTTCGATGAGACCGGCTTTTTCGCGCAGTAAGTACTCTATGTAATCACCACGGCTCATACGTGAAGCTGCGACTTGTTCGTCGAGCAAACGGTGGGCCATAGGGGTTACACAAACGGCAGTTGTGGTTCCACGGTTCTTACCAAAGAAGAACGATTTGGCACCACCTTTAGGGCCGGTTTGTTTAGCTTGAGGGGGTAATCTCAAGGGGGCCAAGCCAGCGCGTTCACGAATAAGCATTTCTACGTAATCGCCATTCGAAACGCTGGCGGAAGCGGCTTGTTCTTTGAGCAACTGACGACCTAGGGCTGTCAGGTTGAACGAAACCGAACCGGACTCTTTGCCAGGAAAGCGCGAGCGCCTGGGCGAAGTGGTCTTGGCAGGTGCTGGTGTTATCTGGACCGTTGTGTTCATCTAGCTTATGGCAGTGATTTTTCCATCAACTTTTTAGGGTCTTTAGTGAATCTCTACCTTTCCTCCTTTTCTGAAAGAACTGACCTTCTGGTACGAATATAAGACTGAGTCTTTTTTGAATTTGATGGCCAATGCCATCTGGTTACCAACGCTTCTGTTTTGTCTCTTGTTTTGCTCTCGGGCCCATGCCTTTAAGCTACCGACCGCTAAGTCGATTAGAAAGCTCTTGCCGTGCCCTCGCACTTGGACTCTTCAAAAAATGTCACTGGGTGGTTTTTCGATTTGTCCTGGCAACCCTTTCCAAGACCTTGATTATAGAGCAAAGTTACGAGAAAGATGCAGTAGTCATGTATTACTATCTTTTCATAACAAGTGGCTCTGGCAGCTCATGACAACTGCTTAAGGTATATGCCAATGTTGATGGATAGCCAAGTTGTTGAATACTATGGCAATAGCACAGCCCAATGTAGCTCCAACAAAAACTTCTATTGGAGTGTGGCCGAGGAATTCTTTTATACGCTCAGTAGATAGCTTTGGGTGTTCTGAAAATAGCTCAACCATCATCTGATTGAGCACCTTGGCTTGTAAGCCCACGGTTCTTCTTACTCCAGCAGCGTCATACATGACGATAAAAGCTAAGCAAAGAGCGATGGCAAATGAGACGGAGTTAAACCCTTCAATCAAGCCAACAGAGACTGCCATGCCCATGGTGCAGCAAGAATGTGAGGAGGGCATGCCGCCAGTGGTGGCAATCATGCGCAAATCAAGTTTGCCCGTGGTCACTAATTTAGTAATTACTTTCAAGGCCTGGGCAAAGCTGCTGGAAAACACCGTCACAGCTATAACCTGCCAGCCGCGCCCCTGCATGTTCTGAACGGCGTCTTGAACATTTAGTGCTGCCGCAGTTTGGGCGAAAGTAAGAAGGCTCGGGTCTAGTAAAGAGAATTCCATTTATAACTGCTCTATTTCTGTCTGTGGATAGCATACTTTAGTAGAGCTTTCAGTACCGGGGCCCCCTCGATGTCAAGTGCGCTTTTCTCAATTAAAGTCACACCTTCGCTCTCCATTTCGTTCAATTTTTGTCGGGCACCATCAACACCGATGGCACGCACCCATGTTGCTTTTTTGCTGGCTTCGTCTTTTCCTGGGGTCTTTCCCAGGGTCTTGGCGTCGCCTGTTACATCTAATAGATCATCGGTAATTTGAAAAGCCAAGCCTAAGATTTCGCCTAAACGATACAAGCTTGCTAGCTGATTTTCGTTGGCTCCCATAAGTTTGCCACCAGACCAGAGGGAGAAGCGAATTAGAGCACCGGTTTTTCCTGCGTGAATTGATTCCACCGTGGCGATATCAAATTTGGTGTCATCTGATCCGGTGAATTCCATATCTTTCACCTGGCCGCCGACCATACCTGATGGTCCGGTGGCCTGGCAGAGGTGGTGAGCAACTGTTAATAGGTCGCTTGGATTGACAGCTTTGCTGGTGTGTTCAATCAAAATCTCATTGGCCAGCATCAACAGACCGTCACCGGCAAGTAGCGCCAGAGCTTCTCCGTAGACTTTGTGATTGGTCGGTTGGCCCCGCCTGAGATCGTCGTTGTCGAGGCAGGGTAGATCATCGTGCACTAAACTCATGGCGTGCACCATTTCAATGGCACAGGCGCAAGGTAAGACTGTTTCAATCGGGTCTAATACTTTGTTTTGAACTTGCTTTTGACCATTATTGCTTGCCTGGGTAATGCTTGCCGCTATGGCTTCGGCGGCTGCCAGAGTCAGCATTGCCCGGAGGCGTTTGCCACCAGAAAGTACCGAATATCTCATTGACTGCCATAAACGAACAGGCTCTTGATCTACTAAATAGATGGCGAGTCGATCTTCAACCAGCTTACGCCTTGCTAATAGATAGCTTTCAAAGTCGAAGTCAGATTTGGTTTGCAGTTGCATTAAGGTCTAACTTTATTTGTTGAGGACTTTTTTGACTAGTTGGAAGAATTTCAAACCTTCAACACCAAGAGTGAGAATGCTTCTTTCTTTGGCCATCAAGAGTGAAAGTAGGGGGCCAATCTGCTTAGCCATCTCGATATATTCGAGTGGTCCAGCAGCATGAGCTTCCTTAGGAAATCTCAGGCGTTCAGTTAGATCTTCTAGATTGAAGCGCGCGGCTTGCATCTGGATGAGAGTTTGATCACGAATGCCGTCAATCAAAATTTCAGCGGTCTCCATGCCATCGTTGATGCGCCAGTGATTCAAGAGAATAATCCAGGCACCGACGCCCAGGGCAAAGGCCACTAGCGAAATCATTATGCGGGCCGCCATCATTAATATAGGCGAATGTTGATCGAGGAAGGCAATTGCCACTGGTGCCAAAAGAATCACTGCCACCACCGATAGCAGGACGACGAGACCAGTATAGAAGTAGCCCACTAATAGCGTGACGAAGCGCACTTTCTCAATGGCTTCAGCAAGTTCTGCACTGATAGAAAGCGCTTGCATCTGAGAATTTGCTAATTGAGTTTCACCCTGATTCATAGGCATGGTCGGCTCAATGCGGATGTTCTGAATCTGAATCGGCTCACTGGCTGAATTTGCTGATGCTTCTAAGTCGTCGTTGTCTGTCATTTTTATAACTACTTGAGGAGGTCGCGGGCAATGAGCATGCGTTGAATTTGGTTGGTGCCTTCGTAAATCTGACCAGCTTTTGCGTCTCTAAAAATGCGTTCAATCAAAAGCTCTGGTTTCATGCCATCCATTCCCAGAATGCTCATTGCTTCGGTTGAAACGCGCATGGCAACGTCGCTTGCCATTGTCTTGGCCATGGCGGCAACGGTAACGCTTTGCTCGTTAGCATCAATCAAACGGGCTGCCTGGAATGTCAATACTCGGGCGGCTTCAATTTGCACTGCTAAGTCACCAAGTTTGCCGGCCATACCATTGGCATCGGCGGTAATGGCACCGTCGCGGTAGTGCTTTTGCAAGGTACCTAAGCAAGCATCAAGTGCCCCTTGGGCCCAACCAATCGATTGCGCAGCAATTGTTACTCGGCCCTTGGCTAAGCTAGAAAGAGCAACTTTGCGGCCTTCGCCATGTTGTCCGAGCAAATTGGCCTTGGGTACTTTGCAGTCGTTAAAGACAATTTCGCAAGTAGAGTAGCCGCGCATGCCGAGCATGTCGAATTTTTGACCGATGGCAAAACCTTCGAAATTGCGTTCGACGATAAAGGCTGTGATTTGGCCTGGTCGTTTAACTTTGCCAGCTTCGGCTGGTTTGTCACTCTGTTCTGTGGCATCGAGAAGTCGAGCCATAACAATGTAATAGTCGGCGGAGGCACCAGAGGTGATGAATGTCTTGGTACCGTTCAACAAATAGTCGCCATTGCTGTCGATTTTTGCAGTAGTTTCAATCGCCGCGGTGTCTGAGCCAGCATTGGGTTCGGTCAAGCCAAAGGCAGCGAGCATTTTTCCCGACGATGAAGGCACTAGATATTTTTGCTTCTGCTCGTCGTTGCCGAAGCGATAGATTGGCTCTTGGCTGAGAACATGCACTCCCAGCGAACTCATGATCGGTACGCAGCGTCGGCCAAATTCTTCGTTAACTAGACTGAAGCTGACATAGTCACCAGCCGAGCCACCGTAGGTGCTAGGAAATGGCAAGCCGCCCAAGCCCCATTCTGGCTGGCAGGCCTTTTCGAAGAGGTCGCGTCTGAAGACATTGTCTTTGTCTGAAGCAATCACTTCTTGCAAGCTTACTGCTTTTGCAAAGGCTTTGGCTTTGTCGAGCCAAGCTAGCTGTTCTTTGCTGAACTTGCCTTCAAGAGCGCTGGTGGAACTTGGCGATATCTGAGTTTGGACCATATCAATCATCTACCTAGAATTACATATACAAATATAGCAAGTAATGATGCCTTTTCTGGTCGCAAGCTCTAAGTTGTGCCGGTTGCGGAGTGGTCTGTCGCTCATGATCGGCAGCCTGCTTGATCGCAGTGGCAAGCTGCAACTCGGTAAATGTATAGATGGTATACAATTAATCTCTCTTGGCGCTCTTTAGCTGAGTTCAAGGCCGTCATCTCTTGGCAAGCTCCGGCTCAGTCGAGAGATTGAGCTGAGAATCGCCAAAGATTGAAAGCTCGACTAATTAGTGACTGATTCAGATGTGACTTAGTTCTGGCAAAAATACTTAGGAAAAAGAATTTTCGAGTTTTATGGCTAAGCAAGAAGTGGTATCAATTCTCAAACCGAAAGTTCTTAAAAAGGGCGACACCGTTGGTATAGTCGCCCCTTCTTCGCCGCAATTTGAGCCAGGCAATCTGCAATTTGCTACTGATTGGCTCACTAAAATGGGCCTCCATTTTAAAATTGCTGCCAATTGCACTAAGTCATACAGCAGCTACGCTGGCAGTGATTCGGCCCGGGCTGAAGATTTACACACTCTCTGGAGTGACGACGAGGTTACCGCAGTGCTGCCTATGCGTGGTGGTGCTGGTGCCTCACGCATTCTGCCCAAGTTAGACTTTTCCTTATTCTCTAGTAAGCCCAAAATTTTGGTGGGTTTCAGTGATATCACAGCTCTGCTTATTGCTATTAATCAGAAATCGAACTTGGTCACTTTTCACGGTCCTACTCTCGGTCTGATGTTTGAGACGGCCTACACTCATAGCTACTATCAAAAAGCGATTATGGGTCTTGCGCCAATTGGTCTTGTCACTGACCCACCGTCTGAGGTCTGGGGTTCCGATTATCCACCTACACGAATGGTCATAGCTGAGGGCAAAGGCAAAGGGCGCTTGACCGGCGGCTGTTTGACCTTGATACGTGGTCTGATGGGAACGCCCTATGAAATTGATTGCGATGATCGCATCGTCTTTCTTGAAGATGTTGATGAAGAGCCCCACAACATCGATCGTATTTTGACTCAAATGGTTTTGGCCGGGAAGTTTGATCGAGCCCGCGGTATCATTATTGGTGACTGTAGTGGCTGCCGCCCCGGTGGCAGTAAGCGCAATATTTTACCTTTGAATTCTTCTCTTGAGGTGATTTTGCGTGAACACTTCAGCCACCTTGGTATTCCTGTCATTTATGGTCTCAAACTTGGTCACACCCCAGATAAAGTGACTTTGCCTTTAGGTGTTATGGCCAGCCTTGATGTCACTAGCAGCAGTGTGCGGTTCAAGATTGAGGAGGCGGCCTGCGTTGATAAAGCCCACAGCACTAAGAAATAACGATAGAGTGGCGCTTATTGCTCCTGCCAGTCGGCCAGCCCGGCCGTCAGCCTTAAAGCGGGCTGAGCGCATTGTTCACGACATGGGCTTTGTGCCGGTGGTCGGTGCCCATGCTTTAGATACGCATGGGGCAATGGCAGGCAGTGATAGTGCCCGTTTGCACGATCTTGTGGCGGCCTTAGAAGACGACTCTATTGCCGCTATCTGGTGCCTCAGTGGTGGCTATGGCTCCCTGCGTTTGCTTAAAGATCTGCCCTACCAGACCTTTGCTAAGAAGCCGAAAATAGTGCTTGGTTGCGACGATAACAGCCATTTGCTCTTTGCTTTGAACCAAAAATCTAAAGTCGTGACTTTTCACGGCAGCAATCTTGATCGCATTGATAGCAAAGAGTCTTTTGATCGCTTCAAAAAATTATTGACTAGCCATGATCACTTTCCTGCTATGCAAGCGAAAGATCGATTTCTCTCTGACTTCTGCTACGCCCCTGTCCACGCTGTGGGTAAGGGGCGGGTCATAGCCGGTAACCTCACTGCTCTGGTCTCATTGTTTGGTACTGAATATGAACCAGATTTGAGCGGGGCGGTTTTGCTTTTAGAAGATCGTTCTGAGCGCAACGATATTTTAGATCGCTGGTTTACTACCCTTTATATTTCGAACAAACTATCTACTGTGGCTGCTCTAGGCCTTGGTCAATTTGAAGATTGCAGCACTAGGGGCTCGTTCAATATGCTTAGCTTTGAGGAGCTCGTAGTAGATCGAGTCACAGAAATGAAACTAGCCACTTGCTTTAACTTGCCTTTCGGCCAGGCTGGCGACAATGCTGTGGTGCCGCTGGGCCTGCAAGTCTCATTTGATACAGCAAAAGGGCATCTCAGCTATTTAGAGTCGGCTCTAGTCAAGGATTAGCATCGTGGAATATCCGATTGCAGGCAGCGATTCAAATTGCAGTTCAAAGCCCGATTCAAAGAGTAATGATGAGGTCTCGATCAAATTTTCATTGGTCCGTGATGGCACTCGGAGAGCCGTTTTGATTATGAATTGTATTATGACCTTAATGGTCCTGCTCATGTATGGAACAATGTTTTTTCGTCATCCAACGCACTTCTCCGCGAATGCACTTGCCTTCTCGTTTTTGCCAATATTGTTTTTGTTTTGTCTTCAATGGTTTATCTTCCGCCCTAAAGAAGGCACGGTGCGCTTAAGCGCTGATGGATTAGATTTCATCGGTGTTAGCTCGTTGACATTGCTAAAAAGGAGCAAGCGCACTTGGTCCGACGTTCATTCTGTTCAAATTACCTATCCACAAAGCATGGGTAGAAACTCTTTTCCGCATTTTAGAGGGCAACCACTGAGTTTTTTGCACTCATTGGGTTTTAATAACTACGGCCCCGATGTGACTTTTGACTTTAAGTCTGGCGGTTCCGCTACCGTCGAACTGCCTTACCTGACTAAGCCTCAGGCCGAGGAGTTTTTTGGCGCCATTGAGAAATTCGGTGATCCATCGCGATTTTCTAGTGACTTTGTCAAAATGCAAAGGGCAATTGTCTTAGAACGTCTTGACTCGCAATCATTTACGCAATTGTGGTCCGAAAGTCTCAGCCCTAGGTATTGCGCTACTACTTATGTGCCGCTGTCGACCAACCATGAATTGCAGAATGGGCGCTATACAGTATTAATGGAGCTAGCTGCTGGTGGAATGTCGGCTGTCTACCTGGCCAAGGGAGATGGAGTCAAGGTGATTCTAAAAGAATCAGTTTTGCCATCAGATATAAGTGAAGGTCAGAAAGAGAAAGCGCGAGAACTTTTCGAGCGTGAGGCGAAACTTTTGCTCAAGCTTAGCCATCCACAGATTGCAAAAGTATTAGATCGCTTTGTGGAAGCAACTAGAGATTACTTAGTGATTGAGTATGTGCCCGGACTCACGCTAGGGCAACTTGTCAAAGCCAAGGGACGACAAAAAGAAAATGATGTTCTTAAGTGGTGTCGGCAACTAGCTGAAATACTGGCATATTTGCACGGGCAAGAACCGCCGCTTTTGCATCGCGACTTGACTCCCGACAACATTATTCTTAAGACTGACGGCACGGTGTTTCTAATTGACTTTGGCGCAGCTAATGAGTTTGTTGGCCAGGCAACAGGAACCATGATTGGTAAGCAGTGCTACATTGCCCCGGAGCAGTTGAGAGGTAAAGCTAGTCAAGCAAGCGATCTTTATGCTCTCGGTGGAACACTAAACTATCTTTTGACTGGCGAAGATCCAGAGCCTTTAAGTGTTTCAATGCCGAAGCTGAAGCAATCCCAAATTAGCCAAGGTTGCAGCGACTTAGTTTCAAGTTTGACAGCATATGAATCTAGCGACAGACCCTCTTCGGCGGCCGAAGTCATGAATTTATTAGTTAAGCTTGATACTGATAGCGGTATCGCCAAATCAAGGAAGAAGTAATGGCTAAACCTTCGCAGATACAAGCTCTGCCAGCACTGCCGCCAGGTCCTGATGAAGTCTACATACCTTACAGCGCTTGGCGTGCCCAGGGGCGTTTTCGTCACGCACTTCTGCAAGAGAAATATACTGCTAGAAGGATAGCTCAGATTGCTGCCATCGTATTTGCTAGCTATGCAGTCGTGTTTGCGCTGTTCCGTTTTTTGCCAAACCACTTCTTTGGAATTCCCTCTGGCATTTTTCTGGAGTTTTGTTTCTATGGTCTCTTGTTCATCATTTCCTATCCTCTACTAACTTCACCGACTAATATTCAGATCGGTAAAGAAGGCATAAAAATTCATTGGCTGTCGTTTCTTGGCTTGTTCTCTACCCCATGGATTAAGCTTGACTATATAGATTTTGTCAATGTATCTTCATTTCGGCGAGGCTACTACAAGTCTCGTGCCATTGATATTCACATTAACAAAGATAATGTGCCCCTGAATATAAGACGGGCACTGCGTCTAATTGCTCCGTCATTGTGGTGCATCAGCTTAGGTTTTAAGCCGACACTAAAGTTGCGTTTTGATATTGCAGCAATTAGCCATGATGCCGATGTACAAGTGCTACTGCGGACTTTTAAAAATTTACTTCCGCCTGAGAAACTTGGTACTGAACTACTTGAACTCGGTGATCAAGGAGGTACATCATTTACTAAGCTCTGGTTAGATAGTTTGGATGGTGGGCACCGCAGCGACGGCAATTTGAGCCTGCCACAGGGCACTTTAGAGCCAGGCGAGATTCTTCAAGATGGCCAGTTTGAGATTGTGCGACGATTAGCTGCTGGGGGCCAAGCGATTACCTATTTAGCCTTGGCGCACAAAGTCAATCAAGAATCTGCTCAAGTTGTTCTCAAAGAGTTCGTATTGCCGGTGCGTGGCGGAATTGAAATACGGAGAAGGGCTCTAGAGAATGTCGAGCACGAAGCAAAGCTTTTGCAAAAGTTGAACAACGAGCGCATAGTCAAACTAATCGATTGCTTTGTCGATAATCAAAAAGCCTATTTAGTGCTTGAGTATATTGACGGTCTGTCTTTACGCAAACTGGTTCAAGATGACGGCGTGGTTAGTGAGAATGAAGCGGTGCGCTTAGGCATTGAGATGTGTCGCGTGCTTGAATATCTTCATACTCTTGAGCCTGCCATCATTCACCGTGACTTTACCCCCGAAAATCTACTGCTGCGCTCGACTGGCTCCTTGGCCCTAATCGATTTCAATGTGGCTGAACAGCTTGAATCGAAAGAGACTAAAACAATGGTCGGCAAGCATTGTTATGTTTCGCCTGAGCAGTTTCGCGGCAAAGCTACAGCCCAGAGTGATGTGTATGCTTGTGGCTGCAGCCTTTATTGGCTTTTGACAGGACAAGACCCCGAGCCAATATCTATGTCACAACCTAAGAGCGAACGGCCAGAATTGAGCGACGAGATCAATACAATAGTTGCTGGCGCCACTGCTATTGATGTCAGCAAACGCTTTGCCAGTGCTGCCTTAATGAGGGCTGCACTAGAGAAAATATCTAACTGATGCGGTACAAGGCAAACAGATCGGCTTTTAGTTCGTAGGCATCTTTGTAGCGATCTGCTGCTTTTTTCGATAATGATTTTAAGATGATTCGCTCAATTTCGTTGGCTGCTGGTGATGGAGCTAAACCCATTGCTGGCGGCACTTCCTGCACATGCTTAGTCATTAGCGCCACTGGATTGTTGGCAGCAAAGACCATTCTTGCTGTGAGCATTTCGTACATGACGCATCCTAGTGAATAAATATCGGTGCGGTGGTCGACGTCTCCGGCCAGGCATTGCTCTGGGCTCATATAAACCGGTGTGCCCACTGCCTCTCCTGTGATGGTGAGAGCCATTGATGTATCGCTGTGCAATTGTTTGGCAATGCCAAAATCAATAATTTTGACAAAGTCTTGCTGACTATCTTGCTCAATGAGCATAATATTTTGAGGCTTAATATCGCGGTGCATAATACCGAGATCGTGGGCGTGAGCTAGGCCAGCTGCTACTTGTATAAATATCGGTAGGGCCCTGTCTAACGACATGGCACCACTTTGCTCAATAATCGTGCCAGCACAAGTGCCTTCTATATAGTCCATTACCATAAAGGGGCGACCATCATTGAGTATGCCAAAATGCTTGACTGCTACTGTATTTGGCGATGTTAGTTTGCTACTCAGCTCGGCTTCTTTTTTGAAGCGATTGACCATTTCAAGATTGTCTATGAGCGACTGGTGCAAGATTTTAATAGCTACGAATTGGTTGTTTTTGTCATCAATTGCTTTATAAACTTTGCCGCTATTGCCGGCGCCCACTTCACCTTGAATTTGGTAGCCGTTTACTTTATCGATTTTACTTGGGCTGGTGGTGATGAAGACTAGTTGCGAACCATCTTCAGGGCAATTCAATAGGTTTCTATCAAATTTGCCATCGCAGATCAGGCATAGCCTGCTGGTATTTTCTGCTGAGTCGAAGTTGTTCATGTTGTAACCCTATTATTGACCCACAAAGCCAAGAGCCTCTGCTCGATCTTTGTCTTTTTTTGCTTGGGCCGACAGTGACAGTTGCTCGTTGGCATAAGAACGATAGAAATAGGCTTCACCGTTGTCTGGGTCAAGCTTGATGGCGTCTGTGCAGTCGATAATGGCGCGATGGAATTGAGCCATTTGATTGTGCAGCTCTGCTCGGCGAAGCAGTGCTGAGGCATCAAGAGGGCTTAGCTCAATGTTCTTGTTATAGTCTTTCATTGCTTGTTCATAGAGCTTGAGTTCTTCTTCGGCGTCGCCTCTATAGGCATACGCAGCTTGGCATTGGGGGTCTAAGGCAATGGCCGCGTCGCAGTCGGCTATAGCCTTCTTGTATTTGAAGGAGAGGTTGTAGGCGTAGGCCCGAGCCGTATAGCCATCTGGATGTTTGGGAGCGGCTTTAATAGCCTGGTTAGCCGCCTCGAAGGCTTCGTCTAGATGTCCGCTATTGAGATGGGCATCGGATGCCAGCACATAGGCTTCTAGATTTTTGTCGTCTATTTTTGTGATGGCTTCGCAACTGGCCAGACACTGTTTGTAATTGCCAATGGAGCTCTCCGTTTGGGCCTTAAGTGTGAGAGTAGGTAAATCGTTTCGACCCGCCGCTATTGCTGCGGCTAAGTCTTCTGTCGCTTTCAACTTTTCGTCTAAATGCAGAAGCAAGCGGGCCCGCTCAAAATAAAGATCAGCTGTGGGCTTAAACTCAATATCGGCGGTTAATTTCTCAATGGCTTTCTTAGCTTCTTCTGGGTCGTCTTTTGACAGATGATTGAAGACGTGATGATCGAAGGTAAATTCAATCGGTATGGTATTTGGCGCACCTGATGGTAGGGGCGGAAACGGCAGCGCTGCCTTTATCGTCGCTATCATGGCTTGATCAAATTGCTTGTTGCCTGAGCTGGTCAGAATTTTTAGATCAGAAATGCTACCGTCTTTTTGTGCTGTAAATGTGACCGCGCCGGTTTCGCCTGAATCTGTTTTTGGTAGCCAGTTGGCTTTGATGCGACGGTGCAGGCGGCTCATATACGAAACAAAGCTTACGGCCGAGATTTTTTTAGGATCTTTCGGCCATTCTTTTCGATCTTTGCGTTCTTTTCTATCTTTGCGCTCTTTTTTCTCTTTGTCTTCTTGCGGCTCTTCTGCTTGATTGCACGAGGTTAGAGACACAGCACTGCTGAGTAGAACTAGAGTGAAAGCTAATCTGAGGATGCAGTTTCGGGTTACCATTTAACGATTTACTTGATAATCTAAGACGATAGTACAGACTGAGTTAGTTGCTCTTCGAGCATGCTTGTTTCACCAGCAGCAATGTTTAGCAATGCTAGTGGAATAGCTGATCTAATATCGCCAGCGACTATACCAGCTTGACCGAAATTGGCCGCCACCAGATCGCCTGCTCGACCATGTATGTAGACCCCAGCGCAAGCCGCATCAAATGGGCTCAGGCCCTGTGCCATCAGGCCGCCAATGATGCCCGAGAGAACGTCACCAGCACCGGCCGTTGACATGCCAGAGTTGCCAGTGGGGTTGATATAGACTTCACCGTCTGGGTGAGCTACCAAGCTGTATGCACCTTTGAAAACGACTATGCAGTCAAATTCTTTTGCTGCAGCTAGAGCCGAACCTACCCGGTCTGACAAAAGCTCATCTACCGTTTTGCCTGTCAGGCGGCTCAGTTCTTTGGGGTGAGGAGTCATGACAAAGTTGCGTGCTGATTTTGGCAGCGATTTGATATTTGCAGCAAGAGCATTGAGACCATCGGCATCGATGACGCAGGGCTTGTTGATTAAATCGAGCAAGTCGAGCACAAAGCTTACTGTGTCTTGGTTTTGTGAGAGACCCGGGCCGATAACAACGCTTGAAATTTGATCAAGCATTTCAATTACGTCGCGTAAGGCTTCTTTGCTAATCGATTGGTCTGTGGTTTCTGCTAGTGGTTTAACTACAATTTCTTCAACCGGCACATGACTGGCAAGTGAGCGCGGGGTAGCCAAATAAGATAGGCCAGCGCCAACCTTAAGGGCACTACTGCTGGCCAGAGCAGCGGCTCCGCCCATGCCAAGGCTGCCGCCAATTGTGAGAACGCGGCCGAATGTTCCTTTATTAGAATTGGTTGGTCGTGAAGGCAAGACCGATTGCACCGCACCACAGGTAGTGACAAAAATTTTGGGAGTGCTTTCTACGTGGCTTAAGCTGGCTGGCAGGTTGCTAAAATCGGGCAGGCCGATATCAACTAAGTGCATTGCTCCGGCGTATTCAGCCCCTGGATGGGTCAGGTGCCCGGGTTTCAAAAAGCCAAAGGTTACTGTTTTGTCTGCTCTAACAGCGGCACCCATGATTTGGCCAGTATCTGAATTGATACCAGATGGAAGATCAATTGCCAGCACTGGTTTTGTGCTCGAATTAATTGCTTCGATTACATGTTTGGCTACGCCATCCACTGCTCTAGTTAGGCCTGTGCCAAAAAGCGCATCTACTAAAACAGTTGAGTTAGAAGTAATGGCACCGAGCACTTCCAGCAGTTCATCAGTATCTTCCAGAACAATTAAATCAACTCCTAGTGAAGCCAATATCTTGCGATTAGCTTCTGCTTCAGGAGAAGCCATCTTCACTTCTATTTCTACGTCTTCAGTAGCGTCTTGCTTTTCACTTGGTCTAGGGTTGGCCTTTGCTTGACCCTTGCTGTTCTCTTTCTCGCTATCTTTATCGCTATCTTTCTCTCGGTCTTTGGCGCTCCCTTTCTCGGTGGGGGCGACCACAAAACAACTAGCTGGTACACCCCAGAGGTTGAGGTAGCGTGCCACTACCAGGCCGTCACCACCGTTGTTACCACTGCCACAAAAAATAGCTATGTGGCCTGGGTTTTCATCCCAAAGTGAAAGGGCTGCTAGAGCAGCACCGCGACCGGCTACTTCCATTAAAGTCTGGCCCCAGTTGAGGCCGCCTGCTAGGTCCGAGATTGAATCAATCCAGGCTGCTTCCAAATTTCTGATTTGTTTGGTAGTGGGTACTCTTAAATTACTCAGCATCTTTTTCTTCTTTGACTTAACTGTTTTGCTTAGACTTCTTTTTCAACTAAAAAACAACGAGCGTCGTGGCCGGCTGATTTTTCTTCAAGGGGAGGAATCGATGACTCGCAGCTATCAACGCGCAAGGAGCAGCGATTGGCAAAGCGGCATCCCTTAGGAAGATTCACCAGGCTTGGTGGCTGGCCCTCAATTGGAATTAGTCGCTGCGAACCTGGTTTTGGTAGCGAATTCATCAAGCCAATCGTATAAGGATGTTTGGGGTTTTGGAAAAGCTCTTGTACTGTGGCATATTCGACCACTGAGCCGGCGTACATCACGGCTACTGTGTCGCACATCTCCGCTACTACTCCAAGATCGTGAGTAATCAAAACGATGGCGGTGCCCTGGTCTTTTTGAATTTCGCGCAGCAGGTCTAAGATTTGCGCTTGTACAGTGACGTCTAGAGCTGTAGTGGGCTCGTCGGCAATCAATAATTCAGGCTCGCAAGCCAGAGCCATGGCGATCATCACCCGTTGGCGCATACCACCCGAAAACTGATGGGGATAATCATCAACTCGGTTGCGGGCTTCGGGAATGCGCACTCGATCGAGTACATCAATTGCTTTCTTGCGAGCTTCGGCTTTCGATACTTTTTGGTGCAGTTCAACTGCTTCCATGATTTGGGCGCCGACTGTATAGACAGGGTTTAGCGAAGTCATAGGATCTTGTGGAATCAAGGCGATGCGATTGCCTCGCACTCCACGCATTTGGGCTTCACTAAAATCAAGCAGGTTTTTTCCGTCCAGTCGAATCTGACCGCCGACAATTTTTCCTGGGGGTGGAATCAATCGCAAAATCGACAATGAGGTAATTGATTTACCGCACCCTGATTCGCCAACGATGCCAAGTACCTTGCCCTTGTCAACGGAGAGGGTGACATCGTCGACCGCTCTGGCCATACCGGCCTCTGTGGGGAAAGCTGTTGCTAAATTTTGGATTTCAAGAAGGGCCATGACACCGCTAACAAAGAGAAAACTATAGAAACTGTTGTGATTTTAGACTATCTGCACGATCAGTCTGCCTAATCTTGCTATGGAATGCTTAAATAGACATCTAAGTCCAGAGGAAACTATGTCTACTGATTCAACTAACAACACGCGAGATATCTCAGTTTTGCAGTTGCTCACCAAGCTGGTGAAAGAGACCGATAGATTGGTTCGTCTTGCTGATGACATCGATACGCATGCCTCGACCCCGCAAGCTAAGGCTGCCTTTAATCTGATTGGCTCAGAAGTCAGCAGCATTCTTTCTATTATGAAATCTTCCCTAGATCCCCTTTATCGTTTATACGATCTCGACCCAGGCATGAAAAATCTCGACCGCAACCGTCGCAACGCCACAATCAAAGAGTTCACCATCGCCAACGACCCTGACGATAGCTACGATGAACAGGCGCTTTGGAACGACATTAAGGCTAAAGAGTAACAAGGCTAAAGTGCCTGCAAAAGAGCAAGGCCGCCAAAATCAATTTCTAGAGCGATATCAGCTTTGCTAAAGATTGCTAGAGGCTAAATTCTTGTTGGCCAGGGTCTTAAGTTCTTGCTGCACTTCAGCATTGCCACCTACTCGAGCAACAACTCGCTTGAGCGAGGCAAGCCAGGGCTTAAAATGATGGCTGCGCATCTCTGAATAAGCCTGGTTGAAGCTCCAGTGGTCGTGAATTACACGAAATACCCCAACTAGTGCCCCAGTGCGGTCAGCGCCATAACGGCAGTGAACGAAAACTGGCTGATTGGCAGGATCATTAACAATATTCAAGAATTGGGCAACTTTAGAGAGCGACGGCCCCATGAAGCCAAGCGGTATGTGTATATACTTGATGCCAAGTTTTTTTGCTCTGTTAGCTTCTTCTTCTGCGCCCAGGCCAGCTAGGCGTAAATCGACGATGGTCTTGACACCACTTTCTGCCAACTTTTGCATAGCTTGATTGGAAGGTGCCGCTCCTCGCCACAATCCTTCGCTGACAATATCGAAATTAGAGATACTCGGTGCTGCTATTGATGCTGCTAATGCCCGTTCTTTGTTGTCACCGTTTGTGTGGCTGACATTTTCGTGCACCAAAATGTGGTTGGCGCCTTTGTCTGGTGACTTCAGGGCCAAATCTAGCAGAAACTGGTTTCGCTCTTCTTCTGAATCAAAAATATTCTGCTGCACTTCACCGCTGAGATTGTTGCCCTGTTCTGTGGCATGAGCGGCTGGTATATAGGCTGTCGAGCTTAAAACTGCGCAAACAGCAAGGCCCAGGGTCAAAGCGCGGCGGCCGCTTTTTCTTGAGGCAATGACTAATTCAACACCCTTGCTGGTGCTTCTTAACTTGGTATCAAAGGTGGTGTCAGCTCTGCTGCATACCATTTTGGTATAACCTGAAATTTTCCAATTTCTTTGATATTAACATGGTGCCTTCTTTACAATCAAGTTATAGCGCTCAATTATTGCCATAGCTTTCTTTCCTGTTTACGGCTTGGTTGCTGCTGATACGGTTATACTCTTGAGGTGGAAAGTAAGCTAAATTCGACTAAAGTTGGCAAGAAAGGGCGCAAGATCTATCTTCTTGCTCGTGTTCTGCTGATTGAGTTTCGTGGATTTCTGATCTGCATTTGCAGTGCTTTTACCTTGTCTGTTGCCCTTTTCTACCTTTACTATCCACATAGTTTGTTGCCCAGTGGCGCAGCTATGACATTTTTTCAAGCGGCCTATTACACCCTACTGATGATCTTTTTCGAAAGCCCATTGCAGTACGTTGAAGATATTCGCCTTTCACCATTATTTTTCTTATTGCCTATTTTGGGTTTGGTGACAATCGCTGAAGGGGTTGTGCACCTCGGCAATCTTCTCTTTCAGCACAAGCGTTATTCTAAGGAGTGGCAGAAAATGATTGCCGAGACAATGGAAGGCCATGTTGTCGTTTGCGGGCTCGGTAATGTCGGCATTAGGGTCGTGCAACATCTACAGCGTTTTTCTGAAGACGTTGTGGTGATTGAGTCAAATCCTGATGCCCGCTTCGTAGGAGAGGTGGCTGGCTACGAAGTGCCTGTTTTGTTTGGCGATGTTCGCGACACTAAAATTTTAGAACAAGCTTCGGTCGCTAAAGCTAAGGCAATCATTGCAGTAACTGATAATGATTTAGCCAATCTTGAAGCGGCCATGACAGCGCGTGAAATCAATCCCACCATCCGGGTGGTCATTCGCATGTTCGACCAAAAATTGGCCAAGAAAGTTGAGAAGTTCATGGGTATTGAAGGCGCCTATAGCTCATCAGCCAGGTCCGCCAGACTTTTTGCTCAAGCGGCCATATCGGGCAATATCATTGACTCATTCGAATTTGGTGGCACCATTATCAATGCCGTTCAGTTAATTGTTGAGCCCAACACAATTATTGTCGGGCAGACCGTCGATGACCTGCGTAATAACTATGAAGTAACGGTGCTTTGTCACGAGTCGAAGGAGGGTGTGGCCGACTGGAACCCCGCTCCCGGAAAAACCCTGGCTGTTGGTGACAAACTACTCATAATGACTGATCGCGAAGGTTTGGATAGACTGGCACCGGTTTCTCATAAGTTATCCCTGCCGCGGGAATAGTTGTCAGTATGTTGCGCCTTTGCAACTACTCGTTACAACCGTATAAATGTCTACTAGTACTTGCCATTTATGGGTAATCTACCCTTGGTTGATGGCTTCAATGTCGATACTTAAACGGCGATACTTAAATGTTCGGTGTGATTCCGCCCACGCAAGATGACTATCGTGATGAGAAAACGCTTGAGCGTCTCGTGCGCAAAATAGCTGCCACCTTAACGCGTCCATGGACCATAATGGAAGTTTGTGGTGACCAAACCCAAGTATTGCTTGAGAATAACTTGCTTGAGCTTTTGCCCGCCGAATTAACTATTGCCCACGGGCCTGGTTGTCCAGTGGCATCGGTGCCAGTGCGAATTTTTGATCGCGCCATTGCTATCGCCAAAGAGCCAGACGTTATATTTTGTGCCCCAGCTGAATTGTTGCGCATACCTGGCTCAACTTGCGATTTGCTCGAAGTAAAAGCCAGTGGCTTCGATGTGCGGGTTGTTTATTCATCGATGGATTGCATTGCTCTAGCGCGTGCTAATGCCGACAAAAAAGTAGTGTTCTTCAACGTTGGTTTAGAGACCGCCGCGCAGATGGATGCACTTGCTGTTTGGCAGGCTCGCAGACTTGGTATCACTAACTTTCTTTTGCTTTCCTACCATGCCCAGGTTACCCCAGTTTGCGCTGATATTTTTAGTCGCGTCGACAATGTTGTGCAAGGTCTATTGGGGCCTGGACAGGTTTGCAGCCTGACTGGCTTTGATCAATATGAACAATTGAGCAAGCAGTTTCAGATACCAGTAGTGGTGACTGGTTTTGAGCCGGTTGATGTTTTAGAGGGAATTTTGAAATGTCTCACTATGCTTGAGGCTGGCAAATATGGCGTAGAGAATCAGTATCGCCGCGGTGCTAATAAAGCTGGTAACCCAGAAGCACGAGCACTAATATACGAAGTCTTTGAATCGGCTGAGCGCGACTGGCGCGGCCTCGGTTCTATTCCTCTTAGCGGCCTTCGTCTCAAGCCTGAGTTTGTCTCTTACGATGCCTTCCGCGCCTTTTCGCCTGAAGTCGAAGCGGTACAAGAATTTGCTGGTTGCCTCTCCCAAGATATTTGGCGCGGTTTGCGCAAACCAACTGACTGCCCTTCTTTTGGCCGAGGCTGTAAACCAGATAGCCCTCTTGGCGCCACAATGGTCTCTGCCGATGGCACTTGTGCTGCCTACTATAAATATCGAAAGCAAGAAGCCAGCTAGACTAAAGCGGTGATACTAAATGCAGTGCGATGCCCTAAAGTTGAAGCGGCCGATAAACTACTAACTAAATTCCGGGGCAAGACATCCGGAATATCATACTGAGTACACTTAAGACTGAGACAATGATTAGAGTGCTCTTTGGTGACAAGCCTTGCACTCGCATTAAGCCGATGTAGCACATATAACCAGTTGCCATTGTCGCTAGCATGGCGCCCAGAGATATCTGTCCAAGGGCAATCCAGGCAAAGACAAAAGTGGCTTTGCTAAAGGCAAGCACGCGAAATGTTCCTTCTAAATCACCTTTGCCACCAAGGCGCTTGAAAGCTAAATCGGTAATTACTGCCCCTACTGTCACTGACAAAAAGGCAATAATCATGCCCCAGAAAAATAGTAGTGGATTCAATTTCGAAACTGCGAACATAATAGAACTAAGAATCGAAGTGAAAACTAAGTAGAGGAGCGGTTCTCCGTAGCCACCGGTGAGAGGCAAACTTTGAAAATAGCCTCTGGGATTGCTGAGAATATCTTTGGTGACATTGAGGTTGTAGGTGGCAATGCCAAGAATGTCATTTTTGCTGAAGCTAAGGCCAACACTTGGAGGAGGCACTTCTTTCAATTGGTCCGGAGCTGCGCCAAAGAGCTTACTGCGCGATCTCTGCGGCTGTTCGTATTGCTGATTTTGATTTCTGCCCGGGGCGGCGTTAGGCCAGGCTGGCTGCTGATTCTGCTGTACTTGAGGATCTATTTGTTGATAGGGCTGATTTTGCTGAAATTGGCCCGATTGCTGGCTGACTTGTTGATTACCAGGTTGGGCGAATTGCTGGTTTGCTTGAGCACTTGCTTGTGCACTTGCTTGTATGCCAGGATGCAAACCCTGGGCAAAGCCTTGCTGTGCCTGCTGTGGGTATTGTTGCTGAAAATTCTGGGCATTCTGGCTCTGCATCGCTGCTTCTTGAGCTCCAGGCCAGGCCGGCTCAAGGGGTATTTCTGGAGCATAACTAGGGCCGGTGACAATGGGCAAAGAATTGAAAGGTATGGCGTTTGCCTGGCTGCCTCCAGCCGGTAGAATCTTTTTCTCAGGCTCTTGCGGTGGGCGCTTCGGCTGCGGCTTTTCTTCGGCGAATAAGTCCCATTTCGGCTCAGGAACCGGAATCCAGGGGCTGGATGGGTCAGGCGCCGGAGCATTGAGAACTGGCGTTTTCGGGATGTATTCGGATGAATTGGGGTCGTCTTGCGGCCGCAGCTTCGGCAGTTCTATGCCGGTAGGGCCGATTGGCTCAGCTGGGCCGACATACCCGGCACTGACTGGATAGGCGGGAGGTGGCTGGCTAGTGGAGGTTTGATTGGGAAACCAGGGATTATTTGTCGGTGGCGGACCAGCTGGCTGCTGCGGGTGCGATGGGTTAACGGGGGCTGATGGTTGGCTGAAATTGGCTGGTGCATGCCCTTGTTGTGAGCCGGCCGGAGAGCCTGCCTGGGAGCCTTGTTGAAGGTTGGCAGCCTGCTGCTGTTGGGCGCTAAAGGGGATATATCCAGGCAATTGCGAGAGAAGATCGTCTTCCCCCTCTTTTTTCTTGTCGCTGTTGTCGCCGGATACCATATTTAGATCTTACCCACTTCTTCGCTAAAGCTAAGGATAGAGGTAGATCTCGATTTCTGTTTCTCTGTAGCTGGATGTTCTTCATTTTGTACAACCTGTTGTGCCGTAAAATGCCACCAGCTGCAATGCGCTTGCCAAGTGGTGCTTTGGCTGGCTCTCTTGCGCATATGTATTAAGGTGCCTGAAATTAATTCTTGACGTCGCTTACTTACTGGCAACTCTTGCGGAAACATTGTCGCCGTCCGGGCGTCGAAGGGTTCATGTGGAAATTGCCAGTCATCTTGAATACCGCCGGTGGGGCTAGATGTATTGTGCAATTGGCACTTGTCAGGGATAATAACAACGAGCTGAAAAGTGGCTCTGAAAGGGCGTCCCTGACTTGCATAACTTGTTTCTATGCATGAGGTATAGCAATGGCATCTCCAACTATCTTGCGAGCATCCGACCCAATCGTCGGCACCAATGCGGGTAAGAGTTCTCTGATTTCGGTCAAATTGACAAGTCAGAGCCGAACTACTGTAGAAATGCCTGAGAGAGTTTCAACCTCTGCTGGTTATCGCTCTTTGATGTTGAATGACAGTTTGGCCGGTCGCAATGCTTCTCGTGTTTTTAGAAACGAAGAGCGCGAAGACGGCTGTTCCCGCATACGCATGGTTAACAGACTGCGTCAAAAAGAAAGATGGCTTATCTGGAAAGAGTTCTTCAAAGATTTCGATCACAACGTTGGTGCCTTTTTCCAAAAGTGCGCACCATCAGCCTGGATCAATCATTAGTTAGATTCAATCACTAGTTATATTCAATCACTAATACCCTTAGAGCTTCGGCGCGTCCGCGTCAGGTGTATAGCCTAGTTGATTGTCGAAAATTAGCTTGTCCACCCTGAAGGCATCAGGGCTTACTTGCAAGTCGCCGGAGAACGGTGCACCAAATAAAATTACGAGATACATGTTTAGTGATATCAACAGCGATACCATGGCCGTCATGGCCATCTGCGCTCTGGCATCGCTGAGCCCAAAGAAATAAGTGAATACAATCGTCACTATGGCGCCAATAATCAAGACAACCCATTCAACAACCGGTATGCCATGCTGGGCCATATTTGTTCTGGCCCGACGAAAATCCCAGACCTGGCAAGCTTCTTGCACGGCAATAGGATAAATTGCTTTTTGATTTTCGGTAACTGGTTCAAAGCTCATCACTTCTTTCATCAGTTCGACAATGGCTTTTCTGGCAGGCTGACTGATCTTGCCTTCGGCCATGGCCGGCCACTCGTCAGTGAGAACTTCTTTGACATAGTCGTTGCAAATCACTCGTACTTTATGACATTTCTCTTCCGGAAAACTATTCGCTAGAAGAAAAACATCAGCCAGTGAATTGGCTTCTTGCTCTACAACCTCACGGGCTGTCTGAAACTTAGTCATGGCGTCGACCACAATTAGGCCTAGAAGCACTGCGTACATTGTGCCGACGACTGAGAGAAGATAGCCGCCTACTTCATGGCAGCTTTTCAGCTTTTCTAAGTCAAAATACTTGCGCACAACCAAAAGGCCGAGCACAGAGAACAGCGAGATACCAAGAATTAAAAATGTGCCGACAAAATAAGAATCAACTTTCATACGCCTAGTTTCCTAGGAAAGTTGATTTTGTTCAACTACTTTTCGCGCACTAGATTAGGCGCAAGCAGTCTTAGTTGGAGTCACCGAGGCGGTCAAAAGAATGCAAAAGTCTGGTAGCCAAATCAAGCACGCCGTGGGCGAAGCTGATCACTTCATCATGAGCCACTGTGAGGAGGAAAACTGCCCCGAAAGTAAGCACTATGGCATAGAAAAACACTACAGTCATTTGGGTCTCCGCTCAAAATTATTTGATTCAGCACCTTGGAAGCCATTCGAAGCATTCCCGATTGCTCAGACAGTATCTTTTCAAGTGGTTAAAGGTGAGGTTAAGAGATTGCTCTCCTATAACCACTGTAACCATAACTGTGATTAATGTTCAGCGATTAGTCTGTGGCTTAAAGCTAGTGTTTGCAGCCTGGGCCATGGCTATGGCCTTGATGATCGTTCTTCTTCGAATCGCCATTGCTAGTCGATGGGCCATGGGAGTGGGCAAGGAAGCTGCCATGGGTGAACTTTCGATTGAGCAAGTGGGTTCCGACTAGCAGTAAATTGCCAGCCGATATTAGAGGAAGTTCAAAATTGGCGGGAAACTGTCCGCGCAGAAGGGCCACTGCGGCCACAAGCGTCAGGCCTACTACTAATCCGGCCAGGGCGATGGGTTTTTTATGCTCACGATAACCAGGGATAATTGCAAAAACTGCAAAGCCCACAATGAAGGCTATGAGAACGTTTTCGGTGGTTTCGCTCTGTAGCCACTGCCATTGCATTCCTATAAAAGGAATAGCCGCGACTACGAAAGGCATAGCCAGGCAATGAATAAGACAGAGAACCGAGGCGAAAATACCTAGATTATCTAGTGAGAGAATGGCTTTCTCTGCTGCTTCTTCTGCTTTTATAGAGTCTAGCTCGGCCATAAGAGTTTCCGTCCGCAGTTGCTCTGCGCTTGTGTAATAGTGACTGCTTTTCTAGCGTTTTTGACTGCCGCCGCAATCATTACAAAGGCCGAAGATTTCGAGCACATGGCCCTTTACCTGAAAACCATAGTTCGAGCGAATACTGTCTTCAAATTGCTCAATCAAGCATTCATCAAGGTGCAGGCTCTTGCGGCAAGACTCGCATACCAAATGGTGATGATGCTCGCCCGGCCGAACCAGCTCATAGCGCCGCTCTCCGTCACCGAGTTGCACTGCCTGTACTAAACCCTGGCCAACTAGTGATTCAAGCGAGCGATAAACAGTAGTTAGACCCGGCGCCTTTGGGTCTTCTGTGCGCATTAGACCATGAATATCTTGGGCACTGGTCATATCGTGCGCACGCTCGAGATACTCGAGAACCTTGCGCGCACCCTTGGTCAGCTTTTGGCTGGGGCTAATAGTTAAACCGTGTTTATGCTCTGGCATTATTAAAGGATAGCAGAAACGCCTTAGATCAACTTATTGCCCAGTTTATCTAACAAGCTTTTAGTGGTCTTTGCTTAGTTTTGAATTAGTTTGATGGCGCGGCTACTTTACGCAAGCCATAACCGACATTAGGAATGGTAGCGATGATTGACTGCGTTTGATCTTGGCCATCATCAAGCTTGTTGCGCAAACCGGTGATAGTTTCGAGCAGCGTATCTGCCGTAGCCTTTGATCCCGGTTTTGAAATACGCTGTATCAGAGTATCTGTGCCAAGCTCTTCATCAGGGCGAAGCATGAAATATTCAAGCAAATCGAACTCTTTTGCTTGAAGCTGAACTTTGGCACCACTCTTGGTGACGATGCGTTTGACCAAGTCAATTTCGACTTCGCCATTGGTAATAACATTTGAAAGCTTGTTTGGCGGCCGTCTTAGTAGTGCGCGCAAGCGTGCCGATAGTTCCTTAAGGTTGAAAGGCTTGGTTAAATAGTCGTCTACGCCAGCATCAAAACCTTGTTCTTTTTCAGTAATTTCGGTTCTACCGGTGAGCATTATTACCGGCGCCTTGCCTTCAGAGTCTCTATATTTGCGACAAATTTCTGGCCCAGAAAGGCCACCAGGCAAGTGCCAATCAAGAATAATTAAATCGAACTTGCCCTTGCGCAGAACTTCCCATCCCTCGGTGCCGTCGTGGACAACCTCAACCGAGTAGCCGTCGGCCGATAGCCAGTCATTGACCATCTCGGTCAAGTCTTTATCATCTTCCACAAAGAGGATCTTAGCCATTTCGCTCCGGCAACCTGGGGTATATATCAAATTCGCTGTCTAAGAATATACGACGCTCTCAATCGTTTCAAGTAAACTTGTCAGGTTACCTAGCTGAATAGGGCCTTCGATCTGGTATGCGGCTATCTTTGAAAGCCAAAGGGTTAATCCTTGTAGCAATTCCTCTTTGCTTCGAGTTAGCCTTTGTTGCAGTCCTCGTCGACTTGCAAAAGCAAGCAGAGGCCGAGTCTGCCATCGCCTTGCGCTCGAAAAAAGTGGCTCAAGGAATCGCCGCTCTCACCCACGATCTCTTTGCATTGTGGCAGACCATGTACAACACAACTCGCACCCAATGGCGTGAGACAGGCCGCTTCGATCAAAGCTATAAGCCTGCTGTGGCGAAGCTCCTTGCTGGTTACGATGAGCTGATTGAGCTGACGCCGGACGACCCAGAAATTAACAAGCGTGTGCGAATTTCTCGCGCCGCCCTGAGCAATACCGAGCGAGTTCTTGATGCGATGATGACCCGCCTCAATGTCCATGATGGCAGTCAGTTCTTTACCGATGAAGTTCTAGCAATTAAGCAAATTCAGACGACCTTTCATGCCCTGGTCGAGCAGAATCACGAACTAGAGGCCGTCTTTAGAAAACAGAATAGCGAGAAAAATAGCAATCGCCAGACTGAACTAAGGCAGAGAATCTTGACTGTGGCCACTTTCGCTGCCATTGTCAATGTTCTGCTGAGTATCGCGGTTGCCGTTTTCTTGCTCAAAGATGTGGTTGGTCGCTTGCGCCTCTTGCAAGACAATGCCGCCAGGTTGGCTACCGGCAACCAGCTGCGCGCCCCTCTGCAAGGAAATGATGAAATCGCCGAAGTCGATAGAGTATTTCGCCGCATGGCTCGGGCTTTAACAGAGTCAAATCATAAAGAGCGAGCTGTTGTTGAAAATGCACTCGATACAATTTGTGCCATCGATAAAGACTGTCGCTTTAGCACAGCTAACCCCGCTAGCTTCAAACTCTTTGGCTTGGAGCCAGAAGATCTCATCGGCACACGAGTTGTGGATGCCATTGCTGAAGAAGATAAAGCAAGAATACTTTTGTGGATTACCGAGCTGCGCGAGAAGAAACAGCGCGTACCAAGCCAATCGGAGCGCGAAAAGGAATTTCGGGTGCGACGCCGCAATGGCAGTATAGTCGATACACTTTGGAGTGGACACTGGTCAGAAGAAGAACTATCACTATTTGTGGTAATTCACGACATGACCGATCGCAAAGAGTTAGAGCGTGCCAAGCAAGAGCTAGTGGCTATGCTCACCCATGACCTGCGCTCACCGCTAACAACTATACAGGGCATGATTGAAATGGCTCAGGCTGGCATGCTGGGCCAACTCAATGAAAGAGGTGTGCGCTTAACTAACTCTGCTGAGCGCAATAGCTCCCGTATGCTCAGCCTTATCAATGATCTGCTCGATATTGAAAAAATAAAATCGGGCACTATGACTTTGAATAAAGAACGCCTTACTTTAACTGCTCTGTTCGACGAAGTTAAGGCCAATGTCTCTGACTGGACTGAGGTAAACGGCATCGTCATTGACTGTGTGGAGACTGATTTAAGTGTGTTGGCCGATAGAGAAAAAATTGGTCGAGTAATCTTCAACTTGCTCTCTAATGCCATCAAATTTTCTCCACCGGGCGGCCATATAGAACTTTCGGCCACTGCCAAAGATAAATTTGTCGAGATCACTGTGCAAGATCAAGGACCGGGTATGCCACCTGATATGGTATCGTCAATTTTTGAACGCTTTCAACAGGGTACTGGTGCTGCCCATAAAGGTAAGGGTGGATCAGGCCTGGGCCTTGCTATCTGCAAAGAAATAGTCAATTTACATGGTGGCAAAATCTGGGTAACTACCGAAGAGGGCAAAGGTAGTCAATTTCACTTTACAGTTGAAGCGTAGCTTCGGTTGCTTCTACTTCTACTTTTACTTTTACTTTTACTTTTACTTTTACTTCTGCTTTTCAGCCAGCGACAGCTCATGTCTTAATTCGCGCATACTGGCGTCAGCTTCTTTGTATGCTTGTCCTGGTCGGCCCGTCCGCAGGCGCTCGTAGGCGGCAATAGTCTTTCTAGCATCAGCAATGTCTACTTTGGTGCCGAGCTGTAAATCGCCTACCCAGCTTGACGCTAAGGCATTGGCAAGGTTACCCAATTGGCCGTCAAATTCTTGCGGTGTGGCTGTTTTCTTCATTGCTTCCGCTCGCGCCATCCAGGTTTCTCCAGAGGGCGGCTTAGTGGCAGCATAGGCCTGTTCTATTGTCATTGGCTTGTTGATGAAGTCGCGAGAATTACCCCACTGGCCATCAATTTTTACCAGTCTGGTTTTAGGATCGTAGTCGACGATATTGACGACATGCTGATCGGCTAGAATTTTCTCAGTTGAAAGAGGCCCCGTAAGCGGGTTATGTCGCATGGTGCTAACGAGCGGGTCGCTGTTTGCCCTGACAAAAAGGGTGGCGAAAAGTGGTCCTTTTTCGCTTTCACGCAGGTGCTTGAGTTTTTCAGCGAAGTCTTCTACCGAAGTTACACCAGTAGCCAGGTTGTGCTCACTATCGCGCTCTTGTTCTGCATGATTGATAATAAACATCTCGGGTTGCCACTTCTTGGTGAGCTGTTCGTTGATGCGCATCATATTGTTCATGTAGCCAGCAATACCCGGCCCCTTATCTAGCTCTTGGGGACGACCGTGTGAATAGTCAACCAGTGACTCACCGCTGTCATAGGGGCCAGTAGCTTGCTTCTGATAGTAGTGAACATCGCCTGGTGGCATCTTACGTAGATTTTCTTGATTGTAGAAAGCCGAGATGGCGGCAGTCTGGAAAACTTGGCTGGTGTATGAGCGCACCCATGAGCCGTTTTTGGCGTTGAGGGCAGCATCGCCATGGGCTCTGAGATTGGTTTCTTCCATGGTGACGCTCGTGCCATCTTTAGTGGTAAATCGTCCTTCGCTAGCAACTTGCGAAAGAATGTTTGTCACCGTAGATGGTTCTTTGGCGTAGAGTCTATTTTCAATAGTGGTAATCTGGCAGGTGCTGTATTTGCCCTGGTCGTTTGAGGTAGGCTCCGCAGCATTGGCCATGGCTCCGTTAACAAGCCTTACTCGCTCTCTTTGCGATAGAGGCACATTGCCTTTTAGCTCTAATATATGAGCTAGGTCGCGGTACGTGCGGGCTACTTCTTCACTGCTGATACCGTCTCGTTTTGCTCGCGCCTCAAAAGTCTGCATGTCGCGCTTTAGTTTTTCGCTTTCATTCGGCAGCACTGCTTTTTCAGTGATCAAGCGCTCTAGGCCAGCTTTTTCTTCGGCCAGGCTCTTGGGAGCGGGAGGCTCGGGTTTGTCACTGCTAATTAGGCGACCATCGGCGCTGCGCACAACAGTAAATTTGTCGGTTGCCTTAGGGCCAAAGTGCTCTTCTTTGTAGCTGTCGTCGGCTTTGCCAGTAAAGCTGCGCTCAAAGCCGCTGCCGTCTGGTCTGGTTACTTTTACTTTGCCGTCTTCAGTAATTGTATAAAGCGACTTGCCAGTATCAGTTAGAACCACAGCACCATCTGCGGTGTGGCCTTGCATTCTGATTGTTTCACCAGCTTTAACCGTTGCTGTTTGGGGTGAATCGCTTTTGGAGAGCTTAATAAAATTGAGTTCGTAGATTTCTTTGGCGTGTTGCTTGATTTGTTCTGAGCTTGCGCCCGGCCCCAAGTGTTGCGCTGCGATTTGCATCACCGATTGCTCGGCGGTCGCTTTTACTTCGCCTGGCTTGACATTGATTTTGATAAATTCGCCCACAGCGGCTTCTTCGGTCTTGATTCCGGCAATTTTTATGAATACAGGGCCTTCTTGCTCGGCACTTTTCGAGCCTGTGGCCTTTTCCGGTTTCTCTTCAACTTTTGCATCAGGAAAGCCCATGGCCTTAACCGCGCCAGAGTCTTTGCCCTGGGCTAAAGCGCCATTCCATTCTGCGGCATTGCGCCGGAGATCTTGAGCCTGGTTGGCAAGGGGTTGGGTCTTTTCGGTCGCGTCAGCACCAGCGCCGTCTTTGGGCACTTCTACTGGTTTGTGTTTGCCGTCGCTCGTGTCTGCCTGTCCCACGGAATGAGCCTTTAGGTACTTTTGTTCTTCTGAAAGTGGTCTTAACTGGTCGCTACTATTTATATACCCTCCTGAAATGGTTTCTCGACGGGCTTGTCTGTCTTGTCTTCTATCTGCTGGCTGGCCGCCTGGCGGTGCTTTAAGCCGCACCGGTGCGTGCTTGACATTGATGATGTTGCAAATTTGAAGCAAAGCTAAGCTGATTACGGCTTTGCTCTTCTTAGTCGATTGCCTGGCATGTTAGACTGATTGTCTTGTCGGGCGATTAGCTCAATGGTGGAGCACCTCGTTTACACCGAGGGGGTTGGGAGTTCGAGTCTCTCATCGCCCAAATATTATAGAGAGCGGTTTTCGAAAGAAAACCGCTTTTGCTTTTGGGGTAGGCAAAAAGGTCTATCTTCTATACATCTTCTATTCAAGAAAGCAAGGTAGAGAAATTGATAGTAACCAAGGTGAACGTCAGTTAGCTGTTTGGCTGCTTTTTCCGTTGAAGAAAACAATCGATTTAGGAATAGCTCAAACCGCCTAATGACTGTGTTGTCGAGTGACTGTTTCCCTCTTGTTGTACACAGCTAGTTTCTTTCTGCGAATCGAAGATAACGACTATTCACTTAGGAAGCACCATATTAGGTGCTGCTTTTGTCTGTAGTTATCACTCTGTAGCGTTGCTCGGCGTTAGCCAATGTCTTGAGCTTTTTAATAAGGCTATTTGTGTCTGCTCGTAAGAATTGCTGACTTCATTCGCTCAGAACGGAATGAGTTCAGGGCCAAATTAGTTTGGTCCACCTGCCTTTAGTCATATCCATAACTGCGTAGTTTCATCACTCCTATCCAACGCGGCTGCGTGAACTAAGCTATTATCGATGAAAGTGTAGCTAGGTGACTCATCATGCTTGGCCGAATTCATTCCTTTCTCTTCAGCTTTTTTATTTTCCTAGTGGGCGTCTTTTGGACGACTTGTCTGGCCAATGCGATGTGTGGATACGATCACCTCAGCGAGTGCTCCGTGTTACCAGCCGGTCTTGCTGTCAAATTGCTCGCATTATTCAGTATTGCTGTTGCCTGGGGCTGTCTAAGGATCGCCAAGACAAAGAAACAAGCCGCCCTTTGGCGGTCGATTTGGCTTGGCGTGGTTCGGAAGTACTTGATGATCAGAATTGGTAGAGATGCGTTCTTATGCTTTAGCAGTCTTTGTCTCGTTGTTCTCTCATTTTTCTTCGTTCATGGAAGCTACTTCCAATTGATTTCGGCAATTTCCTTTTACGCCGATAACGCTGGCGACTATGAGTTTTCAGAACGGTGGTATAAAGAAAATCCGCAGCGCAAATCCGGCCAATCTATGGGAATTCGGAAGTCCTCCTGCGAGCCTGAGAGTGAACAAGAGAGGCAGTGCAGAAACATTGCAGTGGCAAGAGTCTATGGAGATAATAGCCTTGAGATGGCGCGTCGATACTACTTCGTCGGCTTTAACATTGAGATGAGTACCCCAGGTCAGAGGGGATACAACGATGCCGCATTCTCTTGGTTTGAGAAATCGTATGTAGTTGCTCAGGCTCATGATTATAATGGTGTAGCCTTAGACGATCTGTGCCAAATGGCAGTGATAAAATTTGACAGTAAGAAGCCCTCTAATTGCCAGCCGTATCTAGTTCAAGCATTTAGGTTGATTTCTCGTTTTCCCGAATCGTATTTAGCCATGAGTGGAATTAGTCACGGTCTGTTTTCATCGATAGCCAGTGAAATGGGCGATGTAGAATTGGCGAAGAAATTTGGAGAAATAGCCGCACCGATTAAGCCGCGCAAGGGTTTTCTTGACGCCACCAGCGTCGCAATTTTAATGCCTTTGGCAATTCTCCCACCAGTTTGTTCACGTCTGGGTTTCATCACACCACTATTAATTGAACTATTGGTGATTGTTCTTTATCGTCGCTCGAGAAGCAGATCGGTTAGATCTAGAGATTTGCCGACCTCTATGGCCGCTTTGAATCGACTAATTGATCTTGATCTCTATAGAGGAAACTACTCTGGAGCTTTAAGGCACAGTGAGAATTTACTTCAATTGGTAGGGGTCAACCATCATGACCTTAGAGGTTATGCTGACGAGCCTTGGAGTCATAAGCGCTGGCCATTGATTCTGGGGCGTCAAATTGCTGCTGTGACAATAATTTCCCTACTTTGCATCATTGTTGTAAAAACCTAGTAGATTCGAGTGTGGGCAAACTCCGTAGTTGCTGGTTCTGCATTAGTCTCGCTACTTAGTTTTCATATTCTTTATTTCCGGCGGATTCATTCGCACGGGATCGCCAAAGTAGTAATCTCTTAGGTCGTTGATGGCGTCTTCCATGGTAGGGTGATTATTGATGAAGTCGCCTGGTCCTGGGCCCGGCACATACACGCTGACTTGGAAGTTCCAAGTGCCGTCTGGGTCTGGGTATATCCAGCTAACTGGGGCATCGGTCTCTGATAGGTTGTCTATGTCACCGAATCCGCGCTTTGAACCAGTGCGTGTATTTCCTTTTGTGGTATCAGGTTTGCAAACAATATAGCCATGGCGAAACGGTCCTGTTTCTTGTCGAACTAAGTAGAGTCCAAGATCAATCGTTTCTTGCACTAGTTTGTTTTGTTCTTCTGAAAGTTCAAGCAGTGGTGTATACCATCTGAATTTGCGATAGGTGACAACTTCATCGATTTCTTCAGCGCGTATCTTGAACTTCTCGGCAAAGGCTAATGCTCCTTCGATTTCTGTCCACGGTAAATCTGTTTCTTGAGCAGCTCTAATGATTGAGTAGAGAACTCTTTCTCGGCGATCTTCTTCTGTTTGATCTCGGCCAAAAGTACTACATTTTGGGCAAGCGCCGGTAGCTTCAATTTCAGTAGAGCATCTGCCGCAGTTCATAGGGCTAATCTCCTAGTTCCAGGTGTATAGAACAGCGTGTACAGGTCGCCTAAGGCCCCTTGAAAGGGCGCTAGTATTATACCGGCCACCTGGACGGAAAACGCCTTAGGGCGCGACTGCAAATATTCAATGTCTGATGGTCACGGTTCGTGAAAGTAGTCTTGGGTGATCATCTTGTTATTCGTTCGGGTAAGTGACTAAGTTTTGAGTTCCAGTTGCTGTCATAGATTCGAACTACTTTCGCTCCTTTGTAGCAACTATCTGTAAATCTGAATTTATGGCCGCCATCGATTAGTTCAATATTGGCCCCGCCCGTAGGATAGACAGAAATTAGCATTTTGCTCTCCAAAAGCAATCCGCCCCCCGTTCTACGCTCTAGAATAAGCATCGAAGGCCAAACGCTAGATTCATAATGTGCAGATTCGGCGTCGACTCCATAGCGAATCTTGGCTGTGACACCGTTCTCTAACTGAAGCTCCTGAACATGATGTCTGTACATTCCACCGTATAACAATGCTCCAAATACCAACACTAGTTCTAAAACGAGTGTAACAGGAAGCCATATCAAAAGGGTTTTTAATCGTCGTTGACGATCTATAGTAAAAATATTTAGCGCTAATATGACAATAGGTAAAACACAAACAATTCCATCAAATATTGCTTGAGTGTGTTCATCAGAAAACCTGTAGCCAAGCTCGTAAAAGCCCATCGCACCGAGCCACATTCGGCCATAAAAGTAAACAAAGAAAACGCCTATAAAAGACGCTGTATATTTCAATGTCTGAATTTTTAGATCCGGCCTAAAAGTCATGTATCAATCCACATTCCGCCAATAGTTGCTTCCAATCTTTGAGATGTAGCCTCAGTCAGACTACCACAACAATGTGCGAGAAAAGTCGGCTAATGCTGTTTGCAAAAAGCAGAGATTTCGTCTCTATTGGAAGGTAGCCCCTGCTCCCAGGCCTAACGGCTGATCAAAGAGAAGCGATGCTGGTAATTGGGAATAATGAGGAAGTGCCAGCCAGAGAAAGCCCAGAGAGACCGGCAAGAAGGCAAGGAAGCAAAAGCGGCACCAGAAGTGCAGCGTAGCGGAGTTATTGGAGACACTGGCAATCAAGCCAGGTGGAACAGAGCGCAGCAGGCGCACTACCTTGGCCAGGATGAGTCCGCGACAGATTTGTTTAGAAAGCCAGGCGATGTACCTGGCAGTACCCAATATTGAAAGACTTATGGCGAAATTTCCACAGTTGAGTAGTCCTGAGCATGGCGGCATCACAGGAAATCCCACGAAGGCAGCTTTAGATCCAGCCAAGGCCCCATGGTTCGTAGCTGCTTATCGGGCTGAACAGATTCAGTCTCATGACAGAGCCGAGCTACCGGTAACGCATCAAGAATTAATTCAGAAATATAACCCAGGTGGCCGCGTTCACTTCGATCATGTGCATGAGCAGTTGATTTGGATCAAGACGAATCACGCCGTTTGGGAGTCTTTCGAATTAGAAAGAGTGCACCGGAACCAAGAAGAGCAGTTAGGCCGCCGCCGACAAGAAAGGCTTGGACAAGAAATACTTGGCGCTCGCCCACTAGCCTTTGGGTTTCTTCCTGAGTGGTTGCGCCTTGAAGTAGGTTGTTGTCGTTAGCAATCCAAGCACAGAAAGTGCCACCACCAAGAAACACGACAATGGTGGTAGCGAGGAAAATTTTCTTGGTGTTGTTTTTGTCAGGCATTCATCAAGTATAGCAAGGCAACAGCCTAGAGACCACTGTTCTACATGCTTTGGTGCATAACCTTCTTGTTGCTATTTCACTGAATAAACTGAATTAATACTAGTTGGTCCAACTCCCAGTAATCGCGAGGCTTGCAACGATACAGTTGTTGGACCTCCTAAGCATCCCAACCTTTGATTGACGACTGATTTGTCATTGGTGAGCCTGCAGAGGACTGTATGACCTGCCTTAGCGTCCAAGCGCCGAATTAGAAGCGCAGAGTATAGACGACCTGCTGGCGAGGCATGCACGACCAACCAGTCTAATTCGGTTCTAATTCTTGGGCCCTGCCTAGCTGCTTCCTCATAGGCTAGAAAATTCTTTGAATCTTCACCGCTATATCCGACGGCCTTGGTATCGAAGCTCGTAGCTGTTTGCAGTGACTTAAGACAACCTGTAAGTTGTGGCTCGGCAGCCATTGCCGTACTGAAAGGAAGGCAGAAGAGGCTAAGAATGAGTAGTATCGCACTTCGGTTCATGGATAATATCCTTTTCGAAGACATACTAGAACTGTCACTATCATAGTCTAAAATTCTAGTCTGCTAATAGGTACTGATACTATGTACGATCAAGTATCTTTGACTAAAAGGCCAAGTTTGTTTGACCTTGCCCTATTTGCTGTGATTGCTCTAAATGAATGGCTGTTAGATTTAGGCAGATTTTTTGCAGGGATTCTGTCATCCTAATAACTGATGACCGCAGGTGCATGTTACACACCGGTGAGCGAAAGAATAAAACAAGGGAAAGAATGATCGTCCTAAGCTTTTCGATGGACCCTAGTGACATTGAAGAAACAGAGCAATTTATGAAAAAGGATTTCGCACCGGAACTGTGCGAGATACTAGAAGATTGGATACCGAATGGGAATATTACTTTTCTTGTGGATAAGTTTGACACAGAGCCCTGTGGATGGAAAGGCATGAATGGTCCTCTTCTGGAGTTTGCTATCAAGCTAAACAGAATTGTCCACACCATTAAGGTTGGCGATGTCTTGGTTCTTGATACAACTCTTCAATCAAATCCAATCAAATTTTCAATGACTACGGACAGCGTACTGATAGTTAGGTTTGGTGCAGCTAATACTTGTGAAACAACCTGTGAGCTGGCTGCAATGCAGGCCAGCAGTGAGGCTTTCTGTACTAGCCTTTACGACTTTATTTTGAAACAATTTCCTGGCTATTTTGAAATGATGGATCGCCGCGCCTGTGACGCGCCAAGTCCTGAGGAGAGAGCATCGACGCGAAAAATTCGATTTCTCTCTATGCGAACAGTCCACGGTTAACATTGCCTGACGGAGAGAAAGTGCCAGCAGCAGTGCTCCATCTTCGAACATAGTGATTTGGTTACAGCCTAAAGGTACTGAAGGAGGAATAGATGTGAGAGTTTTAGATGCTGTTGCTAGCGATCGCGCGTTAGCAGGCTTGCTTCAGCAACTGCTTGTCGAGACTCCTAACCCGAGAGATCTGGTCCAATGGTCCGAAAAGAACGGTATGATTCTCGAAGTTTCGTCCACCAAGACTCTTAAGCTTAGAGTCCCAAACCGGCATGACCAGCTACTTATTTCGAATCTCAATTCGTCAACAGACGCAAGATTTATTAGGTCTAAGACGGGTGCGCCAAGTTTTTTTCATGGATAGTTGGCACTGAACACAATTGGCCTGAACGAATGCTTTATTGAGTCTAGTCGCTAATTGGCGTCGAGGCAGCAAGACCCCAGGAGGCAAGAATTTCCAATTCTTCTGCTGGTGATTTTGCTTTTTTGAATTTAGTGTTGCTCTGTCCTTTAACCTGTTTTTCACAGGCTGCCCACGTCAAATGACGCTTTACGACGCCGTTTTGGTAACTCAAGTAAGAAATTTTTGCTGGTGCATTTCCACGTCCAGAAGACGAAGAAGACGAGGAAGGCGATGAGGACGAACCTGCTTTTTTGGCTTCGGGTAAAGGCTCGTCTTCTGGCAAATCAGTCAAGTCGACAAAGTAACCATCGAGAGGTCCGGAATAAAGAGGTTCGTGCTTGCCTTTGGATTGCGCTACAGCAATAGTGTCGCATCTTTCGTTACCGGCATAACCGGAATGTCCGCGCACATACTTCCAGCTGATAGTGGCTGGTTTTATTAACGTGACCTGGCGTAAAAGTTCTTCCCAATGCTCACGGTTAGCTACATCTTTGCCTTCGGCACTTTTCCAGCCGCGAGCTTTCCAACCAAAAATCCACTGGGTGATACCACGGATGACGTAAACAGAATCTGTATAAATAATTACATTGCAATTCAGTGGCGGCTTTAACAATTGCAATGCGTGAATGGTAGCCGCAAGTTCCATACGATTGTTTGTGGTGCCCTGGTTATTGCCGCCAATTTCTTTGACTGTGCCATCTGGAAAAGCGACTATGCTGCCCCAGCCACCTGGGCCTGGATTTCCCGAGCAGGCTCCGTCGGTAAAAATGACAATAGATTGCTCTGAATCTTTCATACCTGTAGGCAAATTTACTCCTGGCAACGCCAAAATTAGATGCTTTCGCTTAAGCAAGTGGAATTATATCATTTTTCTTGGAGTAGATTGAGTGCGGTGCTTTGCCACTATATCTGGTGGCTATAACTACTTCGCGAATACTCAGCCATTCTTGTGAGGCATAGTCAAGTAGAAAGCTCAATTACTAGGATGATGGGAAAATTTCTCTTTGTCCTTAGCTCGATTGTCTCGTTTTCTGGAATAACCATGATATAAGAATGCTATTGCTATTGACCAATGAAGCTTGCGCTCATTCCCTAGCGTGTTTCAACGGTTCGTCACTGGAGTGATTTTGAAAACTGTCAAGCTATTAGTTCTCACTTCTCTTGTTGCTATTTCTGCACCCCCAGCCGAGGCTAAGCAAATGTATCCTCAGAGATATGACGCACGCTATATTATGACCACTGATCGTTCAACTGTCGAAGTCCGTACCTCCTCTGATGGCAAAGGCAGGCTGCGAAGCGAGGTTTCCAATTCCGGCCTCAATAGAAGTATTACGCTTACTGACTATGTTGGAGGAGTTGTTTATCGTATTTCAACTGCTCCGAGAATGGTTTTCAAAACTCCCCTTAAGGAGCCCTACGAAGGTGACTTTGACGATGCTGCTGCCAAAAAGAAGAACGCCACAAGCCTAGGTCGAAAGTCTATTAAGGGGCGGATGTGCCTTGGCTGGGCTTTCAAGCAAGATGGCATAGCTTGTGAAGTTTGGGTTGACGAGAAAGCCAGATTTCTTGCCCATAGCGAAACTAAGGATCCGCGAGTGATTTCCAAAATGGAACTGGTGGATGCTAATACCGACGAACAACCAGAAGCGCTATTTGAAATTCCTTCTGGCAGGTGAGATATTTTGCTGCGGGAGCTAGTAGGTACTTGAATCTAGCAACCAGTTTAAGGTAATCAAAAATAGAAGTATCGGTGCAAGTAGACACAGCTTTGTTCCGCCTTGTGGAAGTTTGTTAAACAAGCTTCTCTGATAACAAGCTCGGCTGGGAAAAATTTGTCGTTGTAAACTTCGACGATTGCTTGCCAAAAAGGGTTGAAATTAGCCGATTCATCAACGGCGTAGCGATTTAGCTTGGCTATGACTTCACTACCTAGTTTGTCTTTAACCGTATTCTGGTTTTGGTTCCAGGGCTGTCCGTTGTCTATTATTAGGTGTAAGTAAATTTGTTTGGATGAAGGGTCCAGTTGACGGCCGAGGTCATCTAATGTGAGGGCTTCAAGGTTATATCGTGTATTGTGCAGCCACTCATCGGCTTTTTGGTCTAGAAATCCTAAGTACTCTAAATCGTCTAACGTGATTGCTTTGCATTCAGTGGTGGTTGTTAGGAAGTCTACCTGCATTCGCTGAGGGGCTAGAAATATGTATTTGGGAGCAACAGGACAACCATTCCATTCCGCCCTTAGCTCTTCATTGACGGTAAGACTGCCGATGTATGGATAATCGGTCTTTAGTGCATTCTGAATATCTTCATCAATGGTGAACAAAGACTGAAACGAGATTGCCCGACCTGCTAACTCTGGAAGATTTTTGTATCTGGCGTGCTCGAGTAAGTAGTCAACCGCAGGCTTGTTTGCGAATTCTCTAGGGCCATCATACTCCGGCAGCCTGTAAGTACAAGCAGTGTCCTGTTGAGATTTCTTGGCGGCTGGCCTTTCAAATAGATTTTTCAGAAATTTGATCATTGAGTGTGCTCTTCAGTTTCTGTAGTATCACGTTGACCATTGGCGTCGTCACTAAAGTGTTTCGGACGTCGTAGAACTGCTACTCAGTGAACAATTCATTCATTCCTGACGTTCTTTTGGAATCGGGCAATCGGGATCGATTTCGACGGTGTGCAAAATTCCGTCATGCCTAAGTTTTACCCAGGGATTGCGCACGTTTCTATGTTGAAACATCTCTATGCCATAAGGTGACTGTATCTTTTCGAGCGTCTGAGAAACGTACTCGACACACGATTTGTTAGTGAACTTGTCGTTCAAGACAGCCTTTTCATCAGCGTTTAGCAATCTGTAAACACCACCGTAGATTTTGTCTATGGTCGCAGCTTTTTCATGTGCAGGCAGTTTTTTCATTGGCATAATATGCACTTTGTCTAGCACGCACTGCTTCAAGTAGTGACCCAGATACTTCGATAAGTATCCATCAACTGGCTGAATCGCATAACTGAGGTCGCGAGGCACGGGATAGTCTGTATAAATGTCAACATCGACACCATCATCTGCGGCGTTTCTACGCGCGACAAAAAGAAGTTTAGTTGGATCTGCTTCGACATATCCCTTAGCTCCACTTATGCCAACCGAAGCGTGTGGATCTGGCGGCTGGAAGCCCTCTCCGATAAGCCATCGCTTCATCTTTTTTTTTTACGGCGGCATCAACTATTGCCTGGGCGCCTACTGTATTTTTCCCTCGATTTAACTTGAGGTAGAGTCGCTTTAGCCTATCGGGCCGAGTGCTATTTGAGAATGCCAACTCTCTCACCTCGCCATGGCGGGGGCCAAGCTGATATTCAAGTTCTCCCAGTCTGTCCAGCTTAACCTGCAGTTCTTTAACGACCTTGTCGTCAGGTGATGTAGCCTCAAAGAGCTCTTTCTCGATAGATGCAAAATAGTCCATAAAATTAGCGACTTTGCTAGCTTGTAGACGGCACTGCTCTTTCTGATAGGCATTGTGTGCCACAAATGGAAAAATGAATACAATTGTTGGGCCAGCAATGGCAATTGCAGTAGTTGTAAGTATTGACAGAGTCGAAATTGCAGTTTTGGCGTTTTCGGCCAAAGAGGTCTGGCTTAACTTAGACAAGAGCCAGGTGTTTTCAGTTATAGCTCTACCCATCAGTGTTCCTAGCAGAGTAAAGAGTGGAACGGTAATGAGCAGAAGCAGGGTCGGCAAAATGAACTCCATTTGCTAATTCTCGCAGACTTTACTCAATAGCCGTAAATTTGTTTCTCAAAAGTCTGAACTGACAGTCCATCTCTTTTCAGCGCTGAGATCCTGGCATCAAGCTGTGGTGAGCTTCTGAAGCTGTAGAGCATGAGGGACTTTAATGTCTTCTGTTTTCGACGCGCAACCTCAATAATGTGCAATTGATCAGCGGTATAGTCCAGATTCAAACGCCTCAAACAAGGCAATCGCAACATGCTAACAAGAGTTTCATCAGCGATCTTTGCCGTCGATACTTTCAGTACGTTCAAGGCCGGCATCGCCTGCACTTGCGCCAGAACCGTTGGGCTTATAGAGGAGCTGGCAAGTTCCAGGTTCTTAATATGCTTGGCCCCCGTTAATTTACTAATCTGCTGCTCCAGATCATCGATCTCAATCAGCCCGACGCTCTTAAGGCGCGGGTTTAGAAATTCCATATCCTTTTCACTAAGGTATTGATCAGACTCTGGACGAGCAATAGTTATTGAATCCAATTGCGGCAATAAGAAAAGTATGTCGCGATAATCGATCGTGGATGGAGACAGCTTGAGCTTTTTAATAGGAAATAGCTCACCTGCTCGCCTGAAGAATGGTGCTATATTCGGTCTGCTCGAAACCGCTGACGCAGATTGAGAACCTGCGGGTGCTCCTAGGTACTGGCTACGGCACTCTTGAATGCTAGCTTCGTTGATTACTAGTGCTCCAATTTTTAACGACTTCAAAGGTTCCAGTATATTTTGATCTGTGGTGTACGGCCGAAACTCATAGTTTGCCTCTAGAGGTAGTTCAACATCTCCGCGCAGCAAATATGAAACTGGTAGGGTGGAAGTGCCAGCATACAGAACCCCAGGGGTAGAATCTGATGGGAAGGTAATCTTGCCGAAACCTGGTCTTGCAATCTTTAGTTCTAATCCAGCCAAAGCGCTCTTGCCTGAACCTCGCTTTCCCGGCACCGTAGCTGTCTCACTCGACTTTTCGTTTGCTAACCTGCTTTCAACTAGCGAAGTCGGCATTCCGAAAATTATGGCTGCCGAAAATGCTATCACCGCTATACTGCCTGCCAGTATTGCCACCCTGGTAGTGGCACTAAAGCCCATAGCGCCGCTCTCGATCGGCTCACGTTTGCTGGCTATTTCTTGGCGATAATAAGAGGTGAGGTCTTTTCTATCGGCAATGCGCTGTAAATCTATTGCTAGTTCCTTCGCTGATTGATAGCGATCATCTGGAGACTTGGCTAAACACCTCGCCACCAGAAACTCAATTGATTCTGAAAATTGCCTTTCTGGTGCCATCTCTGCCAGGGTGGGAGGTTCCTCAGACTGATGCTGCATAAAGACTTCCAAAGACAGCTCTGCATCAAAAGGCACGTAGCCTGTAAGGGTCTCAAAAATGCAACAACCAATCGAATAAATATCGCTGCGCTGATCCACGGGGGTACCCATAGTTTGCTCAGGGCTCATGTAGGCCGGACTGCCAAAAATTTCTCCCGCCTGCGTTAAGAGCTGTTCGGCGAAGCCGGCCTTGCCACTCAATTTTGCGATACCAAAGTCAAGCAGTTTGACCTGCAATTGCTCGGCTTCTGCCGAAGAGTCTGCACAGATCATGATATTGCTTGGCTTAAGATCTCGGTGGACAATGCCATTGCGATGCGCGTAGGCTAGCCCATCAAGAACCGCCAAGAAGATCTTGACAGCGTCGGCTACCGGCAACGCTCCCTTTTCTCCAATCTCGGCCTCAAGGCTGTGGCCGCTCACCAGGTCCATCGCATAATAAGGCAATACCTCATTATGGAGGCCCAGATCATAGACCCTGACAAAAGAAGAGTGGGTGAGCCCTGCCATTGTGCGGGCTTCAGATTGAAAGCGCAGCCAAGACTCGCGACTAATGAGATCTGGTGCCAAAATTTTGATGGCGTAATCAGTGCCCATGGTGACGTGCGTCGCCCGAATCACCACGGCCATACCGCCGCGCCCGAGCCAATCAATGACCTTGTAGTTGCCTCCGATAATCTGCCCGGGCATCAAGGCGAATCCATCCGGTAGTTCGCTCAGCCGACCTTTATCAATGGCAATGCTCTTCCTCTGTCTTGAGGTTCTTCGCATGCGTTGGGCGGCTACGGTCTTGGGTCTTTGACAGGAGCAGTGCAGGTGCTTGAACAAATAACCAGACAGAGATCCGGCATGGTCGGCAGAGACAACTTGCTTGTGACATTTTGCACAGATTTCAATGGTGCGATATTCGCCTTCAGCGATACTGGTTAGTCTCTTTGTTTCGTCACAGGCGCAAAAATTATGTCTGAACAGATAACCGGTAATAGACCCAGCTTTTTCTGCTGGTTGCTTGGGTTTGTGGCACAGACTGCAGGAATTCACAAAAACGCTCTCTTTATTGGCACAAACTTAAAGGGATTGGTGGCAGTTCACCTGATTATCGATGCCAGTGATGACCAATTTATTACTGCCAAATTAAACGGCGCGTTGAAAATTTGTACATAGACAACGATTTGAGTGCTATTTTGTTGATGCTGCCAGGATACCAATTATTTACAAGAGGACCAACCAATTGGCTAACATTTTGCTGGCTGATGACGATACTCCCCTGACAACCGTGATCTCCAGGTGGCTCACCAAAGAAGGACATACCGTAACTTGCGTAGATAATGGCAAAGCCGCAGAAGATTTCTTGCATTACACTTCGTTTGACCTGATTATTCTCGACTGGATGATGCCCGAGATGACCGGAGAAGAACTGCTTAAAGCCTATCGCGCAGCAGGTGGCACTGTGCCAGTGATTATGCTCACAGGAAAGAAACTTATTGAGGAAAAAATCGGGGGCTTTGAGGCTGGTGCCGATGATTATCTGACTAAGCCTTTCGATGGTCGAGAACTGGTACTTCGTGTCAAAGCTCTGCTCAAGAGGCCTTTAGATACCTTCACCAGAGATCTCAATTTCGAATATCTAGAACTCGACAGCAAAGCGCGTTCAGTGAAAATTGGTGATCGGTTAATCCATCTTACGGTCAAAGAATTTAGCTTACTTGAATTTCTGATTCGCAGAAAAAAACAGTTCATTGCCTCAGAGATAATACTGAATACTATTTGGAAGGATGAAGAAGGAGCCGGCGCAGATGCATTGACTACCTGCATTCGCAGGCTGAGGCAGAAAATCGATATTGAGGGTAAGACCAGCTTGATTCGCAATTCTCATGGTATCGGATATGGTATCTTTGGCGACTCTGACTAACCTGAAAAATACCTATTTGCTTCCCTTTTTGGTTACTTATTCACGTGCTTGCGTAATTACTTACTTACTTACTTACTTGCTTACTTGTCTGCTTGCTTGCCGGCTGGCAAAGTGAACCAGAAAGTGCTGCCACTAGCCGGCTGGGAGCGCACACCGATTTGTCCGCCATGCTTTTCTATTATGCTTTTGCAAATTGCCAGACCAAGTCCGGTGCCGCTTGCCTTATCGCGCTTATTGACTTGCTTGAAGCGCTCAAAGATTTCTTCTTGCATTTCATTTGGTATTCCCGGCCCCTGATCTGATATTTCGATAAGTATTTCAGCTCCTTGATTTTTGCCTGAAATACCGACGGTAGTACCGGGTGGAGAAAATTTATAGGCATTGGACAAAATATTTATGACCACCTGACTGAGTCTTTCCTTATCAACGAAAGCGCGCAGCTGCTCATCAATATTTATACTGATCTTCAATTTTTTCTGGACTGCTAATAATTCCAAAGACTGCGAACAATCCTGAAGAACGCGAGCGACAGGTGTATCCTCCTGATAGATGGCCAACGAGCCAGCCTCCAGCTTATCGAGATCAAGTAAATTATTTACCAGCGCCATAAGCCTCTTAACGCTGCCTTGCGCGATGGCGAGTGTATCGGCAGCCTCTGGTGAAAGATCCTCGTCGCTAAGAAGTCCGTGCGATAACTCTATTGAAGCAAGCGGTGTACGCAGGTCATGGCTAACCATCGAAACAAATTCATTTTTGAGCCTGTCTAGCAGGGCTTGCTTGGTGACGTCTTGCACCAGACAGTAATACTCAGATTGCACTGGGTCCCAGACCACTGACCAGGCTAATACAACCTCACTATCTCCGCTGCGCACCACTATCTGAAACCGCCGGGTATCAGATTCTCGCTTCGCTTCTTCCAGTGCCTGCCTAGCCACTTCTAGGGCGGTTGGTTCAAGATATTTGACCAGGCGTGCCCCTTGCAATTCCTCAGCCGAGCAACCCAGCATAACTGTGAGGGCGTGGTTTATATGAGACATCCTGAGACTTTCATCAAGAGAACAAATGCCTTCGGCTGCATGATCAAGGATTGCTTTTTCGCGCTGGCGGAGCCGACTGAGTGAGGAATACATTTTTGCGTAAATGCGCTGCAATTCAATCAGCTCATCTTTATCGGATAGACTCAGTGCCGGTTTACGCCCGGCGCTCAAGCTGCGCGCATTTTCTATGAGTATGGCGATGCGCTTTGCTCTGCGTGCATTGAATTCTCTAATGAACAAGGCCAGGCTGCATAGCAGTGCCGCCAGCGATACAGGCATAAGCCACAGCGTCGCATTGTAAATTGCTTCATTGGGCGCAAGTTTGTTCAGGCTCAAGGCAAGCCCATGGTCACTCTGCGCCTGCAAGACAATTAAAAGCCCCGACACTGCGCAGACAATGGCGCTAACCGCCGCAATTAAGACTAGAACGCTTTCTTTTCTGAGTAGTCTAATCGAGACCATCCTACAGCTTTAGCTTGGCTAGTATTGCCAGTTTTACGTGATAAGACCGATCGAATTTTTGGCTAATAGAAGCTAAAGGCAACTGACTAATTCCGATGAATACCAATGAATACCAATGAATACTGAGGGACAATGATAGCTAATCGTGGGCTAATTTGCCTAATACCAGGCTGAATTTTAGCGACTGATGGCCCTGAGCTGATGAGAGTGCAACTGGAGGCAGTTTCGGGCATTTAATCTGGCTGTCAGAATTTTGACATCCCTGCGCTTTCTAATAGACGAGTCAGCCGCCAATCATCTTACTATTCCCCAGGATATTCACAGACTCTCCAACGGAGAGCCGCGGGGCTGACTTGTTCTTTTCTTCGCCCGGGAGTATCAACTATGCCAAACCCCTGTAATGACCAGACTGGAAAGCCCGTGGAACTGCCTGCAGCTAATAGCTCAGCAGAAAGTCATGGCATCATAAGTGCTGCTCAGGATGCTTATCGTCCGCAACACACTGATTGCCGTGGCCTACGTCCCACTCCCCCCGCTGGACGGAGTCAGGATGAGCTTTTATTTGATGACATATTCAAAGCTATCGATCGTGACCACAATGGCAGCATTGACCGCACAGAGTTTGGCAATTTTGGCAAGCTGGTTGCGCCCTTCAACGGGGAGCGTCCAGGCCATTGCCCCGGAGATCAGCCAGTGCCGCCGGTAAAGCCACCAGAGCACAGACCGGAGCCAGTGCCGCCGGTGAAGCCACCCGAGCACAGACCGGAGCCAGTGCCGCCGGTGAAGCCACCCGAGCACAGACCGGAGCCAGTGCCGCCGGTGAAGCCACCAGAGCACAGGCCGGAGCCAACGCCTGGCCCAATCCCCGGCAATTTCACAACCCGCAATGGCAAGATTTACGATCCTTCCGGAAAAGAGTTTCAACCGCGCGGCTTTGATGTCGACGACATCAACGTAGCGCTGCAAGACATCGACAAAATCACGAAAGACTGGAGCGCCAATATCATCCGCATCAACGCACCACAAAAGGACAAACATGGCCTTGATGTTGCCACCAACAACTACGATAAAGCACTATTGCAAAAGGTTGTAGACGAATATTCGAAGCGTGGTGTCGTTGTCGAAGTACTTGACGGTATCGGCAAGTGGGGCACCTGGGGCTCGATTTCAAGTCCTGCCGAAGTAAAGGAGAGAGCGAAGTTTGCCAAGGAAGCCGCTGAGCAATTCAAAAATAACCCCTACGTATGGTTTGCCACACCCAACGAAACCGGCGCTGTCATGCACGCCAACACCCCTGAAGACAAAGCTTGGCTCAATGAGGAGTTGACCTATGACAAAGCAATTAGAGGCACTGGCAACCAAAACATCATTGTGCAGGGTGATGCTTATTGGGGTCAGGGTGCTGCTTCAGGAGGCGAGAGCGCTATCGTCCGCCACGCCGACGACTTCCATAAAATCGGCAATGTCGTAGCCGGGCAGCACGTCTACAATCCATCGAAGAATGCGGCAGAACAGCTGAATAATGCAGTCAAAGACCTTCGCAATAATGATTTCGCAGTGTTTGTGGACGAGTTCAGCAACAAAAACGGTGGTAATGGCCTGTCAGCTCCGATTGATACCGCTAACGGTGCCAATGCAGTAATGAACGCTGTAGAAAACTTGGGTATTGGAGCGATGCCATTCAGATGGAGAGAAACCAGAGCCGACCAAATGTACAACTTCACCACTCAGGGGCGTGGCAACGGTCCGAGAACAGCTTGGGGTGAACAGGTCTGGAGGATGACCCACGGCGACTAACAGAGTACCTGGCTTTTTTGAGCGAGACTGAAGAGAATGTGTGGTTAATGGAGCTAATCTATTGACCACACATTTGTGATCTTCATCAGCTTTCGCTCAATTTTCGCCACTCTTTCAACTGTTCGATAGTCAAATGAGAGTATTTGAGAAACTGTGCCAGAACCTCCACATCTACAGCGCTGATAACTGTATCTGGACCAGGTTCGTCGTCGGCTAAATTGCAGATAGTTTCAAAATATTTTTCCAAGACTTTGAACATTAGTAGCGTTTCGGCAGAGAAATTGAATGGCATGGCTTCTGCATGCTTGATTTCGCGCAGTGAGACACCATCGCCATTAGTATCAATCTTGCTGAAATTTTCTTTCAGGAGGTCAGCCAGCCGCTCGCCGCTTAACGTCGTAGGCATCGGGCTTGTGCTCTCGCTATTGCGAAAATCGCCGAAGAGGTCTTTGTAGGCGCTAGCCGCCATGCGTCGTCTTTTTTCTGGAATGTCAGTCATAACGGCCCTATCTTGCCTCGTCACAAAGAGACTCTAATGATAGTGCATGGCGCCCAATTCTTTCCATTCGCTACTGGGGCTCAGAAACCCTCGGGCAATATAGGCTTGGTCAAGAAAGTAATCAGTACAACGGTTCATATATCAGGTTGTCAGTACAGTAAGCTTTGGTGTGGTCACGGCAGGTCTAATAGATGAAGCCTTGGAGGTTTAGTGAAGTTATCGACTGGCTTGCTAGCAGCCCTGACACTCTCCGCTATGATTGGCCTAGCTGGTCGAGCACAGGCTTCGCCAGCAAAGACTCCGCCAGCAAAGGCTCCAGCCAAAGTCTACTCTAGTGAAGTGCGTGACCGGCAGGCCAAAAGTCTCATGCGTTTGAGCGACAATAACTTCACTCCCGAACAAGTGGAGTTTCTTTCATCTACATGTGAGGTCTGGTGCGCCTGTGGCCGCCAGGCTGAAGCTCGGGCGATCATGAAGAGGGTGCTCAGATCTAACAATGCCGGTGCTCATGCCTACTGCGCTATGGGTGTTACTTACTTGAATGAGGCTGATGACAATCGCGAGCTGGTATTTGCCCGTAAATATATGAACGAGGCAATCAAACTCGATCCCAACTTTTCCCAGGCTTATTTTCGTCTGGCTGTCATAGAGCAAAGGTTGGATCATTTTCCAGAGTCTTTGCGTCTGCTGGATAAAGCACTGTCTCTAAAGAATCCATATCTGCCAGCTTGGTCGACCAAGGCCGTAATCCTTTCTTCTCTAGGACGTTTTGCTGAAGCCTACCAAGCCGCATGTCAGGGCGAAAAATTGATGCCGAAGGATTATGATGCGCTCACTATTAAGGCGGGAATACTTATCCAGATTGGCAAGCCCTATGAGGCGGCGCTGCTGTACAAGCACGTATATGAGACAGTCCACAAATCTGATTATATATTGCATCAGCTCATCAGTTGCCTGGATGAAAGCGGACACTATGAAGAAGCTCTAGCGGAGCTAAAGACGCTGATCATTCTCACTCCATCCGACTCTGACACCTACAGGCTCAGAGCTGGCATCTATCGCAAAATGAAAAACTACCCCGCAGCTCTCAAGGACATGAATCTAGTTGTGGAGCTGGAACCTTCATCTACTGCTTTTAAAGAACGTGCCAAGATTTTTGAGCTTATGGGGAAGTCGGATAAGGCAAAAGCTGATTTGCAGGCAGCGGCCAAATTGGTGGAATAGAATCGTTTTCAAATCACGGTGAGCTAATCTTGTTTCCAGTTGTGCAGGTCGTAAAGATAAGTAATTGTTGTGTCTTCACCGGCAAAAATGTTTTTTGCAACCATTGCTCCTAAAAATTCGACGCCCTTGCCTAGTCTGATGGTGGCATTTGGCGCATATATTATCCCAGTGAATTTCGTCTCATCGCCTAAACTGATAGTGTCGGTGCCGTTGTACCAAATCTCTAAAGTCGAGCGCTGCTGGAAGAAGGCCCATGGACCGCCTTTGTTGATAAAAGCTCCTTCGATTGATGCAAAGACCGTGTTTCCAGGCTTATCGTCATAGTTGCCAGGCAGCGCTGCTTTTTTCTGTTCGCTGAGTTTACTGTTTCTCTTGACCGCATTGTCTTTGATGAAAATTCGTACTCGACCTGGCTGCGGCATTACGATGCGTTCTACTGTTAGTTTGTCGGCGATGTAGTCACCAGCCTTTAAAATAAGCGACTTGCCATCGAGAGCGGTACTATTTGCTGGCGCTGTCAGAGCCGGCCGGAAAGGTCTGGCCATAACGGCTGGTGGCTCTGCGAACTGTGGACCCATAATGCCACCAAGAAAAGCTCCTCCACCGCCACCGGTGCCTCGTCCGCCATATCCCCCAAATCCCGGGCCGCCTACTCCTCCTACACCAGTGGCTCCCGTGCCACCAGGATGAGCTTGCATCAGTTGCTGGAGATCAACCGGAGCTTGCGTAACCTGGACCTTTGGTCTTAGTGAGCCCCTAGGTCCATCGTATAGGAACATAAGGTTGCCAGCTTTGTGCTTTGGCTGCTGGCTGTTCATGCCCTCAAAGCTACCGGCAAATGAATAGTTTGGAAATGGCAATGGATATTCAGCTTGTCGTTGTTTGACGAATGCACCATCTCCAAGAGACAAGTTCGTGCTGGCTAGCGCTGCATAATCAAATATATAGGCGTCTTTTATTTCCTGCACATTCTCTAAGATCTGCGCCTCTTGAGGCTCGGGATGCCATACATTTTCGATATTTTCACTTTTATTATTCTTGCTGCCATCCAGGCCGATCGCAACCGCTTCTGCCGGTAGTTTCTTTTGTGATGCTTCTTCAGCAGCTTTCTGTTTGCGTTCGCGTTCTGATTTGCGAATATCTGCTTCGATTCTAATTAGTTGCTCTGCCTGTGCATTCAATTGAACGCGTTGTGTGTCCTCTTCCGAACCGATCTTCTTATAGAGTGCATTGACCGAGTGGCGATAGTAATTCGCGTTTTGGTCACTTGCCAGTGCCTTTTCGGCCTGATGGCAGAGTTCTAAGGCCTCTTTTTTATTGCCACAGATGTTTTCTATCTCAGATAAGAATAGTAGTTCTTCAATCATTGGCTGATATGACTTCTCTGACTTTGCTTGTTTGAGCCAGCTCAATGCTTGTTGCCGATCCCGGGTTTCAATGCAGGCTTGAATCAGATTTTTAAAGCAGTAAAATTTTTGGGTTGCCGGGGATGGGCTTGGTATGCAACCACCCACTAGAAACAGTGAGTTGTGAGCTAGCATCTTGATGCATTCTGGCGCCTGGGCCTTGACTGCGGGCCAGTCTTTTTTTGTCACAGCAGATTCGAGCAATTTTATGCCAGAGCTTAATGAGCGACTGTTATAGGGCGATTTCTTATGCCAGTAATCATAGAATTTTTGTGTCGCATCAGTACTAGCACTATCCGCGATACTACTCATTTTCTCGGCTTCTTTGCGATTAATCTGGATTTTGTCTTGCAGTTGCTTCAGCTCATCGGTTCTTTTCTGTGCGTTGAGTAAATCCTGCATGGCAGAAACGGGTGAAGTGCGAAAATTAAAGGGGCTGCTTGCATCGTATAAGTTCGCTATGCCACTGGCCATTTTGAGATGCTTTTCGGCATCGGTAAAATTTCCAGCCTTTGTTTCGGCTTGGCCGATTTTGCTCAGAATATCCATGGTGTGCATATCGTCGGGGCCATAGGTATTGAGGCGATTGATCAGAATTTTATTGAGCGCTTCCATGCCGTAGGCGCGCGTATCATCTTTGGCAGTCAAACTTGAGGCCATGTCTTCTACACTGTAAAGATAAGGAGAGCCTGATCTTCCCAATTCAAATTTACGAGGGTCGATAGCAAGAATCTGATCTAGATATTGATTAGCTGTTTTAAAATCTTTTTGTCCGGCGTAAATGCTGAACATCGTTGTCAAAGCTTGTCTGTATTGACTGCTTTGTTTGCCATAGACGTCATCTGCTTTATCTAGCAACAATTTGCCGATAGCTTCTGCATCGGCCTTCTTCCCGCCTTCCGCCAGAGCACCAAGGGGCATCATATAGAAACTGAATGATTGCATGAAGAGTGATTCAGAATTCGGTGGTTGCTTTTGCACGGTGGCAATGGCGGTTTTTAGATGTTCAATCGCCGCATCATACTGTTTAGCGCTAACCTCTGAATTTGCCAGTGATACCCAGAGTTGGGCCGCATTGTTGGGATTGGTTTTCTGAGCTAACAGTGCCGCAGTTTCTCTCATCTTAAACTCGGCAGAGTGGTCTATCTTTGCTGCTGCTGCTGCGCCATTTGATGTAGCATTTTGTTGGCTGCTTAAGTTAGCAATTTTAATTGCCAGTTGTTGCTTCTCTTGCCCGTCAGCCATCAAGGAAAATGCCTTGTTGTACAGCTCCAGCTGTTCCTTTGCCGATTCTGGGCGTAAAGCATCCGCCAGCCTTGTGTAAATCTTGGCTAGCTCTTCCGCCTTAAGCTGCTTGGCTTTGAGCGCGAACTCAAGCGCCAGACGGCAATAAGTTACTTTCAAATCCGGTTGCATCATAATTAAATCTTGCACGTCATGGTCGTATGATTCTTGACTCACTTCTGAGTAATAGAGGGCCGCAAGTTCATATTCTTTTTGTGCTGCAGCTACTTTGGCTCGAACAAATCGCATCACACCAGGCACATTATTTTTGCTTGCTGTTATGGCCTTGTCGAGGTAAGGGCGGGCGGCAGCAAAATCGCCTCTGTCAGCCAGCAGGCGGCCATAGTAATAGTATAAGTTTGGGATGGAACGGTCCGGCGCGCTACCCTGCGACTGATCAAAGACTCCCAGCCAGCTTTTGCCTGAATCGACACGTGAAATGATTGTTTTCAGCGCTTCTTCTGCCAGTGCCGGTTTGCCTTTGTGTCGGTAGCATTGCGCTAACTTGACTGCTGTGCACATGTACTGGCGATTGAAATTATTCAAGTCTCTTGACAGGCCGGGTACCTTAGTGTCGTCGATGGTTTCGATTGACTGTTTCAAATTGTTCTGGGCTTCGGCAAAGTGTGCTTGAGAAGCCTCTAGCCAGGCTTGATCGAGATAGAGTAGCGCTATGTCGCGGGACTGATTTCTGTCTGAACCGGCTTTGCATAAACTGATTGCTCGATCCAATAGAATGGAGGCGCGAGTGGTGTCACCAGCAGTTGTATAGAGTGCTGCCAGGGCGCGCAAGCCTTCGTATTCCTGATAGCCCGAATTCCAACTGCTAAAAAGAGCTTTCCAGCTTTCTTCTGACTTCTTGGAGCGGCTTGTATTGAGTGTTTGCTCTAAATCTATAAAGAAGGCAGAGGCATCATTAGAATCGAAATCTTTGTCGGCTGTTTTGAGTTGATCAAGTAATTTATTGGCTTGCTCAAATCTGCCTTTGTTTGAGAGCTTCTCGGCAAATGAAATCAGGGAGCAATAGATATTTATTGAAGGTCGCGGATAGTCGGTCCGGATTTCTTCTTGCTTGTAAATTTCTATGAGCTTGTTTGTGTACCGTTGCACGGCGTCGTAATCTGATTTTTCTAGTGCGGCATAGGCCGAGAGAGTGGCGGCGGCAAATTCTATTTCTTTGTCGCTGGCATCGGTTCGGGTTGCAACTGGCCCGAGGCTGGCCAGTAGTCTGTTTTCGTCTTTTTTGTCTTTTGGATTGTCCAGTTTCTTGTTGTCGCTTATGGCTGCTTCAATCTGATTCAAGCTGGGGCTGAAGCCAGGAATTCTTTCAATCAGTGCCAATTGCTCTTTGTTGAAATTAGAACGATAGACTTCGGCCGCTCGCTTTAAGTAGTCATCAGCACTGTGTCCGCGTTTGTTCTCTATCTGCGCTAGCCTGACCAAAAGATAAGCGCGCAGCCGAGCTGTGCTTACATCTTTGTTGATGGCAGCATTGACAAAACCTGGTTTTTCAAATTGAAGTAAGGCTTTTTCATAGAGTGCGATGGCTTGATCAAATTTGCCTACTTTTTCAAAATAGTCAGCTAACCAGAATGAGTTGGAATTTCTATTGAATGTTTGCTCCTCTAAGGCTGGAGCAGTGCTTTCAAAAGCCGCAGCCTCACCGCTGTTTTTGATTACTTTTGAGAGGGCAATATAGGTTTGTAGGCGATTGTTGTTTGCATCGTAAAAGCGCTCGGTCTCAATAGTTGAGATGGCGGGCTGAGATTTGGCAGTGGGAGTTTTGGCATTATTTGTTTCGGCAGGCTTAATTTCGGTAATTAGCTTTGTACCGATAGAGACGGCCTCGCGGTTCATTCCCCATAGGTCTAGTAGAGGGATGAGCTTTGCAAACTTGTCGGTTTCTCTGCGTCGATTTTTAGTATCGACAAGGGGGCTTTGCTGCAATAGTTTGATCACCGGCTTTGCGGGATCTATATTGCCCACCTGCAATAGAATCTGGGCCGATTCGGCAGCCGCATTGTCTACGACTGCACTTGATGTGGCCGGAGAATCCTGCGCGTCAAGAACATTCTGCTCCGCCCAAGCACTTGCAAATACTGGTAAATCAAACATTTCGAACTCGTCGCCACGGGACCCCCCTTCACTAGGTCCATTTGTGCCGTCATAGCGGTAGAGCATGCTGCGCACATTGCTCTTCTTAACTTGCATGCGTTGGTCGCGCCGGAGCATCTCATACGGAAGCGAGAATTCTTTGTATTCTAAATCTCGGTTCAGAATACCGAGTACAGCTGATTCTCCGAGAGTGCCGCGATTGAATTTCTTGATTTCCTGTGCTGACTTACCAGCCAACATAATTCCGTTTATCGACAAAAGATAATAGGCTTGGCGAAACTCTGGATTGTCGTATTTTTCAGGCTGAGCGCGCAGACCGTCATTTGGCGATTGCGTGAAACGCACAGGCAGACGGCAGACTTTTGGTTCGGCGTCTCTGTCAGAGTCTCTCTTTCTGCCTGCGGTGCTGCCAGCAGAAGGTTTTGCGCCTTCTTGTCTTTGGGCCACCAGCGTTTCTTTTGAAAGTAGTTCTTTTGAAAGTAGTTCTTTTGCCAATAAAGGTGCCGTCAGGCTGAGGCTGAGGGCGAAAACCAACCCAAATCTGGTGTGACGTCTCATTTAACTACCACCTTGCTTCAAACCTCTAGGGTATCACTATCACAGTTTTGCGTTATGTTTTTGCCATTTTGTGCTTTTAAGAAGGAGGCATTTCGGCATTGACGGTAATTTAAGCAAGAATACCGCAGGACATACTTCTTGTTTTTCCGCTAGGCCCTAGATTGGGAATGATCACATCTTCTATGGAAATACCTATCCAGGTCACGGCCCTGTCCAGTATATTTTTGTCTTGGCAAGACGCGATGGCAAGAATTGTCTGCCATTTCTTGCTAGCTTAACGAATGCTGATTCTGATGCTGAGGCAAAAAATGAAGCCCTCAATTGCATGAAGATGCTGACTAATGCAGACTATTCCAAGAGTTCCGAACGGTCGACGCAATCATGGGAGGCCTGGTGGCAGTTGCATGCGGCAGAGTATGGAGTGTCATCGCATTGAGCACTTGTGAGCTGGAGAATTCATGAAGACTCAAGATGCCTAATTTGTCGGCTCGTCTGGCATTCTTTTGTAGATTATCAATGCCCGATTGTTTGTATCGAGAATGGGATTGCCTGAAAGGGCTGCGCCCCAAATTGCAAATGTCTTTATACCATCGGTGAGGATGATTACTGAATTGCCAGGCATGCCGTTGAAGCGCTCTGGAGGATGTTTTCGCCACATCTCTGGGTCTATATTTGCTACCGATGGATCTAGCGTGATGCGGTAATCACCGAGCACCCGATAGGCTCCATTTGTTGCAGCCTGGGTGCGTGAGCCGGAGAGCTCGTCTGAATATAGACCTTGTAAAATGATGTCGAAATCAGCCTGTGATGCGGGCATACTTCCATGTTCTTTGTAAAAAGCTTTCATTGCGGTAGAAGCTGCTTTCATGTTTTCGAGTACCTGCCCCTGCCCAAATCCCTGAGGCGTCTGCGCCAGCGCCCTGTTAGCAGAGGTAGAGGTAGAGGTAGAGATATTACTAGTGCAAGTTAGGGCCAGTGCAAGGGCGGCCAATAACATTTTCGAATTAGTGAACATTGACAAACCCATTCATGTTGCTACGAGAATATTCTACCTTGCGGACATCATTCCCCGTTTTGCTGAATTTGCCGAAAGCGAAAGTAGATGCTAACAAGACCGGGGCTTGGTAAGTGCAAAGCAAATTTGACGACGATTTTACTCAGCTGGCTATATTGTGGTCGAGACTAGCGCAACAAGGAGAGTTTATTATGTCCAATGATTTTGACTGCGGCTATGAAGGACTAGCAGCACGTGTAGCTGCTGGAGCTTCATCCGGAGCCTTATTCGGTCTCCTCTTCGACGGTATCGGTTCCATCCCCGGGGGCGTAGCAGGTGCTGGAGCCGGCGCAGGGAGGTGGCTTATCCATAAATCACTTTATTGCAACAATGACCGCACGCCAAATACTTCGGTGAATAGTCTTCCTTCCGTTGAGCTCAGCGATATTGACAAGCGATGAGGTGACTTGAGGTTTTCATGGCTTACTTAGCGACCAACAAAAAGAGAAAAAGCCGACACTACCTGTAGGGTCGGCTTTTTCTTTGCTGCTAATTTTGCGATACAAGTGCGTGTTGTTGCCGATCGGCTTTGCCTGTTACCTCTGTTTGTGACCGTAGTAGTTAACGCCAGACATGTCTTTGAAAATACTTTCGAGTTCCCGTGAGCCATAGTCATCCGCGCGACTCTGAATTTTAGTGATTCTCTCGATGAGGCCGTCGGAATTTACGCCGCGGGCAATACCGTTGGCTCGCAGAGCCTCAGGAGATATGAGTGATTTAGTGCTGGCTCCGTGTTGGTCTAACATCTTTGTGGCAGTTCCACTGCCCCAGTTGTTGAACATTTGTCCCAGAGCTGGCAGGGCACGGTTTAGAGCGTCTTTGCTTGAGCAGTAGTAGCCTTTGAGCACCTGCGGCACGCTTTCGTCTTGCGGCCTCAAATTGTGCGCTTTTAGGATGGCATCGCAAGTCTCAGGATCTGATGGCGGTGGGCTCTCTTTTGCCCGACTGCCAGTCAGATCATTAGCACGCATTTCTAGTAGTTCGTGTGTTTGGGGGCTGATGTTATTTTTGTCAAGCTTGCTTACATAACTGGTGATCAAGCGCTTTTGTTCCTGCGCGCTCAGCGACTCCCATTTTTCTGTGGCCCTCTGCCAACCTTGTTCGGCCGTTTTGAAATATTCTTGTGCTGCTTTTCCGGTTGCATCGCGCAGGTCTTCAGCTAGCTGTTTTGCCTGTATCTTAGGTCCGATGTCGGCGTCCATTAAAAGCCCCTGCATGCCCACTGCTAGCTCTCTTCCTGAAGCACCTAGTTTCGTTTTTGTGTTTGAGTGCGAAAAGTCAGTGTAGAGTGCTTCAGTTGGGTTGCCCTTTTCGTCAAAGTAGTTTTTGTTCTTCTTGTTCTTATGTTCACCGAAGTCAATAATTTCGGCTCGTATTTTGGTCTGGGCACTCTCGAACAGTTCGATTTTCTTTTCTAGCTTGTCTGCTTCATCAGCAGCCGGAACCTGAGCATCTTTGCGAAAACGCGCAACATCTTCTTTCATTGACTGTGCTATTCCTCCATTGTCGGCTATCATCAAGCGCAGATTAGTTGGTGTGATTATTTGGCAATAACCGACACCGCTTGAGGCTGGATGTGAATTATTGCGCCGTTGCCATTTATTTGCCTCGGGGTTTTCAGAGTCGGCATATTTTTGCGGAGTGCCTGCTTGAGTATCGTAAGTGCCGTTTGGATCTTCGACTTTATAGATGTTTTTAGTGAAGCGAGCCATTTCAGCATCAGATAGGTTCGGCGCTACTTTAGGCTTCAGGTTAAGTAGTTCTTTGACATAGTTCTGCTTGAATTCATGTTCGCTACTTTCGCGTATTTCGAAATCAGGCGCGGTAGGATCTCCGCTGGCAACACGATTCAGCATGCGCGACTGAGTGACCATATTGTCAACACTGGGGATGCGCGGCAAAGAATGACTGTGTTCTCTCTTTTCAGTTTTTGCATTACCTCTTAGATCGACATCAATACAGCCAAAGTTTTTGGAAAATTGGTCCAATTGGGAAGTTGAAATTGCTTTTGCTGAGAGACTTCGGTAGAGCGGATCTGCCATTAGTTCGCCACTATTAAGAGGGCTGAATTGCATGGTGTCACCGGATATGCGCTGAGGGCAGAATTGCTGAGTTTTTTCTGCTGGATGCTCATGAGTGCTTTCGTTGTGCTGAGAGGCTCGGTGGTGGCGCATTCTTTGTCTCCCGGTCGGTTGAGCCGATGTTAACAAATGGCACGTGAAATCTGCGTCAAATGGCTGTGGCGTGATCGGTTCAGATAAAGTATATTTGTCAATTTTCCGGGCGTTGAATTTTATTTTGCAACTGCTTTAGGGAAGTAATCACAAGAAAAGAGTAGACTGACATGCCAACAATTGAGCCTACAGCGCAGCCATTAGAGATTGAGGAGTGTTCTTCCACTCAAGAGCAAGATGCCATTGTCGCTATCTTGCGTCGATACAATACACTGCAAGCCGGTCTAGCAAACTACAAAAGGTTAGATCTTATGATTCGCGATGCCGACGGTAAGATCATTGCTGGTATATGCGGTGAGACCCGCTGGGGGTGGCTTTCTGTAGAAACTCTGGCTGTCGAAGAGGGCTACCGCCACCAACAAATTGGTTCTCGACTTTTGGATGCCGCTGAGGCTGAAGCTCGAAAACGAAATTGTCACGGCGTCTTTTTAGATACTTATAGTTTCCAGGCCCGCGAGTTTTATGAACGTAAAGGTTATACAGTTTATGGCAAGTTAGACGAGTTTCCCAAGGGTTACACTAAATTCTATTTGTGGAAAGCGCTAGTCTCTACTGTCTAGTCGACTGATTTTGTCCGTTCAAGAAGAAGATCGCGTTAGAATAGAACGTAACGCTTTAAGCTGATCGATCGAGAGTGTTTTATCGACAAGCAAACCACAGAAAAAGCCCAGTTTAAGCCGGCCATTTTTAGGGTCGGTTTGATACTCATTGTATTGCCAAGCTTTGTTGGCACGGCGTCGCTCTTGGCATTAGATGGTCTGTGGCGTTCCTCTAATGACCTCATTCTGCGCAGTCAACAGATTAGTAACCTTTGCTTGTCGCAGACTGAGGCTTTTAGCGATCTGGTGCCTTATTGCTCATCGGCTCTTAGTTTCACTTTTCAAGGTGACCAGCAAAAGAAACACAAAGCTAAGTTCGACCGTGATCAACTTTCGCATTCGCTTGATGCTCTTAAGTTAGCCACTGCTGAAGGCGCAGAGTTGAGCTTACTTTCTCCCGAGAGCAAAGCTCTTCCTTCTGATATTGCTGCCACTGTAGACGATGCCGATCGAATATGTCAGAGCTTATCTACAGAAGTTTTCTCTAGCAATGTTCAACGCTTCAAGGCTTTTTCTCGCTTGATGAAAGACGCACTGAAGTTGTCAGCCAAGCTGCAGGCGGCCTCACAGTTCCAAGGCAGGCAAGAAGCTGAAATAGAAGAACGTTATGACGCCTTAAGCAGTGCGATAGGTGTTGGCATTGTTTTAGCACTCGGTTTTACTGTGCTGACCTGTGGCTCTGTGCTCGTTTTGTATACCTCCTTTGTCTTTCGTCGTTTTGAAGTTGTGCGCAAGAATGCTGCAAGGTTGACTTTGATAGGTGGTCCGAAGCCGGAATTACAGGGCGATGATGAGCTGGCCTATCTCGACAAGACATTTTGCGCTGTTGGCCAAGAATTGCAAAAGGCTGCTGATGCTAACAATATGCTTATGCAGATGGTGGCTCATGATGTGCGATCGCCTGTTATGGCTGCTCAGGTTTCGGTTCAGATGTTTGAAGAGCTTGTTGATGACAAGCTTACTGAAGAAGTCGCACTTGTTTGTGAAGCTATCCAGCAAAGACTAAGTCAGGTATTGGATTTGGTTACAAACTTCCTCCTGATTGAGAAGCTAGAGTTAGGCATGCTAGAGCTTGAGTACTCTGATTTTTCTTTAGACCAATGCTTGCAGGATTGCATTGCGCAGTTGAGAAAGCAAGCTATAAGTAAAGAACTAACAATTAAGAACAACTGCCCACCAGTCACAATTAGAGCTGATGCAGCACAAGTTAAGAGAGTGTTGCGTCATTTTCTGGCCAGCAGTCTAAGGGCTGCTCCGGAAGGTTCAGTAGTGACAATTGATGGCAAGCAAGAGAGCGGCAACATTACCCTCAAATTTAGCGATTGTGGTGAACCTCCGGCGGTATCAGACTGTAAGCAACTCTTCTCTAAGTTTTTTGTTGGCAAGTTAGATCGTCAACGACCAGATCGTGCTTTGGGTTTAGCCCTGAGCAAGTTGATCTTGGAACAGCATGACGGCTATTGCGGCTTTGTCTCTGCTTCTCCCACTTCTTCTTCTTCCTCTGACAAAGGCTGTTCAATCTGGTTTACTCTTCCCTTAAATCAATCTGACAGCACCATGCGAGCTGTTCTAGCCGATGATACCAGTGTTGCTGCTCTGCGAGATTGGAAGAGAATTTTTCGCCCTGGCCTAGCTCGTCAGGGTTTGATTTTGGCGTTGCTGCCCCTTTGCTTTCAGTTCACATGTTTCTTCTGGTTATTTGGTGAAGTGGCAAGAGCAGCTAGTTTGAAGGCTGCCGCCAGGGAACAATCACGAATGGTAGACCTGGCCAATCACCTCTGGCTCAATGGCGTGGCGGCTAATGCCAATATGGGCTTTTTCATGGTCAGCGGCGACCAACGTAGCAAGAGAGCTGCGCAGCAAAATATAAATGCACTCAAAATAGTTCCTCCTCAAAAGTTTGGTATTGATAGCGGTGGTTCCACGACCGAAGGGTTATGGCGTGAAACTATTGCTTTTACTCTGGCAGAGACAGCTCGGATGGAATCTCTCCTGAACGGAACCAGCGTGGTTACTGCCGCGGTCGATCTTGGCACGCTGCCTGCCTTTGCTGAACGCAGTGAGATCGTAAGCGATAAGCTGAGAGCTTTGCTAAGAGCCGAACTGAAGCGATTGGCTCAGGCACGTGAGGCGCAAGAACAGGTTGTGAAATCTGTCAACAATGCGCTTCTGCTGATGCTTGCGCTCAACATTGGCGGTTGTCTGGTCTTGCTTTATTACTTCGTATACCGCACCAAGCGAAGGCTCGACAGGCTAGTCGGCAATGCTGCTAGACTTCCCAAGCGTGGAGCTTTGGCTCCTCTTCTGAGCGGTACCGATGAACTACAAGAGTTAGACTATCTCATTCACCAGGCTGAGAGTTATCTGCGTCTTGCAGACAAACAGCATGCCTTGTTGATTGACATTATCATTGATGAAATAGAGAACCCTATCAGTGCCAGCGCAAGTTCGCTAGACGAACTCGACGCCTTTGCCAGGCAAAGTTTTCAGTCTCAATCTAGCGCGCAAATTCAAAAGTGCTTGAAGCTGGCCAAGGCTAATAACCTCCGTGTTTTATCTTTAGTCACTGAATTACTTACCGTGGAGAGAGCCGGGGGCGAACTGCTCGATCTGGAGCTGACATCTGTGGCTTTGCCTGATGTTTTAGCCAGGGCTGCGGAGAGCGTTGCCAGTTTGTTGGAAAGCAAGAGCATTTCCATACAGATTAGTTGTCCTGATATTCAGGCGCGTCTAGATAGCGGTCGAATTGTCCAAGTTTTAGTCAACTTGCTTGGCAATGCCATCAAGTTTTCACCAGTCAATTCGACGATTGCATTGGCTGCGGTAGCTTCAAATGGGGTGCTGAAGCTCACAGTCACAGACAATGGTTCCGGTATAGACAGCGAGACTGCCAGCCGGGTGTTTGATAAATTCTTCAAATCCTCCCATCAAAAAGGTGCTGCATTCGGACTAGGTTTGGCCATCTGCAAACTGATTGTTGAATCGCATCGTGGCACTATTGGAGTTGATAGCCAGCCAGGAAAAGGGAGTACGTTCTGGTTGCTTCTGCCGGATGCTGTCTGAGTTAGTTGCAGTTGGTTCCTCCTGACAATTGCATAGTAAGGGCAGCTACGTAAAATATGCACAAAATATTTGCAGGCAAAATTGGTTTTTTCATTTTTTTTGAGAGCTGAGTTTGTCGCTTCTTTATCATCGGCAAAAGGCGCTTTTGTTGTTAACATAAGATTGTTCGGCGGCTGCTGGCGCTTGGCAAGGCCGAGTGATGGCCTCAAAGGTTATGACAAATGGCTAGGATTTTGCTGGTTGATGATGACTTCAATTTGGTTGATACAGTTCAGCCTTACCTGAAATCTCATGGGCACGTAGTAGATAGCTGCTACACCGGCGAGGATGCCCTGCAACTGCTTTCTTCTTACTCTTATGACGTTATCGCCTTAGATTGGACCCTGCCCGGCATTCACGGTGATGCCGTATGCAAAGAATACAGAGCTAGCGGTGGACAAGCTCCTATTATTTTCCTTACGGGAAAGGAGGACGTTCAGTCTCTGGAGTTGGCGCTTGGATACGGTGCTGACGATTATCTGGTTAAGCCTTTTGACATCAGGGTTCTCAACGCCAGAATTAAGGCCTTACTGCGCCGAGCTGGCAATTCGATTGTGCCAGTGTTGAAAATTCAAGATCTGGTACTCGATCCTGAAGGCTCTTCGATAACAGTCAACGATCAAACTGTTCGACTGCGAGCCAAAGAAAAAGCTTTGTTGGAATATTTGATGCGGCATCCTAATCGAGTCTTTAGTTCGCAGCAATTGCTCGATGCTGTATGGCCTGCCGATAGTGATTCTAGCACCACCTCTGTGCGCACATGGATGGGATTATTGCGGCACAAGCTGGCAGAAGTTGGTCGCGAAGAATTGATTCGTACTGTGCTTGGATCTGGGTATATTATCGATGACCCGGCTTCTAAGACAAACGCTAGTGCAGCTTCACCAACCAGCGAAGCTGGTGAGTCCGAGGCTTAATTGAGTCAGTACAACCTAGTATGGCTACTTTTCAATTTGACGCAAATTTTATAGTATCATCAACGGTGCTAAGCTGTGATCAGGTATGCCTATCTAGCTTGCGATTTGACGCATGTTTGACGTATTGCTAACTTCTGCTAGGACTACGTGTAAGTACTAGTTATGAGCATTGTTCGCATCAACTACATGCGACATTTGACGTCAATTTTACCATCGCTTAGCTCTGCCAATTTTTTAGTTGCCACCATATATGGTCTCATTCCTAGCGCTGCTATGCGTAGATATGGTTCGCCTCGTCGGTTGTCACAATCTGTGGCAAGTTGCCCATTTATCAATGAATCTGCTGCAATTCTATGCTTGCAATCGTCGGTCGCCCTGGTCTACGGTACTTTTATAGACCTATTTTCAACCCACAAACACAAGCAGAAAAAAAGACCAAACCACAGCTCTGACCACAAGTATGCAATAGCCAGGCAGCAACCAGCTGCTGTGGCGGAACATAGGGTATCTAAATGTCCAATGCTCTCAGCAATATGGTCTATAAAGTACTCTTCGGCAAGGGTTGCTTCGCAATTTTTGTCGGCAAAAATATAGTAGGGGCAATGCTTTGTGCATACACCGCTACTTCTATGAGAGAACTGGTCCTCAAGCTTCTTCCCTGGGTTGGTGCGATATTCCTTGACCTTATATGGTTGGGAATACCGACCTTCATCTGCTTTGCTAAAGATGTGTCAGCTCGTGCTGGATTTCACCTTTATTCAACGCAGGGCTCAGGTAACGATGCTGCACAGTTCATCCATATAAATGTATAAGTTCAAGTAACTGGGGGGCGCAAGCTCCCCTTTTCTCTTCTCTGCGTAACAACTAGAGCGGCTTTGCTAAATAAGCACCAGTATCTAAGCAATTTTATCTGGTGCTTATTCAGCCAAGTCGAGATCGCCTGTGCGATAGGCGAGTCGACTAGCTTTCATGATTGAAGAAAAGGAGAAATCAAATGTCTCAATCAGCAAAACTCAGGGCAAGAGTGCCCTGGGTGTCTCTCTCGATAATATGGATCTGTATATTGGCTTTGCCGTTCAGAGCCCCATTGTCGATCGTGCCGGCCTTCGTCACTGATGCCTTTACCTCGCACTGGAACTACATACCCCTGGCAATGCTGTCGTTCGTTACCTATATGTTTCAGCACGCCGGCTTCTCGCATATGGCCTACAACATCGTGCCCTTCCTTCTATTAGGAGCGGCTCTCGAAGAGGCCATCGGACATCGCCGTTTTGCGCTGTTCGTCGCAATCACCGGCATTGGTGCCGGCTTAGTGCAGTACGCTGTCATGCCAGAAGAAGTGCTCGGTATAGTCGGTTTATCTGGAGTGGTGATGGGCTTACTTGCAGTCATCACTCTGGCTGCTCCGCGCTGCACCCTGTTTAGCTTTCGCCTCTTTGGCCGAGCTATCGTTGCTCGCGTCTATCAAATGACATTGCTCATCGTCGCCATGCAGCTCCACGGCTTCTTTACGACTGATAGCAATGTTCAAGATCTCACCGCCTACTGGATACATTTTGGCGGCGCGGCATTTGCCGTTGCTCTCTGGTACTTCTGGTTGGGCGACAAGATCGAAGCCTATCGTAAAACGCCCCGTGGCGCCAAGCTCTTCGCTTAAAGATGCGGAGTCAGATTCACCCATTGCCCTATTGGGCAGCAAAAATGAAAGTGAAACACCATGTTTCCTAAACTTCCCAAACCCAAAATGATTTGGTTCCTCTATCTGGGAATCGCCCTCATGCTCGCGGGAACGGTTCATCAGTTCGTCTTCCCGCAATCTGAGCCGCAGCCCGCCACCAATGGCGAGCTGGCTTTTCACGACCGCACGCAGTTCTGGAAAATTCAAGAACTGGTGGAAAAAGATCCCAAATCGGTCACCGGTATTACCTTCCTTACTCAGTTGGGTAAGGAGACGCCCACTATCGTGCTCACTGACGGCAAAGAGTCGCTCTGGGCAAACGTGCCTGGCAAACACGACTATGACCTGCTCTCGCAGTCGGCGGCCGACCATGGCGTGCGCAAAGACGCTAAGTTTCTCAATGCCGAAAGCGAACATAATATGGCAGCCGACGGCGGCGGATTCGTTGGTCAGCTGATGGTGAGCATCATTGTTATGATCGTCATCTCTGGAGTCATTGCCTGGTTCATGAACAAGCGTGGGCAGGCCAATGGCGGCCCGGGCAAGCACGGCAAAATCACTCTGACCCGCCTGGATCAGGTGGGTCAGAAAGTGACCTTTGCCGACGTCGCTGGCATCGATGATGAACTTGATCAGATCAAGGCCCTCGTCTTCGATATCAAGCATCCTGAAATCTTGACTAAACTGGGAGGCAAAGTGCCTGCCGGTGTCACTCTCGAAGGCCCTCCGGGTACTGGTAAAACCTATCTGGTGCAGGCCATTTCGGGCGAAGGTGGAGATGGTGAAAAGAGCCTTCCGGTCTTCACCTGCAGCGGCGGCGACTTTGTCGACCAGTTTGTCGGCACTGGTGCCTCGCGCGTTCGCGATGCCTTTGAGCAGTGCCGCAAACTGCGGGACGAACTCAATTCGTGGGTGATACTCTTCATCGACGAATTCGATGCCGTCGGTAAACACCGCAGTGGTGGTGCTTCTGGTGGCAACGATGAACGCGACCAGACGGTCGGCCAGCTCCTTGTGGAATTGCAGGGATCGGCCGGTGACAATGCTCGCATCCTCGTCATCATCGCCACTAACAAACCTGAAGTGCTCGACCCCGCCCTTGTGCGTTCGGGCCGACTGGGTGACAAGAAAATCACAGTGACTGCGCCGGATCGCGCTGGTCGTCTGGCTATTCTCTCGGTGAAAATCAAGAAAGTGCCAGCCGCCGATGACGTCGACCTCGGTGCCATTGCTGATGAGATGACCGGTCTCACTGGCGCCGACATCGATACATTGATTACTAAAAGAGCACCGGAGTTTGCCAAGAAACGCCTGGTCTCAACGGTGCCTGCTGGCATGGTGACTGTGGATAGCTTCAAGCCAGAACAGTACAAGATCATTCATGCTGATATCTGGAAAGCCCTTGAAGATATGATCATGGGCACCATCACCGAGACCAAAGGTCGTCGCCTTGATCCGATGCTCAAGCATATGATCGCGGTGCACGAGCTTGGTCACTTTGTGCTTGCCTACCGCAAGTATCTGCAAAATACTGGTAAGTGGGATGGTCAGTATGGCGATGCCATCACAGCTATCAGCATCCTCGGCCCGTCCGGGGTTGGTGGCTTTGTGCGCACCGTGCCGCCCCACGACTTCAAAACTGCCAAGGGAATGAAGTCATTCATCACCATTGCTCTGGCCGGTAATCGCTCTGAGCGCATGTTCCTTGGTGATAAAACCGGGGGCTGCTCCAACGATTTGCAGCAGGCCATGCGCTTCGTCAAAGCCATGCTCTTGCAGTTCAATATGTCTGACTGCAACAACGAAGGTTGGAAACTTCCGGCCATTTCAGTTGATCAGCAGGGCGGCACGAAGTATCTTGGCGGCCAGACTTCTCATGCCGCCCAGTACGGCATGAGCGACTTCAGCGCGACACAGGTTGACGCTTTCATCGATCTTTTCCTCAACGAGGCCGAGACCGAAGCCGACGCCTATCTCGCTGAAGAAGCCGACTTTATCAAATGGATGGCACCGCGCCTGGTGAAGGCCGAGCGCATGCGCTTTCCTGAGATCAAGGCTGATTGGGACGAGTTCCACCAGGGTCGCGACCTCTCCAGGGCCGTTGCCTTCCCCTACCTCTGGGACGACAACCATGTCGCCTTGAATCTTCCCCGGGTGGAGCTGAAGCCCGTTTCAAAGCCTGTCATCGGCTAGTGAAAATTGAGCTAAAGGAGGAGGCGGAGCAATTTGCCTCCTCCAAACCTATCAACCTGACACTATAAAAAGAAGGAAATCAATAATATGCAGATAGTGAGTTTTTCCTACCTTTGGTCTGCCATCGGTTATCTGCTCATGCTGCTGGATGTCTCTATCCTTATTGCTGTGCATGAAATGGGGCACTGGCTCGTGGCCCATAGTCTGGGCTTTCGCACCCCAGTCTTTTCGGTGGGTTTCGGCAAGCGCCAATGGTCTTGGGTGGTTGGCAACGTCTTTGACACAGAGGTGCGGCTTTCGCCCATATTGGCTGGAGGATATGTCTCTATCCCTGAAATGGAGGAAAACAGCGATTTCGGCGATGAGGCTCGAAAGCACTTTGCCGTGTGGAAGCGCATTGCCGTTGCCCTGGCCGGAGTTGCTTTCAACTTCATTTTTGCTGTGATGCTTTTGGCCGCCTACTTTATCGTTGTTGGTGAGCCGAGTACCACAGTGAAGAGCACGAGAATATCTGGGCTTTCCAGCAATAACTCAGTGGCGCGCGACTCAGGCTTGCAAGTAAAGGACCGCTTCATTGCCATTGGCGATCGGCCGGTGGTGAGCTTTCAGGATATAGCGCGCGAACTTTGTCGCAATCCGGGCAAGTCGGTGAATGTTACTGTCGAGCGCGGTGATGAGAAAATTTTGACAACGCTCCGGCCTGACAGAGAATGCCGTATCGGCGTCTCTGTGCAGCAGGAGATTGAGCCCACTGTCACCAGTGTCGGCCCTGGGCGCGCCATCGTCGACGCTACCGTTGCCACAGCATCGACATTAAAAGATGTCGCGGTGAGCATCGGTATGCTCACTCATGTGATTGAGCGACCCAGCGAAATATCATCAGCACAGCTTGAACTACGAGGCTTTGTTGGAGTTATTGAAATGGGTAGCGATGCCATGAACGATGGCGTCTTCAGTCTGATTATGTTCAACGTCATGATCTCCTGCAGCCTGATTTTTCTCAATCTGCTGCCACTGCCGATTCTCGACGGCGGTCAAGTGGTCTATCTTCTGGTCGAAAAAGTGCGAGGTCGGCCCATCAACTTTGAACTGAAGCAGAGACTGGCCTATTTGTTTGGCGGACTCTTCGTCATTTTAATGGCCTATGGTCTCTCAAACGATCTGTACAACATCTTCTGGCGCTAGTAGAAGAACAAGCAAAGGCAAAAACAATGAGCACAAAAATTGGGTCGCCGACAAGATCGGGCGGCCATCTCATTGCCGGTCCGGGAGGCGCACGCGCTATTCTGGCGGCCACAGGAATGCTCATGGCTCTCGACTATTTCGGCTTTCGCTCCTTCTCCTCTCTCGGTGGAGTCAGCGGTGGTGCAATTCCGGTGCGACTTTTTGCCGCCGGAGTGAGCGTAAGACGTCTGGTCGAACTGGCTGTGGAACTAGACTTTCAAAGTCTACTTGACTCTGAAGCCACAATGAAGTCGGTAATGTTCGAGCACTATTATCTTCACGCCAGCCGCTATAGAAATCGCTTGCCGCTAAGCGGATGCTACAACGGCAAGCGTTTTGCTAAGTGGATAGAAGATGCCGCCGATTCTCCTGGCTCGGCTTGGCCGGAGAAATTCTGGACCCTGGCATGCGATCATGACGCCCAAATTCTTCTCTCAAAAGAAGGAGTATTCAGGCGCGAAAAGGGTGGAAAATTTCATCAGCTCTGTAGCCAGACACCGCGCCTGGGCACTGCTATCTGTGCTTCTTGTGCCGTGCCGATGATTTTCAACTCGGTACCGCTGCCCCTGGGTAGCGGTGAAGTGCTGACTTTGCATGACGGCGCACTGAGTTGGGAAGGTTGGCAGCCGGTCAGCGTGGTCGTGGACCACTTTGCTGCTGAGCCTAGGGACATCATTGTCTGTGATGTCGGACCTGATACTACTTTGTATGACCGCATATCTTCTTCTATTTGGAAGGTCGTTTGCGGTGGGCGTTGCATTCCAACATCTAAAGTGGTGGCCGAAAGTGAGAGAAAGTTTCTCTTGATCAAGCCAGTCGTGACAAGTGTCAGCACCTTTGAATTCACGGCCTCTAAAGACAATAAATTCGAGGCCATAATGGAAGGATTTGCTGCCACTCTTCGCGCTCTGGCTCAAGACAACAGGCTCACTGAAGAAGAATATCTGACCGGCCGCGACATTGTTGTGTCATTCAACAGCCTGGTCAGAGTAGCTCGACGTCAGGAGCCTGGCTCACTATCGCAGCAGGCCATGTCACTCTTAGTCAGCAAAGGAGTATTGTCTGAAAGTGATAAATAAAACTTCTGCTTTCCAGCGACTTAGGTTGTCGGGGAATAACTATGGGGGCCTGAAAACCCCCCCTCTTTTCTTTTAATTTTACTGCGCTCTACTACGCGGTGAAGTAGCGCGATAATCATTGTACTGACATACATATTTCCGGTTGGTGTATTCTTGATGGCCTACTTCTTCTTATTCTTATACTTGGGAGCGAATGCGACAGATTGCATCATTTGAATTAGTTACGATTTTGGAGCATGCCTCGCATCCAAAACTTGCTGACTATGCTTTAAGCACCATCACTGATGGATCTGGTCATTTTGATGGTTTCATATTTGAGGTTTTGCTCAAGCGCAGAGGTGCCAGGTTGATGCTGGCTCAAATAGTGGCAAAAATTAAGACATCGCTTACACCTTCAAATTTGGATATTCTTCGTGATTGTCTTCCAGCTAGAGAGTTTGATGAACTCCGCGTTGAAGCTGAATCTGCCGTGAGCTATGAACCGTTAATTGAGAGTGTCAGGTCGCGTGGGTCGGCCTCAATCGGCTTCTTGAGTGCTGAGCAAAGAGCTGTGCTTTTCGAGAAAATCAGAGAAATTGTTTCAAGTTCACCAGAAGAACCATGTAACGACCAACTTCTACACTTCCTGCTGCTCTTTGAAGAAGGTGGTATTCAGAGGAGTGTAGCCAGTCTTGAGACGATTAAGTTGGCTACAGAGTGGTGTTTACAGTTTCCTGATGACCCGAAGATTGGTCCTGTTCTTTCGCATATCCTTCGCATGAGACCAACTGCATCGATTATTGCATTGGGTAAGAAGCATCAAAAAACATCTGATCTGCACACCAAAACCACGTTACTTATTAATTTAATGCGTGTCGATAAGAAAGGAAACACAGAAAGGCTTAAGCAGTGGTTTGCTCAAGCAGAACGTAATGACTTCGACTCGTGGTTGATTTGGAGTTGGCTTGCTAAAGGTGTTTCTAAAGCCAGAGCCGAACAATACGCCAAGGCATTTTTGAAGCGCGTACCTCGGGGTGGATGGTCTGTTCTCAGTTTTATGCTGGAGCATCCGCCGAATAAACAATCTAGACGGTGGCTTGCCCGGTTTTTGAAGAGGAATGTAGCAACTGAGTATGTCCATTCAAATATGAGTGAAATTCTTCGGTTGTCACCGACAAAACAGAATCTTTTGCTTGCTAGACAAGTTCTTCATTTCGCTCCGCGGGTATCTCAACAGGAAGCTTTGGCTGAGATGCTGCGCTTTGAGCAGGACGAAGAACTTGTGTCGCTGGCGAAGCTTTTCGTTGCAGAGTCGCCTGATGCACCCTATTCGTTCCGCATAGTGTGTCGTTTGTGCAAGGTTGATCCAGCGTTTGCGGTGCCTTGGTTAGCTGAATGGGCCGAGACTGCTATGTCGCAACAGCAGTATCAGGCATTCGCCTCCATCTTAAACGTTACTTCAGAACTAAAGTATCTAGAGAAAGCACACTCGATCCTCCTTGCCAATGATCGAGAAGGATTGCCGGAAGTTCCTGAGACCAAAGCTAATTTACTTAGGCGAATGCTAAGGCACGATCGAAGCTTTGAGTTTCAAGATTACATTCGGAATTTTCTGGCGCACCAGATACATGCCGGAGCAGAGGTTCGGCGACTAGCGAAGTGTTTTGCAGAAGTGTCTGAAGGCCCCCTTGAATTGCCTAGTGCATAAGACCTGTTATGATTTTTTCAGCCAGTCAAAGAATCCTGGCGGCTTTCTTTCTTTGAGAATTTTATTGGCACTCTCTCTTACTAGTTCATTTGCATCTCGACTAGCGATTTTGAGTAATTTGGTCGCCTCCACTGAACTCAATCGATAGAGAGCTTCGACAGCATGTTTTCGCACTAAATGGTGCTCATCTGAAAGTAAGCTTTTGATTGCGTTTAGTGCTTGTTCGCCGTGAAGGGAGAGATCGACTTGTATAGTAAGAACAGGGTTTAATCCTTCGTAACCACTATGTGTCGCCCAGAATCGAACGGCATTTGCCAAAGGTTCAATTGCTTCGATGCTCTCTACTTTTCCTAAAATTCGTGAGCATGTGTAGGCTCTGTCTGTTGTGTCTTGCAGAGCGGGCGCAATGGCAGTAACCGATTGAGCTGAAAGTTTTTGCTTCATCGCAAGCAAAGATTCGGCTGCCTCTAGCTTTAAATCAATTGGACCTTCTTGGATCACCCGTGCTAAAGAGTCATAGGCAAATTTTGAACTGAACCTAGTGAGGAATATGGCGGCTGTGATTTGGACGGACTCGTCTTCATCTGAGAGGCATGATGCTATTGCTTCTATGTCGTCATCGCAGTGGTGAAATGCCAAGGCGTTAATCGCCTGCTTGCGGTCGCGGATGTTTGATGATTTTATTTGCTCTAAGTAATGCTCTCGCGTTTTGGTAGCCCAGAAGTGTGGAGACAGGTCTAGGTTGGCTGGAATGTACTGTGGGCAAGGATTGCTTGTGACATTGCTATTTGGAGTCGAAACCTCGAAGGTGGTGACCAAGAATTCTTGCAGGCTCTCAAATCTTTCAACTCCGGGCACCCAGCTGGCGAACAAAACTGCTTGCCAGTCGCCATCGTCGTTTATGGCTGCAGGGTTCAAGAGAATGACTGCTTCATGGCTGACAGATATTTGCAGCATTCCAAAGAGGTCACCAGCCAACTCTTCCATGCCACTATCTGGACCGCCATACATGTCGGCCCACTTATAGTTTGCTACGCTGAACCATTCAATGTCTTCTGTGCCAAAAAATGATTGGACGTGATAGTTTGGGGTGTCAAAGCCGTTGCTAGCTTTTAAGAATTCACGGTATGAAGGAGGAAGACTCGTGCCTAGGTGCTTTTCTAGGGCTGTGAGTTCACCTTCTGATGCTCCTGGCTTTGTTGACCATTCGGGTTGTAGCTCTATCGCACCGGCTAGAAACTCTGCCCACTCTGCTGTATTCAAGTCAATTCCCTTCGTTGGTCATTTCCACGTTCCCGGTTTCCCAGCCAGCCATTCATCAAGATCGCGACTAACAGTCAAACCATCCTGTTTGTACCTAACAAAGACCTTTCCGTTTTGCTCGTTCCCTATAAAAGGATAGGTATCGATGGCTTCGTGTGTACAACGATAGAAGAATGGACCCCATTCTTTCTTGGCTATAATTGAGTGCGCTGATGAGCCCAGTGCTCCGTTTTCTACGTAGTTTTCTTCAACTTGCCTATCTCTGCTGAAATTGTGGGCCGTCGAAGGAAATAGGTAGCCAATGCAAAATGCCAGCAAGGGAACGCACGGTACCGAAATGATCAGTAGCAGCTCGCACGATCTTTGTAGGCAGCCTTTTCCTAGGTGGAGGATGATACTGGTTAATAGCAAGGATGGAATCGAAAGAGCGAACCAGAGTCTCATTTGTTGCAATTGTGGGCTTTTGAATTCTAGGTTGTTTCTAAGCAATAGGTAGTTGCAAATAATGAATACAATAACGGTCACGAGTATGGCCACGGCCCATTCGTTTCTTCTTTGTTGGCTATCGATCGAAGCTCCGCTTTTTTTGCGAGCTGAGGCTTGTTCCACGTAAACACCATTGTGCGGTAGCAAAAGTAGTTTAGCTCATCTGCCTGTGGGCTAACTACTTTTGCTTTTCATCTTCATCTGGACAGTTCTAGTAAATGGAAAAATACTCAGTGTTCACGCGGCTCCAGGTCTTCTTGGCACTTGGCGACAGCCTGGTGCCATTGATCCCCATGTTGGAGTAAACGGGATGACTATTTCCAGTGGTGGTAATGCTCTCTCCGTCGGAGTAATCGGAGCATCGAGCTTCGGATTGCAGGCAGTAGCAGCGAGTTGTATAAGGCCGGAACTGCCATTTCTTTCGTATGCGTCATTAGCAACGTGCGACCAGGTATCTCCACTTATTCGCTCGCTTGTTGGGGCGACTTGCTCCCGAGACTCTATGCTCATTTTCTGTACCTCTATGATTTGCTTGAATAGTAATCTTGTGTCTATTGGCACTCTTGCTGGCTGGTAAAAATCTTGGTGCTGCCAAACAACTCCTATACTATAGTTCGGTGAAATAACTAAGCTGTTACTGGGTTGGTGATAGCCACAGTGAGAGTTTGCTTCATTTAGTCGGTGTCATCAGGCCAGATAGTGGCATAATGCTAGAGCCTGGTTCGATTCAAATCGTTAACGCTGCCGGTAATTAATGAAACTGACAAAGTCCTTTTTTAAATCAACCAAGGGCATAATCATAATTGTGCTTGGCTTTTTGTTTTTAGTTTTTAGTGTAATTGGCGCCCTGGCAACCGTTGCCTATAACAAAGTCAGTCAATCTGACAGCACTTTTCCTGTTATGGCGCTAACAGACGCGCTATCAATTGCTTTTGACGAACAGAAGCTAACCCACTTGTATCAGTCTGAATTGGCAATGGTAGAAGCCTTTCAGGCAGCCCGCGCCGATAACTACGACAAGATGCATCGTAGTTTTGGTACGGCCGTGGACGAAATGTCTGACGCTGTGGGCGAGAACTCAGCCCTGACTTGTTCGATAATTTCGATTCAATCTATTGAAGAGGGCGGCTTCGGAAAGTTTTCTATTGTCGAAGATTTAGAGCGGCGAATAATCAAATCATTACCCAAGAGCAAGCAATGTAAGGCGCTGCTAGCCCTTAGTAAGGCGCGACTGCGGTGGGCCTTAGAAAACCAGGGTGAATACGACCTGGCACTTGCGGCTCATAATGAAGAGCTTGCTTCTGTCGAGAAGAATGATACCTCTGCTGATAAAGCTGAGTTACACGAGTCTCTGCAAGCGCTCGCCGAGTTTTATGAAAAATTTCAGGTCTACGACAAGGCTTTCGAAACATACGAGAGGTTGCTTTTACTTGATAGAGCCCTGCCGGCTAGCGGGAAGAAAAATAGCCAGATTGCCTGGGTATTGCGAGAGGAGGCAGACTTGAAATGTAAGACTCACGAGTTTCCCCAAGCTATTGCGCTATTTGCAAAATCAATTAATTTAGAACCAAGTGTTTCCGCTGCCTATTCGCAACGTGGATACATGTACAAAAACGATTTGCATGAATATCCCTCAGCGATTGCTGATTACAGCAAGGCGATAGAACTGTGCCAAGAGGCCGAGAGAACGAGCAAAAAAGACGCCAGACGCGCTTATAATCCGGTCAATTTTCTTCTGTTTCGGCGAGCCGTCGCATACAGTGAGAACAAGGAGTATGAGAAGGCTCTGGCCGATTTTTCTGCTACTTTGTCCAATGACCCAGACTATGCAGCGGCCTATTGTCGCAGAGGTGAGACCTGCAGCAAAATGGGCAGTTTAGAGCGAGCCCTCTCTGACTTCGATAAGTCTATAAAGTCGAGCCGCGGCTATCCAGATGCCTCAACTTATATGCTGCGCGGCGACGCTTATCGAAGAGCGGGGCTCTATAAGGAAGCTTTGGCCGACTATGAGACTTGTTTGCTCAAGGCGCCCAACGACCCTCGTTCTTTTACTAATAGAGCAGCGATGTTTGAGCAGCTGGGTCAGCATCAGAAGGCTCTTGCCGATTATGCTTCGGCCGAGAAATGCTTGTCTCAATATGCACCCAAGCATTTGTTGAGCAAGACTATTGATAATATGCCGGAGTGGAAAGAGCGAATGGCCGCTACTTTACATGATGGCCGCGCAAAAGTTTACGACTCACTCAAACACAAGCAAACAGTATTTTCCTCCCATGTCAAAAACTAATGTCAACACAAAGACCAGATAAGGCCGACGAGTTTAAGACCTGCAGCAAATGCGGTAAACGTGTCGCCGACGAGTCTAAGATTGGCTCGCTAACTGGATATTTTTTTCAGAGCTTCTATTGTCGCTGTAAGAGCGGTCAAGCGCTCAAAGTTGGCAATGCCGTCGATAGTAATGATTTTTGCCGCAAATGTGGTCTCGCCTTTGGTCATGACGGCCAGGAAGGTTCGATTAGTGGATTTCTCTTTCAGGACATTCGCTGTAAATGCGAGGTAGAAGCTGGCCTTGACGACAATAGTATGTCGAAGCGGTTTAGGCTTTTGCAACACTCTGCATTGGATGAAGGAGGCGCTGCTAGTGTTTTCGAGCGAGCAAGTCTTGATGCGAACGGTAAGGCTCATCTGATCGGATTGAAAACAGGCGCCATTGTAGGTGGCAACTATCGCATTATTAGGCCCATCGGTCGCGGCGGGATGGGGGAAGTCTATCTGGCTCTTCATCAGCGGCTAGATAAACATTGTGCCCTTAAGGTAATTCCACCTGACCAAGTGACTAAGGAGGCTTGGCAGCGCTTTAAGCAGGAAGCCCAAGTGATTTCCAAACTCAATCATCAGAATATCGTGCAAGTTACCGACCTTGGTATTCACGCTGAGTGTTTGCCTTACTATGCTATGGAATTCGTCTCTGGTCAGAGTCTTGCTGACATATTGTCTGAGCGAACGAGAATGAAATTGGAGAGTGTGATTGAGGTCTTTCTCCAGGTTTGCGATGGTGTTGAGTATGCCAATCGAAGTGGTGTCATTCACCGCGATCTCAAGCCGGGCAACATCATGCTGACCACTGATGCGAGCGATCGTGTGGTAGTAAAGATTCTCGACTTCGGTTTGGCGAAACTTTCACAGCGTGACCGGTTCAAGCAAAGCCTTACCCTTGCCGGTGATGTTTTCGGCAGTCCATTTTATATGAGCCCTGAGCAGTGCTCTGGTGGGGTGGTGGATGGTCGCTCTGATATTTATTCGGTAGGTTGCACCATGTTTGAGTGCCTGACTGGGCAGCCCCCGTTTGCTGGAAATTCTGTCGCGGCGATTGTTGCTGGTCATTTAGACGCGTCGGCGCCATCGCTTGCCAGTGTCGTCGGTCCGGAAGTATTTCCAGATTCTATCGAAATTGTGGTGGCAAAACTTTTGCGCAAGAATCCGGTTGAACGATATCAACGGATGGCTGAGGTGCGAGCTGATTTAGAGAAGGTGCAACGCGGTGAAGAAGTTTTGCCAGTTTATTTGAACAGAGTCAGTGCTACGCCGAAGCCGATAGTGCCAGTATCTGATAGTGTCACCGTATCTAGTGATAATTCTGTAACGAGAAAAAATATATTGGTTGCTGTTGTTTCTCTCTTTTCTCTAGTTGTTTTAGCTGCTGTTGTGCTTACTATGCAGAAAGCGAATGTAGCTTCTGATAAGACGGTGTCTGAGAAGGTGCAAAGAGAGGCAGAGTCCCGTTCCCAGTCTCAGCGCTCTGTAGCCGTGAATACTAGCCCTGATTCTGCTAAGTTAGTCGATGGCTATCGCATGAAGCTTAAGTGGGGCGCCGGAGACGAACCATACGACGGCTTATTTACTGAAAACCACGCCACTATCACAAACGATACAGTGACCTATTGTTTCGGTCCGCCTCATTTCGGTATCATGGTTGGCCGCAATCTAGAGCACAAGACTTATGCGAAAGTGCGCATGGAAGATTGGGCAATTGAAATTCTCCATAGTAACCCAGTCAAAAATGATAAGGTAGAAGTCGCTGAAGAGGCGACTATCTGTGGACTTAAATGTCGCCATTATCTTTTAAGCGGACATCTTCTTACTGAGCCCAGCGCAAAAGTAACAGGCGATTATTGGGCAACTAAAGAAATTAAGGTCAAGCCGGAGGTGGCTGCGGATGTCTGCCGCTTTGCCAGCGCGCCCATAGGCTATGGTTTACCTGTGCGATATTCATATAAGGTTTTTCGATCAGGAAGGAACGTCGGAGCATCACTCCCTCGTGTTCAAACTATCAGTCTTTGTGAGCTGGTGAAGTCAAGCCGTTGCCAGGTAAATCCGGAGCAGTTTAATGAGTCTCTGGCAGGCTTTTCACCGGTCAAGGGCAATCTAGACCTCTATACTCAAGACCTTGTTGATGGCCTAAATAACTCTGACTAAGACTCTTGCCAGACGATCTCACACTCGTCGTAGTTGATAGTGGGAATGGCAATTTCTTGCATCATCCCAGGCTCTCTTTCTATGAACCAATCATCAAGGTAGCTTTCTTCAAACGGTAGCTCAGCACCCGGATCGTTGGCATCGTTGCAAAGAAACTCGAAGACATTGCGGTAGCTCTCGCCTTCTGGCGTAAACGTAATGATACCGTTCCATTCCTCATCATCTTCAGTTGCGATATTTGCGACTGTGCCGATTAGCGTATTGCCGTGGTAAAGGTTTAGTTGTTGAGTCATAGCAGGCTCACATTGTCAGGTAGTGGGTGTCGTTTAGCCTTCGTTTTACTGTCGTTTGGCTGTCTACAATTGTAGCGCGAACTTAGAAATGCAAGGGGCGATTTTGTTGCCGGTCCCATTCCGGCCATTTGCCGGTGATAAGATTGGTAGACTCAAAGTGCTAACCTCCGTCCACGCAGAATCAAGAGGCAAATTCATTGATGAGCTTATATAGCAGAGCAGCTCTTATAGAAGAATTGGAAAAAGGCCAAGTATTTGAATACTTACTTTTTTACGGACATAAAGCTAGCACCGATGGTAGTGTCACCGCTAGTTGTTGCAGTCAGTGGTTTCCAGCCTCATTTAAGATTGATGGTGTGGAGTACCTGACAGCAGAGCAGTACATGATGGCTGAAAAAGCTCGCCTATTTAACGATTCAGAGATGCTTGAAAATATACTTAATTGTCAGACTCCGAAGGAAGCAAAGGCCTTAGGTCGTAAAGTTCGTAACTTCGAGGATGAGGTCTGGAAGAATCATTGCTCTCAAATTGTTGTAAAAGCCAATCAAGCTAAGTTTAGTCAGAATCCAGCATTTGCTAAGTGGTTGGTTGCCACGGCACCTAAAGTATTAGTTGAGGCCAGTCTCTGGGACCGCATCTGGGGCATTGGTATGGCGCAATCTAATCCCAAGGCACTCGACCCAAGGCAGTGGAACGGCCAGAATCTCCTAGGCTTTGCCTTGATGCAGGTTCGGGACAGTCTATCTATTTAGATGAATGTTTTGAGCGTAACGCTCATATTGAGCTAACTGCTGCCAGCCTTGAGCGTCGACGTTCGTTGGCGACCGGTAGCTCTGTTAAGCGCAAGAACTGACCTTCGTCTGGCTGGTAGCTAAATACTTCACCTGTCTCAATCTTGTAGCTCCAGGCGTGCAGGTTCAAGTTTCCACCTGCGAGGCGCGCTGCAACTGCTGGATGTGTTCTTAAATTCTCTAGCTGTGCCAGCACATTTTCTTGCATGGTAACGTTGAGCAATTGTTCGTCGTTGAGGTCTGTGTAATTTTCTTTGACTGTGCGTCGTGTCGATTCAGCATGGCTAAGCCATGTGGCCACGGCTGGCATTTCACTCAACTCTTCGGGATGCAGCAAACCTCTCATAGCACCGCAGTGAGAATGTCCGCACACAATAATGTCTTTGATACCAAGCGCTGACACCGCAAATTCAATGGTCGCGCCTTCTCCGCCATTGGCTGCGCCGTATGGTGGAACAATGTTGCCAGCGTTGCGCAAAATAAAGAGGTCGCCTGGGTTTGTCTGGGTAATCAAATTTGGATTAATTCTGGAGTCAGCGCAGGTGATGAACAAGGCATCAGGGTTTTGACCCTTTGCCAGGCGTTCAAATAAGTCTTTTTGCGAGAGAAAAATCTCTGACTGAAAGTGATGTAGCCCTTTTATGAGCTTTAACATAGTTTTTCTCCGACTGACATTAGGTGGCCCGAGAGATTACTCCAGCCCTATTTACTAGCTTCTCAGCGCTCTCTTTCATCTAGCTTGCAAGATATTATAGTCTTTTCCCATGTTCGCCTCCTGAGACTGGCTTTAACCACTCTTCAAGGGGGAAATTGGGCAGACCATGTAGAATGCTAACGAGTAATGCTTACGAGTGATTCAACGGAGGCGTGGCATGACCTTGAAGGCCTTTACAACGGCAGCTTTGATAGGTTTAATTGTCGGTTCGTCATCGCCGATGGCCATAGCTTCGTCCGATGATGCGTCTGGTCGGGGTGGTCCGACTGTTCCTGCTGGCACAAAAGCGTCGGCTCCCGCGTCTTCTGCACCTCTGAAGGTAACCTTAGACAACTGCAAGAAAGCGGCCGAATACAGCGCCAAGGCTAGCGGTATGTCGATGTTGGTTATAGAAAATGGCAAAGTAATTTTTGAAGACTATCCCAATGGGCATAAGGCCTCAGAGCCCCATGAACTTGCCAGCGGCACAAAAAGCTTCACCGGTTTGTGCGCCCTTGCCGCCAGCGAGGACGGAATCTTGACCCTTGATGAGAAGGTCTCCGACACAATTACCGAGTGGAAGGGTGACTCCAAACGCGAAAATATTACTATTCGAGAACTTCTTTCACTCATTTCTGGCATTACATCGGCTACAGGCATGGCTCCACCGTATGCCCAGGCTCTTCAAGCTGAGATCACAGCAAAGTCGGGCGAAAAGTTTCAGTATGGTCCGGCACCATTTCAAGTTTTTGGCGAGCTAATGGTGCGCAAGCTAAAGGCCAGCAAGGAGAATAAGCACGCTGAATCAACAATGGTTGATTACCTCAAGCGCCGAGTGCTTGACCCTGCCGATATTCATATAGGCTTGTGGCGCAAGGGAAGGGACGGCATGCCACTCATGCCGCAGGGGGCAGCATTTACTGCTCGCGAGTGGGCCAAAGTGGGAGAGCTGGTGCTCAATGGTGGCATGGCTGGTGGCAAGCAGATCATTCAGTCAGACAATCTCAAAACGCTTTTTATTGGTTCTCCTGCTAATCCTATGTATGGATTATCGTGGTGGTTGAATCGCCCCATGGATGATCAACTGAGAAACAGCATAAGAACACTGACCATGGCTTCAGACCTTCGCTATGGTGCGCCGGGGGTGCCTAACGATTTAGTCATGGCAGCGGGAGCTGGCAAGCAGAGACTATATGTGGTGCCCAGCATGAACTTAGTTGTGGTGCGCCAAGCTAATGTGAAATCTGAATTTATGCCCGGAGCTGGCAATACCAGATTTTCTGATGTAGCCTTTTGGCAATTGCTTACTCTGGGTCATGCAGACCCAGCTTCTGCATCAGATAAGATGCGGGCACTATCTGGCCTCCGACAAGGGGGTATTCCGCGCATGGGCGCTAGCTCAGGTCAGACTGGTGTCGGGCCGAGTGGTTCTGGTCGGGCAGGAGCAGGCCAGGCCGAAACCGGTAACAGCGGTATAGGTCGAAGTGGAAGATTTATGCGTATGCTTGATCGCAATCACGATGGAGTCGTGGACCAGCAGGAAAAACAGGTGTTTAGGAATCTCTTGCAGCGGCGGCAGGGCGCAAGTAGTAAGCAGCAGTGAGTGCATCGTTTAAGTAGGTAGAGTCAATTTATGCTTTCGCAACTGACAGTGCGTCAAATCTCATTTTGTGGAGCACTATTGTGCTTGTCTTTCGTTTTGCTAAGTCAGTCGGTAAATGCTGAAGGTGATCAAGCCCGAGTTCAAGTTAAGGTCAAGGCTGCGCAGCCCCATTCTGCTGCCCCGCAGCTTCCTAGCTCTCTGGCTACTGAGCCTCATGAGCTTGCGCCAAAGGCTCCGAGCAATCTCATTAAAGTTCCTATGCTGCGTCAGTCTACTGATTTCACTTGTGGCGTTTCTGCGCTTCAATCAGTCTTCGCTTACTTTGGTGACGAGTACCGCGAAGATCAGTTAGCAAAAGAACTCAAGGCTGTTCCTAAAACTGGCACCCACTATCAGGAAATGATGCGCCTGGCGAAGGCCAAAGGCTACTCCGTCAAAGTCGTGGAGAACATGACTATCCCCGAATTGAAGAAGCTCATTGATAATGGTAAGCCTGTGATTTGTTTGATTCAGGCCTGGGCCGAAAAGACTATCGATTATTCCAATGATTGGGAAGATGGCCACTATGTGTTAGCCATTGGTCATGATGAAAGCAACATCTTTTTTATGGACCCATCTACCCTGTGCAATTACACTTATATTCCAACTGAAGAATTCGTCACGCGCTGGCACGATACTGACGGCAAAGAAAAACTGGTGCACTTTGGTTTGATTATCGAAAAGTCTAAGCCCAAGTACAATCCGACTACATTCATTAAACTGGAGTAGGAAAGTAAGTACTTCTAAACAGTCACTGCAATTTTAATTCGGCCGGTACTTGCCGCGGCTTTGTCGGTGGTGCTGAAATGATAAGGTCGTTGCCTTTCCATTTACTTTTGAGCACTGCTGTCTGTAGCTCAGCTCGGTCTTGCAAAACTTCTGTCTGCACTGATTCTTTCAAGCGCTCGAAGGCCTGGCTCAGTGTGGGCTTGCCTGCTCTTAGTGCTTCTATCAATTGGTGAGTGAATACGCCGTTCTGGTAGCGCTTTGACTCCCAAGATACCTGGTTAGGCATGCTGCTACAAATAATTAGCTGTCCCGTGCCTTGCGACAGCGCCGCACTATCGATGTTGCCCACTCGCGTTAGCCCTTTAGCGGTATCGGCTGCACCACTATGACAAGCATCGATAATTAGCACCACACGATTTGAGTGCACCCGTTGCTTGATTGCCGCTGCTAGATCAGACAGCGGCAGGCCGGTGGCATAGAGGCTATCTGGATCGGTATTATGCATGACCAGGTAGTTGAGGCCCTCAAGATCAGCCTGTGATGGGCTGCCGTGGGTAGAAATGAAAATTAGCACTAGGTCGTTTGGGTGAGCCAGGCGAGGTAACCACTTATCACCGAGTTCTGCTAGCACCCGTTCTTTTGTGGCTTGTTCATCGACCAAGAGTTTGACGTGGTCAGGAGCAAAGTTGGCCTCATTGATGAGATAGTTCGAGAGATCTTTTGCGTCTTTTGCTGGGTATTTGAGATTGATGGATGGCTTGGCGAATTTGCTCACACCGACGACAAAGGCCCACTTGTCTTCAATCGGGGCGTTGCTCGCGGCAGAGTTAGAGCTTGTGTCGGAGTCACGGTTAGAGTTGGAGTTCGAAATGGAAATGGAGTCGGTGTTAAAGTTAGACTTTGATTCAGAGCCAGATGCCGAGCCAGATCCAGAACTAGAGTTGGGCGCTGAGAGCGAATGAGACGGCGTTACATTAACTGAGGCAAGTTGCAAGTTAGATTCTCTACTGGCAAGTCTTGTTGGGTAAGCTTGAAGATTTAGCGGCCCAGCCAGACTGACTTTATATTTGAGATGGATGCCCACATTGACACCAAGCATGATCTGCATTTTAATCACCTGCGACTTTGTCAGGTGTATCGTTGCTGATTTGCTGGCACTATTGCCGGTGGCATTGAGTGCAACTTTTCCTAGCTCTACCCCGCGCTCATCATGAAGAACGACATGGGCATTGGTGGAGTAAAAGTCAGTTTCGCCATCTAGCTTTATGGTCAGATCGCCGGGGCCGCCGGTAAAAGTGTAGTAGTAGCTTTGACCGGAGGCTTCGGCTTCGCCTTCTATCTGATTGCTTGTTAGTTGAGTTGGCGTGGTTCCATCTGTTGATTGTGCAAGCGCCGCCTGCACAAATGGCGACTGCCCGCTGTTGCAACAGGCAATCGCGCATAGTGTGCTGTATACGACTGTTCTAGCGGCTATTTTCTGCCATGTCGTCTTTGCCATTTCATTTATTCATTGGCTGGGATAAATTTCCAAAGGAACTTATCTGAGCCATCGCTTGGTCCAAATCTAGTTTCGGTATACGAAGGAGGGCTTTCCAGGATGCGTAAAGCATCACCATTCTTCGCTACGCTCTTAACGAGAAAACCTGATTCAGCAGGAGCCAATACAAACACTGAAGGATCGTTGCTGATAATAGACTGCATGTCTGACACCGGATGTGGCTGGAAATTCAAGCCCTCAATTTCGCCTGCTAGCCTGATTGTGTAGCGGTTTGTCGGCTTCTTCGTTTTGATGTCGATTTTGCGATTGATGGCCCATTTTTGTAGACCGGCCTTGGTAAATTCACGGGTGCCAACGTATTGACCCATACTAGCTTGACCGGCTTCTAGAGCCTGTTCGTTAGCCAAATTGACGATGAAATAAGTGCCGCTGTTGGGCAAGGTGGGAACTTCTGCCATCGATGGCGCAATAGTCGGAACGATAGTTGCCGCTACCAGTGAGATCGCGATTGCCATCTTTTGGATAATTTTCATGCCTCAGCTCCTAAGCCTGACCCTGTAATACAGACGCTACAGGGGAAAGTGGGATTTAGGTGAATATTGTAGCAGTTTGACAATTGCCGGTTGCAAGTAGGCGCTGTGGTGGCTGTAGGGCCCTAAAGTTGCCACCGCGCTTATTCTGGAAAATGCGAAAAGACCTGAGAATTCTCAGGTCTTTTCCTTGTCTATTGAATAGCCTTCGTCGACTATGCTGCCACTCTGCTATCTTGAAGGTTAGCAGAGATACTTTTCGGTCCTTTATCCGCTGACGCAATCGCCGTCGCCGCTTCACCACCAGTTCTAATTGTTTCCACCTCGGTAACTTGGGTAGAGCCATTGCCAGAGTTGTATGTCTCTATCAAGATTTTTCGCATTTCATCAGGATTGCAACCGTTTTTCGCTTCGTTCCATCTCTGCTGCAAGGCCTCAAAACGCTGCCCTTCTTTTGACTCATCTCCACGTGGTCTGCCTGTCTTGCCTGCTGCATACTCACCATTGTTGAGCCGCTCAGCTTCTCTATCCAGATAAGCCGCGATCAGCTTGTCAGAGCCTTCCGCCGTATACGGGTCTGCGTCTTTTAACTGTTCGGCATAGCGTGGATCGGCTTTAAGCTCATCAATATGCTTTGTCTGCATCTGCGCTGGTCCGATTGACCAGTTGCGCGATTGCGCCCAGCTGTAGGGCAAGTTGTCTTGAATGGTATCTTCAAAACCAGCCTTCTTCTCTTCGTTGCGACGCACCGCTGCAATTGTATCTTGATCCATGACGCCAGCCAGGTTCTTCATGTTTGCAATGGGTTGGGTCTTTTTGTCGCTGGTATCTGAAATCTTGGCTTCCGCTGCACCTTCTAATGGTGTTTTGCTATTGAAGTCAATCGACACTTCTCCAAATAGATTTTTCACAGCCTTGTTTGCTTCGGGGTTGTTCTTCTTATGGTCAATCACTTTCTGATTGTCTTTGCTATTCTGACCGTCAGTGACAATTTTCTTGGCTGAGTCGTCAGACTCATCTTTTTGTGTCTTTTTCTCTGATACTTCATGTCTGTAATTGTCGTGTCCCATAGTAAGCTGCTCTCCTTGCCAAACCTGTGAGCGCAAGCATAGAATTCATTTATTGCCGAGTTGTTAACGGGATAGGGGTTAGTGGGAAGTGAGACGCGGGAAGTAGGAAAATTCTTTTGAAAAAGCGACGTCGATTTATAATTGTCATGGTCACGTTCGCGCTTCTTTGCACATTTTTCACTCCGTATCCATTTAAGGTATTGCGTCGCATCAAGTGGATGGTAGCGAGTGTGGTGGCGCGTAAACCTATAGCTGAACCGCCAGTGATTTACACTGCTGAAGATCAAATTGCCACCTATGGTGCTGCCGCTCGGGCAAGGCTGCTGCCAAAATTTCAAGCTAAAGGGGTAGCCTATCCGCCGCAGCGGCTGACAATGGTGGTAATTAAGTCAACCAACGAGCTTATGCTTTATGCTGCTGCCGCCGATTCTACTTATAAATACATCTGCACTTATCCAGTTCTTGCCGCCAGCGGCTTACTCGGCCCTAAGCTCAAAGAGGGTGACTGCCAGGTGCCTGAAGGGCTGTATAACCTTACTCTTGAACCGAATACTCCTTACCATTTAGCGCTGCGTTTGAACTATCCAAACCCCACCGATTGGGCCCATGCTAAAGAAGACGGTCGTGAACAGCCTGGTAGCGATATTCTCGTGCACGGCAATCAATGCTCTATTGGCTGTATTGCAATGGGCGATCCGGTAAGCGAAGATTTGTTCGTGGCTGCTTACGATACTGCCGACAAGAATTTACCACTGATTATCGCGCCGGTAGATTTTCGTACTACGGCTGCTCCGGCCAGCAATGTAACTGATCCTACATGGTTGCCAGAGCTTTACTCTCAGATTAAAGCGGCGTTGGCGGAGTTGCCGACAATCTAGTGTTTCCCCCCTGTCTATAATTTCTCGCGTCGCTAAGCTAGAGACTAGTAACATCGAAATTAGCTGGATCTGGGAGTTGCTGATGAAAGCTCCACACAGGTATCTATTGCTGTCACTGTCTACAGTGTGCGCCATTGCTGTGCTCACGGGTTGTGCCACTGGTCAATCGGGTTCGACCGATATTTCGACCAATAGCAACATTGATTCTGGCGACGTCAACGACATCATGGCGATCAACAAGCGAGCCGATGCTTTGCTGAAAAATGGCTCTGTTGAAGAGGCGCAAAATCTCTACCATGAAGCTGTAGCCTTGTTAGATGAGAAGCTCGGTGAAGATTACTATTCGAGAATTGATACATTAGCTGAAGAGACCAGAACGTCTTTAGATAGTGCCGATGGAGAAGCCCGGTGCAAGCGCCTCATTGCTATTGACGCTAATATGTCGATTCCCGGGGGCGCGGATTTAGCCCAAGATCTTGCTCTTTACTCGCAGTGGTTGAGAGATCATAAACAGATTGCACAGGCTGATGATTTAGCCAGGCTCAGTGAGCGTTGCAAGCTTCCGGGCGAGGCAACGAGAGCCCGCAATGCTGAGATTTGCTCGGCCCTCAAGTTGGACCCACCAAGCGAGGATGATTTGATCGTCCATCCGGTTTTGCATGTTGGAGCTGGGCATCCGTTTGATAAGGCAAAGATCGATGACACCACTTTCATTAAATTGAGTGGTTATGTCATGCCTTCTGGTGCCTACCAGGGCAGGTGGATAGAGTATTTCTATGCTTCTGAAAAAGGGGCTGCAGAAGAGTTCTGCGTTCAAGCTCGCGGCCTGACGAAAAAACAGGTCGAGCGTCTTGGTGGCCGGCCACTCTATCAAGCTGGGCGGGTTGATTGCTGGAGCTTTGGTGGATCAGGTGATGAGGTGTGGGTTTATTGTTTTGGTGGCAATTCTGTTTTTGCCCGCTTAGCCTTTGCCGGTGATCGATGCACTGCCTCTGAGATTGTTAGTGCGGACGATTGCTCCAAGTACCTAGCTTGGAGGCCGAAGAAACTCGAAACAAGTACGGTTGGGAAGCCAATGTTTATGGTTTTAGAAGAGCAGGGAGCGCCTTCGTACATTGTCAGCGATCGCGACGCACAGTCTCTTGATAGTAATCCGCTGGGTTATGAGATTATTGGTTACCAAACTGGACCCAGTAACCATACTGAGCTGACATTCTTGTGTGGCATTTGCGTTAAGGCTCAGTCTTGCAATGGTGAAATCAAATTTCAATAATTGCGGATCGCTTTCTTCTATAGGGTGACTCGCGTATAGTGCTGAGAATGAAAAGAAAGATCGTCATCTTTGTCGGTACCGTGCTCCTCGCAGCCGGGGCGTTATGGCTGTCCCTGGGTGGCAGCGAGAAAAGTCCTGCTCAAATTGCAATTCAGAAGCAAAAGACCACAGAGACAATCGCTGGTTTTCAGAGCAGTTTGGCTGCTGCCGTCGCCCCATGCTTTGGGGCGAATAATTCATATCTAGTTGATTGCTTGAATGAGCAGGCGCTTGAGTTGGAGCTAAATGGAGAGGATAGAGCGGCTAAAACTCTTCATTTGCGGGTACTTAAGCTTCAAGAGCAGGATTTTGGTGCTAATAGTATTGAGGTGGCCAAATGCCTCGATAGACTTTCTTTTGTTTGTCTATCGCTTGGTGAATTTGATCGTGCAGAGTCATTCAGTCAACGCGCTTTGAAAATTCGAGTGTCTCGCTATGGGGTGAGAGATCCAGAGCTTGCTAATACTTATGTTACTTTGGCTGAAATTTACTGCAAGCTAGGAGATGCGGACAAGGCTCTGCCACTTTTAGAGAAGGTCGCGGCCCTAGGACCAGCGGGGTTAACTCCGAGAGATACCCGTTTTGGTGCTAATAGCTATATGGCAACAGAACGGCTTTATTCCAGTGTTTCGACACTGCTTTCACGAAAGAAATACGCTGAAGCAGAACAGGCGATAAAAAGATTAGTCGCATGCCACTATGAAATGTTTGGTGATGAAACTGATGTTCGCAGTGATCTCAAATTGTTTGTCGAGCTTTTGCAATCAACAGATGCTAACCGTGAGGCCCAAAAATTAAGGGCTTTGATGGAGTCTAGCAAAAAACTTACTCGACTTGATTTGAAGCCGTACATGTTCTCTCGACCTAATCCGGCTGATCTGATTTATCATCCAATACTTAAATCAGTTGCGGGTCACGGATTGGAGGGTGGCGATCTACCTAATTCTGTTTTTCACAAGCTGAATGGATGTGTTTACCCAACTGGTTTGATGTCTTATCAGCTTAGTCGTTGGTTTGGTCGCGCTGAGTCCGATGCTGCTGAGCGATTATGTCGAAGAGTAAGAGGTCTAAGCAAAGATCAAGTTGAACAACTAGCTGGCAAACCAGTTTTCAGGGGTGGTCAAATTAGTTGTTGGAACCGTTCTCAGCCTGGTGAAGATACTTGGCTGTATCGCCTGGGATATACAGAGAAAGCCACTCGTCTTACCTTTGCCCAAGATCGATGTATTGAAAGCACCGTTTGTACTGGGCAGGAAGATGATCAGTTCCAAAAGTGGCGAGCTGAGCAGATAGTGCGCTGGGCTTCCGGCAAAACGGTACAGCAGCTGTTGACTGAGTATGGATTGCCGTCATCGTATAGGCATGTTTCTAAACAAGAGGAGCCACCAGTAGAGCATCCCGTGCTTGAAGCTATAGGCTACTATACGGGGCCTTCAACTTCTGTCTCGCTCACTATTAAGCGAGGAATTTGCACTGGTGGCGATGTGTCTTTTATGGTGCACTGACTGGTGGCTAAGCTTCTATTCTCATGACTCATAGATAGCAGTGAGCTTTCCACTATCGTAAATGTCGCGAGGTGTAATTGCTTTTTCTTGAAGGGGCACGTTCTTTCCGTATCTTTCTTTCAATTTTGTTTTGACGGCAGGCGAGCTCAAGTCAAAACTCTCAAGTGTACTGAGTTTTCCCAACTCTATATCTAGCGCTGATTTGTACATTTTCCAGACTAGTTCCGAGCAATATATTTTTTCGTCGGACCAGCCGAAGTATTGGTCGTATTGCTTACCTCTGAATTTCAGGCCCGCGTCTTTCAGTAGTTTGAGCTGGGCCACGCTGAGTGGAGCGGGAGACCGCAGTCGCTTGACTGCATAGTGCTGTCCGCTCCCTCGGGCAATCCACTCTTTTAGTGCCGTGGATTTAACTGAGCCTACGGCCTCATATACATACCATGTACCAGCTTGCTGAAAGAGAACACCCATATGAGAATACTTCGAGTGAGTTGCGGCTTGAATCGCCTGGCTTTGGCTTGACTTGGATGTTTGAAAAATGATGTCGCCATCCCTGTATGGCATGTGATTTTCGCTTGAGCAGCCGGACAAGAACAGCAAAGAAAGAAGACCAGCTATGCACCTGTTTCCTTTTCTCATTACGTTATTGTTTTCGTGTTGATAGGGCTTAGTCATAATTTCATGGATTTCTGTAGCTTAACAGCCAATTTTTATTGCTAATAAGTACTCATGTTAATTCAAGCAGGCTTTATCTTAGGTTTGATCTGCTCCCAACACTTTGAGAACTGCTTTGCTATCTAACGATGATATTACTGCTTCGTGTATTGCCTTTTGTGCAGAAAGCCGTTAATAATTCCAGGCAAGCTCCAATAGCTTTTATTGCCAGCCTTAATCTACGGCCGTGACCAGTATGGCTCGTGCATGTATTTTTGAATTGGATAAACCATCACCCAGGCGCGTCCTATTATTGCTTTCTCGCTGACGAAGCCAAATATATGGCTGTCGATAGTGTTGTTGCGATCGTCAGAGAGCGCGAATATCATTCCCTTTGGCACAACGATTGGCTGCTGACTTTTGCCATACGGGCGCACCCATATGCCTGAGATTGTCGGCCCAAATATGTCGCTAAGAGTTTTCAGCTCATAACTAGCAGGCGCAATAATGTATGGCTCAACCAGTAGCTTGTCGTTGACGTAGACTCCAACGTTTGGAACAACTCGAATAGTATCGCCGCCTAGTCCAATAATGCGTTTTACCAGTGCTGGCTCATTGGGAAAGATTGGTAAGCCCGTGAGGCGGCCTAAGACGTGCATAAAATCCCATTTCTGGTTTGCTTCGTCTCTTCCGTCATCGCCGTTATTGTCTACGTTCTTCGGCAGGCAGTCTGAAGGCGGGTAGAAGACAACAATTGCTCCTCGTTCAGACATTTTGCCTGTAAATCGCGAAACCTTCTCTAGAAGTATTCTGTCGTTCACTTGCAATGCTGGTCTCATTGATGTACTAGGAATGTAGCGGGCTTCTACAAAACAGCGAAAGAGAGCAAGTATCGGCAGCATCAAGAGCTCAAAGGCAATAAGCATAACTATGATATTAGCAATGCGCTTAATCATTTCTCTTCACTTCAACGATTTCAGCCCATGCACGGCTAGTTGTGTAGAAGAATGCTAGAGCCAAAACTAGCATGACATCGCAGGCCGCTGTTAGGCCCGTTGGGATAACCATCAAGCTAAACATAGTGAAAAATACTAGAACTATTTGCCAGAAGGCACTACTGGCGATGCGCCAACTTAGCTTTATTGATTGAATGGGCCCAAAGCCATCGACAGCGGCATAACCAGTGGTCGAGAAAAAGATACCGAGAACTAGCCCCGGAATGATTAAAGCGAAGATACCGAGGTATACGCTCAAGGTCGTCAGTACTGCCGCAATGAACCAGTTGACTATGGCTAAGGGAGCGGGTATGTGGAATAATTTGTATGGCTCATTTCTCACTAGCTTTAGTGTGAACCATAAAAACTCAGCGTAGCTCTCCGCGCCTAGCAGAATGACAGTTGCTAACATAATCACTGGGCTTTGTTGATTGCTCACTGTGAGCGCTAGCATGGCAGCGGAAATGATAATATTGCGCGCTGTCTGCCAGCAGATCACAAGAATGATAATTGGATATTTGTCTTGCAGGAGAGTCCATGCCTTCGACATCGCTGTAGCTGCCGAGATGGTAGTGGGGGTGGTGGCTAAGCTATCTTGCATTATTTCTCTATATGCAGTGTGTTGATATTCACTGACATTATAGACTCTCCTCCCCATACCTCTTCGCAATCAGCTTGCCTTTCGAGTCAACAGCCATAATTTTCTCAGCATCAACAAATGCTGCCCGTAAACGGCCCTCAACTGGTAGCTTCGCTCTAATGCGTTGTTCTTCGCCTATAGAAATCACTGCCGCTTCGCCTTGACCAGGAAGCACCACGAATTTTTGATCAAGTGAAATGTGTATTGGCGTGGTCCAGCCGCGCGGCCCATCGGTAATATGAACATAAGGTCCACCAAACCCGCGCCATAGTGCCGCCCCGCTGCGGTATTTGAAATCTTTGCTTATTTGCGAATTGGGCACATACTCTGGTCTGTCGAGTTGCGGTTTGAAACGGCTTGCAGTGCCGGTTTTTAGATCAACTTTATAGAATTTTTGCTCGCGCTCAGCGAGAATAAATTCTCGTCTACTTTCGTTGATGCACCATAGCGGATCGTAGTCAAGTTTGATGTCGCAGCAGATTTTAGTTGTCAGCTCTGGAGACCATACTTCTAGGTCGCCACCTCTACGGCCGACTACTATATTTCTGTCAGGCAGGAATGCAAATATAAATTGTTGGTTGAAGGGATAGGTTTGTTTCTTCACCTCTGTGTATTTGCCATGGGGGCTGTCGGCACTGTCTTTTCTTTGCCAGAGCCGCATTGTATGATCTTTTGCCGAGCCGGTGATAAGCCTCTCGCCGGTTTGGTCGAAGGCAAAAAAGACATCGTTTGAGCCGTGCACTATGAACTTCTGCACAAGTTGACCGGTTCTAACTTCCTCTATTTGGATGTAACCGCGCTCGCTGTCTTTTGTGCTGAAGGCAATCTTGCTGCCGTCATTAGAGAATGCCCATTGACTTATTGAGCTTGGAAGTTCGCGAATGAACTGGCCACTAGCTCTATCCCAGAGACTAGTACCTTTCCAATCAGTCTCGACTGCAAGAATTGAATTATCAGGCGAGGGCATCACTGATCTTATAGTGTCGTGGGTCTCTTGTTCTTCAATTACTTGGAAGGTTATATCTGCTAGCTTGATTGAATCGCGTGAAGGTGTATAGAAGTAGTTGTCTCCATCTAGAAAACCAATAGCAGTTCTCTTTTTGAAGAGTTCTTTGGGGTCAATGTTTGCCAGTACATCGATTTTCTTGTCTTGCAGGCTTATTTTTTGAATTTCTCCAGCCATTGTTATAGCGAGCAAAAATCTACCACTTGGGGCAATTTTTGCTTCGACCCAATTTTGTTCGGACGTATAGAGCTTCTCGGGCAGGCTATTATCGACGGCTCTCCAGACAGCACCGCCGGCGGTTGCCCAGTAAACGGCATCAGCTATTGTACAAATGTCTATTGTTTCTTCTCTGTATTCTGTAGCTGTATAAACTGGCTTCTGCCTTTCTAGGTCCCAAATGATGCAGGTAAAGTCAGAACAGCCAACGAAAATATAGCGATTGTCTGCGGAGGCCGCCACTGAGCTGACTAGGCTATCTCTTCCCCAGAGTTCTTTAGAGAAGAAGAGGTCGGCGCTGTTTGGGCGCAGTTTAGCGATGAGCTTTTCGCCGGTATTGTTCCAAACACCTACTGTGCGATTGTAAAAGCCAACAAGCGCCATTGAGCCATCGTTAGAGAAGTTGACTGCTCGAATTAATTCCCAGTGATCCGGTGGGGTCTCGTTTTGGAAAAGTGTAGACAAGCGCTTTCCTGTCGAAACTTCGAAAACACCAGCGGTGCCATCGTTGAGGCCAAGTAAGGCAAGCTGTCCTTTTGAGTCTAGGGCTACTGCTTCGATGTATACTTCGAACTCTTTTGTGGTCGGTGATTTGTCGCTTCCAGCTAAATCACTAACTGGCCGAATCTCGCCTACTAATTCACTCGTTTCAGTATCGAATACTTTTGCTACTCCGACTTTTTCGACTGTTAGAAGCCGAGAGCCATCTTTCGAGAAACATGCGAGCTCAACTTCTTGGCCATATTCACCGAAGTTTAGCCAGAGATTGCCCGACTCGTCTACTTTCATCATGGGATGCTGCTGTTCGGCCATTGTTTTTCCGCCGCTTCGACTACAAACACGTTGAGCTGCTAAATAAAAGACCGACACAGTGAACCGAATGACTCTCTAAAGAGCTCTATGTGCATCTTAAAGACTCCATCTTCCAATGCTTCGAATTGCAAATGCTGAGGGTCTTCATCAAATGAGAATTGATGAGATTTGTGGCCATGCGGATTTCGGATAGTGATCATATTTCGAGCTGGTTCAAAGCCGATGATGGTATAGGCGTGACCTTCGAATACAGGCACATAGCGACGCCCGGTAATTCTGCCAGCAGTTCCGCAGGTTATCGGGTTGCCTGAACTGACAGCGCTGTATATAAATGAGGATAGTTCTTGAACGCTGGCGTGGCCTGGGTGAATTACATCGGTGCGGCAGCCGGTGATGCAACTTAAACCAACATGAAGTCTGTGTAACTCGCCATCAGAGCCATTGGCGCCAACATTGTTGGGAAACTTTCGGCGTTGAGCGTAGTCTAATAGTGAAGCCCACAAGGCCGTGCACTTTACTCCAGCTCTATCTAAATCGGCCTCTGTTATTTTATATTCTGTGCCGTCACCAGGAAAACGCACTATATAAGTATCGCCATCACCGAAGGTGATCATTCGGGCCAGCATTCTCTGCCCTTTTGGCAATTGAGCAAGAGCCGACATGGCGCACTCAAACCAACAATTAGGAGCATTGGTTTGGTCTATGCCGCTGGCGCCCTCTCGGGCAATGTCTTCAGGTGTAAAAACAAAGGCGCCCTTTTTACGAACTGCTTTCTCTGTCGCTTTTGTGCTAGTCGAGCCAAGACTGGCCACTGCTGAAGAAGTTGACGTTGCCTTTTCGCTAGCTGAAGGGGTACCAGCTTTCCCGGCGGTGGTGTTGCTAACTGCGCCGCTTGGTGCCAGATAGGCACTGGCCTTCCTTGCTAGCTCACATTCTGGGGTGCCAGCAAAGTTTGTTATTACATAGTCAAATAGCTGCTTGGCCCGCGCGTTGCGGTGGGCTGCTGCGTTGGCTAGACCGGCATAATAGTATAGTCTGGGTTCAGATTTCGCTGTGGTAAAGACTTTCTCAAAGGCGTTAGCAGAGGCGTCGTACTGTTTAAGGGTGTAGAGCTTCCAGGCGCTGACAGCATCTTCAGCGGTTGCCGGAGATGCCTGCACGACACACGTAGTCATAAGAGCTACGAGAGCGGCTGATTTAATAATTGTCTTCATTATTATCTGCCAGGTTGCTACTTCTGTAGCTTACCCCGATGCCGCTCGCTTGTCACTAATGTCATCCCGGTGCAAGACTTATTCGAACTTAAATCTAAACTGTGCTGCACAGACTGCTGAGGCGCCGCCAAATGCTGGAATGCATGTCAAATCAACGGCCGAGCGCTTGCCCTCAATTGTCGCCAGGGGCAGAAGCAGGGGCACGGGGGCTCCGCCAAGAGCTTTGTAGCCGGTTACCAGGCCGACTTGCATGCCAAGTTTTACCGGTCCGATTTCATAGGGAGTGTAATGATAGGTGGCGTAAAAAGTGTCGCGGTGGATACTATTTTTGTAGTAGCCCACAGCAAAGGCGCTCTCATCATCAATGCGCCGCAAAATGCCGATGCCATAGTTTTGCTCGTTGTAGTTGCCGTCGCGCTTTGAGTGATAGCTCAATGCTCCAACTTGAAGCCAGGTGTCGTGCTTGCTTTCGAGGTCAAATTTAAGTTTGCCTTCGTCTTTATTGAATGTGATGCCGGCGTCTTTCATTTGATCGCCGATTTTGCCCAGACTATCTAATTTAGGTAGAGACCATGATTGCCGTGCAAGTTCGGCTGCTGGTGCTTCTTTCTCATCGTGCTTGACTGTTGACTGTGTATCACCCTGTAGCAAAGCAGCCTGTTCTGACATAGTAGCCTCAAGCGATTGGTATTACTGATTAGTGGGGATTCGAATTTGAGGATATGTTGTGCCCGGAAACGCAACAATGGTGGAAATACTACTAATATTAAATGCCAACAAAATGCCAATAAAATTTTGCCAATCTAGTACACGAAGTAAGCTAGATTTCTTATCAGCTATCGCTTGCAAAAGCTCTGAGCTATATGTGATTGAGCTGAATTTCGGCTACGAGCTTCTCGCTTGGTTCTATATTTATCACAGTGACAGAACCGGCGCGATTTGCTATCTGCTGCTGTTTCTGCCGTTGTTGCTGTTGCGAAACCTTGCGGCTGGCTAGTGGCCTTCGGTGTACGGCTCTGCGTATGCGGCTCTTGCTTGATCTTTTCTTGGTTGGAGCACCGGGCACATAGTTTAGGTCTTTTGAAAAGTCTTCCTCAAGGCCTTTACCTTGACCCTCGACAAAGTCTACTTGCTTGCTTTCTGCCTGACCGAAAGCAACCAGACAGTTTTCATTTTGAATGGGCTCTGCGCCGCTAATACCTTTTGCTATTTTTATCGTATTGCCTGACTCTTCCTTTAAAAGAGCTGCCTGCGAAAGTGGTGTGCGCGATAAGACAATGCGAACTGTCTCAGTGCCTGGGTTGGCATCGACGTCTAGGTAACCAGTTGTTGGCAGCAAGTATTGTCTTCCAGCCACAACCTTGCCATTGGGCTCATAGCTGTTGGGAAAGAGTACTTTCTTCTGACCGGTGGTGCCTTTTTCGAGCACAACATAAGCATAGCCAGTGATATTGGGCACAATCTGAAAGCGAATTTCATCGCCTGCCATGAAGTCTATTCTGTTATCTACCAGGCTCAGTTTCTTGTCGCGGCGCATTTGAATCCAGTATTTCAAGCCAGTGTTAATAGACTCGCGTGGAGATTCTAGTTGCTCGAAGAACATACCTTTCGCGCTGCTTTGAGCTGCCGCTGGTAAAGCCTGGTTAATTAGTATCATTGATAGTGCTAACGATAGTGCCAGAAGCACTGAACCTGACTTTTTCATTTTTCTATTTCTCTTTTGTAGAAGTTACTTTTCCAGTAGTGTCTTTTGCATTAGCATCTTTTGCAGCTATATCAATTAGACCCTTCCCGCTCCAAGAGCCTGAAAGCTTGGGTGTCTGTGTGTGCTTGAAATCACTTGATACCTCTTGATTTACTTTCGCTGCAATCTGAGTAAAGATCTTGCGAAAGTCGTCATAGGCAGGATTTTTCTCTAAGGTATCTACGAATTGTCTGGTGAAGATACTATTCTTGTAGCGCTTTGATTCCCACGAGCGTTCGGTGCTGTCGCTTGAGCTGATCATTAGTTGACGCTTTGAAATCACCAGTAATTCTGGATCGGCGTTTGAGTCTGATTTGGCCGCATCACCTGGTGCTCCTAGGCCTCCGGCGTAGCAAGTGTCGAGTACAACGAAGGCATGCTGCTTTTTCAGCTTGCTTCTGATCATGCGGGCAATGCTTTGCATTGGCATAGAGGTAGTGAAAAGATTTTTGAGCTGTGTGTCATAGGTGACAATTGAGTTGAGGGCACCAATTGCTTTATACGCTGGTGTGCCATGGGAGGAAATGAAAAGTACGATCAGGTCATCAGGGTGAGCCAAGGTTGGTAGCCATTTTCCTGCTAGACAATCAATAATGGTGGCGCTAGTGGCATCACTATCTAGAAGTAGCTTGACGTGATCTTGCTTGAAACCGGCGCTATTGATAAGAAATTGCTGCATGTCTTTGGCATCTTTTGCCGGGTAGCGCAGGCGGGGCACTGCTGGATCGGCAAAACTGCCTACGCCGACAACGACAGCCCACTTGTCTGGGATATGCTCAACTGTTGCGATTGGTTCTTTTACCCCGAAGAGTGGATCGAGAATTTGCGCCAGAGTTAGCAGGTGTGTAGCTTCCGTGGTAAGACTGAGAGCATACTGGCGATCTTCTGCGGCGCCGGTTTTATTGCCTAGCTTGTGTCGGCAGTAAGAGCGCCATAGAGCTGCTTGGGCGGCCTCCAGGCGATTGCCTAGCTTGATTGGCGATGCTTGCAAGCCAGGTAGCGCTTCTGATAGATTGCGCTCGGCTTCTGCGTAGTTACCAGCCAGAGCGTTGACTACACCAATAGACTCTTTTGCAATGTATGGAAATTCTTTGCTTGCAGTTGCGGATAGCTCGCGTTTAGCATTTTCAATGTGTACTTTGGCTAGTTTCGGTTGGCTATTTAGTATGTAAGCTAGTGCGAGGGCGCGATCAATGGTGCCTTTCTGTTCATCGCTTTTACTTTTTTCTCTGGCCGCGTTTAACCATTCGATTGCTTTGAGTGGTTGCTTTTCGGCGATGTACAGATCGCCTAGATAATAAGAGGCATAAGGTAGATTGGGACTAAGTTCTAGTGATTTCTTCAGTTGTTCTTCGGCGCCTGAATATTCCCCAGACCAAAATGAAGCTGCGCCGGAATAGAAGTGCAGTGGAGCTTTCTGCTCGTTTGCTGCGGAGTTAGCTTCGGCTAAGCTTATGGCCAGGCGAGCGCTGTGTGATGCTTGCACTGGCAGACCGAAGCAAAGATAGAAGATGGCCGAGCTTTTGTGGCTGAACATCTTTGCTGCCTTGAGATTTTCTGATGTTGTTTGCCGGAGCTGTCTAGCGTTGGCTTTTTCTGCTTCAGATACCGCTTGTGATTCAGCAATGGTGCTTGAGTCAAGGTAGATTGCATCGAGCTTTTCGTAGGTATCGCTTAGCTCATCGTCGGCTTTTCGATAGCTCTCGACATCGAAGGTATCTGCTGCTTTGAGTAATTCGGTTGTTTTTGTTTGCTGGAGCTGTGAAAGTTCTACTGACTTCTTCGAGAATTCGATCAGCCGGTCGACTGAGTCGGTCGGTTCTATATCTAGGTATTGACCCGGTTTCTCCTGAGCAAAAACGGGCTGGCAGTTCGAATAAAGTAGCGACGGCAACAGTGCCAATAGTGCCAGTATTGCAGTCGGCAGTGCTTTAACTCTGCAGGACCTCTTCAAGAGCAATTCTCCTCTATTACGTGAGGTTAGCATGGTTCATTGCTGGTGAAATCGGCACTTAGAATGAGTTGCCTATGGGCTTAGGCAAGGTTTTGGTGAGCTTCTCTAAGCCCTTGGTCGAAGTCAATACTCAATTGGGTTGATTTTGGAGGCGGTGGTTGAGGGGGTGAGCTTCGACAAGGTCTGGCTGCGTTTTATCTTGTGAGCGGCCGGGTAACTTATAATGTTGGCTTCCCTGTCCCAGCGTTTTGAATGCCCCTTCTTACATCTAAATTACTCTCGCCGCTTCCCTACCATAGGGCTGTTGTCGACCTGCTCAAAGACACAGAACCAGAACTTTGGCGCTGGGCGTCATCGTCAGAGGTCCTCTCCGAGCATTCCCAAGCTATTCGAATGGAGCTCCTTAAAACTAGCTATCGTCTAGATGCTGAAGGTCATCCTGAGATTATCGCGCGCTGTGAAAGTGTCGCTCAGCGACTGGGCGTTACAGCACCGGTCACCCTTTATCAGGCAGGCGGTGATCAGCTCAATGCTAGCCTGTTCCACCTGCCTGGTGAGGCGCATATTGTCTTTACTGGGCCGATTCTTACAGTGCTTAAGGGCGATGAGCTAGAGGCAATTTTAGCCCATGAACTTGCTCACTATTTGCTCTGGAGTATAGATGGTGGCAGCTATCAGATAGCAGATCGCCTGCTCATGTCGGCCGTAAATGATCCGCGAGCTGCATATAGCCACTCGCAGACTGTGCGGAAGTTTAGGCTCTATACTGAGATTTTTGCAGATCGTGGTGCTCTTGTTGGCTCTGGTGAACTAGCCGCCTCTGTAGCGGCATTGGTTAAGGCTGAAACAGGCGTTTCTGAAGTAAATGCTGCTAGTTATTTGCGTCAAGCTGATGAGATTTTCTCCGACCAAAGTATTATTACTAAAGGCTTCCATCATCCCGAACTGTTCGTTCGTGCAAGGGCCCTACGCCTCTGGTCTGAAGATGATGATCAGCTTGATTCTTGGCTAACTGAAACTATTGAAGGTCCCCTTGAGCTCGACGAATTAGATCTTGTTGGGCAGAGCAGAGTCTCCACGCTAACCCGGCAGTTCTTAGCGAATCTTCTTCAACCTAAATGGTTTAGCAGTGAGGCCGTATTGGCCCATGCGAGATTGATGTTTGTTGATTTTATACCTGCTTCGAAGGTGGATGATGGTCTAGTTTCTCAATTGACTGAAACATTGAAATCGTGTGATAAAGCTATGCGCGAGTATTTTTGCTATTTGTTGCTTGACTTTGCCGCCATTGATCCTGACCTCGAAGATTTGCCTCTAGCAGCGGCTCTTGACTGGAGTCAGCGTCTTGAATTGTCCGAACAATTTGAGCCTTTGGTAGTTAAGGAGTTAGGGATTAATAAAAGGCAGTTAGGTAAGCTCAAGAAAGATGCTGCCAATCTCTTAGCAAAGGCCAGTCAAGCATGAGTGAGGCAGCAGATTTTTTTCAGCTGTTAGAGCGTGGTGAGGGTAGTCTGCAAACCGACGATGTTCTCACTGCAATTTTGCCTCTTTTTCGAGAGGTTTCTGCCTGGCATGATCAAGATTTGGTGGCACAGTTTACTGCTGTAACATCGCTTACTTTAGACGAAGCTGGAGCCCTGCATTGCAATTGCAGCAGTATGGCACCAATTCGAAATTCTATAGAAATTGATAGACTTCAAAGTACCGTTTCCAAGGCTCTCAATGTCGTTGGGCATGGGCAGTTTACTTCAGATGATGAGCTTGGTGGAAATTATAGTAATCTCGACGTTGTTGAGGGAGAGCCGGAATTAAAGCATCCAGTATACCTTACTGATTATCGAACTTGGGAGCAGCAGGTTGGTCATCACGATGCCTTAACCGACATTATGTTCCTTGGTCAATTGTTCGCGAGTTTGGCTCTTGGTCTTAATTTTACTGATGTCGAAGATCTCAAGACTTTTGCCAATAGCCGCACCAATCTCTTTCGTATAAACAGTCGCCTGCATCCAGTTTTGGCTGCGATCATTGTAGAGATGACCGAGTTGAGCCGTCATAAACGTGCGTCTGATCTTAAGTCGCTGGTATTCAGATTGGAGAATTACCGTGACCAGGTTCTAGACTTGGATGTTTCGAAGATTCCTGGTTTTACAAATGCCGGGCTGACTGGCCGCCGAAAATTGGTGCACACACGCTTGCGAGATCGACTTTTTGAGATATCTCGCCGCAATAGAATGCTCTACTTTAAGCCTTCGCAGGCATCGTTGAACCTTACTGTAGCTAGCGTTCCACTGGTGCTGCATATTACCAGTATAAAAATTGAGCAGCTATTTGTTTGGCAGAAGAAACTTGCTGAAGAAATCGCGGCTGGCAAGCCTTTGAATCTTGGCCGATGGCTTCGTTTTGAAGATCAGCCATATCTTCCTAGCGCTCTTGATAAACTTATCTCGGATGCAAGACGCGATCGCGCTGAATATGGTTTTGCTCAGCTGCGATTGGTTGCGGCATTTCTTCATTGGCACAACTTGAAGGAATCCCCCAATGAACGCATCAGTTCGCCTTTGCTTTTGTTGCCGATTGAGCTGTCAAAAAAGAAGGGAGTCAAAGATCAATATAACCTTACTCCACTTTCTGCTGAAGCCGAGGTAAATCCTGTTCTTCGTCATTGTCTGCAGCAGCTATATGGCCTGCATCTGCCTGAGAAGGTAGACTTAAATGAGGTTTCGCTTGAACAGTTTCATCGAGATTTAGAAGAGCAAATTCATGCCAGTGAACCGGCAGTAAAGCTAAAGTTTGTTGATAAACCAGAAATTGAACTTATACATGAACGCGCCAAACAGAGGCTAGCTCGTTATCAGCGAAAACAGAAGATAAGAACTCCTGCTCATCGCACAAATGCCAGTTTCGGCTATAGCTATAGTCGAGACAATTTAAGTCCACTCGGTCTCAAGTTGTTCCTTGAGAAAATTAAACCGAAGGCATTACCTCAGCGAGCTGCAGCTGGTGGATTGCCGCCGATGTCTCCCCCTCAGGCGGTTCCATCTAGTCTCTCGGAACCGATGGCTGAAACTGAACGGCAAACTTTTGCTATTACTAGCGATCAATCTGGCAACCCATATACTTGGGAATTTGATCTTTGCTCTTTGACCGTGAGTAATTTTAATTATAGAAAAATGTCTTTGGTGCGCGACTACAGCACACTTCTGGATGGCGAGCTGTCAACCGAGGCTTTTGATCGAGTCTTTTCTCTGGAGCCGAAAGCTCTTGATGAGCCGCAAGAGCAGCCGGCTAGCGTCAGTCGCTCTGATGGATGGAGTATAGTCGCTGGCGATGCCACTCAATCGACTGCGGTTTCGTTGGCTCGGACTGGTGCAAACTATATTATTCAAGGGCCACCGGGAACCGGTAAGTCGCAGACGATCACAAACTTGATAGCTGATTATGTTGCCCGTGGAAAAACAGTATTGTTTGTTTGTGAAAAGCGCGCGGCCATCGATGTTGTCTTTCACCGCTTGCGTCAACGAGGCCTCGATGAATTATGCTGTCTCATTCACGATTCGCAGGCTGACAAAAAGTCTTTTGTGCTCAATCTTAAGCAGACCTACGAAGGTTGGATCGCCAAACCAGACGAATTGGCATCTTTGCAGGAGCGTCGGGCTTCCCTAATTCAGACTCTTGATCAGGATGCTCGAGTTCTTTCGCGTTTTGATCAGCTAATGCGAAGTATTCCTGAGCATGTGGCTTGCGCAGTACGTCAATTAATACATCGTTTGGTTGAGTTGCGTGAATGCATCCCGCAGCTTGAGGCTAGTTCAGTAGAGCAGCTGCCTGACTATTCTATTTGGCATGCCCACGACTCGCTGGCCCGGCGATTCTCTTCTTTACTGCGTGATATTAGTAATGCAAAATCTTTGGCCGCTCATCCATTTCGTTGGTTGGGTCCGGGTGTCATAAGCGCTGATCGACCGCTGCATACTTTGAATGAACTTTCTGATAGAGCAGAAGCCCTTCTTAACGAAGTAGAGTCGGCATTTCATGCTACGGGTTTGGCCCGCGAGTATTGGGACACAATTGCTAATATTGACGCGCTAACCAGTTTCTGTGACCAGGTTTCGGTTCTGGCAGCCCGTAATCAGCTGCAATTACTTGACCCTAAGAGCAAATTGACTAGTACTTTCGAGAAGTCGCTTGCCGCCCTTGGTAAATTAGAGCTGGCCTTGAAGAAGAGTCAGCAGAAAACCAATTTTTGGAGAGAGAAGCTTTCTTCTGTAGATGTCAGTTCGGCTTTAGTGCTGGTCAAAGCTAATGAGAACTCTGTTCTGCGATGGCTGAAGCCATCTTGGTGGAAGCTTAAGAGTCTTATTGAGGAGCGTTATGACTTCTCTCAGCATGCATTGCGCCCAACTTTCTTGCAAATTCTGACAGACCTTGAAGCTGAGCATGCGGCCGCAAATGAGTATGAACTTGCCCGGCAGCAAGTGGTATCTGAATATGGCGACGAACCATCAAAGCTCTTAGAACTAGTTATTCCACTGCGATCATCAGAGCTTAGCTTGCCAGCTCTTGTCGCCATGCGTCAGCTTCTCTTGCAGTCAAGTAAGGGTGTCGACATAGTACAAGCGCTGCAGAAGCTTGGGCCAAGCCTTAAGGAGCTCTTGGAAGTCTGTGCTCAGCTGCTGGACAACTATAGAAGCCAAGATTTGTCGTTGCTTGGTGAAATCATTCGTGATTTGCGCGAAGAATCAGATGCTTTGCCTGAGTTGATTCCTTTACTTGCTGAACTTGCCAACACGCCCTCATCTTTTGCTCACGTTCTGCGAACATTTGATTTATTGCCAGATCAAATCGAGGCTGCGGTTGCTCAAGAGAGTTTAGAGAAGATCTATCGCAGCGAGCGTTGGTTGCCCAAACTTGATGGGCGTGTTTTCAATTCTCGCGCAGAACGCCTTGGCGAGAGTGAGCGCGAATGGATGAAAGAAAATGCTCTGGTGATTCGTGCAGAGGTTCACAATCGCTTTCGTGAACATGTCAGAGTCTCATCGCTTTCTGCAACCCAATTAGATGCTAACGGTAAGCAGTTTAAGAAAGTCTACAGTTCTGGTCGGCGTGAACTTGAACATGAGTTCGGCAAGACTATGCGTTTTAAATCTATTCGTGACTTGATTGCTGGTGAGAGCGGCAAAGTAGTGAGAGATCTCAAGCCAGTATGGTTGATGAGCCCGCTTAGTGTCTCTGATACCTTGCCTCTAATGTCCGACTTATTTGATGTGGTTATATTCGATGAGGCTAGCCAAATTCCTGTTGAAGAGGCTGTGCCTGCTTTATATCGCGCACCGCAGGTAATTGTGGTTGGCGATGAGATGCAACTGCCACCAACCAATTTCTTTTCAAGTTCTCGTGATAAGGAGGAAGATTCATTTGAAGTAGAGGAGGATGGTGAGCGAGTGATGATATCGCTTGAATCAGACAGCTTCCTATCGCAGAGTACTAAGAATCTTCCTTCCACTATGCTTGCATGGCACTACAGAAGCCGCTCTGAATCTCTCATTAGTTTCAGCAATGCTGCTTTCTACGCTGGTAATCTATACACTATTCCGGATCGGCAGCGCCAAACTGATGAGTGGTCCGATATTGTAGTTAATAGTGCTGATGATGCTTCTGAAAATGTAGAAGACTTGTTGACGCGACCGATTAGCTTCCATTTTATGGTGAAAAGCCCTTATGAGGCTCGTTGCAATATTGGTGAGGCAGCTTACATTGCTCAGCTGGTTGCCGAGTTGCTCAGGCGCGAAACAAAGTTCAGCATAGGCATCGTGGCTTTTAGTGAGGCTCAGCAGTCTGAGATTGAATCTGCTCTGGATGCCCTTGCTGCCACTGATAGCGTATTGGCTGCTCGACTAGATGAAGAGTATTCGCGTGAAGAAGACGATCAGTTTTGTGGTCTGATCGTGAAGAATTTAGAGAATGTGCAAGGTGATGAACGAGACATTATCATTCTCAGTGTCTGTTATGGCCCCGACAATGATGGTCGAATGGTGATGAACTTCGGGCCAATCAACCAGCGCGGTGGCGAGAAGCGTCTTAACGTTATTTTCAGTCGTGCTCGGCATCACATGGCTATTGTAAGTAGCATCAAGCATAACGCTATTACCAATGACTACAATGATGGCGCTGCTGCTTTAAAGAGTTACTTGCATTACGCTGAGACTAGTTCTAGAGGCGAAGCGAGATTGGCTCAGAGTATACTTGAAGGTCTAAATCCTTTGGCTCGCAAATCGCTTGCGCAGTCTACCGAGAGAAACGCTGTCGTAGTTCAACTGGCTAAAGCCCTGCGTCAACGTGGATTCGTTGTCGATGAAAAGGTTGGTCAGTCACGCTTTCGTTGCGATTTAGCTGTCTGTTTGAACGACGATAGTGCCTACCGTGTAGGTGTTGTAATTGATACTCTTGAGCACTACGCTAATGCTGATGTTCTTGAGCGCTATGTGACACAGCCCGGTATCTTGCGCGCCTTCGGCTGGCAAGTTGCGGTTGTTCTCACTCGAGATTGGTATCACGAACCAGAGGCAATCATAGAGCGTATCGAGCGTGCACTTCATGGCTTAACTGAGGCCCGTGTCGAGTTAGTGCTAGATGACCCTACTCAGCCAAGTTCTATTAACTCTTCGGCCCAAGTTGCAGCTACTTCTGCTCCGGCTTCGTCTTCTTCACCTAAATCAACTGTTCGCAGCGCCGAGTTGATAAGTAGTCCAAGTGAGTCCACTGGCTTCAGGCGATTTGAGTTTTCTGAAGGAAATGTCTCCAAGTTTTGGCAGATCAAGCAGGAAAGCTGTACCACTGTTGTTCAGTATGGTCGCATCGGGACAGCTGGACAATCAAAGACCAAGAGCTTTGAAACGCCTGAAGCCGCAGCTCAGGAAGCCGAGAAGCTTGAGAGGGAAAAGCTCCGGAAGGGCTACCGCGAAGTCGGTAGCTGAAGCGCCGGGCGAACCTGTTGAACAGAAATATTGGCGAAATTTACTTTTCCGTTGACGAAAGACAATTTTAGGGAGCATGGCGCGCTTTTTACGAGCATTTGTTTTCAACGAAGAAGATCGGCATGGGCTACAATGCTTGAATGCCCCTAACTATTGCCCACCCATGCGCTGTTCTGCCTTTTGCAAAGCTGTGCCCACGTTATTTGAACTTTGCTGCATTGGTGTGCGGTTCTATGTCGCCAGATCTAGCCTACGCTTTTCAGCAGTATCAGTTTTCAGCCCAGGCCCATACGTTTGCTGGCAGCTTTTTTCTCGACTTGCCTACTGGCCTGCTGCTTTTGCTTGTCTACTATTACTCCAAAGATTTGATAGCAAGCCAGTTGCCAGCTCCTCATCGTGAGTATTGGCTATCCTTGCCTGCTGGCAGCCCCTTAGGCAAGCCACATCGCTCTCTTCCTGATTCACTTAAGGCTTTTGTCCTGGTTTGTTTCTCAGTTATCCTTGGCTCGTGGACTCACATTGTATGGGATAGTTTTACCCACCAACATGGCTTTGCCGTTGATTCTTTGCCTTTTCTGTCGCGCGATATTTTCGTCTTTGCTTCTACTCGCTTGCAGCTATATAAGATTTTGCAGTATTTTTGCAGTGCTGCTGGCCTCGTTGTTTTGGCTCTGTTTTATAGGAACCGTCTACATGAGGCAAAGACGACTGATATTTTAGGCAAGCCAATCAGCAACACCAAGTTTTCTTTGCTGCTAATTTCGTCGGCTCTTGCCGCCCTATCTCTGACATTGTTCCAGAATATGCTTGATGTAAGCCAGAGTCTTGCTCACCAGGGTTTTGTTCTTGTCGTCAATTGTATGTTTATGCTTCCGGTTGTATTCTTGCTAAGTGGACTGATAGAGAGGTCTCGGCGCCGTTGAATCAGGAATTCTTCAAACAATGAATCGATATAACGCCGCAGAGTTAAATTGCTCGTTGTTCAAGTTGCCGGAAAGACAACTCGTTAGCTGCTATCAACACAACGGCGAGATCTTTGCCCTGTGGTCGAGAGATAGCAGCTTTGCTCTCGATCCGAACCTTGAGCACCAGGTGCTCTTTGGTATTGTTCGTTTTACTTTTGATGAGAAAGGTAGCTTGCCTCCTGATGTGCAGGAAGACAATCTTTTTCTTGATTTCACCGATGGCGTTGAAGCCGAATTGCGTGAAGTGACTAGCCATCTCTTTCACCAGGGTCGTATTATTTTCACCTTCAGTGAGAAGTTCTCTGGAAACGGCATGTGGGGCAAGCGCAATTTTGTCATTGCATACAATATTGAGTCTGCCATTTGGGAGATCGGCCATGGCCGTTTGGCCAATGGTGATATCAGCTTTAAATCTTGGTCGCCTCTGATGGGGAGTCGCGACGAGCTCAAAATATCTTATGGTGAACTTGAATTGTTTCTTCAAGATAACCAGCTTAAAGTCGGTGTAGACCACACTCCATATCACTTGGATGACTGGACCAGAGACACAGACTTTGCCAAAGTGGCACCAAATCCTGAGCTGCCAGTTGAGAAGTGGCGGCGTCAAGGCTCAATTATTGTGAGCGAAGATCGGAGTGGTGATTGGAGTGGGGACGAGCCAGATGTGCCAGAGTATGCGCCACCCGTGCCATTAATGAGGAGTGATACCAGAGTGAAGGCTCTCGTTCCAATGGCGCGCACTGTGCTGACTTTCGAGAATATTGCTGCTGTTGTGAAGCGTGAGTTTGACGAGCAGTATTTGCTTGATGAGCTATGCTACACCGCGCAGCATATTCATAGAGAGGCTGATCAAAAGAAGCTGCCATTAGTGCACACCTTAAGCCAAGGAGAAAAGGGTGTTCCCCTGACAGGAAAGCTCAGCGATTTGCTTCTCGCTCATCCTGCTCCAGTTGTTCCATCGGCGAAGTATGCCCTCATTCCTGCCATCAGGTATGCTGACTCGGCTCTTACCTGCACTAAATCTGGTGCCCATATTGCAGCTCTGGTCGTTGATACTCTTCACCGTACAAGCTGTATACTGTTCGTTCCTTTGTCGGAGCTTTCTTTTAGTAACTAGGTAGTTGAGGTGATGCAGTGTTGAAACCTTCGGTGATTGCAGTGTGTTTGTCGCTAGTCGGACAGCTTGCCTATTCTGCCCCAGCCCAGGGTCAATCTTCTCAGGCGAAGCTGAAGCCTTCGGTTGCTCAGCCCTCGGTAAAGAAGGCTGTCGCTGTCAGCCAGGGCAGTGCTCAGGCCAGTACTCAAGCTAGCCGCTATCCGACCTTTTGGCCGCCATTGGTCGGTCGCACTTACCCAGAGATTGAACTGTGTGATCTGACAGGTAAGAAGGTCAAACTGTCTTCTTATGCTGGAAGAGTAATCTTGCTCGAGCCAATTGGTATGTCTTGCCCTGCTTGTCAGGCTTTTGTCGGCGGCGAGAAAAAAGGTGGCATTAATGGTGTCACCCCCCAGGGTGGTACTTCCTCTCTCGAGTCTTACTTGGCTACTGCTGGTGTTTCACCAACCGATACCCGCGTGGTTCATGTGCAGCTATTGTTGTATGGTCCTAACATGGGCGTGCCCACACTGGCTGAGGCGCAAGCCTGGGCCAAACACTTTGACTTTGGCCGTCGCAGTAATGAAGTGCTCCTGGTGGGCGACCAAAGGTACATTAATCAGCATAGCTACGACATGATTCCTGGTATGCAGTTGATAGATAAGAACTTTGTGCTGGTCTGTGATGCCACTGGCCACAATCCACGCAGTAGCCTGTTCAGCGAATTGATTCCCTCAGTGAGCAAATTATTGCGTTAGCTGTCGGCAAAAAAGCTCTTACCGTCTTGGTCGAGAAGGTCCAGATCGGACAGCGAGAAGTACTTTATCGTTATCTTGTGAGCATTTAGGGTTGGCTCTGAACTGGCCAGAAACCGCTTGCGCACATCTTTGTAGGCATCTAGGCTAGCGAAGATAATGCGCACGCTGTTGATGACGATACCGGTGGGACCAATTTCTTTTATTGCGTCTTCAATTCTTGCTTCCCACCTGCTGCCGGGTTTATCATCGGCTAACTGCAAGTGAATACTTTCTACTAGCTTTTTGACTACGGCTACCGCGTGAGGCACTTTTCCGCTCGATAGCGCTGTAAGCAGGTTGTCAGTGAATAACTTGGATAGCTCAGTTTGTGTCTCGGGAGTAATTTCTTTCTGGCTATTTCTTTCCACGCAGACAATACATTTGAGCACAAGTGTCACATCTTTGTTGTCTTCTTCCAGCTTGATTGGCAGCGGCAACTCCAGGCGAATGATTGTTTCGTCGGCGCTAGGTTCTTCTTGCCAGGGTTTTGGTTTTTCTTTGGGCTCTATTGATATGAGCGAAATTTTTTCCAGCACCAAGCCGAGGGTCGCAAAACTCTCAGCCGTCTGTAAATCTATTTCTTTGTCTAGTCGCTGCAAGGTGGAAATTGAGTCGAGTGCTAAGCGTGAGATGGCAAGTTTGCCTCTCCATGTCGAGAGTGCATCTGCCAGGCTATTGAGTAGCATCACAGCGGCTTCTCGATCGCTAGTGCAGGTGCTCAGTGGTAGTTTGCCGAGGGGCTTCAGGGCTCGCTCTAGCAGGTGGTCTGCGTCTGTAATTTGTACTGCTTGAAGCAGAGCTTTTGCTGCCGTCTCATGGCAGATTTCATCGGCTTTACTGGAACTCGTATTGAGAAAAGTTTTGCAAGCTAAGTAATATTGATCAATGCTGGATGGTGGCCTGACTGTGGTTTGCCACGTCAGTGTTTGCTCGCCCCAGTATGGCTCGTGGGCGGGAATGGCGATTCTAATTTCAGAGATATACTGTTCGAATCTCAACTCGCCAAGTGCCTGGGAGTAATAGGATAGCTCCGATGTTGGTTTGGCGGCGGTCGTTAAACCACTTATCGAAGCCGATGTTGGTACAAATGAATAGAGGAAGAACCCTTCTTGCTGTAATGCTTCATTTATAGCAATTGCTATTTTGCTGTTTTCTCTTTCGCTTGTGTTTGTGCAGAAACTTTCAAGGGATATGGGAAGCTTTTCTTCTGTGACTTTGATTCGCTTGATGATAGCTTTCAGCTTGGCTGCATTTGACTCTTTATTGTCGCCGTAGCCCTTCGTGGCAGCTAGTTTTATATTGTCATCTAGTGAGTCTATTTGCGCTGTAACGTGACAGCGCAGTAATAGTTCGCCGCTAGCTGTAGTTGGCAAATGCAGTGTAAATGGAATGGTGAGAGCCGATAGATCAATAACGAACACTTTGTCTTTGAACGGATTTATCCACGTGCTCTTCTTAGTTATTCGTTGTATTGATTTGTTGTTTAGATTGCTGCTGCTTGAAATTATTAGCGCAGAATTGGCTGGGCAGTGGTGATAAAAGCCGATCATTGTGACTGCCCTGTTTTGGTTGATTCTTTCGTATCTGAATTCTCTAATTCTTTTACTTGCTCTTCTTTGCCAAGCTTTCTCAATGTAGCAGCATATTGTTTTATTGCGGTTGTATAGCTACAAGTTTTCTTGTCACCATATTTCCCAGCAGTTTCAAAAGCGCGCTTGGCGAGGTGGTTAGCCTTCTTAGCATTGCCAAAGCCTTCTTGCTCTTGTGAGAGCACAACAAAGCCGTTGGCTGCGCTGATTAAAACATCTTGATTGAAACCATACTGAGCCATGCCGCGAGCCAATGCTTGAGCATCTTCGAAGCGCTCGTCGCTAATTAGTTTGTGAAAGATTTGCTTGCAGGCGCTGGCTAGATCTTTGCAGTCGTGCGGCAGGTTCTTGTGCAGCATTTGGATGCACAGATACCACTGTTTCTTTGCTTGCTTGGGCTGCTTTTGAGTTAGATAAATTTGGGCCAATTGTACGCGAAGGTTGGCAGTTTGTTCTCTATCTATATTGGCTAGTTTGAGCAATAGCTCTTCTAGCTTTGCTATGTCCTTGTCATCAAAGTGAGTGCTGTTACTGCTTAGGTAGATGCTCGATAAAAGCATGAGAGCTAACTTGTTTTTCTTGCTATCTTTACCAAAGAGCTTTTCTTGCGTTTCAAGGGCTAGTTCCGCTAGTTCGCGTGCTGCCGAGAGCTTCTTGCTGCACGTCAAACATGTTGCCAGTGCTAGTCTCGCTTCTGCCAGCGTCTCTTGATTTTGCGGTTCTTGCCTCTCCTCAAGAGCAAGAGCATGACGCAGTAAATCTTCGTTTGAATCTCTATTTAGATTTTCAGAGTCACTAGTCGTACTCGCCGTTGATTGATTTGCACTGCTGTCTTGAGCAAGAGCCTTAATTGGCGCCGCCGCTAGCGTACAGTTAATAGTGATGAGTGCCGTTATAAGAAGTCTGCTATTCAACGGCTATTCCTCAGTGATTAGTGTCTGTCCATTATCTCTGGCACGTGAGCGCGATTCAATCCATCCAAAAACATCGAGCTAGCCAGGCGAGCAAATTGCTCTGATGTTACCGGGCCTTCTGGCTTGAACCAAGTGTATGTCCAATTGATGGCTCCCATTAAATACATGGCTAGCGAAGTCTGCAGCGGCTCTGATAGCTCGGGTCTCAGGCGCGCGACGATGCCTTTGATAATTTGTACAAGGGTGCGCTCTAACTTCTTGATTTCTTTCTGCTGCTCGGGGGAAAGCGACTTCAGATTATTCATCAAGGCAATATGCTTATCTTGCGAACTCATATAGAGGCTAAGCAACTCGCCAACTACGCTGGCTAGCTGCACATCTGCACTGTCGCTTTCTTTCAATGCTGCTTGAGCCGATGCCACCAAAAATTGGCAATGGGCTACCAACATCTCAAAAAGAATTTCTTCTTTTGATGTGAAGTAGTGATAGAGCAGTGCTTTTGACACACCGCACTTCAAGGCAATAGCAGAGGTAGAAGTGCCATCAAAGCCGCGCTCGGCAAATATCGATGCGGCTGCATCAAGTATTTCCGAGCGCCTCTCTTGATAGTTCTCGGCCCGTGGTCTGACCATCTAACTAAAAGATTGGAATTATTTTGTCGATATCAAAATCTACGCTTTCGCCATCAACATCAATTTCTGGCAAAGCAGGGAATTTGATACCGTGCGGCTCCACAATAGTCTTGAGGCGTACCACGGCTGTGCGCCAGTTGGCTTTGCGCTGCTCAAGTGAGAGAACACCGAAACCAACTTCGCGGGCCTTTTCTTCTAACAAACGTTGAGTTGGAATAAAGGTCGCAGGCAGATCCCAGAACTCTGCTGGTGGCTCGAAGAGAATGCCTGAGAGGAAAATAAATCCAGCTCTGAATTGCTTGGTGATTGTATCTTTCTCTTCTTCGTTCAGTTTTGGCATCATTTCTTTGAGCAAGGCTAAGCAGAAGCTGAGGTGGCGACCTTCATCGCGACCAATATTCTTGAATGCTTCTTTGAATACCGGAATGGTTGTCGATTCATACATGCTGTGGAATAGGGTTGAGGAAGCCACTTCGCCAAATAAGAATGAGCTGAAGAGAATGGCCATGGGGTAGTGTTCAACTGCTTTTTTATAGCCATTCCAATAGCGGGCACCATTGTGATAGAGCCATTGAATGTTGTTGCGAGCGAGTTTGCCCAAGGTTGTCTGCGGGTCGTGATTGAGTGGGCCGTTAGGTGTCAGCAATGTGATGGCGCGGCCGCAAACTTCTTCGTGGTTCATTTCATCGCGGGCAACGCTGAAGAAGCATTTGCGAATGGCATCTTCTTCGTGGGTTTCGTAAGCATGAATCATCGCTCTGGCAAATACAGCAGGGCCAGAGGCGTCAAAGACTGAGAGGAGAGCGAACCAATAAGAGATGGCGTAGCGCTGATCGAGGGTCATCGATTCAACGTCTAGGGTTTCCCATGGCAATTTGCTTGGTGACCAGCCGGGGTTGCGCGAATCTTCGTAGATTTGCATGAGACGCGGGGTCTCGATACGCCAGTCGAAAGGAAATAGATTGAGACGGTCTTTAATGATGGGCGCAATTTCGCTCTGAAGGATTAGCTCTTCAGGGTCAGGCATCTTTTCGAGCAGATTGGGAGGCAAAATGTGCTTGCCGATGCGCTTGTGCACATCTTCTGGCGCTGGAATTGTTGGTGGATCAATAACCCTAGCCTGAGTTTGCGACTTCTTCATTGTTTGAGTCCCATGGTTAATTTATTAGCTGACCGTCCGGTCGGTCAATCAATATCTTATCACCTAACTTACCGAGATGTAACTATCAATCAACTGGCCTTTCTTCAAATGTTTCACATAAAAGGTTAATCTAAGCGTTTGTGGACGCGGGCAAGTCTGGGCAGGTATTGAATAGAGAGTAGCCATGAGCGAGCAGCCATGACCGAGCAGCCATGACAGAGCAGCTATGAAAGAGTATGTAAGTGAGCGAATTGCCAGAGAACTCGGTGTAGCTAACCTCAGCGAGCTATTGGCCGATAATCTCTCTGGTGCTGATCTTCACTCCCTCTTACTGGCTGTGATTAAACGGCGTTTGAGCAAGGTTGAGCCCGCGCGACTAGTCGAAGTAAGTTCTGTTAGCAAGGCCTGTGACTTAGACGCTCGCCTAATCAACCGGGTCGAAGCCATCGCCTTCGCTCAAGCTGCGGCCTTTGATGCTATTGAGTTGGCGCCAGTTATGCCTCTGGGAGCGGTTTCTAGGCTGGCAAAACTAGATCAAGGCAATGTATTGAGTACTATCAGAGGCTTTGAATGTGCTTCTGATCCAACTGTAGGCATGGCTTTAGAGGGCGCTCGTCGGCGCAAGCAGAATGCTACGCGAAGAACCACCACCAAACTTTGCACTAGTCAGCGCGTTCTGCGTTTTCCCCAACCAACCAATCCGGCTTTTACTTCGCACTTCAAACTCTTTGCTATGGTCAGTGCTGGCCGTGATTCTGGCTCATTTACTTATGAGTTGAGTGCACTGCTTGAGCATGTCGATTTTTACCTTCGATTTGTCTCTGAACTAAGTTCTGGACAGTTTGCTTTTGACGGCATCGTTGTAGAGCTTTCCGATACCGCTGTTGTCTCCGCACTCTGTGCTAAATTTGATATAGATCGCGAGGTAATTCGCACCATGGTGCGCGCCCGTGAGCACGATAGTGCGGCCAAAGTGCTTGAGCAATATGCAGAGCTTTGGCCTAAGTCACCGCTTAGTATAGCGAGCGATTTAGCACAGTACGATTTGCCTGCGCATTTTATAGAGCGACTTAGACTACTTGAAGAGAGCGTTTCACAGCCCTTGCGCAGTAAACACCCCAGCGTCAGCTTTAGCTTTAATCTACATCGGTTGACTGGGCTTGGTTATTATCAGGGCCCCTGCTTCCATATAAAAATGAGGAACCATGCCGGTGAAAGCTTCATGCTTGCTGACGGTGGTTTTGTTGATTGGACCCAGCTCTTACTTGGTGACAGTAAGGAACGTCTGATGACTAGTGCTATTGGTACTGAATTGATTTGTCGATTGTTCCAGAAGCCGTCTCAACCTGGTGGTGCTGAAGATGAATAATCTTTTGATAGCTATTGACAGTAGCCTTAGGACTAATGAAAGAGTCATACGACGGCTTGATATTACAGTGCCAGCGGCTGACAGACGAAAAGAACAGGCTTTGATGACATTCGCCGTGACAGTGATTTTTTGTTGCATGCTCTTTTGTTTGGTGCTTCTTAGTCGAGTTACCCTTCACTTCATCAACTTGGCAATATTGGTAGCTATCGGTGGAGTTTTCTGGAAGATCTTCGATCGGTTTTTAAGATTTACTTTTCCTGATTTTAATGAGCTGTTAGTTACTAATCAACGACTGATTTTGCGTGCTGGGTCTGGATATACTGAGTGGATTTCAGATTATGATTGTGAAATTGAGGTATTCGCTATTGCGGATATAGCTAGCTTTGCAGTGAGACCCGCAGTTGTGTCTTGTTCGCCTCGGGAAGTTTATGTCAAGTCACCTTCGCCTTTTGCCGATGGTAAGGAACTCGCTGATCTATTGCGATCGTTCAGTAGAAATAGTCATTTAGCCGCACAAGATGCTCTTCATAGCATCAGTTCAAATGATGGTGCTGGGTCGTCCCATAGTTTCACTGGCGGTGTCAGTGTTCCCCCTGGAATCGCAGTAACTTATGTTTTCTTATCTGATCAGCTGCGCTCAATGGTTGCAGCTATTCCACTGTTATCTTTTACCGAGGCTGAGCAAATTGTTTCTCGGAATAGACTGGCGCCGCTTGAAGCGAGCGCCCTACCCGCTGCGGTGTTTTCTGCCAGTGCCAGTGCAACTGAAACTGCAGAATCTTCGCCTGACTCAGATGTATCTCTCGATCTCGGCGCTACCGGTTATCAATTCGGAGTAGATCAGCAACCATAATGCCAAGCAGCAATCCGGCTTTCGGTAAAATCATAATTTTAAATGGCGGCTCTAGTGCCGGAAAGACTTCATTGGCCAAGGCTTTTCAAGACTTGATGCTGCCTGAGATTTACTTACTTCAGGGCATCGACATGTTCTGGTTTTCTCTGCCACCTAAGCAACTAGACTTAGATCGCGTTGATCCTGAATTTTATACGCATACTTCTGCAATGCATGATGGCAAGGAAGAATTTCGCATAGTTCCTGGGCCTCAGTTAGATAAGCTCATGTTGGGGCGATACAAGGCCATGTCAGTCTACCTGCGGCAGGGGTTTAATATTATTGCTGATGAGGTAGTTTGGAAGCGCTCGTGGCTGGAAGAAGCAATCAGAGATTTGATAGATTTTGATGCCTATTTAGTTAATGTTTATTGCGCCGATTCTGTTGGCGAGGCGCGGGAGAAGAGCAGGGGAGATCGGCATGCCGGTTGGAACCGTTGTTCGGCCCGGTATGCCTCGATGGACGCACTTTACGACTTGTCTTTAGATACTGGAGTCCATTGTCCAGAAGAGTGTGCGGAGCTTCTTCGCCAGGCTTTGGATAAGGGTATACAGCCAACGGCATTTAGATTGATGAAAGAAAAGTTTTTAGAAATTGGAGAGCGTGAGTAGATAGCTTTTTTATTGGGTTTAATGCATCTAGTAAAATCGTTTTACTAACTAATGTATTTTGCTAACTAATAAATTAGGTGCAATGCAAGGAAAGAAATCGAACTTATTGGAGCCACTGGCCCGAGCTCCGAGATCAGATGACCTGCAAAAGCTTTTGAAAGCTGCTCAGGTTGGTAATTTGGCGCAGCAATCGATTGTATTGCCGGGTCGAACTAAGTTCGTTATCAAGGTGCAGCTTCGTCGTGCTGGCAGCGGAGGTTTTGGTCGCGCGCGAGCCGGTAACGAGGATCCTATTTGGTTTCTTATAGACGGTACGAGTGTCGTTTGGGAGTACAGCACCAGCGATCTTGAGCTAATTAGTAATTTGATAGAAGAAGCAGTGTATGCCACTGGTAGCAAAAGTTCTGGAGCGGCTGATATGGGCGCTTCTTTCATTCGCGAGCAAGCTGGGTTCGGCAATCCTGGTTCTCGTGGTGGCTCCACTCTGGGTGGTACCTCCAGCCAAGGCCTTAACTCGGTGCAGGGTGGAAATTTTGCCCAACAGCTGGCTAATGCCGCTTTATCCAATCAACCATTGATGAATCCAATAGCCAATACTCCCATTACTATTAGGTCAGAAGCTCAAACAGCAGCATTAATGGCGCAGCAGTCATCGACCATGTCGGGCGGCATGCAGCTCTCTGGCAATTTAAGCGAGTTAGGTGTATTTGAGCTTATCCAGACTATTAGTGTTGCCAAAATGACAGGGCGCTTAGACATTACCAGTGGTTTGCAGTCTGTTGAAATCTATTTTGAAGATGGCGGCCCTCGTCGAGCTTCTTTTCGTAGTGATTCAATGACTGCTGCGGTTAAAGAGCTGACTGGTGAAGAAGTAATTATTGAGGGCATGACCTGGAAAAATGGCTTCTTCCAGTTCAATTCGGCCATGAAGTCTAGTGAGCGCTCGCCCATGCGCAGGCTTGATACTCTTCTGATGGAAGGTGCGGCTCTCCGAGACTATCTAGATGGTATTGAAAACCTCGGACTAACAGAAGACTCTGTGCCGGTGAGACTTACCAATCCATCTGAATCTGAATTTGAACAAGCTTTAGAGAACTCTGTTCCAGTCAATATGGAGATGCAAAAGTCTCTGTATATGGCTTTCGACGGTAAGAGCACTCTGGCTGATGTGGTTAGCGATAGTGGTCTGGGAAAAATTCTCTGGCTTCCGATAATTTTCAATCTAGCCAAAGCTGGGCTTATTGGTTTGAAAGCAGCACCTAAAGTAAGTGGTCACGGAGGCGAGTTATCGCAATCACCTGTGGTCAAGGAAGCTGTAAAAGAGGCTTGTCAGCAGCTGCTTCGCGCTGACACTGGACTGATGAGTTTCCATTTGTTCTTGCACTTCTTAGAAGTTGAATATCAAAGAGCTTTGAAGCTTCGTTTGCCATTCAGTCTAATTTTGTTTTCGGTGCACAAAATCGATGGCTTTGAGAAAGAGCAGCTTTCTACCGAAGACCTAAAGGTCGTCTCTGCAGTTGTTCGCTCACTAATAGAGCCTTTTGATTATGTCGGACACTATCAAACACTAGACATCGGCGTCCTCTTGCCTCACCGGCCGGCCGCCTCTGCACGCGAGTTTGCTAGCAAGCTTGTTAGCGAGTGTAATACTCAACTAGCTAAAAGCGCCAGCACTGCCCGCTTTGTCTGGACTGTGGGTATAGGCTGCGTGCCCGAAGATGGCATTAAGCTTGATGCTATTGTCGCTAGAGCCGAAACTGAGAAATCTGCCGGTTGATTCCGGTGAGCTAAATTTGAATTAGCCTCTTTGACGTGGGTTTGCCACAACTTCGTCACAAATTTTCTTCATTGTCTGATTACTTGCCCTTGGCGAGTGTTCAGTGCCTTACTAAATTTGATGATTGGAGTAGACGATGAAAACAGCGGCTCTGCTTTTGGCTGGCTCTTTTTTGTGCCTAACTAGCATTTCTCTCTGTGCGCCTGGTCATTGCCAGCAAGCGCGGCGAGTGGCAAATGGTCTGATCAATGGTCTTCCGCCGGTTTCGATGGATAGCTTTGTCTATGAGGCCGGAGCGCACGCGGAGCACATTTATGGAGACGAGGGAGCCAATGGTCTGCCACCATATGAGGGCTTTAGCAAGGCGCATCGAATCAATACTGGCATCATGGATAGGCGCGATGCTGGCTTGACCACCGGCCACGGCAGCTACATGCCCGATGCCTGGGGCGCTGATGAGTTTCTGGCACCGCCAGGAGAGTGGACGCAATCAGGCTACCGCAATCACACTTCAGGCAGCGGCTTTAATGATGATGGTATTCCCGATACTAATACTGGTACTGGCAGTGGTGTCACTCCTGATTATGGTCCTCCGCCTGGGCCGGGCTACCAGCCAGCTACTATTCACGGAAACAACTTCATTGGCTGGTACAGCCCGGAAGAAGTTGCTTTGGCGCAGACTGATTTTCCTGCTGCTTTTGAGCATTTCGTTTATAGCGATCGTTACCAGGGCAGTTGGGAGAACGCTATGTATATTCTTCAAAATGAGATGGGTAGACCGCAAGGTGGTAACTAGTATCGAGTCGAGGTGCCGAAATGAGCAGTGTTTCTAACAATCGTGCAGTCTTAGTATTTTCGCTTTTAACTATTGCTAGCCTTGGTGCACCTGCCTGGGCCGAAGATATGCCTTTTGATGTTGGTGCCATCAAGGCAGTTAGCCGAGCGGCATTGCCTACGGCTGCTTCTAGCTTTTCTACTTCAGGTACTGCTGGCTTGCCAGCGCTTCAAGATGTCGCTAACCTGGGCATGAGTTTGTTATCTAATGGTGGTGCTATGCCGCTGCCGGTGGTGTCAACTGGATCTGTTGATATTAACTCGGTTGATATGCCATTCTTGCGCAGCAACGGTGGCCAGGGTGCTTTCCCGATAAGTACTTATGGTGGTGCCGGTGTTGATGGCGGTAGTGGCGGAACTGGCGGAGGAGGCGCAGGCATGCCGGCCCTACCACCTGGTTTTGCCGGTGTTATGTGTCATGGTGTTTTCGCTGGGGCTATTCCTCCTGGTGGTAACATCGAGGACTTTTGGCGCGGTGCCTATGGCTTTGCTGGCGACGCTGCACAGCAAGAAGCCCTGATGCGTGAGGGGGAGTGGTTGCGGCAGAATGGTCAAATCTGACGGCCTTCTCTTGCACTTTTGTGGTTAGCGGCAGCGGCGTAAGAAGTTGAGAATTGGTCGGCGCGAGTGGCAGCCATTGTTCTGTCTGGGTGGCTGGCAGAACGACTGACAATTACTTTGTCTTGCTGCGTTGCATGCTCTTACTTCACCCGAGCACGAGCTAGATACTGATCTCTCAATTTTGGGACCGCTAGTTGTCTTCGGCAACTCATGTTGCATGTGGTCCGGTGAATCGCTGGCTTTGAGAATTTCTTTTGACTGAGTGGTGACAATAGGAGCGGGAGCATCTGCTACTTTTTCTGCAGGAACGATTACGCCAATTTTAGCGATTGCTGCTAGCTTTTGATTGATCTGATCGGCTGATAGAAGTGTGCTAGCGCCTGCCTCTTCTGCTAGCTTGGCAGTGTTGACTTTTGAGTTGAATAGAAGAAAGTCTACACCGTCTTCTTTTGCTAGCTCAGGATTGGCTTTGAAGCCATTGCGCAGAATGTCATGTGCTAGGGCTTGCATTGCTGCTTGCTTCTCTTTATTTTTCTCTTGGTCTGCTTGCTGGACCAGGTCTATTCCCATTGCTACGCGTAAGTTACCAGGAGCTTTTTCGAGATATTCCAAATCGCTTAGCTGCTTTTTCAGCCCGTCTATCTTGCTTGTGTCCGCTGGTTTATCGCTCGGTGAACTCTCATAAGCAGCGGTTTTTGCGGCTATATTTTCTTTCTCTATTTCGGCCTGAACTATTAGTTTTTGCTTGCTCAAGTACTCTGGGTTGACCCTGTCGGCCACAGCAAGGGCTTGAAGATATTTCTCTTGCCTTTGTTTTATACCTTCTTCAGTGGTTTCTTTGGTAAAAAGATTTGGCTCTGTTGCTTTGATGAATTCTACTGCTTCTGCTGGGTTCTTTGGTCTGAAGACAGAAACAGGTTTGATTGCCTCTTCGACTTTAGGTGCTTCGAATTTGAAATCACCAGAATTGCGGGCGGTGCCATCTGCAGCATATCTAGATTGATCGGCCAGACCGGCTTCGATGTTGGCTCCCCAGTGAGTGCTTGTTACTTTGTCTGGAATTGGTTTACCGTTGGCATCGGCTTTGAGCGTTTGTACGCTGGTGAAGGTATCGTTGAGAGGTTGACCACTGCAGTCTTTGAGGTTTTGATCGACCCAGGCTTTCCAGGTCTTCGCTTGACTGTCTTCTGGGTTTTTGTCTAAACGCTCGTTTAATTTGTCTTTGTTTACGACGACAAATGTTAGCTCTGGATGCTGTGCTTGCATCTGTGGTAACTTGTCTAAAAGTTCTTTTGAGCCGGGTGTATTTTCACCGACGATGACCAGGGCAACACCATCTTTTTCTTTGCCAGCTTTGTTGTAGGCCTCTGAGATATTTTCCACAGTGTAAGCGCCGCTGTTCTTGATTGATTGTTCAAGGGCGGTGAGTGGTTTCTCTTCTACTTTGGGGGCTTCAGGCTTTTTCTCTTCTGGTTTCTGCTCTTCAACTTTAGGTTCGACCTTAGGCTCTACTTTTGCTTCGACCTTGGGCTCTACTTTAGGTTCTGTTTTGGGTTCTGTTTTGGGTTCAACTTTGGGTTCAACTTTGGGTTCGACTTTCGCTTCTGCTTTGGGTTCTTGTTTTGGTTGGACCTTCGGTTCGACTTTTGCGTCTGCTGGTGTTATCTTGCTGCCGTCTGCTTTCTTTGCTTCATTGAGCCACTCTACGAGCTTTTTGTATTCGGCATCCGTTAACTTGTTCTTGCCGCTTCTCTCAGGATTTAAGGCATCTTCAAAGGGATTGCGTCTTTCTCCATTCTTTGGGAATCTATCGAAGACACTGAAGTCGTTGAGCCTGAAGCCATTTTGATTATTGTTATCACCGTGGCATCTTATGGTGCTGTTTCTGTTTAGGAAGATATTGCGTTCTCTGCTAAAGTCGATGGCTGGCTGACCGGATGTTCCTGTTGCAGGAATTTCATTTCTTTGTGACTCATAGAGAGATATTCCTGGAAGCCCTCCCTTAGGGCTGCTACCGTCGGTTGTGGTGCTGCCAGATTTATTCAGTGCTCTAAATTGTTGTGGTAAGTCGTCTGCGATTTGCACATAAAGTGGATTAGCTGCCGCTGGAACATCGCCATTGCCAGCTTTTACATTGTCCGTTCTTACATCGACTGGTGGTTGAGCCATTTCTTTAGTTCCATTGCAGTATGTGTGAGTAGCAGGGGGTATTGCTAACTTAACCGGCAATAGTTGCAAAAATGTTGCAAAGAGGAAAAATCTGCCAAAGAGGAAGAATTTGCCAAGCCCAATCCTCTTATAGCGAGTTTGCGCGGCCCCAGATGGTGAAACGGCACTGGCTGTTCTGCTGATTCAAACCAGGCAGCGCAACTTTTCCGTGCCTTCGCTTGCTCTTGAAATGGTCTGGCAGTGGGGAAACTACGAAGCATCGGCTTTTCGAGCAACAAGTCTGCAACATTTGGACCCTAATCTGAAAACGTGCACTCTTGCAGGTTGTTGAGGCGCCAACAGACAGTACTTACCAATGTGTTTATTTCACCCGGAGCTGACAAGACAATGAGCGAAAATTTTTCCTTTAGTGATAGTGTGGCAGTAAGTGCGCCAGTAGCCGACTTCTCGTACAGCATGAGCGACAGTTCTTATGTCGCCCCAATGATGGCTGAGAGTGTCGCCCTCAGTCCGTCTACATCGACTATGACGAGCATTGACTTCGCCCCACTCCCTGGCTACGACGCTAAGCCTGCAGCTGCTGTTGATAGCCAATTCTTTAAGTCTGAAAATGGCGCTCAGTATCAGACCTCTGATAAAGTGCAGCCCGTTGCAGCTGATAGGCCTGTTCTCAATACTGGCGAGTCACCACGTATTAATGTCGCTCCTGCTACCGCTGAGAATGCTGGTAAGGCCGATATATTAGTGGGCAAAGATGGCACTGTCAGTTTGGCTGAGGGCCTCGCTGGTAAGACTCTGAAGGAATATAACGTTCAAGTCGAGGCTGGTGCCGACCCTAAGCTCGCTGAAAAAGCGCTGACTGACCTAGGCTCTATGATTAAGAGTCAATCACCAGATGTAGTGCCACGCCTAAATGTATTGAAAGGCGAGAATGGTCAAGATCTGATTTCTTCTGATTTTAGAGATTCATTTAGAGATAAGTTTGAGATCGCACCAGTGGATAAGACCTTGCCTGATGGCAAGTCCGACGGTGGTGGAGGCTGTGACGGTGGAGGGTGCGACGGCGGTGGTGGCGGCGGCGGTGGTGGTGGCGGCGGATGCGACGGTGGTGGAGGAGGTGGCGGCGGTGGCAGTGACATCCCCGAAACTAACACTGATAACAACACTGATAAACGCCTAGATGGTGGCACTGATACTTCTGTATCTGGCTCCCGTGCCTTCAACGAACTGGCTGGAAAACTGACCGATATGAATGCTGTTAACTACGGCAATTGGTTAGCTTCAAGTATGCCCGACGGCTTTATGGAAGAGCTCGGACCACCACCATGGGATCCTAAGAAGTTGGCTGCTTATCTATCGAAGCATTCAAAAGAAATCAAAGACAAGATGGGCAAACGCGCTTCTGCTCTTGATAAGCAAGGCGATAAAGAGGGCTCTAAAGCAATCAATGATTTTGCTGATAACTTTGAGAAAGTGGCACAAGACCCTGCTCGTCTCGATAAATTTGCCACTGCCATGGCAGACTTTACTGAACGTGCCAGCAATGGCTCTGCTAACCCTAGCGATGTGCACGCCATGTTTGATAACAATTCTGGTTTAGAAGGCGCTATTCGTCGCTCACAGATGCTCGAAGGGGCGAAGAAGTACGATACCAGTCTTGGTGGAGAAGCTGATTTATCTAAGCTCAATGCTGAGAAAGCTGCCGCGCTTATCGCCGATTTGCAGCGGGCACCGGTGGCTAAAGTTAAACCTCTTGAACCGTTTTCTGTAGTGCCTCAGTTAGGTAGATAGTCAAATGGATACGCCAGGTATTTTGAAGCGAGATACACCTTTTGAGGCCAAAGATAGGGCGGCAGAGAAAGAGGTTCGACCTTTTGCCCTGATGGATCAGGCCGGTGTTAATCTGCTTAATCGCCTCGATCGCATTGAACACGGCGGCAAGCTGCCTGAGAATTTCAACGGTGCCATTGAAATTAAGAAAGTCAATGGTGCCATGTTGGAGATGCATGATGGGCTGGTTTGTTGCATTAAAAACGGTGCCAATGAATTAGCCATCGAGTATCAAAAACGTGATGGCAAAGTCGTTCTGAACAGTGCTGGTGAGCCACAGGTGGCAAAGATTGTCGCCAATGTCGGTAATAACATTACCGAAATTGATGCGGCTGCTCTTGGCTCAGCTTCTAGCCGCGTCAAAGTGATCCAGAAGGGAGATGGAGTTGGCTCGGTAGTAATAACATCAGAGGACGGCCGCACCTCTTCAACTCTGCGCAGCGATTTTTGTCGGGTTGAGCGTGAGAAGGTTAGCGTGGCAGGGCCGGGCTCAAGCGTTAGTGAGCAAGAGCGTGTCAGTGCAATCTTCAGACCAAATGGGTCACGTGTCGATTACAAGTATGGCGACCCACAGAAGCCGCTGCGTATGACTCAAGTAACCGAGCGTTATACAACTTCAATGGGTACTTCTGTTGTTCAGTATAGTGATCGGATTGGAGATAGCGAGAAATTTGTCACTCACACAGAAGGTTTGAGCGACAAGGCTACACCCACCTGGCGCACTGATGTTACTGCCAAGAGCGACGGTGAGCTTGCCTACCGTGAACTGAATGAGAGATTCTTTGTTGGTCCACGTAATGCTGATGATGGTCATGCCTTCGACTTGCAAACAGCGAGAGAAGATTTCTTGCGTGTTGCGGCACAACATAGAGTATTTCAAGGCAATGAAAATACCACTATGCAGTGGATTAATCGCTTTGAGCGGAGAACCGATGGCTTCAGTAAGCGTGGCTGGTTGGCACCGACTGATTTAGAGTTAGCCGATACCTATAGCAATTTGAGCCGGATATTTACTGATTCAGTTTCTGGTCGCGCTCGTGTGGTGGGTTCTGAAGAGAGAAGATTATTGGTTGAGACGGCATTGAAAGAGCTGGCTGACCCCAGTCGCTATATCAACCAGGGCAGTATCGGCACTTGTTCGCTCAATTCACTAGAGAGTAATTTGGCTAATCGTCGCCCACAAGAGTTGACTCGCTGGCTTAGAGAAGCTGCAACCAAAGGCTATGTCACTTCGCGTGGTGTCAATAATAGAGGCGAGCACGTTAAGGTGCAGCTGACTGAAAATCAGCTCAACTATGAACCAAGCTGGAATAGATCTTATTCCAATCAAATCTTTCAGTTCGCCTCGATAGCAGCCCTGGGTTACCGTTCAAATGGTCGCGATTATGGTGGCACAACTAACCAACAACTAGATTATGTCAGTCGGTTGGCTTGTGGTAAAAACATGGGCTTCTTAGATAATTGGACCGGTCGTGGTGCTCGTAAGGCCGACATTATTGATTCGTTGAAAAAACGCGGCAGTGTGGCCTATATCATTCCGGGTCACTGTATGGCTATTGATGATTATGATCCTAAAACCGATCGCTTTTATGTCAACAACTGGTGGGGCGGTCAAGCCGATGGCTGGCGCAGTGCCAGGTCTTTGAGTTTGCGGTAATAAAAACCTACTTTTTGAATAGTGTCGCCATGAAATACAAGATTGCTGCAAGGAGCACAAATGGCCAGACGAAATAGGAGATAAGGGCCAACCCGAGTGCTATCACTGTTGCTGTTAGAGCCAGCGGTATAGCTATGATTGTTTCGACTAGTGGGTGAATTAGTTTTCTGTAGAGTGTGGTTGGTTTGAATGATGCGGCATCGCGTTTTGCCCTTCTTCTCTTGATTGCCTTTAGTACTGAAAGATAGATGAACAGACAGAGAACCATTGCTGCAACGGGTATCGGAAGTATCACCAGTGCTAGCCAGCCAAGAGGTAGGCCGAGGTGTAAAGCGAACTCCTTGATCCCTTTTTGAATTTGTGGGTTGCTGGTCATACTTGGGCTCAATCTCTCGCTCGTCAATACGGTAGCTTGCTGGAAAAATCACGAGCTAGTCGAAGTACAGCAGCGACGTTTTCATCCGGTGGATCTGGATAGGTAATGCCAAGTCGCCGCCAGAAATCTGTGAATACCCAGAAGTCGCCGAGTTCAAATTCGTCCTGCTCGAAGGCTTTTTCTTCCCCTTCTAGTTGGCCTGCATTTACAAGATATGGCTTGATAGCGCTGGGGTCGACATTTAAGTGCTTACACATTTTTTCAGGATCGATTTTATACTCCTGTTGTGCTCCCTCAGCTTCTTCATCTCCCCAGTAGTCGGGTACGGAACAGAAAAGATGTAGTTCCTCTTTATTGGCACAGAAAAGGTGTTCCCAGAAGTCTCCGTCGTATACGTGAATTGTGGAAACTGTTGAAAATGATTGAGACAAGCTGATTGCAGCTGAGCTGCCAGCGGCAATTTCTATGCCGGAAACTTCCCGGACAAAGGTAAAGTCGTGGATGTTGAAATATGACGGCCAGAGAACGACACACCAGCCATTCTGCGGCAAATAGACAGTGGCATCAGTTGCCTCATCAATGTCAGCCGTATTCCGCAAGACTTCAATGGATACGTCTCGGCTATTGAGGTATTTGCTTATTGCTTTCGTTACGGCCTCAACTGAGTCTGTTTGAAAGGCTGTTACGGCGAGAAAGTATCCCAAATTCTAATACCCCTTTGCTGGCTGCGCGGTTTTCTTCTTACTCTTCTTTGGCTGAGAGCAGGCGCTGCGATAACTCTCAGACGCTAGCTCAATCATGAGTTGGCTATCGTCTAAGGCTTGTTCTGGTACCTGATAATAGAAGAGCGCTACAGTTTTTCCATTGCGATCATATTCAAAGTAATTGCGCTCGATGTCAGAGGGAACAGGCTTTCCTTTGGCGTCGAGGGTTTCTTTGAGATAGAGAATTTCATCGATAATGATGGCAAACATAGTACCGGCGGCAAATAAGCCAATGCCACCAAACATTCTTTTGGCATCCACTGGCTGCCATGGTGCTAGCAGGTCGAGTACGTGAATAGTTAAGCCGTCCAGCTGTTTCGATTTTTTAGTACTTTTCTGCATAGTCTTTCTAATTTTCGAGTGTGTATTGGCGTTGTGGAAAGCGGCCGCTGCAAGCTTAAATTAAGTCTTTAATGAAGCCCAATACATTGAAGCCGGGCACGGGCGAGAAATCAATTTTTTCATAGCGCTTGTAGCCGTTGCGTTCGTACATCTCTCTGGCTGTTTGCATCAAATGGGTTGTGTGTAGCACGACTTGTTTGTGACCTCGCTTAGCCAGACGCTGCTCACATTCGTCCATAAGAGCCTTGGCTATTCCTTTTTGACGATGGGCTGGATCGACTGCCAGTAGTCTTATTTCTGGCTCTGGGGAGTTGAAGCTTTGTTTGCAAAGAAGAACACTGCCAACTACTTTTTCATCAAGTAAATAGATGATTCTTTCTATGTCTTCTCCACGATGGATTGCCTCGGCGATATTCTGTTCGTACATCTGCCAGAATTTGTCATCGGCATTGGCTTCGAACTCTCTGTAGGCAGCCAATGTCACTTTGAGCATTGCGCTCCGCTCTTCTTCTTTAGCATCGCGAATCGCTTGGATACTTGTCTCTTGGCCTGATTGAAACTTAGTCATACTGGCGCCCTTGCTTAAGACCTGGGATTTAATATTAATGCGCATATAATCGCACGTATTGGCTGCCAGATCTAAAGCTTTGGCTATGATTGGCCGTTTAATCTTTGGCCTGCATTATTCTGATTGCTCAAGAAACGAGAAACTTAGGGTCTTTGTCTGTTAGCGATGCTCGAAGCATCTGACGCTCCTGGTGAGGTATAGAATCGTGGCATTAAACAATTACGTTACTCTTGGCAATTCCGGTCTGCGTGTTAGCCCATTTTGTCTTGGCACTATGACCTTTGGCATGGAATGGGGATGGGGCTCAACGGAAGAAGAGTCACACAAGATTCTTGATCATTTCTTCGATAAGGGTGGCAATTTTCTTGATACGGCCAATGTCTATACCAAAGGCCATTCTGAAGTGATTATCGGTAATTATTTGCATCGCAACAATTTTCGTCGTGACCAGGCCGTCATTGCCACTAAGTTTTTCGGCACTCTCTACCCTGGTGACCCTAATGCTGGTGGTGCCAACCGCAAGTCAATTATGGCTGCCTGCGAAGCATCTCTGCGCCGCATGAAGACCGATTATATCGATCTTTATTGGATGCATTGCTGGGACTACCACACCCCGATTGAAGAGACTATGGCTGCCCTTGATGATTTAGTGCGCCAGGGTAAAGTTCGCTATATCGGTTTTTCTGACACACCGGCCTGGAAGGTTGCTCAAGCTCAAATGATCGCTAAGTTCAGAGGCTGGGCACCACTAATTGCCTTGCAAATTGAATATTCGCTGCTTGAGCGCACTGTTGAAGGCGAGTTGGTGCCGATGGCCAAAGAAATGGGCTTAGGTATTACACCTTGGTCTCCGCTTAAATACGGCATTCTCAGCGGTAAATATACCCGCGAGAACCGCGATAAAGTTGATGCTGCCCGTGGTGAGTGGGTTACCGGTCATCTGAAGAAAGATAGCACTTATGATCTTATTGACGTTTTGATCAAAGTTGCTAAAGAAACAAACTCTAGCCCCGCTCGCGTTGCTTTGTCATGGTTGCAGGATAAGCCTGGTGTTGCCTCTTCTATCATTGGTGCTCGCACGTTAGAGCAGCTCGATGACAATTTAGGCGCCCTTGATTTGCACCTCAGTGCTGAGCATATGAAAATGTTAGATGAAGTGTCGGCTCCCAAGCTTAACTTCCCCTACGACTTTGTTAAAACCTCTGGGCCTTTCCGTAGTGCTGAGACAACTATTAATGGTGAAGTTGTGGGCAATAGCCCCATGGCACCAAAATCAGATGCTGAGCGCTTCGATAAAGCTCCTGTAGGTGTGCGCTAGGCTGCGGTGTCTAAGTTGGTTGACAGCAGTAAATCTAGCGGGTCTAGTCGAAAATTTTGGATTGGTCTAACCATCGCCAGCGTCCTGGTGTTTATGGGCCTGACAGTATTTGTCATGTATCAAGTAGTTGCTAACTATGTTATTACCTACGGCTCAAAGGGCGAACTCTATGATCAGGGAGTTCGCTCTATGGATAAGGGTCAATACACTGAAGCACTAGAAAAGGCTGAACTGTCAATTAAAGCCAGAGAAAATCAGGCGGAGAGTTTCTTGCTAAGAGCTAATGCCCTTTATGCTCTGGAGCGTCAAAGTGAAGCCCAGTCTGATTTGCAGTTGGTGGCCAAAGTGAAGCCGCAACTGGCATTTGATCTGCACCATAAGGCCTTTTTATTAATTAGAGATGATGGTGCACCATCAGATGTGGTGCGGCTTGAGAGCTTGGCAATGGCAATTAAACCGAATGTCCCCAAGTTCTACATCAATCGATCTTATGCATACTCTGATCTCGATCTGGAGCAGAAAGCTATTGATGATTGTACTTTCGCGCTTGCTATCAGACCTATTGATGCCGATGTTACTACCAGCTTGTTGCAAAACCGTGCTAGTGCCTATAATAGCGCCCACCGCTATAAAGAGGCCTTGCAAGATTCGGAACTAGCGCTTAAGGGAACCATTAAAAATGAAGAGGATCATTGGCGCATCTTCAATGGCAAAGTTGATGCCTTGATTGGCCTGAAGAGATTTTCTGAAGCTCTCGCCACCTGTGATGAGGCTATGGAACAGATAGCTGACGACAAGCAGTGGCTCATTGACTTCAATGAGCTGAAAATTTCTGCCCTAAAGGCTCGCAATGATAGGAAACTGAAAGACTCTGAGCAAATCTCAAAGTTGCAGTTAGAATGCAGGCGGCTAGAGACTGCTTTGGCAGCCGAGAAAAGAGAAGGGCAAGAGCCGGACGCACAAGAGCAAGAAGACTAATATCAATGGCACAATCAGTCGTGAAAGAGGGTATGAATGCGCGATAAAGTAGTAGCTGGTGTAGATTTTTCAAGTTCTAAGGAAAACCCTAATGAGACCTGGCTTGTGGTTGGCCGTTTGAGCAATTTGGGTTTTGAAATTTTAGAAGTTAAGAAAACTGGCTCTCATGTTCTGAGTAAAGACCTTGACGCTCATAAGACTCTCAGCGCCCTTGGTGTTGATTGCCCCTTCTCATTGCCAGTGGCTTTTCTCGACTTTCTCGCTTCTAAGAAAATAAAAAAGGGCTATCAGTCGTGGCAAGAAGTGGTAGAAGAACTTGTATTCATTCCATTTGACGAATTCGCCGCACTTGCTAAAGAATTTGGCAAAGAGCCAAAGCGTGTTACCGATACTATCGGTGGTGCTACTCTCAATAGTCCAATGAAGCGTGTCAACCCAGCCATGCTTCACCTCACTTATCACGGTATGCGCACCCTGGCATCACTTGATCCCAGCCGCTATTTTATACTTCCCTTTCAAGACTCAATTCCCTTTGGTTGCGCCGTCATTGAAGTGCAGCCAAAAGAGACATTGAAGTACCTCGGTATAACTGATGTTTCTTATGTCAGTAAAGATAAGCACGACGAAAACGAAGCGGAGGCTCACCGCGATAAGCTCGTGCAGAACCTGATGAAGGTGAAAGAGCGCAAAGCCCTTACCTTGAAAGAGATTCCGGCTTTAATAATTCAAAAGTCGTTTCTTCATAATTTTCGCCACTCAGATAGAGCCATAAATGCTCTAGTGTCTTGCTATACCACGGCAATGTATAGCGCTGTACCGGAACATTTCGATGATCCATTTTCAGCCGATTCCCTTGAAGTGTTGCTTGAAGGATGGGTTTACCGAGCAAAATAGAGCGCTTTGCCTGCAAAGATGCTAATAATGGATGAGGGCTCCCGGAAGCAACTTCGTTACCCCACCTCAGGTGTTGTTTATGGCGCAATCTCAGGGTGACCTAACTAGAGATCTTCGAAAATCCCTTGAAGAGCACCGCCGCCATTTGCTTTCGACCGCTGCTGAGCAGGCCTGGGAGTCAATTTGTATAACTGACTGTGAGATAGATGAACCGGGCCCTCGATTTGTCTATGTTAACCATGCCTTTGAGCTGCTCACTGGTTGGCCTGCTGCTGAGGTAATAGATAAAACTCCACGTATTTTGCAGGGGCCTCTAACCGATAAAAAAGTTCTTGCTCGTTTGAAGCAGTGTCTCATTGCTGGTGCTAACTTCCATGGCGAGGCTATCAATTATCGAAAGAATGGTGCTCCATTCTGGATGGAATGGAAGATATCGCCAGTTAAAGATGCTAGCGGCAAGATCACTAATTTCATCGCCTTTCAGCGCGATATTAGCGAAGCCAAGGCTTCTCAGCAGCGCATAGAAGACTTTCACTCGGTGCTGTCCCATGAGTTACGTGCGCCCCTTACTTCAATTCTTGGCTCTTTGCGTCTAATAGAAGAATTTGACAATCCGCACAGTGATGAAGGCAAAGAGTTTTTGGAAATCGCCATCTCAAGCACTGTCAGGTTGTCGTCGCTAGTCAATGATTTGTTGGAGTTGAGCAAGATTGAAAGTGGCCAAATAGAGCTAAAGTTAGTCGATGTTTCGGTGTCAGAACTAGTTGATACTGCTGCCAAGGCTCTGATTAACTATCGCTCTGATGACCACGTCACTATTGACATAGCATGTATTGATG